>JAHFNS010000020.1 GCA_023267215.1 Candidatus Nomurabacteria bacterium | reverse complement strand
CTTCGACAAGCCTTTAGATTTGTAATCGTTCTTTGAAAGGATAAAATAATTATATTGTTGTTGTTGTAATTTTCTTTTTTTGCTTCTTTTTTTCTTTGTTGAAAAGTGTTAACTTGTTAATAAAATAACCACCGGAGCAGGCGCATTAATCGACAAGCAAGGTTTTTAGACCTAATCTGAGATAAAATCCTGCACCGGTTTTCTAAACAAGCTTCAAATAGAAATTAAGGTTTTAGACCTATTATCAAGGGCTTGAAAGTGTTTAGAAATGGTTATTTATAAGTCTGATTAACTTAAAACAAAGAAAATGAAAAAAGAGGAATTTTGCAACTTTGTGGGCATTGATGTTTCAAAGAAAACATTAGATGTGGTGTTTATTTTTAATAAAGAAGTAGACAAGAGCAGCCATCAACAAGTAAGTAACGATGCTGAGGGAATTAAAAAATTAATGAGCTATGTAAAAAAGCAAAAGGGAGTTACTACTCATAACACCTTATATTGTTTTGAACATACAGGAATTTATGGGCGAAAATTGGCTTTTGCATTAAGCGAAAAGCAATGGTGTGTATGGATAGAAATGCCTGTATCCATATTACGCAGCATGGGTTTGCAAAGAGGGAAAAATGATAAAGTGGATGCCAAACGCATAGCAATATATGCAATGAAAAACAATGAAAAGGCCAGGTTATGGGAAGAACCACGAAAGGAGGTAGAAACATTGCGGCAACTACTTACTACACGTGAACGGTTAATAAACAGTTTAATGGCTTTAAAAGTGCCTGTTAAGGAATTTAAACAATCCGGGAATAAAGATTTAGCTTCAATAATAGAAAAATCAATAAAAAATGCTGTTAAGGGTTTAGAAAAGGACATCAAAAAAACAGAACAGGCTATGAACGAAGTGGTAACAAATGATGATAGATTAGCTAAATTATATAGCCTTGTAATAAGTGTTATTGGTGTAGGCCAAATAACAACAATAGAATTAATATGCTTTACCAATGAATTTAAAATGTATTCAGAAGCCAAACAGTTAGCTTGTTATTGCGGAGTTGCTCCGTTTGAACACACTTCAGGTACAAGTGTAAGAGGTAAAACAAGGGTAAGTAGAATGGCTAATAAATCACTAAAAACTAAATTGCACCTCTGTGCAATGGTTGCTATACAGTATGACACCGAGCTCAAAACATATTATGAAAGAAAGGTAAAAGAGGGCAAAAACAAAATGTTAGTGATTAACGCAGTAAGAAATAAATTAGTCCACAGAATAACAGCAGTGGTAAAAAGACAAACACCTTTTATCAACAAAAATGCAGCATAAAAATAGTTTTAAACAATTGTATTTTAATCATAGAAATCTCAGGATAATTCCGCGGAAATCCTTTTCCCGCCAACTGGCGGGAAAAGATTGAAGCGGAAAGCCCGGCCCTTTCATTTTTTATGAAAGGGAACGCCCAAATGAAATTTAATTTATCCTTCAACAAGAAACAGGTAAAAATAGAATTCGTAAATATTTATAGGAAAAATAATCCTCCAATTTAAGTGAATAATAAAAATAAAAAACGAGATATACTTTCACTGGTTTTAGCTATCATAATTGTGATATTGCTGAATTTTGTAGGCTCATTTGTATTTCATCGTTTTGATCTCACTTCTGAAAAACGTTATACATTGTCCGATGCAACAAAAAAAATATTAGGACAGCTGAATGATGTGGTATATGTGAAAGTGTACCTCGAAGGTAATTTCCCCTCCGGATTCAAGCGTTTGCGGAATGAAACAAAAGAAATGCTGGATGAATTCAGAGCCTATTCCAATGAGAATATCGAATATCAGTTTATCAACCCATCTCAGGGTACGGATAAAAAACAGCAAAACGAAATTTATAAACAACTTTATGATAAAGGATTGCAGCCTACCAATCTGGAAGTAAAAGAGGAGAGCGGAACTTCACAACAGATTCTATTTCCCGGTGCTATTATATCGTATAAAGGCAACGAAATGCCCTGGCAGCTATTGAAAACACAGCTAGGTCAATCTCCCGAGGCACAGTTGAATAATTCAATTCAAGCCCTGGAATATGAATTTGCCAGCTGCATTCGGAATTTAACAACTATAATTAAGCCGGAGATAGGCTTTATTGAAGGACATGGCGAGTTGGATACTCTTTCA
>JAHFNS010000002.1 GCA_023267215.1 Candidatus Nomurabacteria bacterium | reverse complement strand
GGATTATTGTTTACTACAGTACCAGTACATGGAGCACCGGTTGTAGGATTGAATAATGCGCCAGCTGGACAATTTGAAGATGTGACTGGAGCGCTTCCACCTAATGCAGCTCTGGATTTTGCACCAAAGATTCCATCAGCTACGAGACCCATAGCTTTTTGAAAAGCTTTTACTGCAGAAACTGTAGCAGGACCGAAGGTTGTGGTTTCTTTACCAACTGAACCTGCGCCTGTTGTAGCGACTGTGTAACTTTTCTCGTTAAGAGTCTGTTGAAGATACTTAACTTGAACATTTTTCATTCCTTTCTTCAAAGTCATTGTGATCGCACCATCAGCTGCTGAAGCTGAATAAGCTACAACAAATGCTAGAGCAAAAACTGCGACTCCTAAAAGAAATTTTGATTTTAATAATTTACTCATAATTTTTTTCTACGCCATTAATTAGTTTCGACAAAACTAAAAGCGTATTTTTTTCTATCATCATTTTTTATTTGCCTATAACTTATAATTAAAACAATTAATAATGCGACAAATAAATTTAACGATGAACAGATTTCTTTAAACTTCAAAAAGAAATAAAAATATTTTCATCCTGTCACTCGCGAGCGACGGGATTTAATATTTTGAATTTCGATTTGAAAATGAAAACTCGAACAAAATAATTTTGCAAAAAATTTCGTTTCCGCAAAATACTTTTTATTCTGTTTTCAATGACCTTTCTTTTACTATCTAAATTTTTACTTAAAAATTTAGATGAACTACAACCAATCAAAAATTGCGACCTTTGATTGATTGCTTTCGTTCATGATTGTTTCGATGCAATCATGAACGAAAGCAAATACAATTTGCGAACACAGAACACACCCCTTTAGTGTGTAGTCTGTAATCACTCAAACATTATAATATATAGCCGTAATAGAAGGCAATATATTATGTGGATAACCTCGTGAATTAGGTTCTAGGTTCTAGAGACTAGTAGCTAGAAAGTCAAATCCAAGAGAAAATCCATGTCAGAAATATAGCATTTTTGGAGGGAAAATGCAAATAAATACAACCCCTCCTAACCTCCCCTTGAGAGGGGAGGAACACCTCACCCCTACCCCTCTCCAAAATTTTAATTTTGGAGAGGGGAAAATCTGCTTAATAGCAGATTGGGGTGAGGTAAAGTCCCCCTGACAAGGGGGATTTAGGGGGTTGTATTTTTTTATTTCACAAAATATTTACTCCAACGTTTCTCTCCTGTTTTATAAAGGACACTGTCCTTTACCATAGATACAAGTTCTCTTTGCAATGTCTTTTCTCCCCATCCTTCACCAAGATTTCGGATAGCAAGCATGATGTCCTTTATAGTCGTACCATCTATGCCACTTAATTTCTTTTCTTTTATAATAGTAATAATTTCCTCACGTCTTTTATTTTTTAGGACATCAAAATCATTTTTTTTATAATGGACATTCTGTAATGCATTCATCAAAGTACTCCCCCTCTGCACTCCGAGTCTTGTCTGTCCTTTAGGGAAAGTTAGTGAAGGCCTTGCCTTCTCAGTAGAGAAAGCAAGACTTTCACTAGCTGGAGTCTTCATAAATTCCTCCAACCAAGAATGCTTCTGTTTTGTATAGTCTTGTATAGATTGTTTCAATTCTGTAAATTCTTTTAAGAGAATATTGTAATTCATTTCTGAGATCATTCGTATGTCAAAAGCAATATTTAAAAAGGACAAAATTTGTTCTGTTTTTACAGTATTAAAGACCGTCTTTGACAAATTGATGTCCGATAGAATTTCTACTCCTAATGTCCTTAATTTTAAGCGTAGTGGTTCATCTTTTTCCATCGTGTCCGTTACCATATAAAGGGCGGTAATAAGCTTATTAGTTTTAGTATAAGATAAAGACTTGTCCTCCAAAGATGGGAGTAAAGGACCAGGCATAGAAGTTGTGTCTTTTATCGAGTCCTTAAAGTTTTTATTTCCACTTAACATGTTGTCCATTATAGATAAAGGACAAGAAATGTCAATACAAATACAACCCCACCCCAATCTGCTATTAAGCAGATTTTCCCCTCTCCAAAATTAAAATTTTGGAGAGGGGTAGGGGTGAGGTATTCCTCCCCTGATAAGGGGAGGTTAGGAGGGGTTGTATTTATTTTATTTACTAATAAAAATAAAAAGTTAATTTTTATTTTTTTATGTTAAAATATAAACATGGCAAAAAACAAAAATGATAAACAGAAGACTCTTAAAACTAATTTGGGGATTAGTAATCTAAAAACAGAAACTCGACACAGTATTTGGGCAATCCTTTTTTTTGTGTTAGCTTTATTTCTTTTAATGTCTATGTTTAGTGGAGCAGGAAAAGCAGGAAATTTTGCATATGATTTTTTAAATTATTTTCTCGGTATCGGATATATTCTTCTCCCCCTTCTTTTTGTTCTACTCGGTTCTTCATTCTTAAAATCAGAAACTCCAAATATCGGCTGGACACGCAGTATTAGTGGAACAATGTTTTTATTGTCTAGTCTCGGCATGATAGATGTCGTTTCTCTTACTCATTCTGGTGGGTTTTTAGGAAGAATTTTATCAACACCATTCGTTGCTCTTTTTGATGTTTATGCCAGTATAATTTTTCTCGGAGCTATTTTAATAATTTCAATTTTAGTAATGTTTGATGCTAAGCCAGATCTTTCTTCATTTTTCAAAAATATTTGGAGTGCTCTCACCAACAAAAAAGAAAAACCAAAAAATACTTTAAATGAAGATGAAATAAAAGAAGTAGAAAAGGCTTCTTCTCCCCTCCTTAATGAGGAGGGGGCAGGGGGTGGTAATTCTAAAAAATCACCACCTCGATCCGAACAAGTTCGGATCGCTCCTCCTCAAGAAGATGAAGAAGAATTTCCAATTAAAAAAAGAAAGGGTGGGCTTATCTCTACTTATGTTCCTCCCCCACTTTCACTTCTCGAAGAAGACCAGGGTAAACCAAACACTGGCGACATTAAAGCAAATGCAAACATTATCAAACGCACACTTGCAAACTTTGGCATTGAAGTCGAGATGGATGAGATCACTGTCGGACCAACTGTCACCCGTTATGCATTGAAACCAGCTGAAGGAGTAAAACTTTCGCGTATAGTCGGACTACAAAATGATCTAGCCCTATCACTCGCTGCTCATCCTATACGTATTGAAGCTCCGATCCCTGGAAAATCTCTCGTCGGTATTGAAATTCCAAATAAATCTAAATCAATCGTCGGACTCGCAACATTGCTTGCAGATAGTAAATTTCAAAATTCTCCAAAACCTTTGACCACGGCATTGGGACGTGGAATTTCAGGTAAGGCTGTCTTTGGCAACCTCGCTAAAATGCCACATTGTTTGGTAGCAGGTACGACTGGTTCTGGAAAATCTGTAACTATTCACTCTATGATCACTTCCCTATTATATCGAAATGGACCAGATGATTTAAAGCTTATTTTGATAGATCCAAAGCGTGTCGAACTTACACTTTATAACAATATTCCACATTTACTTACCCCCGTCATCACCGAAGCAAAAAAAACAATACTAGCGCTAAAATGGGCAGCTAAAGAAATGGATCGTCGTTATGATATTCTAGAAACAGAATCAGTAAGAGATATAGAGTCTTATCACACTAATGTATTTGGTAAAAATCCAAAAAAAATAAAAACGAACAGTGAAGGAGTAAAAACAGAAGTTGATGCCGATCGTCTGCCTTATATAGTAATAGTGATAGATGAATTGGCAGACATCATGACCGCTTATCCAAGGGAATTAGAATCTGCTATCGTACGTCTTGCCCAAATGTCTCGAGCTGTCGGTATTCATTTGATACTCTCTACTCAACGTCCAGAAGTAAATGTCATCACCGGACTCATCAAAGCAAACATTCCTGCCCGAGTCGCTTTGAAAGTGTCTTCTCAAATAGATTCACGTACCATTCTCGATGCTGGTGGAGCAGAGAAACTTTTAGGAGCTGGAGATATGCTCTATTCTTCCGGAGAGGCGCAACCAGAACGTTTACAAAGTGCTTTTATTTCTGAACCAGAAGTTAAAAAAGTTGTAAAATATTTAATAGATGAATACAAAGATGAAGTTTCTGATGAAATAACTTTGACTAGTGGTTCTATCTCAGCTGATAAAAGTATTTTTGAAAGCGCGCTCGATGATGATGCAAGTGATGACGATGATGAGATGTATGAGGAAGCGCGAGTTTGTGTAGTAGAAGCCGGCAAAGCTTCCACTTCTTATTTGCAAAGAAAACTAAAATTGGGTTATGCTCGAGCCGCTAGACTTATGGATAAATTAGAAGAACGCGGAGTGATCAGCGCGGGTGACGGAGCAAAACCAAGAGAAGTTTTAGAGAAAATTGAGCATACAGAAAATGGAGAAAATGTAATCTAGGGAATTTATGAACACAGATGCGAAAAAAATATTAAAAATAGTTTTAATTTCTGTTTTTTTACTTTTTATAATTATATATAGTTTTTTTCGCTCTAAAGATGTTATCTTTGGTGTAAAAATAAAAGATGTAAATATAGTGGATGGCACAAAAGTTGCTGATAATATTCTAAAAATAACAGGCAATGCTAAAAATGCCAATATTTTAACTTTAAACGACCGTCCTATTTCAATAGATCAAGAAGGAAATTTTGACGAAACAATTATTCTTCTTTCGGGTTATAATATAATAACTATCAAAGCCAAAGATGATTTTGGAAATAGTGATGAAAAAAATTATAAGTTAATTTATTAGAAAAAATATGCAAAAGAAAAAAATAAAAAAGGAAGATAAAACTATGGGAGTATCTTTGCTTGATGATACTGTGAAAGCAATCCAAGCAAAATTTGGTGAAGGTTCTATTATGAAGCTCGGTGATTCACCAAAAGTAGATATTAATACAATACCGACAGGATCCATCGGGCTAGATATGGCACTCGGTGTCGGTGGAATTCCTCGCGGAAGAATTATTGAAATATTCGGACCAGAATCTTCAGGAAAAACTACCCTCTCTTTACATATCGTAGCTGAAGCTCAAAAATTGGGAGGAGTCTGTGCATATATAGATGCCGAACATGCCATGGATCCAGATTATACAAAAAAACTTGGAGTGAATATTGATCAATTACTTATTTCTCAACCAGATACTGGTGAACAAGCATTGGAAATTGTCGAGAGTCTCGTCCGCACAGGCAAGATCGATGTTATCGTCATTGATTCTGTCGCTGCCCTCACCCCAAAAGATGAAATAGAGGGAGATATGGGAGCTTATCATGTCGGCAAACAAGCAAGACTCATGTCTCAAGCACTCCGCAAACTAACAGCCATAGTCTCAAGATCAAAAACTGTCGTCATATTTATAAATCAAATTAGAATGCAAATAGGTGTGATGTTTGGTAATCCTGAAACCACTCCTGGAGGTAAAGCTTTGAAATTCTACACCTCTGTTCGTCTGGATATAAGAAAAATTGCTCAAATTAAAAAAGGTGAAGATATTGTTGGCTCTCGTACGCGTGTGAAAGTAGTAAAAAATAAAGTAGCTGCACCATTTAAACAAACAGAATTTGATATCATTTATAATGAAGGAATCTCTAAAGAAGGAGAAATCATTGCATTGGGAGAGAAATTCAAAATTATAGAAAAAACTGGTAATTCATATTTCTATATACCAGTCGGGGAAAAAGTGGAAAAAGTGAAATTAGGAGTAGGCTACGATAGCACTCGCACATTCTTGAAAGAAAATAAAAAGATAGCAGAACAAATATTAAAAGAAATCCGCAAAAAGTTTTCTGAAGAAATTTAAAAAGAAAATAAAAAAGCATCTACGCTATAGCGTAGATGCTTTTTTATTGGTCTAAACTCTTTCCACGTATTCCCCTGTCTCAGTATTGAGACGAATGACATCTCCTTCTTCGATAAACATTGGAGCATTTAAGGTCGTTCCATTTTCAAGAGTAATTATTTTATTTCCACTTTTAGAAGTATCTCCCCTGACTGCTGGGGGTGCTTCTTTTACTTTGAATTCCATTTTGATGGGTAGAGTTATTTTTATTGTTTTTTCTTCACCATCATTGTCCCAAACGAGAGCCACGACAGTACCATTCTCTTTAAAAAATTTCCCTGCATCACCAACAAGCGTAGAATCAAGTTCAAATCTATTTTTTGGATTATCTATGTCACAAAACCAATATTCACCTCTGTTGTGATATAAAAATTTAACTTCACGTTTTTCTATATCTGCTTCATCGGCTGTATCAGAAACATGAAAAGTGGCTGCAATAGTTTTACCAGAAATTAAACTTTTTAATTTTACTTGGTTCTGAGGTTTTCTTTGTTGAGTACGTGCAACATGCGAATCTACAACTTCGCAAGGTTCATCATTGTAAATTATTATTTTTTTCTCTCTTATTTCGTTATATTGAAGCATATTTAAAAAATTAATTTTAATACAACCCCCTACCTCACCCCTTTACCCCTCTCCTTGAGAAGGAGAGGGGCTGGGGAGAGGTGAATTCCTCCTCTGACAAGGGGAGGTTGGGAGGGGTTTTGTGTTTTTTATCTTGCGACAAAAGGAAGTAACCCCATAAATCGTGCATTTTTAACAGCCAAAGCTAAAGCTCGTTGATTTTTAGCTGTAAGTCCTGTACGTTTATGACTCATAATTTTACCATTTGGATTTAAAAATCTTTTTAGAATATCAATATCCTTATAGTCTATGTATTTTATATTGTTTGCTGAAAAATAATCTTGTTTCATTGTTTTGTTGTGCCCCTAAGCTGGGCATAGGGGAATCCCCTATGCCCAGCTTAGGGACTTTACTTAATTACTAAAAAGGTATATCTTCTGGATTAATATCTTCCTCTGGATATTCTATCGTATCAAGTCCTTCTTTCTCTTTTACACTTGATGCCTTAGAAGAATCTGAATCTTGAACTGTTTCAGAACTTCCCCCACTCTTTGGACCAAATTGAGTGCGATCTGCTACTATTTCTGTACGATATTTTTTTTCTCCACTTGTTTTGTCATCCCAACTTCTAGTCTGCATTCTACCTTCTACGAGGATTGAACTTCCTTTTTTCATATATTGAGCGACTGTTTCTGCTTGGCGTCCAAAGACAACAACATTATGATAATCTGTAGATTCTTGACGTGCACCATTTTTATCTTTCCAGACACGATTGGTAGCTAAAGAAAAAGAACAAACTTTTATACCCGATGGTAGAGAACGAATCTCTGGATCACGAGTAAGATTTCCTATTACAATTGCTTTATTTAAGTACATATATTTTTTAAATTAATACTAATAATTAAGCGACCATAGCATCTATTTCTTTATCAATCTCTTCTTTGTCGATAGGTAAAGAAGTCTCGTTTTGATCTTCTTTTTTTATTATCGGCATTTTTCTTTTTGAATCTCTATAAACAAATCTTTTGGCGGCAATAGTATTTTCTTTGACCGTTTTTAAAATCAAAAATCTGATAAGATTTGGATCTAAATCAAGTTTTTTCTTCAATTCTAAAACTTTTTCCGATTTCATTTCAAATTTTACCCAACCAAAAAAAGCTGAAGTAAACTTGCTTCGGATATTTTGGACAACTTTAGTCATCGTATAAGAAAGAGGAATCATTTTAGGCATTTCGTCTGAAATTATTTCTCCACCCAAGTTGATAATAAGATCTTTCAAATTACCATAAACAACGGGTATTTCTTCTTCAGAAATATTTGAAGACAAAAGATACGCAACTTCATAAATACGAGAACTAGCTTCTACATTCTCATTTGTTTCTTCCATATTTTTTAGATATTTCAATTACTTTTAATAAATCTCATTATGGACCTTTGTGAACTGGATTCAGTGCCAGTTCAAATGAGATAGAAATATATTAGCAATTTTGGCCTTAAATGTCCACCCTGTCGCTCGAGAGCGATGGGATCAAAAAAAGTTTCTTAGCATTTGCTATGATAGCCTTCGCCACTTCGACTTCTGGTAAACTTTTAATTTCAGCAATCCTTTTGACTATTTCTTTGACGTATAAGGGCTCGTTTCGTTTTCCACGATGTGGTACGGGCGCTAGATAAGGAGAATCAGTATCTGTTAGTATCATATCAAGAGGAATATTACTTATTATCTCTTCATAATCACAATTCCTTTTATTTTTTCTAGAAGGATACGTGATGGCCCCAGTGAAAGAAATCATAAAACCAATTTTTATAAAATTATTTGCGTCTTCTAAGCTACCTTCAAAAAAATGAACCACTCCTTTCACTTTTGCATGCTTTTTTAAAATTTCCAAAATATCAACATAGGCATTCCTGCTTTCATCCTCATAATTATTTCGGACATGTATCATAAGTGGCTTGCCCACTTCGTTGGCCAACTCTATTTGTTCTATAAATGTTTTCTTTTGTTTGGCAATGGATTTCTCTTCTGTGTGAAAATAATCAAGACCACATTCACCGATAGCGACTACTTTCGGATCTTTTAAAAGCTCCCTATAAGCTTCTTTATCAAAAGCTTCCCCTCGCGAAGTGAACTCTATTCCCTCTTCTCCTAGCTCTTGTTTATCATGATAAGAAGCATCTGTGTGTATCGGATGCAATCCGACTACAGCAAAAACACCATCTTCATACCTGTGGGCCATCCTCATGGCTTCACGAGAAGTATCTATCTGAGTGCCAACATTGAAAAACCAAGTATCATTATCAAGTGCCCTACGCGTGACAATATCATGATCTTCTTCAAAGACTTTAAAATTTACATGTGCGTGTATATCGATGTATTTTGGAATCATATTATTCTTTCCTTAAAAATAGAGGGGCTTCTGGTTTTTTGTTTTCTCTAATTAATTTCTTTAGTTTTTCATTTGTTTCTGGCATTACAGGATTTAGCATTCGTGCAATAGTATAAAGTTCTAAAATTAATTCTTTTATCATTTCCCTCCCTTTTTCTTCGTCTATCTTCACAACTTTAAAAGGCTGTGTTTCTTGAATTTTTTTATCAAGGTTTTGTATCTTATCCCAGATATAATCCATTACTTTCTTTAAATCAAATTCTTCGTAAATTTTAAAATATTCTGTAAAATCTGTTACTTCTGGAATCTCTGGACATTTTTCTAAATATTTTTCTGAAAGAGTTAAAATTCTTGAGGATAAGTTGCCTAAACCGTTTGCAAGACCTGAATTGTAAGAATCTTTGAATCGTTCTATGGTAAAAGGACTATCTTCAAAACTACTTACTTCCTTCAATAAGAAATATCTAAGAGCCTCTACTCCATACTCATCTACGATATCTCTGGGGTCAACAACATTACCAAGAGATTTAGACATTTTTATTCCACCTTCCCCTGTAATAAAACCATCTACTATTATCTGATGGGAATTTGGAACATCTGCGGCAAAAAGCATAGCTTGCCACATAGCACCTTGAAAACGGGTATTATCTTTACCACAATATTGTGTAGGAGTGCCATTCACCCAAAATTTTTCGAATAAATTCTCATCACCACCCCCAACCCCCTCCTCCACAAGGCGGGGAGAATTCTCGGGCCAGCCTAAAGTAGAAATATAATTAACCAATGCATCAAACCACACATACATCACATGTTCACTATCCCCTGGTACCTCTATCCCCCAAGGCATTTTAGCTTTAAGTCTTGAAATAGAAAAATCTTGTAATCCATTTTTCACAAATGTTTTTATTTCATTAAAACGAAAATCTGGAATTATAAAATTTGGATTCTTTTCATAAAAATTTAAAAGTTTATCTTGGAAAGAAGAATATTTGAAAAAATAATTTTCTTCATTTATTACAGAAATTTTTACCCCAAGATGTTCTTTGCATTCATCATTTTCTAATTCTGAATCTGTCTTTTCACTTTCGCAACTTTTACAATATTTAGTTTCGTAATTTTTTTTGTAGATAAAACCATTTTTCTCAACAAGTTTCCAAAAATATTGTGCTGATTCTATGTGGTGCTTGTCTGTAGTACGGACAAAATGAACATCATCACTCATGCCAAACATTTTTAATTGTTTTTTGAACGTCTCGAATCCTTGATCAACAAAATCTTGCACATCTAAATTTTGTTCTTTTGCTTTTTCGTATATTTTTATACCATGTTCGTCTGTACCAGTATTAAAGTAAACATCAAAACCATATAACTTTTTGCAACGAGCTATCGCATCTGCACGTATAAGCTCAAGTGCATGTCCCATATGTAGAGGAGCATTCACGTAAGGCAATGTAGTCGTAATGTAAAAACTATTTTTTGTCATCATTTTTTGATCTAGCAAAAGTTTTATTTTTTTCCAAATCACCCAATAATTCCATTATAAAAACTGCTACTGGAATAGCAAGTACTAAGCCCCAAAATCCTCCTAATTCAAAACCCATAGTAGCTGCAATAATCACCACTAATGGAGAAAGCCCTACTACACTTTTTATAACTAAAGGAGAAAAAAGAAAAACTTCAAATTGATGTAAAATTATATAGGCTCCAGCAACCATAAAAGCGCTCCCAATACCACCAGAAAGAAAAGAAAAATAAACAGCTGGAATAAGGGCCACTAAAATACCATAAGGAATTAATTCCATCAATCCTGCAATAATAGACAAAAGAAGAGCGTACTGAATTCCCATTATAGATAACATTAAGTAGGTCAAAATAGTAATAAGGATACCTAAAAGCAACTGTCCTTTCATCCATAAAGCAATCTTCTTACGTGAACGTTCCCACAAATCCACTGCATATTCTTCATATTGCAATGGTAAAATAATTCTTAAAAATTTCTCTATTCCTCTGTCTTGAATCGAAAGATAAAAAGAAATAAGAACAATAAGAACTAAATTGAAAATACCACCAAAGGCTACGGAAAATACTTGGAAAAATCCGGTTGAAAGACTACTTATAAAAGCGTTAGAAGTGGCAATAAGAGTGGTTAAAGAAAGACTATGAGAAAGATTATTTATAATATCTTTTGCTCCAGAAAAAGCATCGTTTTTAAAATAATTTATAATCGAAGAATCTGGAATATAAGATGATAAAAATACAGAAAAATTATATATTTCTGTTATAAGTAGTGGCACAAAAAGATAAAACAAGAGAGCTAATACAAAAATAGTAGAAATATAAATTATTACAACCGCAAAGACTCTGTTAATTTTTATTTTTTTGAAATGAGGTATAGCCGCTTCCACAAAAGAAGCGAGCATTATAGCAGTCAAGAGTACTAGAAATAGATCTCTCAAATACCAAATCAAAAAAAATCCAAGAGCCACTAAAAAAAAGCGGATAATAGTACCGGTGTTTATCGAAATAGAACTGATATCACCTTTTTCTGACATAAAAGTATAATAACACAAAATACTTAAAATTTCAGTATTTTGGAAAATTTTGTTTTATCTTTAAATGGTCCAATCAAGGCAAGATTTAGCTTGTCGTTTTTGAAAATAGTATTAGCTAAAAGTTTTATATCCTCTGCTTTTACTTTCCTAATTTCTTCTGCTTTCTCTTCTGCTTTTTTTACTTCACGTTTCAAAACTTCTTGTAAACCATAGAAACCTGCGATGTCATCTGTTGATTCTAAAGAAAGCTTCATATTGCCTATTAGAAATTCTTTTACTTTATTCAATTCTTCTAGACTCACTTTTTCTTCTTTTAACTTTTTACATTCTAAAAGTACAGCCTCCAAAACTTCTTCTATTCTTTTATTATCTACTCCAGCAGAAATCTGCATAAATCCATGATCAGTATAAGAATCGTTATAAGCACGCACATAATATCCGACGCCCATTTCTTCACGCAATTTTTGAAAAAGCCTTGAACTCATTCCTCCTCCTAAAACTCCACCCAAAACAGAAAGCACAGCATTTTTCTTGCTAAATAAATCATGACTACGCACTCCCAATACAAAATGTGTCTGATCTGTCTTTTTATAACTCACCAACACTTCTGGCTTTGTTTGTTTTTCTTTGACTTTCAACTTTTTGGCTTTCACTCCACTTGGGACTTTACCAAAAACTTTTTTAACTTCTTTTAAGACATCACCCTCCTTCACCTGGCCCGCAACTATTATAACTGTGGCTTCTGGTAAGTAATGTGATTTTTTATATTTCACAAAATCATCACGTTTCATATTTAAAATATTTTTCTTGTCTCCAGCAATGTTCCAACCTGCTGGTTGATCACCGTAAAGAAGCCCCATCATCAGGTCTTGCACATGTCTGTTAGGCATATCTTCGTACATATTTATTTCTTCGATAATGACACCTTTTTCTTTTTGCATTTCAGCTTCTGGAAAAGTTGAATTCAAATAGATATCGGTAACCACATCAAAAATCTGTTTAAAATGTTTTGCATCAGACTTCGCATAATATCCAGTGTATTCTTGAGCT
This sequence comes from Candidatus Nomurabacteria bacterium, assembly GCA_023267215.1. Taxonomy (GTDB): domain Bacteria; phylum Patescibacteriota; class Minisyncoccia; order Phycocordibacterales; family UBA9973; genus UBA9973. Next base: position 312,732 of record JAHFNS010000002.1, on the reverse strand, counting down.
GTGAAAGCATTGTATTGTGAGCCCAGTGCATCTAATTCTTTAGAAATATCTATCGCTTTTGGCCTTTTAGTTGTGCCCTTAAAGCACATATGTTCTAAGAAATGCGATAGGCCATTTATTTTTTTTGTTTCATATTTAGAACCAGCTTCAACCAATACCAAAACAGTCGCTGTCGGATTGTCCTTCATCGGCACTGTTATTATTCTTAAACCATTTTTTAAAATTGTTTTTTTGAATTTCATTTGGGGGTGGTGATTAACTTATTTTATCTTGTATATATTTTTTCAAATCAGATACTTTTATTCTCTCTTGTTCACCCGTATCCCTATCGCGAACAGTCACCATATTGTCGGTCAATGTATCGAAATCTATAACTATACAAAATGGCGTACCTATCTCGTCTTGTCTTCTATAACGCTTACCTATATTGCCATTGTCATCCCAAGCTATCCAACCAAATTCTTTTTTTAATTCTGTAAAAACATTTTTGGCATAAGACACAAGTTCTGATTTATTTTTTAATAATGGAGAAACACAAGCTTTATATGGAGCAATTGATGGAGGAAATTTTAGATAAACTCGCATATTATCTCCTTCTCCACTTTCTCGATAAGTAGAACAAATAAGTGCAAGCATGGCTCTATCTACGCTGACAGTAGGTTCTAAAACATGCGGAATAAATTTTTCTCCAGTTGCATCATCCAATACTTCCATTTTTTCTCCAGAAAATTCTTGGTGTCTTTTTAAATCATAATCACCTCTATGAGCAAGACCTGTAAGCTCCTTAATACCAAAAGGATATTCAAACTCTAAATCAACAGTTTTTTTACTATAATGAGCACGACCATTTTCTGGATGTTCCAATGGATGAAGTTTTGTTACATCAACTCCAATTCTAGAAAGCCATTCTTTTTGTTCTAGTAAGAAATTATCAAAGAGAGCTTCCCATGGAGCATCGGGGTGAATAAAATATTCAAATTCCATTATCTCAAATTCACGTAATCTATAAGTAAAATCTCTTGGAGTTATTTCATTTCTGAATGCTTTACCTATCTGTGCAATACCAAAAGGAACTTTAGGAGACATTGATTGTAAAACATTTTTAAAATTAACAAACATACTTTGAGCTTCTTCAGGCCTCAAAAAAGTTTTAATGGCTGTTTCTTCTGAAGCTCCCATTTTTGTTTCAAGCATTAAATTAAAATTATTTGGATTAGAAAGTTTTCCACCACAATTTGGACATTTTTCTTTATCTTCTATTTGATCAGAACGAAAACTATTTCCACAAGTTTTGCATTTAGAAACTGGATCGACAAAATTTTCTACATGACCAGAAGCTTCCCAAACTCTTGGATGCATTAAAATTGGAGTATCTATTAAATAAATATTTTCTCTACTGCGAATAAAATAATCTAACCAGGAATCTTCTATATTCTTTTTTAATAAAGAACCAAGAGGACCATAATCATAAGTCCCCGCTAGTCCTCCATAAATCTCCGAACCTGGAAAAATAAAACCTCGTCTTTTACAAAGCGAAACTATTTTTTCCATTAAATTGTTTTTTTCTTCTTTCATATTTTATCTGTGTATCTTAAGCTAAGTTTAAAAGACTAATCGACTACTTTGCCTCCATTAGGCGGAAAACTTGAATCTCCTAAAAGTCTAGCATCCAAAGATGTCTTACTAACCTTTACATCAACATTAGCAAAATCATCGTGTCCGGTCAAAATTGCACTATTTATAATAATAGGTGCTGTGTTAACTTGAGAAAGAGAAGGGGTGAGTTCAACTTGAAAAGAAACTTCTTTATTTTCTCCGGTAATTCCAGTTCCTTTTAATACTGTCCCAGCGTTCCAAATTATTTCTCTGGTAGAAGGATTATAAACCAAATCTTCTGAAAGAGGAGTTGTTGTTCCAACAAATCGAATCCAAGAAGGAATAGAAGAAGAGACCTGCGCTTTAGAAATATTATTAGCTGTATTTGAAAGAGACCAAGTAATAGTATAGAGAGTTTTTTCTCCGACTTTTGGAGGAATTGGTCCAGTATTTTTAAATGGCCCAGAATAATAAAGCGCCTTAGAAGAAAAACCAATATCCGAAATTATTTTGATAACTTTAGATTCTTGACTGCTTAAATTTGTCGCCAGATCACCTCCTTCTGACTGTCTCCCTGTTATTGATACATCTATATTTATAGTGGGAGAAGAAATCATTCCGCCTTGTGCTCCAAAAAGTGAAAGTGGAGAAAGAGAAAAAGAGACAACCCCAGAATCACCAGGATTTATTTCTGCAAACTTGCTTTGTGAATTTTTATCCCAAATAATAGAATCTTGAGTAGAGTCATAAAAACCTTCTTTGGCCGATATTGATTTGCGATCAAGCGCGTTACCATAAATTTTTGCTATAATTTTTAAATCATTTATTTTCGTTTCTAAATTATTGGTCCATTGTATTTGCCCTTGAACCCCGGTTTTTGTATCTACTGCATACTCACTATTTAAAACTCCGTTGACTAAAAGCTTTGCCTCAATTGAAGATTTTTTTATAGCGACAATATGTTCTAGAGAATTGAAAACAACATCAATCGATGATTTATCTGAAGAAGATTGAGTTCCACTCCAAACACGAAAAACTTTCTCTTCTCCGTCAAAAACATCAACCATTTTTCCAGAAATAGAAATATTTCGTTCTGTTCCAGGGGTAATATCTCCCAAATCCCAAACATTATTCCCTATTGAAGGTGAAGGCGTTGCTTTAGTAAATTGAAAACCAATCGGGTAATCAATTTTTAAAAGCATACCAGAAACAGCCTTCGTTGAATTCAAAGTAGCTTTTACTCCCAAGGTGATATCTTGATTTGTATTCACCTCAGTAGGTGCATCGACAGAAAGATTTATCGGTGTGGAATTTATAGAAATTTCATAAGGTTTTTCTTTGACAAAAATAGCGTTAGAACCTTCAACTCTATATTCAAGAGAAATATTTATTGGACGGACACTCCCTTGTTCACCAAAAAATACCAACTTCACATTTTCATTTTTTACTCCCCCCGCTGGAATCGTTCCTAAAGAAATACGTAAATGTTCATTGTCTTTTGATAAATCAGATTGTGAACTTTTTGGATATTCTATTACTAAGTCAGCCAACAAAATCGGTGAACTGTTTCTATTGGCTATTTCAAGCAAGAGAGGGTAATCTTCTCCGCCGTTAGTAAAAGCATTGCTTTGTACAGTGATATCAATATTATCATTAGAAACAGAGTTGCTATTAGCAAAAAACACATAAGCAGCGTAACCCACAGCTAGAACAAAAAAAGCAACTGAAAATATAAAAAATTTTTTAAACATGGATGTTTTCATAAAAAAATTTTCTTCAAAATTCGTCTCTACACTTTCATTTTCTCCCCAAGAATCCATCACTTCTTTTTGTTGAAAATGAGGAAAGTTATCACGATGTTCCATTTTTACTTTAAAATCTTTATCAAACAGTTTGCTTTTCAATTCTTCTATTCTGTTTAATTTATTTCTATCGCGAGATAACATCTTTTAATTATAACATTAAAAATGAGATTTAAAAACTCTCAAAAAAATACTTATAAATGTGTTTCTTTGAGTGCTTTGTTTATTTGATGTAATATTTTAGCTCTACTTTCGGGCACTTTGAATATCAATTCTTCCTCGAAAGGAGATTTTATAAAATCTTTCAAAACTTCATTCCCTCCTATATATCCTAGGTTGTTTAAGATACGCAATACTATGATGGCCTCGATACTACGCAACTCTTCATTCGTCTCAGATTTATTTAAGATGGATAGACCTTTTAAAAGATCAATAAATAATTCTTCATTTCTATCCTCGCCAGCCAGAAGTCTTTTTAATAATTTTGAAATATTTACAAAAACTTCGAAGGTTCCAGTCCTCGATAAATTTTCAAGTTCATTTGTTTTCGATACACTTGTGATTCTCCAGAAATCTTTTCCTTTAACTAAATCAATTTTCAAATATGAGAAATCTTGCAAAACAAAACGAAGTTTTGAAGATATCTTTCGCACACCTTGGGCACTAGCGTATATCATCCCTAAGTCGCGAGTGAAAATAGAATAGTACTTCCCCGTTTCGCCGAAGTTCCCACTACTCAATATTATTCCTTCTGTATGGTATATATGATGCATTAATTTAAAACTTCTCTCACGACTTCGATCAATCCTGGTATTTCATAACAAATAGGTTCAGATAGGATATAAAAATGTCCTCCTTTTTCTACTTTCGTAAGTTTGCAATCAAGTGCACTAGATATTTTTTCAGCATGAGAAAATGGTACAGCCGGATCATCAATACTATGAAAAACAGTAAATTTATCCGCCTTATTTTTTATATTTTCAAAATTTATTGGTGGGACAACAAAAGAATCTATTAAACGATATTTACTTTCAGGATCTAGAGCTTCCAATGGACTAATCAAGCCAGACATCAAAACAACACCTGAAATTTTTTTATTGCCATCGTAAGATTCAAGAAATTTCAAGATAGCGGAAGCACCTAAGCTGTGCCCTATTAGATAAATTTCATCTTCTGTTGAGTTCTCTATCGCATGAACAATCTCTTCTGTCCACTTGGAAACAATAGGTTTTTTTGATTCTGGCATAGGCAAAGCACAGGCATAAATTTTTTCTTTAGCCAACTCCTCCATTAACCATGGAATCCAGCCTCCATTTGGAATTCCACCAAAACCATGTATTATAAATACTTTTTTCATAGATAAATTATATAGTAAATTGGCTTATATTAAAATAACCTTTTATTAAGTTTAAAAACTCAATTTTTGTTTCTGGCGTTTTTTCATAATGCATTGGTATAATTTCTCCAATTTTTTTAAATTTTTTTGCAAAGGCAAATGCCTCTTTAGGGCCAAATGTATAAAAAGTTCCTATTGGGAAAAAAGCATAATCAACTTCTAGATTTGAAACACTAATACCAGATTCATAAAACATTTCACCAGCAAAATATATTTTTTTATTATCTACTACTATCAAAAAACCAAAATTTTGCTTTACCGGGGCAGTAACATTAGGACCATGATCTACATCAAAAATTTTAATTTTTATATCTTCGATATTAACTTGATTGTCAGCTTTCACTTCTATGGTTTCAAAAGGAGGTGAATATTTACCAAGAGCTTCTTTACACTGTTCTCCTAAATATAATTTTTTTGGAGATAATTTTTTAATTTGCTCTAAAGAAAAATGGTCCCCATGAATATGGGTTACAAACATCGCATCTACTTTCACATTTTCAAGTTTTTCAATTGGTGTTTTATTACCTATATCAAAAGCCACACGAAAACCTTTTTCAGTTTCTAGAATAAAACCAGATTGTTCAAATTTAAAAATTTTCATCTACTTTATTTTTACAAAACCTTTAACATTTCAAGAATAATTTTGTGTTGAGGACTTAGTTCTTCTCGAACAAACGGGATGCTTATTGCATTCCATTTTTCATCCACTTTTTCTTTGAACAACTCAACCATTTCCTCAAAAGACATATCTCTACCATATCGAGCTTGCATAATAAATCCTTTCAAAGAAATAAATCTATAACAGTCTGCATTACAACAAATCTCTGATTCTAAAGAATAAAATTTATCTACTCCATGATGTTGTAAAATACAACGACGGATATTTTCTTTTTCGTCTTCATTTATAGTAGATTTTATTAGTAATTCGTTAGCCAAATCTAAAGACATTTTGACATGCTCTTCCCTGCGATTTTCTTTTAAGGCTCTACCTAGAGCACAATCCATAAGTAAAGTACCAGCTTCAACTATATCTACATTCGCACCTAGTTTTTGAGCAATTTCTTTACCTTTGTTTGTGGATAAATTCAGTATAGGTACCGGAGGAGTATCATTTTTATCCGTTTCACTATATGCTAATTTTCTAGCTTCTATTAAAAAGTCTTCCATATTTAAATTATACTACTTTTCTATTTTTACTTTAAATACTAGTTCGTCTACTTTTATTTCTTCCCCTTCGTTTGGTTTAAACTCTATTTTTGAAGCAAGGATTACTTTTGAGAGATCTTTTTCGAACTTTTGAATCAATTTTTTACCTTCATCACTGGTGTCGACAGATATAGAGACAACGTCACTAGGAGTAAGCCCCATTTTTTTACGCATATCTTGGATTCCTCTCACGAGTTCGCGATAGCTTCCCTCTTCTTTTAGTTCTTCTGAGATTTTTGTATCAAGAAAGACTTCATTTTCTATTTTTTCATCAAAGACTACTTCTTTCACATTCACTTCATCTTTGATAAGAGAAGTCAGTTCATCTGAAAGCTTTCCTTGAACTTTAAATTTTAAAGTAGCTAACGGCTGACGAACTTTTATTCCTGATTTTTGTCTAGCTTCGAGCCCAAGAGAAACTATCTCTCGAACTTTCTCCATATCTTCTATTATTTTTTCATCAACTTTTTCTACCGTAGGCCAACTTGCTAAGTGTACACTTTCTTCATCTTTTTCATTTTTCAATTTCAACCATATATCTTCAGCTGCAAACGGGGCAAATGGCGCCATGATCTTCGCAATATTTTTCAAGACATAATATAAGGTTTGTTTTGCACCTTTGTCTCCATCTTTTATTCTGTCGCGTGATCGACGTAGATACCAAGTAGAAAGATCACCGATGAAATCACGAACAGCTCTCGTAGGTTCGAGAAGTTTGTAATTGTCTAGATTTTCTGTAGAAACTTTTATCAATTCATCAAGTCTAGCTGAAATCCATTGGTCTAAAACATCATCTGATTTTTTGTACTCAGAAACTTCTAATTGAGGATCTCGATAGAGATCATAGAAAACCAAAACATTGTAAAGTAGGCCGAATATTTGTCTATGAAGTTCGAGCACTGTCTTTTCATCAAAATTTTTAGACTCACCTGGCTGATTTACAGAATACATCCATAGTCGTAACGTATCCGCTCCATATTTTTCTATCATTACCCAAGGGTCGACGACATTACCTAAAGATTTAGACATCTTCTTCCCTTTTGCATCAAGTAAATGTCCTAAACAAATAACATTTTTAAATGCTTTTCCACGTCCCATCAAAACTCCAACTGCATGCAAGGTGTAAAACCATCCACGAGTCTGATCTATGGCTTCAGAAATAAAATCTGCTGGGTAACCTACTCCGTCCACCCATTCTTTATTTTCAAAAGGATAGTGACTCTGAGCAAAAGGCATAGCACCAGAATCGAGCCATACATCCATGACTTCTTTTGTGCGTACCAATTTTCCTCCACATTTACAAATAAGTTCTATTTCATCAACATATGGTCTATGTAAATCCAATTCATAATTTTCATTGTGTGGAAGTAAAACAAAATCAAATTTTTTAATTTCTGCATTTTGAAGTTCTTTAAATAGATTATTTTTACTAGACAAAGAATTCAATAAGAATCCTTGAACTACAAAACTCAAAGCATTGGTGGCACTTCCATGTCCAAAAATTAAAATATTTTTACCTGAGTATTTTGTTTCTAATTCATAAATAAAATCACCAACTCTTTTCACTAATTCTGAAAAACTTTCTCCGTCAGGCAATGTTTCAGTCGGATTATCTAAATAATCTACATCATAATATTTATTAAATACAGCTTTTTTCTTACCTTCAAAAAGAGAACTAGATTCCCATTCTTGTATTCGACTATCATAAACAATTTTATCAAATGGAAAATTAATTTGCTCACAAACTATTTTTGCAGTTTCTTTCGCTCTTTGAAATGGTGAACAAAATACCATATCTATCTTTTCTTTAAAATTTTTAGAATTTTCTAAAACTTGCACTTTCCCTTTTTCTGTAAGTTTTGCTATATGATTGAGCTCCTTATGATGAATACTATTTTCATCTTCAATATTATTTTCTGCCTGCCCATGTCGCATGACAAAATATTTATTACCAGATTTTTTAGTTCTTTGTTTTATATCTTCTACACTTCCTAGAACTTCCATATTTTTACAAGTGTCACAAGTCCAGACAGGAAGAGGCGTACCCCAATATCTTTCTCTTGAGATTGCCCAATCTTTAATATCTTTCAACCACTCACCAAAACGTCCATCACGAATATGGGATGGTTCCCAATTTATACTTTTATTCTCCTCTATCATTTTTTCTTTGATCTTTGGATCAGACATTTTTATGTACCAAGAATCTCGAGCGTAATAAATGAGTGCAGTATGACAACGCCAACAATGCGGGTATGAGTGTTCGTACCTTTCTTTTTTAAACAAGAGAGGACCTGTAGGACGATTAGCTAAATCTTTAATAATGTCCACAGCCACTTCTTCGTCTCTTACAAATCTACCTTCTAAAAATCCGGTGCCCTCTAAAAATTTACCATCGAGGCCTACAAGATGATGCTTCGGCAAGCCTATCTCGTTTCCTAGCACGAAGTCATCCTGACCATACATCACTGCGGTATGCACCACCCCAGTACCATCTTCTGTGGTCACAAAGTCAGCTGCATATACTTTATATGCTTTATCCATTTTTTCTTTTTCTTTTCCCGAAATAGTTTCTTGTAAAAATGGATAAAGAGGCTCGTATTCTAATCCGAGCAAATCTTTCCCTTTAAATTCTTCTACTACTTTATATTCACCATCAATTACAGACAAACGTGCTTTAGCTAATATTAAAAATTCTTTTTCTTTTTCTATCTTTACATAATCGATCTTTTCCCCGACAGCCAGAGCGACATTGCCCGGCAATGTCCAAGGAGTCGTCGTCCAAGCGAGGATAAAAGTATTGTCTTGATTTTTTATTTTAAACTTCACATAAACTGATAAATCTTTTATATTCTCATATCCTTGAGCAAGCTCATGAGAAGAAAGAACTGTTCCACATCTAGGACACCATGGAACAACCTTATAATCCTTATAGAGTAATTTTTGTTCGTTAACTTTCTTCAGAACATTCCAGACAGACTCTATGTATGAATTGTGATATGTGACATATGCATTTTCTTGATCAACAAAGTAGCCTATGCGTTCAGTAAATTTACTCCAGTCGTCTGTGTATTGCCAAACACTTTCTTTACACTCTTGATTGAATCTCGCAATACCGTATTTTTCGATAGCAATTTTAGAATCTAGACCCAACTTTTTTTCCACTTGAAGTTCTACTGGTAGGCCATGAGTATCCCAGCCACCCTTGCGGCCGACGTGATACCCTCTCATCGTCTTGTATCTAGGAATTGCATCCTTGAATGCTCGAGCTTCTAGATGATGAATACCCGGCTTGCCATTGGCTGTAGGCGGACCTTCGTAAAAAACAAATTCACCGAGCGGTGACTCTTTTTCTAAAGATTTCTGAAAAATATTATTTTTCTTCCAAAATTCCAAAACCCGCTCTTCTCTAAGCACTGTTTCAGATTTGCTTGTTTTTTCTTCCATATTAAGATATTAGCAGAAAAAACCTTTTTTTTCTACATCCTTTCTGGGACTTTTATACCTAGAAGATAAAGTCCATTTTTCATAACCAAAGAGAAAGCCAAGGTGAGAGCTATTTTATATGGAGACTCTGGATCATTCTTATCTATTATTTTTGTATTACCATAATAGGTATTAAATGCACGAGCGATTTCTATCAAATAATTTGCAATGTAATGGGGCTCAAATTCTTCTCCCGACCTATATACAATTTCTGGGAATCTATACAATAATTTTTCTATATCCCAAAAGTCAGGCTTTTTTAAATCTTCAAAGCCCGACTTTGAGAATAAAAATCCAGGTAAAATATTTTCTAATTTTGCTTTTTCCAAAATAGAATTTGCTCGTGCATATGAGTACTGTAAGTATGGACCAGAATCTCCTTCAAAAGAAATAGATTTTTCTGCATCATAAATAATATCTCCACCAATATTTTGCTTTAGAATAGAATATTTGAGAGCAGCAACCCCAACTTCTTCACTCACTTGTTTCTTTTCTTCTTCTGTAAAATTCCTATCTTTTATCTTTTCTAAAATTTGCTCACAAGATTCTAACAACAAAGATTCTCCAGTAATCACATTTCCTTTTCGTGAAGACATCTTGCCAGAAGCAAGACGCATCATGCCGTGAGTAATATGTTTCATTTTGGAAGCATATAAAGGACTAATTAATTTAAGAGCCTGTTCTACTACTTTCATATACTCTCCCTGCTCATTAGCTGTAACCACTATAGAGATGTCAGGATTTTCTTTTTCAAACTTCACTTTGGAAAGTCCCAATTCTTTAGTCTCATAAGTGGGAAGTCCTTTGGAATTTATGAAAACTCTGGTGTGAAGTTTCGGGTCATATTTTTCTGCTTTAAATACTATTGCTCCTTCTGATTTTTCAAAAATTTTATTTAGGTTTTCATTAACTATTTTTTCTCCGATAGGGGCGACAAGGCTTTCAAAAAAATAATAATTAAAGTTTGTTCCAAGAATTTTATAAATTTCTTCAAATGCTTCAAGCGTCACTCTCCTTCCCCAATCATAAATCTCATTTATTCTTTCGTCACTTCTATCATAAATTTTTTGATTTATATCATCTATTTCCTTTTTTGAATTTTCATCAGTCTCATAAGCATCACTACCCTTTGCATAAAGCTCACCTATATATCGTGCCTTCTCGGGAATAGATTTATTTTCATCGGGCATACTAAATTTCAAAAGGCCATAGATAGCTTTCGCTACATGTGGGCCAACGTCTCCTTGATAATTCGCGCGAATTGCTTTTGCTCCAGAAAATTCAACGATTCGTGAGACAGATTCCCCTATTGCATTAGTCATTAGATGCCCAATATGAAAAGGTTTAAAAGGATTAGGGTCTGTGTATTCAACCATTACCTTTTTATTTATAAAAAAATTATTATGTCCAAAATTTTTATTTTCTAAAATTTCTTTTACAGAATCAACAAAAAATTCCTGAGATAAATAAAAATTAACAAAACCATTTTTCGCTTCTATTTTTTCCAAAAAGCTGGGCTTTGGGGAATTTTTAAAGCCCTGCTTTAGAGAATCTACTATCTTATCTGCCAAATCTTTCGGATTCATCTTCAGATTCTTAGCGAGAGTCATTGCCACATTCGTCGAATAATCTCCCATTTTCAAATCTGCTGGATGCTCAAGGGAAATACTTCCGTATTCAATATCCAGTTTCTCTAGTGTTTCTTTTATTAAATTTTCTATTTTTTCTTTCATATCTATACTAAAAAAGTCCAGTTGAACCTTCGCGGCCTTCTCCTCTTACAGTTTCTGAAAGTTCGTCTACTTCAAGAATATCACAGTGTTCAAATTTTTGTATGAGCATTTGAGCGACTTTCTGTCCTTTTTCTAATACAACTTCTTCATTTCTAGTATTAAAAAGATTCATAACTAATTCTCCTCTAAAACCAGCATCTATGACACCTCCCATAACTTTCAATCCAAAATTAAAAGAAATACTTGATTTATCCCATATCAGACCTACGTGTCCTTCTGGAATTTCTACGGCTACACCAGTCGGAACTCTTTGCTGGCCAAAAGGCGGGAAAACTACCTTGTCTATAGAATAAAAATCAATACTTGCATCCCCAGGATGACCATGAGTAGGTAATTTCGCATCTTTATTTAATTTTTTAGCTTTTAATTGCATGATTTTATCTTAAAACTTTTTTTACCTTTTTATAAACTTCTTCGTGAATATTTTCTCGTGAACGTATAACATTTTTTGAAACACATTCTACTTTCATAAACTCTGGCTGGGTTTTTGCGAGCCAAAGACCGCTCTTATTTGAATTCGTCAGATATTCAATATCTCCTTCAACAATATCTTTCTTTTTTCCCACATATGAACGTTTACTATTTTCATTACGTTCTTTTATCAAATTTAGGATGAAAGGCAAAGGAAGATTTAAGTAAAAAACTACATCTGGTCTCGGAATTTTAAAAACACCATATTCCATTTCATCCAACCATTTTATAAAAACTTGTCGCTTCCTAACGTTTTCAATTTTGCCTCCTTGATGAATCTGGTTTGCACTAACATATCTATTTGCAATGATTATATAACCTTTTTTAAGCCAAACTTCTATTTTTTCTTTTGACTCAAAACGATCTGCGGCATAAAGTACTGAAGCTATTTTCGGATGAACCTTAACAAAATTATAATATTGCTCGGTTAAACAATGGCCAATAAATTTACCAAAAAAGTTAGAATAATAATCAGGAAAATCAACAATTTTAACCGTTTTACCTTCTTTCTTTAATTTCTTTGCTAAAAGAGCAACCTGCGTTGCCTTCCCACTCCCGTCTGTGCCATCTATAACGATTAGTCTCCCTTTGTATTTTTTTGCCATATAGAAAATATAGCAGAAATTTAGTTAAATTGAAAATTCCTTAAACAACTATTTTAGCTAAAATTTTTCTACAAGAACAACCATATCCAATATGACAAACAGCTGCTGTGTTAATAGTAGTTTTAATAGGTAAGTTAAAGTCTAAAGAACCAATATCTCCTAACCCAAGAGTAATATGAATATTATATTTCCCGTCATTAATATTATTTTCTCTAAATTTATTTATCCATTCTATCCCCTGATCTGAAATATCAGCATCAAAAAACATATCTCTCGTTGCATCATAATCTAAATGAATAGCTTCTGCTATGTCTTTTTGTAAATTAACTAATTCTTTTGTCTTTTTAATCTCAAGTCCTGGAAATTTGTTTTTTATTAAACCGTCAAAAGTTATTTCGAGTGGTAAATATTTATTTAAAATTGGTTTAATTTTTTCTTTGACTAAATTTAGTTTGTCGCTTGTCACAACCCCCATTAAAAGAGAAATGTGTGGAATATAATTTATATTATCCAACACATATGGCTTTAAATCTTTTGGAGTAACTATTTTTTTGCTGAAATCACAAATGATATCGTTTGTCTCATTTGATAAAAGTAAAACTATATCAATAGCAATTTTGTTTTCCATACTAAATCTCTAAAATTTTTAATACCCTTTTAATCACCACAAATCCATAGCCCCAAAGGAACGGAAGCCATAATGGCATTAACCCAAATAAGGTATTTCTTACAAAAGTCTCAACACCAGTACTAACAAAAATCATTTCAGATAAAATCATCGCAAAAAATCCAAAAATAAATATAAAAACGTCTCCTCTTTCTTTTTTAATAAATAAACAAAATAAAATAATACCTACATACACAACAGTAAGTAAGTAATCATCTTTAATAACAGGAATCAACCAAATCATTATAAGAATTGGGATTATATTCAAAACAATATTTATTATTTTATTTATTAAATTCATAAATTATTTTTCTCCCAATTCTTCTAGAGCTTCTTCTGCATAAGACAAAACATTAGGAAATAATTTCATATTTTTTAATTCCTCCTTTGTCACCCAACGAGTTTCAGTTCGTTCATGTTCCATTATTGATTCAGAAACTATATCATTTTTAGCTTTAGCAAAGTATACAAGTATTATATGTCTATGAACATTATTTACATGATGTTCCCCAATATATCTTGGACCAACAATATGTCTATAATCTACACCATCAGTTTCATCTGGTGTAGGTAACTTAGGTCCAATAAGTTCTATTTCAAGCCCAACCTCTTCTCTAACTTCACGAATAGCAGCTTCGACAGGGTTTTCATCGAGTTCTATATGTCCTCCAATAGAAAGCCATGTATTAAATTTATCGTGCATGCGTAGAAGTACTTTATCTTTATAGACAATAAATACTTCTACTGTAAAATCAACTTTTTCGTGAATGTGTGGCATATTATTATTCTAATATTTTATAAAAGGATATTAAAATTTTCTTTAAATAAGAATCAATTGGTTCTAATTTTGAAAGTTCTTCAAAAGATAACCATTTATACTCGGAATGTTCTTCGCTTAATTTTACTTCTCCATTTCCAAAACCAATATAAACTAAACGAACGACGTGTTGTTCTTTCATAATATCTTGAGCAGTAATTAATTCTGGTTCACCTTCAATCTCAAGCCCTGTTTCTTCCATAACTTCCCTTTTTAAATTTTCTATCAAAGAGGAGCCAGTGTTTATCCTCCCCCCAGGCATATCCCAATATTCTCTATGAGGTTTGGGATTACTTTTGAAGGAACGAAAAAGTACAAGATATTTATCATCTTTATTTTTTAGTAAAATTTTTACACCAACTTGTAGTTCCATTTTATTATTTTTTTATACAAACTTCTTTGGTATTGGGAATTTTTTAGCAAGTTTTTTTATTTCTTTATGTATAGATTCTTTTATTTTTTTATTATCTTTATTCTTCAAAACTTTTATCATAAGTTCCGCAACATATTTACATTCTTTTTCTTTAAATCCTCTTGTGGTGATAGCTGGAGTACCAAAACGAATACCAGATGGATCCATGGGCTTTCTTGTATCCTCTGCAATAGCATTCATATTTAAGGTAATGCCCACTTCATCAAGAACTGTTTGTGCTTCTTTACCTGTCACTCCTAAAGAGCCGAAAACATCAGCCAAAATAAGGTGATTATCAGTACCACCTCCTATCATTCGTATATTGTTTTTATGAAAAACAGATTCCATTGCTTTTGCATTTTTCAAAATCTGTCCGGCATATTTTTTATATTTAGGTGTCATTGCTTCACCGAAAGCGACTGCCTTCGCGGCTATCGTATGCATATGAGGACCACCTTGTATACCTGGGAAAATAGCTTTATCAATTTTTTTCGCAATTTCTTCATTCTCTCTGGTGAGAATTATACCTCCACGAGGACCTCTCAAAGTTTTATGAGTAGTTGAAGTGATAATATCAAAACCATCATCAAATGGGTTACGAAGAACGCCAGCCGCAATGAGCCCAGCGATGTGTGCCATGTCTGCCATAGTGACGGCTCCGACTTCGTGTGCAATCTCTACAAACTTTTTATAATTAAGAGCGCGAGAATATGCAGAAAAACCAGCCAAAATTATTTTCGGTTTAAATTCTTTTGCAACACGACGAAGATCTTCGTAGTCTATTTCCCCTGTATCAGGATTTTTCATTTTGTATGTGACAAATTTATAAATCTTCGCAGGCAATGTCATCGGATGTCCATGAGTCAAATGTCCCCCATGAGAAAGATCCATACCGAGCACGACATCACCAGGGCTCAAAAGAGCAGAATACACGGCTAGGTTGGCTGGTGCTCCTGAATGCGGTTGTACATTTGCAAATTTACATTTAAATAATTTACAGACACGTTCTATGGCTAAACGTTCTACTTGATCGGTAAAGTCTTGTCCGCCATAATATCTGCGTCCTGGATAACCTTCTGAATATTTGTTAGTAAATACAGAACCGTTTGCCTTTAAAACATCTTCTGAGACATAATTCTCGGAAGGAATAAGTTCCAACCCTTCGGCTTGTCTTTTTTCTTCTCCTTTTATTAATTTCTCTATTTGTTTGTCTTTCATCTCATTAGAAATTTTAACTTTAATAATATGACCATCTTCCCCGTCTATTGAATTTCTAACGGGACAAGTATTTTCATTGTATCATTTTTACTTTTGAAAATAAAACCTCGAATTTATACCATCAGATTTCATAACTATTGTACCTAAAAGATCAGTTCGAAATACTTGTGCACCTAAAGAAGTGAGCATATTTAATGTTTCTTGATGTGGATGACCATATTTGTTATCTTTACCATCTGAAATAAGTGCATATATGGGAGCAATAGCTTTTGTAAACTCTAAGGAAGAAGAGGTGCGTGAACCATGGTGTCCCACCTTTAAAATAGTACTATTTAATAGTGCTGTTTTATTTTCTGCTAAAATTATTTTTTCTGTTTTGGTAGTTGCATCTCCTGTAAGCATTATAGAAGTATTACCATAAGAAAGTCTCGCTACAATTGATCCGTCATTCGTTGCCCAAGATGACACGTCTCGGTCAGGAAATAAAATATCTATCACAACTCCGCCACCCAAATACAACTTCATCCCTCTTTTTGCTAAAACACTTTGAACATTATTTTTTTCTAATTCACTTTTTAAATTTTGATATGTTTTGGAATCTGTCAGTGCCCCCGATTCAAATATTTTATCTACTTTGTAAGTTTTCAAAACATCTAAAAACCCACTAATATGATCTGCATCTGGGTTAGTAATAATAAATGCATCTAGTTTGCGATCAAAAGGAGACATTACACGAGAAAGTTGATTTAAAATCTTTTTAGGTGGTCCACCATCAACTAATATTTGTGTACCTGTTGGAGATTCTATAAAAAGAGAGTCACCCTGTCCTACATCTAACATTGCAAAAGTAAAACCTTTATGTGAATCTTGCCAATCAATGTAAAAAAATAAAATATTTGCCATTAAAAGTAACCAGGCAAAGAAAAATAGCCAGTATTTCTTGTATTCCTTAAACATGCTATAATATTAACACGATCATCTTCTCTATTATAATTTAATCTAATAAATTTCCTCTTTTATTAGTAACACAAAAAAATATGCAAAAATTTGAAGAAAAAAAATTTAATATTGGCGAATTAAAAGGAATATCGGCTAAAACAATCGAAGAGCATTTGAAACTTTATGCAGGCTATGTGAAACACACCAATTTAATTTGGGAGAAAATGGGAGAATATATGGCTGATGCTGAAAAAAATGCTTACGTCATAGGAGAATTGCAAAGAAGATTCGGCTTTGAATTCAACGGAATGAGAAACCATGAATATTATTTTGAATCCTTGGAAGGTGGAGCAAAACCATTGCCATTTGATTCTCAATTCAAAAAAGCAATAGAAAAACTGGTCTCCTCTTTTGATATTTGGCTTACTGCTTTCAAAGCTCTGGCTATGACTCGTGGCATAGGTTGGGCAGTATTGTATTGGGATAAAAAGACAGAACAATTAGTCGCTACTTGGGTGGATGAACAACACTTGGGGCAACTCAATGGTTTAAATTGGATTCTCGGTATTGATATGTGGGAACATGCTTTTATCTATGATTACCCAACCTCTGAAAAGAAAAAATACATTGAAGCTTACTTCGATAATATTAACTGGGAACAAATAGAACAAAACTTTGTTGAGTCAATATCTTAATTGCCTGTCCGCCAAAGCCCTAGCGTCGGTGGAGGAAGTTGTTGAAGAGAATTTTAAAAAGGCTCAGTAATAAAATTTTTGATACTTCTGCCAAAAAGTCTATAAATAAAATATATATAAATTGCTATTGTTAAAATCAATGGGAAGTTTGGGATGGTTAATGAGGCAAAAGGAATATTGGAAAAAAAACTTATAACGGAAAGTTCATAATGAAGAAAAAAATAAGAAAATAAACCCAGCGGCACAGAAAGAGTGTATGAAACAAGGCCAACAAAACCAGTCAAAAAACCTAAAATCATTGTAAATGGAATGAGAGGTAAAATCAAAGTGTTGGCAGGTAACGCCACGAGTGAAAGATTACCCATTTTGTAAACAATAAAAGGTAAAACAAAAATATATGCTGCGCAGGTAACAGAAATAATATCTCTTAATTCAAAACTTTTTGTGATCCATAAAAAATATTTCTCTAGTTTAGGCGCTAAAAAAATGACAGCAATAGTGGCAATAAAAGAAAGTTGGAAAGAAACATCAAAAACTAAAATAAATGGATTTAATAAAACCATCAAAACACCTGCAAGAATCAATGCTCTTCCAACGTCATAGTTTCTACCTATCAGACGAGCAAAGAGAGCAAGACTCGCCATTATTCCCGCTCTGATGGCAGTCGAAGATCCACCGGTCATTAAAATAAAAAGTAAAATAGTAATTATTCCAGCTCCAATCGCTATACTTTTTGGAAAAGAACCTAAAATTTTCATAATCCAATTAGCCACGATCGTCACATTGTAACCAGAAAGTGCAACAATATGTATCGTGCCGGTATCTACAAAGCTCTGCCTTAAAGCTTGGTCAAAAGAAGATTTCTCTCCTAAAATTAGCCCTCCCATGAGCAATGATTCAGGCTCTCTGATAGCCAAATTCATTTTGGATAAAAAAATATCTTTAACATAAAACAGTACACTTTTTATTTTATTCCCATTCCCTTCTGAAACAATTTCAATTTTCGGATAAGTCATCACATAAAAAATCCCATCTTTTCTCAAATAATTTACATAATCAAATTCTTTGTTTTGATCTGTTGTAAAATTATCTGGTTTTTTCAAAGTACCTTTAAAACTTATTTCATCACCATATTTAAATTCTTGGTCAAAATTTGTTGATAACAAAATCTTCGTTTTGCTTTTATTGGGAGCCAAAATTTCTACAGTTAATTTCTGATTATTTTCTCCGATACTCGGTTCATCTATAATCTCCCCAGACAAAACAACTTTTTGCCCGACAGAAGACTCAAAAATTTGAGGTGCAGGAACATCAACACTATTAAATCTAAAAACGCCAAAAGACATAGCCAAAATAAAAATCCCTACGAGTATTCCCCACCTGTTAACTGAAATAAAAGTATAAAATAGAAAGATTGCAATAGAAATTACTCCAACTAAAATCGAAGTATAAAAATTTACAGGAATAAAAGAGCGTAACAGCACCCCAAATATAAAGCCAAAACAAGAAGTGTAAAAAATTCTATCCTGCATTTAGAACATCATTAATTTTCTTAATTACTTCTGGATTAGTTAAATCTAGCTCCATATAATAGCCACGGTATTTGAACACTTTTTGAAGTTTTGTTGGAATTTTGTCATCTGATTCAAAACCAAAATTTTTAGCAATACTAATAGATTCTTTATTTGTAGCCTTTACTGCAATTGTAACTTTTTTCCCCTGTCGTTCTATTATTTCTTTTAAACGCCGTGCAGAATTTTTTGTTCCAAAACCTTTTTTACGAAACTCTTTCTTTGTATAAGCCCAACCCATATGCCAAATTCCTTCTGTCTTCTGTATTGCACGACCCAAACCTACCGCATTAGAATTATGCCATGATAATACAAAAAACATACTTTTATTTTCCGGAGACAAATCTTCTCGCCATTCTTTTTCTCCTCTCTTTTGTTCCTCTTCCAACTTCTCTGGATGTTTTGGTCCAGCCGCAAACATTTCTGCTGTATCATCAGTAAGCTCAAGCAACCTTAACTCTTTACACTCTTTCCAATTTTCTGGTTTTGCAAGTTCTACTTTTACTAACAATCTTTCTTGCTTAGCCTGTTGATTTTTAAAAATATTTTCATTCATAATTTTATTTTTTAAGTTCTATCTCGTTATCGTCGGCAAAGTTTGTGGCTATTTCGTCAGCACGTTCGTTCCATTTATCACCATTGTGTCCGGCAACATAATTCCATTTGATTTTGAATTGTTCTGTAAGTATATAAAGTTCCACCCAGAGCTCTTTGTTTAAAACTGGTTTCTTGGCTGCATTTCGCCAATTGTTTTTTTGCCAATTCGAAATCCATTCAGTGATTCCCAATATCACATATTTTGAATCAGAAAAAATCTCCACAGGCATATCTATTTTTTTCTTATGTAAATATTTTAAAGCCTCGATCGGACCTGAGAGCTCCATCTGATTGTTTGTGGCATGGTCGCTCCTTCCACCCATTTCATGTATCTTTTCTCCAAAAATTAAAATAGCTCCCCAACCAGCAGGACCTGGGTTCCCTCTCGCCGCACCATCTGTATAAATAATTATTTTTTCTTTTGACATTTAAGCATTATATCACAAGACATTTTCAATTCGTAAACGTAATTCTTCTCTTCCTCTAAATCTAGATAAATCAAATGTAGCAAGAAGATTTACTTTTATACCTTCTGACAAGGGCACATCAAATGAATCATTGTTAGAAAAAAAAGAAATTGCTTTAACTTTATTTTTACTATTGTCAGAAAAAGTGATTTCTAAATGTTCCCCCGAACCATTTTTGCCGAATTTTTTTATATTTTCTACTTTAACATTTTCAAAAAGAAAAACTGGTTTTGGGTTTCCTAACCCGAAAGGAGAAAGTTTTTCTATCTCGCGCCAATTTTTCATATTCACAGCACTCAAATCAGACTTGATGTCATAAGCTATCTCATCTTCTAGCACATCTCTCTTTACCTTATGGTAAGATGTCGAAAGAGCTTCTTCTAGAAAATGAATCTTTTCATTGTCTACAGTGAAACCGCCAGCAAACTCGTGTCCACCAAATTCCGTAAAAAATTCACTGGTCTCTGTCATCAATTCAACGAGAGAAACCGAGCCATCAGATCGACAAGAACCTTTTATCAAATCATTTTCATCTTTCCCCCAAACAAAAACAGGTCTTTTGTATTCATCTGTTATTTTTCCCGCCACGAGCCCGAGCACTCCCACCCGCCAATTAGGATTGCCTATAACTATTACCTCTTTTAAATCTCTTTCTTCAAATTTTTTATTTACTTCCCGCATAATGGAAGTCACCATTGTTTTTCTATCATCATTTATTTTAGACAAATGATCGACGAGTATTCCGGCCTCCACTTCGTCTTCTGTGGCAAGAAGTTCATAAGCCCTCATCGGATCATCCATACGCGAGGCAGCATTGAGCCGAGGAGTCACCATAAAACCGATATCATCTTCGCTCAAATATTTCTGATCAATATTCATTTTTGATAAAAGTTTTTGTAAACCTGGGCGTGGAGATTTTTTTAATACTTTCATTCCATAGTAAGCAATGACTCTATTCTCACCTAAAAGTGGCACAAGGTCAGAAAGAGTGGCGAGTCCCGCCATATCTAGACACCACTTTTCCCATCCTTCTTTCACCTTGTAGAGTTCTCCATATTTTTTTACGAAACCTTGGACAAACTTAAACATTACTCCCGCTCCACACAACATTTTTTCAGGATATTCATCTACTTTTGGATTTAAAATTGCATAAGCTTTCGGTAAAACAATAGAGGTAAGCCCTCCTTCGCCAAGGCTACGGATAGGCAAGTGATGGTCTGTAATAATCACATTCATGCCTCCCACCCCTGCTTCAGCCACTTCGGAAACAGCTGTTATGCCAAGATCAATCGTTATTAAAAGTTTTATTCCTTTTTTTACAAATTGTTCTATGGCTTGAGAGTTTAGTCCATAACCTTCATTATTTCTACCTGGAATATAAATCTCATAATTTGTATACCCTACTTTTTTGAATAAATCTTGCAATATAACAGCACCCGGTATGCCATCACAGTCATAATCAGCATATATAACAGTCTTTTCTCCATTATCTATCGTCTCGAAAAGCTTTACGCAGGCACGTTCCATATCTCTCATTAAAAATGGATCCTGTAGATCACGTTCATAATCAGGATTTAAAAAAACCAGAGCTTCCGCTTCTGTTTTTATTCCTCTCTTTTCTAAAATTGTCCGAAGTAATTCGGAATATTGTTGCATGTAGTAAATTTTAACATAATTTGATATATTATCCTTATGCAAAGTTGTATTTTTTGTAAAATAACCAAAGGAGAATTGCCTGTCACAAAAGTTTACGAAGATGAGTATTTTTTAGCCCTATTAGACATAGAACCAGTTTCTTTTGGACATACTTTAATAATTCCCAAACAACATGTTGTCTGGATGCAAGAAGTAAAAGATGAAACTATCTCAGAAATATTCAAGTTAGCAAAAAAATTAATGCAAGCAATGATAAAAGGAATCGGTTGCGATTATGTATCCCTAAGTGTGAGTGGTACAGATGTACCACATTTTCATGTGCATCTAATACCTCGTTATAAAGACGATGGACTTTCAGAATGGCCTAAAAAGCATTATGAGGAAGGAGAAAAAGAAGAAGTAGTAAAAAAAATTACTTCAATGCTTTAATTCCAGGCAATGTACCGTTCGCTAAAAAATCCAATGTAGCTCCTCCACCAGTGGAAATAAATAAATTAGGTGCTAGTTTATAGTTTCTAGATTCTAAAACAGATTTCGGAATACAACTTACGAGATCTCCACCACCGAGGATTATCTCTTTATTTTTTTGTTTTAAAAGAAAATTCATGATTCTCTTGGTTGCTTTTGCTTCTTCGTCTTCATATTTACCAAGTGGTCCATTCCAAAGAATCAATTTTGATTTTTGGATTAAATTTTCTAAAGTTTTTACTGATTTCTCACCAATATCTAAGATAATTTCATCTTTTACAAATACATCTTCTGGTAAAATTATTTTTTTATTTTTTATAATATTTTTAATTCCAAAATCAATCTCATCTACTAAAGATTTCCCTATTTCATATCCTTTAGCTTTCAAAAAATCATTGGCAAGTGCTCCCCCGATAAAAACACTGTCAGCTAATTTTAAATATTTTTTTATTAGTGGCATTTTAGTAGAAAATTTTGCACCACCTAAAATAAACAAAAAAGGGTGTTTTGGATTTTTGAAAACTTTAGATAAATTTTTAATTTCTTTTTCAAATTGGAAACCTGCATAAGAAGGCAGAAGTTTCGCTAAGGAAACGACAGATGCATGAGCTCTATGAGACACAGAAAAGGCTTCATTCACATAAAAATCTCCTTGTTTCGCAAGGTTTTTTGCAAAATTTAAATCATTCTTTTCTTCACCAGAAAATTTCCTTATGTTTTCAAAGAAACTAATTTGTAATTTAGAACATTTTGAAATCTTAAAAAAATGTTTAATGACTGGCTCCAAACTTGCACTGCCGTCTTTCCCTAAGTGCGTGATTAAAATTATTTTCGCTCCCTTTTTTTCTAAGTATTTAATAGAGGGTATTGCTTGTTTAATTCTGAAATCATCCAAAACTTTTCCATTTTTGATGGGTACGTTAAAATCTACTCGCACCAAAGCTCTTTTTCCTTTTATATTTTTTAATTGTTTGATGTTTCGCATATTTTTATAATTTGTGAAAACTTTTTTATGTCTAAACTAGCTCTACCCGGAAGAAAACCATCTGCTTTTCCTTCTTTTATAAAACTTTCAACATTTTTATCATCAACAGAACCACCATAGATTATTCTAGCACCAGAAATAAATTTCACTCCAAATTTATCACTTAAGATTTTACGAATGAATATTTTCATCTCATAAAATTCTTCCGGGGTTGCTGGGCGAGCACCATTACCTATAGCCCAGACTGGTTCGTAAGCAACAATGACTTTTGAAATAGAATTTTTAGAAATTCCATCCAAACATTCTTCTATTTGTATTTTTATAAAATTTAAATATTCGTGATTTTCATCTCTTAGGTTTTCTCCCACACAAAGTATCGGTTGAAGTCCTGCTCTTAAAGCAGCTTTTATTTTTTTATTTATTTCTAAATTAGTTTCTCCAATAGTTCCTCCAAGGCTAGAAAAAGGAGGATTTCTTCTTTCAGAATGTCCAATTATTGCATATCTGGCACCTATATCATAAAGCATAGGAGCTGAAATCTCTCCAGTATAAGCCCCACTATCTTCAAAAAAAAGATCCTGTGCACCAATTTTTATTTTTTTTGAAATTTTTATTAATTTTTCTTCACTCTTAATAGCTTTGGTAAAGTAAGGCAAAAAAATAAAAGGCGGACAAATCACTATTTCCGTTTTTTTAATATCAGATATTGATTTAATAATACCAGAAAATAATCTTTCTGCTTCTTTTAAATTTTCTGGATTCATCTTCCAATTGGCAATAATGATACTCTTAGACATAAGTCAATTATACCAAAAATTCCCCTACTGGGGAATTTTTGGTATTTTATATCTTATTTTTTATTCTACTGTTCCTTGTAAATTGGCTGTTTACCTCCTACTGTCACAGTGACAGTCGTATGATCAGATGTTTGTGCATTGACATTAACACAATTTATTCCGTAAGTAGTTGTAACTGTTGGACTCACTGAGACAGTGCCTAAGGTTGCACCATCTGTGCTAAAATTTGCTCCACTGCATGAATCTGCGTGAGTGGAAGACCAAGTGAGTGTTGAAGATTTACCTTTAGCAATTAAGCTTGGAGTAGCAGTGATAGTGACCGTCGGAGAAGGAGTGATATTATTTTTTACACATTTAGTATCATTCCAATAAGTACCAGTTGCACAATCTACGTTCACTATTATCTGAGAAAGAGCATTGGGTGAGCCCTGATTGTAAAGATAAAAAGCTCTGGAATTATAAGGAACAACAACAGAATGACTACCTGTAACTGCAATTCCAGTTACAACTTCTGTATTTGGAGCAGAGGCACCAGCATCATTGATAGAACTAGTAATTGCAGAAGAGCCTGTAGGATTATCTATACTCCAAGAGAGAGTCGAGTTACAGGATGAAGCATCTTCTAGTATTGAACAAGCAGTAGCAGACATAGTACCTGTCGGAAGAATGACATCATTATTTTTACTTTCTGAACAAAAAGCTGTTGAACCACTACTAGAACCTATACAATTCCAAGTATAAGAGTTAGCATCTTCACTTGAATTACTTAGAGAACCGGTCAAACAATTATAATGAGCAACCGGAGATGAGCAAGCACCATTTACTATTGTCGGATACACACAATTGTCACTTACATAAGTAGAATTATTTACTGTCACCGGTGTACCAAAAGTACAATCTGGATAAACTTTTGTTTGACTTCTTATTACTGATCCAGAAGACGCTGCTACCCCATTTTGTAAATCACAAGCAACTGTGACATTTTGAGTAAGAGGGGCAGAACATGATGTGTCAGTCGTCGTAAATGTCACATCGGCACCATAAGAAGTACCGACACTATTCGTGGCATATGCACGTACATGATAAAGAGTATTTGCTGTTAATCCTGTTATATTACTTGTCCATGGTCCACCGAGTGCCCAACCATTAGTTGTTTTACTATCAGCTGTTGTCGGATTTGATGATGTACTCCAGACTAGACCACTCACTGAGACTGTCGCTCCTCCATCGGAAGTTACATTTCCTCCACCTGTGGCAGTGGTTTGAGTTATGTTTGTAATTGCACTTGTTGTAACTGTTGGCGAAACTGGTGCAACGCTAGTCGTCGTAAATGTCACATCGGCACCATAAGAAGTACCGACACTATTCGTGGCATATGCACGTACATGATAAAGAGTATTTGCTGTTAATCCTGTTATATTACTTGTCCATGGTCCACCGAGTGCCCAACCATTAGTTGTTTTACTATCAGCTGTTGTCGGATTTGATGATGTACTCCAGACTAGACCACTCACTGAGACTGTCGCTCCTCCATCGGAAGTTACATTTCCTCCACCTGTGGCAGTGGTTTGAGTTATGTTTGTTATTGAAGAAGTGGTGACAGTCGGAAGAAGTGAACAAGTCGGATAATTAGTTGCACCATTCGCACAAGTGAGAGCACAATTATAAATATTATTTGGACCAGTCGCATTGTAATTAGTATCTGTAACTGTTGTACATCCATATTTAGGAGCAGAACATGTCGTCACTGTTCCGCAAGACCAATTCCATGCTTGCGATCCGGCAGTTGTGGTGTCGGCTGGAGAGTTTGCATATGTTCCTGGATTACATGCTGTTGGATTTGTTGTTGGTTCGGTAAGTCTTGGAGTAATTCCAGAATATGTACCGCAAGAATCTCCTTGATTCCATTTTGCATAAAGAGTTACATCTCCACTTCCCATACTATAACTTGCTTGATCAATATAAGAAACAACTCCAGTTGAAGTGGTTGCCCAACCAGCAAATGAATAACCAGTTTTAGTAAAACCATTGGCTCTTAAATTAACAGAATTTCCTTCTGGAATTGTTTGACTAGCAGTAGAACCACCAGTGGAACCATTGCCATCAAAAGTAATCGTATGTGTTGAACAAGTCGGATAATTAGTTGCACCATTCGCACAAGTGAGAGCACAATTATAAATATTATTTGGACCAGTCGCATTGTAATTAGTATCTGTAACTGTTGTACATCCATATTTAGGAGCAGAACATGTCGTCACTGTTCCGCAAGACCAATTCCATGCTTGCGATCCGGCAGTTGTGGTGTCGGCTGGAGAGTTTGCATATATTCCAGTTGTACAAGCATTTGTTCCTGTTGGTTCAGTAAGTTGTGGAGTAGAACTACTGCCAGCACCGCAGGAATCCGGAGGCAAAGTCGTAAAGGTGGAATCAGGACAATACCCTGTGCCAATAGCATTCGTGGCATAAGCTTTGTAGTGATAAGTGGTCCCTGGAGTTAAACTTGTTTTACTTTGAGTGAAGACACCAGTTGTTGTACCACCTTCTGCAGTTTTAGGAATATTCGCATCAGCTAAACTAAGAATAGTTCCTCGAGAGTTAATAGCAGAACCACCACTTGAAGTTATGTTTCCCCCTATAACAGCAGAAGTCTGAGTAATATTAGTCGAAGTTGGAGAAGTACAAGTAGGAGCTGTTGGAGCATCGCTCACCACTACGTCTGTCCAAGCACTACAGTTGTTATTTTCATTTGATTCAGTGATGGTTCCGACAAAGCTAGTGTTACTATCTGCACAAAATCTAACAGAATATGTTCTAGCGGTATCAAATGTATGCGAGGCAGAAGCAACACCCGTTCCATTTACAGCAAGTGCTGACATCGAAGATGAAGATTCAGGCGATCTTGGATCTACTCCACTTACATCATCAGCTATTTGAAATGCATTATAAAAACTAGCCCCAGTTGAAGCAGTGCCTGAGTTTAGAATGGTTGAAGAAAATGTTTGAGCGACTCCGACAACTGCTGTGGTTGAAGTAGGTGCTGAAGCAACAAGGTCAGATAAAAGTTTAGCACTAGTTGTAAACAATACATCATCACCATAAGCTGTACCAACACTATTTACGGCATAGGCTTTGTAATAATAGGAGGTTTCTGGAGTTAAATTTGTTTTATTTTGATTAAAATGACCAGTTGTTGTACCACCTTCTGCAGTTTTGGGGACATCTGAAGTGGGCTGCTGTTGACCAATAATAGTTCCTCGAGAAATAATAGCTGAACCTCCATCTGAAGTAACATTTCCACCAATTGTTGCAGAAGTTGATGTTACACTTATAGCTCCAGAAGTAACGACAGTGGGAACAGTTGTATTAGTTGCACATATAGTATTGTTCCAAGTGGAACCACTAGCACAAGAAGCAGTGATTTCTTCACTTTTAGCCAACTCTACTCCATTATGGTAGAGAAAGAAAATAGTTTTTCCATAATTAATATTATGAAAATATGAACTTCTATTTGGAGCATAAGAAACATGAGTGTTGGGTGGATTATTTCTTGTCACTTCTGCGGTGACACCATCAATTAAATCATAAGTTCCCCAACTTACATACGTAGGACAAGTAGATGCGCCAATTGCTATGACACAAGAAGTCGGAGCTACAGAAATAGTTCCAGAAGGATCAGGAACAGCGGCGGCAGTCACAGTGACAGGGACATCTATAGATTTAGTAACTGTACTTCCATCTGTCCCAACTGCGCTTGCGGATATTGTTACTAATGCAGGATTTCCTGAAGTAGTAGCATTAGGTCCAGCTGTAACGCTGTAAGAAGTAGAGAGAGAAGTAGAAGGAATTGAATCAGGTATAGCTACATCAGAAATATTATTTGGAAGAGTTTTAAAAAGATTTATATTTCCCGAAATATTACTCGCAGTCACACCAATTATATTCCCTGTTTTTGTTGAATTAATAGGGAGTGAAATTGGAGTTGCTGTAAGGGTTAAAGTAGGTGTAGGGGCAGCCGTCACGGTCACGAGAATATCTTTTGACGTAGAAATAGAATTCCCATTAGTGCCAGTTCCACTTGCTGTCACGGTCACAGTGTAAGTTCCGGCAGTAGACCCTGCAATAATTTCAATTTCAGCAGATTTATTTGTAAAACCATTTTTTACAGATGTATTTGTAAGACCATCTGGTTTATTTACAGAATAAGTTATATTTCCAGAAATATCACTACTTGAGATAGTCAAAGTAGATGTTCCTGTTGAATTAGTAAAAATAGAGACGGGGGTGGCACTAACTCCTAATGTAGGACAGTACGAAAAGTATTCATCATACATTGGCTGCCAATTACAATACCCCCAACCACCCCCAGCAACTTCAGCACGACAATAGTTATTGTCATTATACACACTGCAATAAGGCAACCCTACAGCATTTGCACTATTTACTAAACTAGAATAACAGCCACATTTAGGCGAAGCTGCAATATTAATATAAGCATCCTTTGTGACACTACCTCCAGACCCAGTGCATGTAAGTCGATAAACCCCACTTGATGTTATGTTGCCAATATTCTGCGACCCAGAAACTGCTTTCGATCCTGACCAACTTTCAAAAGCGGTACAATTATCTGCATATGTCGTTGACCAAGTTATAGTAGTCGAATCTCCATATTCTACTGTCGATGGATTTGCAGAAAGCGTTAAAGTCGGAGGATTTTGACCTGAGGCTAGTACATTAGATATAAAAAGAAAACTTATACCAATTGTCAAAACTACCAATACTACAACTCCAATATTCAAAAATTTTTTATACATAGATATAAATTTATATTTAAAATACACCAATAATTCTTTAATTATACATTAAACAAGGCAAATTGGGGAAAATTCTGTGGATAAGTCCACGTAAATACTAGCTTTTTTGGCATTTTAGCTTCCTTGACATTGACAAAAGCCCCAAACTATGCTATGCTTTACATAGGTTTAAATATGTTCTCTAATTAATAGAGAATTTCTTTGACAAACAATTAAATTGGTTACAAAAGTACAGAAAAAATATTCCGTTTTTTTGTAATCAATTTAATTTATAAAAAAAATAAAAGGAGCGTTATGAAAACGTTACTTAACACACTGTTTTTAGTTTTAATTTTTGTTGGGTTGGTAACAGCTCAGACAAAAGTAACAGATGCAACTGCTGTAAATGGTTGGGAGTGTCTACCAGGTTACGATATCCATGGTAACTTGTTGTATGATGCTTCAAAAACATACTCACAAATTAAAAGTGGTTACCAAACATTCAATACATTTGGTAATACATATTTAAATGGACAAGTATATCTAATGACCAATTATAAAAAAAGATTTTTTTCTGCAACTGAAACTAAAAAAATCCAAAAATACGTCGGATTTGATTATCGAGTTTCTGGATTAGTTGGAAATGTATCAGAAATTGCTATTGGTCTTGAAATTACTGGTGACGGGTATTCTATTTACAATAAAACTGTAAGTGTGAATGAAACAAATCCAGTGGTAGATGGATGGAAGAAAATAAAGCTTCCAACAGATGCTGTGACAAATAGAATAAAAAATTTCTATTCCATGACTTTCTTATTTTGGGTCATGTCTTCTGAAATTTCATATGTCGGAGCAAGTATAGACATAAGAAATTTAATTGGAGTAGATAGTCTCGGGAATGAGATTGTCTATGATAATTTTCAGATCACCAAAATTGAAGGGAATAATATCCCTTTCAAATTTGAATTGTCACAGAATTATCCTAACCCATTCAACCCTGCAACAAAGATTCAATACTTCGTACCAATTGAGTCTGGACCTGTTACATTAAAGGTCTACGATTTACAAGGTAGAGAAGTAGCAACACTCGTTGACAACGAGCAAAAACCTGCTGGAATTTACGAAGCAACATTCGATGCCGGCAAACTTAAGTTATCAAGCGGTACTTATTTCTATAGGTTACAAGCAGGTAACTTTATGCAAACAAAAAAAATGTCGTTAGTAAAATAACAACAGACTAGCCAGATGATTCTGATTAGAATAAAAATTAATTGTTCATTTTGAGTAATCTCGGAGTTTTAAAATGGTTTTAAGTTCTGAAGTAATAATTTGAGCCTGATGATTTTTTTTAATCATCAGGTTCTTTTTAATTTAAGGGGTATTTTATTTAAATTATGATAAAATATATCAATGGAAAGAAAAAATAATTTTGCTTTTATTGACGCCTCAAATCTTTTTTATGGTGGAGAAAAATCTCTTGGTTGGAAAATTGATTATGAAAAATTATTTAATTATTTAAAAAATAAATATAATGTAGGTCCTATTTTTTATTTTGGAGGAGTTGAAATATATAATTTCCAATATGATTATCAAAAAGAAGAGACAGTTCCAATAAATAAATTGGAAACTTATTTAGTAAGTTTAATAAAAGACAAAACTAAACATTTAAATGAAGCTCAAATATTTCTTATTGGTAAACATTTACAAAGAATACGTTTTTATCTAAAACTTCTAAAATTTGGATACTCTTTATATTTAAAACCAATAAAAATGTATGAGCAGGAAGATGGTACAACAAAACGAAAAGCAAATTGTGATGTTGATATGGCATTTCATTTAATGAAAGAAAAAGATAATTTTGATAAAGCTATTATTTTGTCTGGGGATGGAGATTTTTTACCTGTATTAAAATATTTGAAGGAAAATAAAAAAGAAATAATCATATTAAGTAGAAGTGAACGAACAGCAAAAGAAATAAAACAATTTGCTGGAAGCAATTTTAGAGATTTTGAATATTTAAGAGAATTATTAAAAATGAAATAAAATAAACAATATCTCTAAAAGAAAAAGGCACCCATATAGGATGCCCTTCACGTTTAGTCCTCATATTATACTCTAGTCATATCCAAAAAGTCAAGTTTAAAAATGTATTTAAAAAAATCTTGTGGATAACTCACCAAAATATAAGGGTTTTTAATGAATTTAACCTCCTTGACATTGACAAAAGCCCCAAACTATGCTATGCTTTACATAGGTTTAAATATGTTCTCTAATTAATAGAGAATTTCTTTGACAAACATTTAAATTGGTTACAAAAGTACAGAAAAAATATTCCGTTTTTTTGTAATCAATTTAATTTATAAAAAAAATAAAAGGAGCGTTATGAAAACGTTACTTAACACACTGTTTTTAGTTTTAATTTTTGTTGGGTTGGTAACAGCTCAGCAAACCATTAGAGTTGACCCAGCTGATGCGAATGGCTGGGGAAGTTTCTCGAATGAGTATGATATTTACGGAAACCCCGTATTTATCACAAAGTCTGTCTTGGGTAGTGGTTTTGTAACATTTGTGGGAGAGGGAAAAACCACATTAAAAGGGAACGAAAGTTCCATACAAAATAATTACCCGAAAGATTTTTCTAAGGCATCCACATTCAGTTTAAATGGAGGATACCTTGAAACACCAGATTTTGTTAGTTTCCTCTCTAGGATATCTGGTGCAAGTGGGCTATCTGAGTTAACGATCAGAATAGCTTTGCAATACAACAATCATTATGTTTCATCTCCGTACTGTCAAATCACAATCAAAAATCCTGCTGTAGGTAATGAATGGCAGGAGATTAAAATTGACATGACGGACACCAAAAAGAGATTGCCAAATTTCAATAAAGTTTACATTGAAGTTTGGGGTATATCCCTTGAAACAGGTACGTATGTAATGTACGCAATCGATTTTGATGATTTAAGTATCATCTCTTTGGGCAAAAAAACTGTGATTGATAATATGTCGATAACAAAAATTGAAGGAAATAATATCCCTTCCAAATTTGAATTGTCACAGAATTATCCTAACCCATTCAACCCTGCAACAAAGATTCAATTTTCTGTTCCTAACTCGCAATTCGTATCACTTAAGGTGTACGATATGTTGGGAAAAGAAATTGCAACATTAGTTAACGAATTCAAACCAATTGGTAATTATGAAGTTGCATTTAATGCTTCAAATTTACCAAGTGGAATGTACCTCTACAGACTCCAAGCAGGATCTGTAGTAGTAGAAACCAAAAAAATGTTGCTGATTAAATAGCAACAGACTAGCAAGATGTCTTGTTAGGATAAAAAAATTTGTTTTTTAGTTAATAATTTTTTAAAATTTTTTTTGGAATAAAAAATGTGTGTAAGTTCTGAGGTAGTAAAATAGAGCCGTCTGTGATTTATCATATGACGGCTCTTACTAATTTATGGGGAAAAATTTATTTAAATTATGATATAATTTTTATATGCAAAAAGATTTTGATAAGTGGAACGAAATAAAAAAGAATACAAATTCTTTAGAGAAACCAAAAAAATTCTATTTTCACGAACGAGAAATCTGGTGGTGTTCTTTAGGTGTAAATATTGGATATGAACAAGATGGGAAAAATGAGAATTTTGAAAGACCAGTTTTAATTTTAAAAAAATTCAATAGAGATATCGCTGTAATAGTACCTCTAACTTCTGTGATAAAAAATAATTTATACCATCATAAACTAAAAACTAGTGGGAGTTTTGTGATTCTTTCTCAAATAAGATTAATAAGTGCAAAACGCTTACTTCGAAAAATAGAAAATATTTCAGAAAATGAATTTAAAGATATAGCTTTTAAAATAAAAGAATTTCTCCCATAAAAAGCGAAATCCCGTCTTACGACGGGATTTCTCGGAGGACTTACGTCCATTTGTATTTTTAGTATATCAAATCAAACAAAAAAAACAAGAACAAATACTCTATAATTTTTACCTCATAAAAAATTGTGGATAAGTCCACGTAAACACTAGCTTTTTTGGCATTTTAGCTACGTTCCTATGGACAAATAACCTTATATTTGGTATACTAAAATAAACATTATTTGAAAATTAAAAAGAAGGAAGCATAAAATGGAAACTGATAATCTATACCTTACCCCAATTATTAAAGTTGTGGGTGATTATTGTAATAATAATTGTGGCTATTGTTTTTACCATCATCTTAATCAAACATCTCCAAAAAAGATGAATTTAAAAATACTTGAATCATTTATAAGACAACACACAAAAATCGTAAACGGTAATCTGTCCTTTATATGGCACGGAGGAGAACCTATTTTGGCTGGACTAGACTTCTTCCAAGAAGTAATCCGTCTGCAAAAATTAATAATTGCTCCCAATAGAGCTATTCGTAATTCTATACAAACTAATGGAACATTAATTACGGATAAATGGGCAGCTTTTTTAAAAGAAAATGATTTTAGGGTTGGAATAAGTTTAGATGGCAGTGCAAAAAGTCATAATCAATTCCGCATAACTCACAATGGAAACGGAACATTTGATAATACATTACGTGGCATAAAAATACTTCGTAAGTATGGCATAAAATTAAGTGTGATACAGACTATCACACAAACAAATATCTGTCGTATAGAAGAAGATTTCAAGTTCTTCGTTGATGATATGGGTCTAAATAGTTTTGGTATTAATCCATATCTTGATATTTTAGAATCTAACAAGCACATGAGCGGACAAAGCTTGTCTAATGATATGCTCACTCAGATTTTTAAAAAATACATTGATCTGTGGATTAAAAAAAACGATAACTCTTTACGTATTAGAGAGATAGATAATTATCTGGCAGGTCTGTATGAAAAACGTGCAAGTACTTGTTCATTTAATGGTTCATGTCATACATTTTATACTGTTAATTATGATGGTTCTATATATCCATGTGATCGTTTGTCGGGAGATAGCAATTTTTGTTTTGGAACTTTAACAAAACAGACTCTGCAAGAAATTTTCCACGATAAAAAATGGCAAAATTTTATATGTAAAAGCCGTGAATTACCAGATGACTGTATTTCATGTGAACAGAAGAATGCATGCAACAACGGTTGTACTGCTCAGAGAGTTGGAGATATAAATGGAAAATATTTTTTCTGTAAATCAAGGAAGGAGGTGTTTGACTATTTATCATCATATGTAAATAGTGCAACACCATAATTAACCTCATCAAAAACAACACAGGAGGAAACATCCTATGGAAAAAGACATAGGCCAAGAAGCAATCGCAGGTGCTTTATCTCGAATGAGCGAGTGTAGTAATAGCTCTTCCAATACCGAATGTTCTGCTAAATTTGGAGATTGGGACGATTGGGATAATGGACATAGTGACGGACCAAGTGATTAATAATGCTGGTCCAGAGATGGTAATTTATTACCATCTCTTTTTATTTATTGTAACCATATATCACACAAAGTTTTTCTACAAGTTTCGCATCAACAGTCCTTTTTTCTTTCAAATATGGATAAATTAATTTTTGAATGAATATAATCTTATCTGAGATAATGCGAGCGTTAAAAGTTTCAGGGGTTTTTGATTCATTAACCAAGGTTATTGTATTTTCTTTTAATAAACCATTCGGAAGAAGTGAAGAGGCGATGAGCTCGTCAATTTTACCCATAGCTTCTAAGTTGTTATCTGTATACTTTTCCAAAAGAGGATAAAATGTGTTATTTCTAAAATATAGATGAATCAATTCATGCCATAATACTTTGAGTACTTGTCCTTTTGATTCCAGAGATATCTGGCTCAATTCAAGAGTGACAGAATGATCATTTATAGTTCCCGATGTTCCACCATTTTTTTCTTTTGTAGATAATAATAGATATATTGTACAATCTTCATTATATAGAGAACATCCATAAAAACTCGCAAGGGTTTCATTTATAAAAGAAGCCTTTTCCAAAAATTCTGGTTCTGAAATGAGTATCGCCCACTTTTTTAAAATTATTTCATCCTTTATATAAAGAGTATTAAAATATGGCTCAAGTGTTGAAAAAATATTTTTTATTTTAACATAATCATCTTCGCCAACAATTGTTTTTATCATAGACCATGGATTATCGTAAAGAAAAAATGGTCGTCCAAGATATTCATCACCAAATGAATATTTTTTATGTATCTCTTTAAATTCTTGTAAACAAAGTTCAACCTTTTCAGAAAAAGCTAACTCATTACGCCATTCTTTATTATGTTTTTTACGATTTGAGAAATGCCATTCAGATAAATTTTGAATGAAAAAATACAAATTTGCATAACGTGATATTTTAGGTCTAAACTTTGGCATAATCTATACAACTAAGTATAACAAAAAATCTCCCGAAAGAGGTAAAGTAAAAAGAGTAAATTAGATAGCCAATAAAAACACTGCACTTAATAATTCTTTGGAGGGTAAAACAGTTTTATCATCGGCGTGTTTAATAAAATATGCTGACATATTTTTAGTATAGCAAATAAATTTATTTTAATTTATCTTTTAGTTCCAAAGCTCGTTCTATTATTCTGTCTGCGATTTTTCCCCAATCAAAATATTTTTTATAATCTTTCGGATCAATTAATTTAATTTCAACAATAGAACCATCAGGGTCAGAAACAAATGGCCCATACGGACGAACAATGCATACATAACGTAGTTGATAAACGAAACTATTGTCCCTCGTATCCGTGGCTTTCTGATATCCAACTGGAAGAAATTTTAAAACTTCCATATTTGATTCTTCTTTTATTTCTCTCTTTAATGTTTGTTCAAAAGTTTCTCCTTTTTCAATATGTCCTCCTATAAGCCCCCATTTTTTCTTTTTTCCTCTATATGCTATCACCATCTTTCCGTCACATAAACAAACTGCATAAGTTTGTTTGCAAAAAGAGTAATCCAGATTATCAAAAGAATCTACGTCTTCGTATTCACAAATATATTCATTCCCCTCATACATTGTATTTTTCTCAGTGATTTTCATATGCCGTTTAAGTATATCAAAAAGTTGCATTTCTGGGGAATTGTGCTATCTTTATATATGTACAAGTCCTGTCGAAACAGGGCTTTTATTTTTTAGAAAAACTTAATAAATAGGCCTTATTGTTAATCAAAACCTAACAACTAGAACCTAAAACCTAATTTATGTTAGACATAAAAACATTCAGGAGTGCGCTCGAGCAATTAGAAGAAGAAAAAAAGATTCCAAAAGAAAAAATAATCGATGCCATCGAGCAAGCCATGGCAGCCGCTTATAAAAAAGACTACGGCAAGAAAGGACAAATCATCCGTGCTAAGTTTGATTTGGAAAGTGGTAAAACAGATTTTTTTCAAATCAAAATTGTCGTTGATGAAACTATCTCTAAGATTGAAGAAAAAGGAGAAAACGAGGAAGGAGAGTATTCGATAAAAGATGAAAATGACGAACGTGTACGTTTTAATTCTGAACATCACATCATGCTCGAAGATGCAAAAAAAATAAAAAAAGATGTAGAGCTCAATGATGAAGTCGTCTTCCCTCTTGAACCTAAAGATGATTATGGAAGAATCGCTGCTCAAACAGCCAAACAAGTCATTATTCAAAAAATCCGAGAAGCAGAAAGAACTTCTATTATAGATGAATATGGCACTAAAGAAGGAGAAATTGTTACGGGAATCGTACAAAAAATAGAAAGAGGAAATGTCTATGTTGATTTCAATCGAGCTACAGGAATATTGCCAGTTGAAGAACAAATCCCAGGAGAATTTTTACAAAGAGGACAACGTATTCGAGCTTATCTATACTCTGTTGAAGATACCCAAAGAGGAATCAACCTCCGCCTTTCTCGCACTCATCCTAAATTTATTCAAAAACTTTTCGAGATAGAAGCTCCAGAAATAGAAAATGGCACAGTAGAAATAAAATCCATTGCTCGTGAAGCAGGGGCTCGTTCAAAGATAGCTGTCTTTTCAAACGACGAACATATAGACCCAGTAGGATCTTGCGTCGGGCAAAAAGGTACCAGAGTGAATACAATTACTCAAGAACTTCTAGGAGAAAAAATCGATATTATTCCGTGGTCAACAGATCCAAAACAATTTATTTCCAATTCCCTTTCTCCAGCAAAAGTCTTGTCCATTGAAGTAAATGAACAAGAACATAAAGCTGTCATCGAAGTCGCCAACGATCAACTCTCCCTAGCTATAGGTAAGGGCGGACAAAATGTCCGTCTCGCTGCCAAGCTCACTGGATGGAGAATAGATATAAAAGGTGACGGTTTACCCGCCTCTGGCGGCGCCGAAGGCGACCAGGGCAAAGAAGTCGCTTCCACTGATGGAGAAGATGTGGAAGTGAAAGAATAAAAAAATATTTAATTAAAAAATCCCCGAATTTCGGGGATTTTTTAATTTGCTTATTTATATTTAATTTTTTACATAAACAAAGCCACTAATGCTAGCGACAATGTACCAAGTAATTTTACCAACACGTGTAGTGATGGACCTGCTGTATCTTTAAATGGATCACCGACTGTGTCTCCTGTGACAGCTGCCTTGTGAGCATCGCTACCTTTACCACCTAGATTACCCATTTCAATATATTTCTTAGCATTATCCCAAGCGCCACCAGCGTTGTTCATAAATGTAGCTAGAAGAATACCAGCAATAGTTCCCACCATGATGAGTCCTGCTTCTGCCTCTGCTTTCATAAATACTCCGACCAAGATAGGTACGAGTACTGCTAGTAATCCTGGGGCGATCATTTCTCTTAAAGCTGCCTTTGTGGTGATATCAACACAAGCTGCATAATCTGGCTTACTTGTTCCTGCCATAAGTCCTGGATCAGCTTTAAATTGTCTTCGAACTTCTTCAACAATTTTACCAGCTGCCTTTCCGACAGCTCGCATCGTGAGTCCTGAGAAAAAGAAAACCAACATTGCTCCGATCAAAGCTGCAACGAAAACCTCCACTTTTGCCAAGTCAACAATTGTTATTTTGGCTTCTTGTAAGTATGCAGAGAAAAGCAAGAATGCAGCGAGAGCAGCACTACCCATGGCATATCCTTTCGTCAAAGCCTTTGTAGTATTTCCTGCTGAGTCGAGTTGGTCTGTTCTCTTTCTGACTTCTTCTGAAGCACCAGACATCTCAACTATTCCTCCAGCGTTATCTGTAATTGGTCCGAATGTATCCATAGCCAAAACGTAAGCGGCTGTTGCGAGCATTCCCATAGTAGCGACAGCTGTTCCATAAAGTCCACCTGATTCAAAACCAGACATCTTTCCTAATTCAAAGGAAGCAAGTAAAGCAAATGAAATAGTGACGACTGTGGCAGCAGTACATTCAAAACCGACAGAAAGTCCTGCGATTATGTTTGTAGCATGACCGGTCTTTGATGCATTTGCAATTTCCTGAACTGGTCTGTATTTATGTTCTGTATAGTATTGAGTGATAAATACGAAAGCGATACTTGCGACTATTCCAACCAAGCCTGCGAAAAAGAATAGTACATTACCAAGCATGTCCATAGTTATAAAGTAGAAAGCGACTGTAGCTAAAGCACAAGTGACAAAATATCCTCTATTTAAAGCCTTTAATGGCTCTTCATCTTCTTTTGCTTTTGCAGACATGACACCTATCATCGCTGCGAGTAATCCGAAGCCACGAATAACTAATGGGAAAATAATACCGTTGATTCCAAAGTGAGGGAAAAGAGCAACACCCAATATCATAGCTCCGATATTTTCTGCTGCTGTTGATTCGAAAAGATCTGCTCCACGTCCTGCACAATCTCCGACATTGTCTCCGACTAAGTCTGCGACGACTGCTGGATTTCTAGCATCATCTTCTGGAATTCCTGCTTCAACTTTACCGACGAGGTCTGCTCCGACATCTGCTGCCTTTGTGTAGATCCCTCCACCCAATTGAGCAAACAAGGCGACGAGACTAGCTCCGAATCCGAAACCGACGAGCAATGCTGGTATTTCTGCAGCTGTATATCCTAGTGCACCATATATATAGTAGAGTCCAGTAATACCCACCAAGCTCATAGCAACGATGGTGATACCAGATACTGCCCCAGCGCGAAGCGCTATGGTGAGAGCTTTACTCAAACTTGTCTGAGCAGCAGAAGCTGTTCTGATATTTGACCGAACAGAAATCCACATACCGACGAGTCCAGACAAACCAGAAAGAAATGCACCGAGTAGGAATGCGATTCCGACTTGGAGACCTGCCTCAGGTTTACCATTCAAAGCATAGGCTCCATAGAGTACGAGTGCTAAGACGACGGCCATTATGCCTATCGTTTTGTATTGTCTTTTCAAAAATGCATTTGCACCTTTTTTGATGGCTTCATAAATTTCTTGCATTTTTGCTGTGCCCATATCTTGTTTTTTTATCCAAAAAACTAGATAACCAGCGAAAAGTAATGCAAAGATTGATATAACAAAAGAAGTTAATAACATAAAATTATAAAATGATTAATAATAAACCCTTCGATAAAACTCAGGGCAGGCTAATAAAAAAAGACTATAGATCTTCGACTTTCTATAATCCAAATGACTCAAAATAACTATACCCGAACGCTTATTTAAAGTCAAAGGAATAAAATAGCACCAAAAATACCTTTTAACCGTATAAGGTGATATAATTAATTTATTATAAGATAACTAATTAAAACCATGGAAACAGAAAAAAAATCAGATGGAGCGCTCTTTGGTTCGATAGTTATTGTTATTATTCTTATAATCGGCGGAATCTATATTTTTTATTCCAAAATACAAGAAATAAAAAATAATCAGAAAGCCAACCAAAGCGCAGCTGCTGTAAACCAAATAGCTAAATAAAAAATAAAACTTCCGATGCTCATTTTGCTTTATTAAAAAAATAAATGTAGTATAAACTTATGTTTAAAGAAAATTTCAATCAGGAATCTAAACTAAAAAATTCGTATTCTGAATCAGGGCTTGCTAAGTTCTTAAAAGATAATACGGGGGCAAATGAAGACAAAATCAAAGACTTTCTAGACAG
Organism: Candidatus Nomurabacteria bacterium; assembly: GCA_023267215.1. Classification (GTDB taxonomy): domain Bacteria; phylum Patescibacteriota; class Minisyncoccia; order Phycocordibacterales; family UBA9973; genus UBA9973. The sequence continues at coordinate 273,252 of JAHFNS010000002.1, read as the reverse complement.
AAGCTGTCAAAACGAATTTGATAAAAAAAATGAAGTATGGAAATTACTTATAGAAGAAGATATCTCTCCTCAAGATAAACCCTCAGGTGAAAAAACTCCATATTCTTATTATGATTTAGATAGACTGATAGTATTACTGGAAACAATAAAAATTAGAAAAGAATTAGAAAAGAAAGAAGCAGCTTAAAAATTATCTCCCAAAAACATCTACGCTAGTCGCGTAGATGTTTTTAATTTGAAAAAAATTGGCTTTTAGTATAAAGTAGAGAAATGCAAATAAAAATCAACAAATTACCAAAAAGTGAGGTGGAGATTGAAGGAGAAATTGACGCAGAGGTTTTTGAGACCTATTTTAACAAGGCTTTAAAACGAATCGGTGAGAATTTAGAAATAGATGGTTTTCGTAAGGGAAAAGTCCCTGAGAGTGTTTTACTTTCTAAAATTCCAGAAGCACAAATATTAGGAGAGATGGCAGAAATGGCTCTTTCCGAACATTATCCAAAGATTTTAGAAGAAAATAAAATTGACGCAATCAGTCGCCCAGAAATTTCTATCACCAAACTTGCCCGCAAGAATCCGTTAGGATTTAAAATAAAAACCGCCACCCTTCCAGAAATGACATTGCCGGATTATAAAAATATTGCTAAAAAAATAATTTCTGGAATAACAGATAAAGAAAAAAATACTGAAGTGACAGAAAAAGAAGTTGAAGACACAATCATGGACATTAGAAAATCCCGCGCTCCAAAAATTCACATGGCAGCTACGTCCTCCGAAGCTTTAGCGAAGGGTGGAGACGAGGCTGAACACGTACATAAAGAAGGTGAGGAACACAAGCACGAAGAACCAAAAGAAGCCGAATTACCAGAGTTTAATGATGAATTCGTCCAAGCTCTAGGGCCCTTCAAAAACGTAGAGGATTTCAAGACAAAACTAAAAGAAAATATAAAATTAGAAAAAGGAAACCAACTAAAAGAAAAAACTAGATTGAAAATCGTTGAAAAAATAATCGATGATTTGAAAGTTGAGCTCCCAGAAATTTTAATTGAAGTAGAACTCGATAAAATTTTATATCGTATGGAATCCGACATCACTCAGATGGGTTTAAAATTTGAAGATTATCTAAAACATTTGAGTAAAACTGTGGAAGATTTGAGAAAAGAATTTAGAAATGATGCAGAAAAAAAAGCCAAGTTCGCGCTAGTCTTAAACAAAATAGCTGCAGATGAAAAAATAGCAGCAGATCCTGAACAAGTAGCCAAAGAAGTTGCAGCTATACTCGAACATTATAAAGATGCAGACCTTGAAAGAGCTCAAATGCATGCCGAAAATGTGCTTACAAATGAAGCTGTTTTCCAATTTCTAGAAAATCAAAATTAATCCACCTCACCCCAGTTTCTCAGTAGAGAAACTTTCCCCCTCTCCTTATTAAGGAGAGGGGTTAGGGGTGAGGTATCCCCCCCCTGACAATTAAACTCCCCGAGGATAACCCTCGGGAAATTTTGTGCTATAATTATTATATGGAACGAAAAACAAAACTTGAGGTAGAAGAATTCTACCATATTTACAATCGTGGCGTAGAGAAACGAAAAATATTTCAAAATTCTTCTGAATATAAAAGATTTTTAATATTACTTTATATCGCAAACAACGACCAACCTCTACATATAAAAGATTTTGGTTCTATCTCAATAGAAGAAATTTTCAAACAGGACCGAGGGGAACAACTCGTGGCCATTGGAGCATATTGTTTAATGCCAAATCATTTTCATTTATTACTTACTCCCCTTGTGGATGGAGGAGTTTCAAAATTTATGCTTAAACTTCAAACTGGCTATTCTATGTATTTTAATAAAAAAAATGATAGAGTAGGTGCTCTTTTCCAAGGAACTTTTAAATCAGAATATATAGATGATGATATATATTTAAGGTATATTTATGCATATATCCATTTAAATCCAGCAAAACTAAAAAATTCAAATTGGAAAACTCAATCAAAAAGTTTTTTAAACCAACTTAAAAAATTTATTTCTGAATATCCATATTCGAGCTTGCAAGAATATCTCTCTTCAGATTATAAAATCATAAATCCTAAACTATTCCCGGTTGAGGAAACAAACATTATTGATTACAGCACTATTGTGGATGATTTTAGTGAATTTCCCGAGGATAACCCTCGGGAAGATGATCAAAACCTAGGCATCAAATAGTAGTAGTAAATTAAGGAAATCAGAAACCAATATAAGGAAAAACGTAGGCAAATCAAGCCCATAAAGTTAAATTTCTCTTTAGAATAATTCCACAACCTGACTTTCTTTATTTTCAAATCTAAATAACCAGTCAAAAATTCCACTAATGTCGGAACTATAAAAATCAGTACTACTTTATAGACTAATGGCATTTCAAAAAAACTAAGAAGAGCTAAAAATGCTCCTATCAGGGCATACATTTGTGCATCTATTAATTTTGGTTTTACTAATCTTTTGTTTTCGTGAGATCTATAGATATATTCCAAAACAAGACCGACAATCAAACCAATAAAAAAATTTAAAATAATATTTAAAAACATATTTTATATTTCTTTTACTACCTTTTTTATTTTTAATAATTTGAATATTTTCTTACCTAAAATTTCTTTCAAGAAATACAAAGACCTATCTTTGCCTATTAACCAGACAAAACCCAATACAACGAGGACAGTACTCCCCGGAACTGGAAAGACATAAGAGATTAACCCCACCACTATGAAACTTATTCCTATTATTTTGTGAACAATGCTCAAATTTTTCATAAATCTTACAATTCATCATATCATATTCCCCCTCTCCTTAATAAGGAGAGGGGGTCAGGGGGTGAGGTATGCCCCCTGACAAGGGGGATTTAGGGGGTTTGAAAAAATTATAAATTTAACATATAATACAATCATGTTAATCCCAACCGTTATAGAAAAAAGTCAGTTCGGCGAAAGAGCTTATGATATATATTCCCGTCTTTTAAGAGAAAGAATAGTATTCTTAGCCGGACCTATCGATGACAACGTGGCAAACATCGTCATCGCACAGCTTTTATTCCTAGAATCCGAAGATTCAAAGAAAGATATTTCGCTTTACATAAATTCCCCTGGCGGTTCTGTCACTTCCACTCTCGCCATAGTAGACACTATGAACCATGTCCGTCCAGACATTTCCACTTTTTGTGTCGGCATAGCAGCATCTGGCGCAGCCATTATCTTATCTGCTGGTAAAAAAGGTAAAAGATTCATTTTGCCAAATGCTGAAATAATGATCCATCAACCATTGGGTGGAGTAGAAGGTCAAGCCACAGACATAGCCATCACAGCAAAACATATTCTAAAAACAAGAGACAATTTAAATAAAATTCTAGCTAAAAATACAGGCAAGCTATTCGCACAGATAGAAAAGGATGTGGAAAGAGATTTCTTTATGGATGCAGAAGAAGCCAAAAAATATGGCATTATCGACGAAATAGTCACGAAATCCAAAGCCTCTGTTGCTATTAAAACTTAGACTTTTGAAAGTGGACAAAACACTTTCAATTTGTTATATTTAATAAGTCAGATTTTAAAAATTTATTTTCGATTGGTTTATAGGAATATCCCATATATTTTATGTTGTTATTAAAGAAAAATTATAATATCTTTCTTGAAGAAAAAAGCTCACGAATATAGTGGTTTGTTTTTATAAGCCGACTTAAAGGCTTATGAGTACATTAATAGTAATCTTGATTGGAGTCTCCGTACTCCTTTTGGGAATTGGTATCGGATATTATCTCCGAGTTATCGTCGCATTAGGAAAGAGAAAATCTATAGAGATAGACATCAAACAAATGATGGTCGGTGCAAAAGAAGAAGCACAAAAGATCACCGATGAGGCAAAAGAAAAAGTCGAAAAGACCTTAAAAGAGTTAAAGGAGGAGGATAAAAAACACGAACAAGATTTTAAAGAGACAGAAAAAAGACTTATCAAAAAAGATGAGTTTTTAGACGCTCGACAAGTTGAAATAAATAAAGAAACAGAAAATATTAAAGCTAAAGTTGAAGAAATTAAAAAAATCCAAGAAAGGGTTTTGGGGATAGAAACAGAAAAAAGAGTTGAACTCGAAAGAGTATCTAAGCTCACCACAGAAGAGGCCAAGGAAGAATTAATGCGAGATATTGAGAAAAAATACGAAGAAGATCTTTTAATTAGAATTCAAAAACTTGAAAACAATAATGAAGAAAAATTGGACAGAAGAGCAAAAGAAATATTAGCAACTTCTATTCAACGCCTCGCTTCTAGTACCGCATCAGAACTCATGACGACGATAGTCAGTATTCCAAATAATGAAATAAAAGGTAAAGTTATCGGAAAAGAAGGCCGAAATATAAGGGCTTTTGAGCGAGCAGCTGGAGTTGAACTCATTGTGGATGACACTCCAGGTTCAATCATCATTTCCTCATTTGATCCTATCAGACGCCAAGTCGCTAGACTTGCACTTGAGAATTTAATTCTAGATGGACGCATTCAACCAGCCAAAATTGAAGAACTAGTAGAAAAAGCTAAAGAAGATATAAATAAAATTATTAAAGAAAAAGGTGAACAAGCCGTATATGAATGTGGGATATTTAATTTTGATCCACGCATTATCGCCATTTTAGGGAGACTTTACTTCCGTACAAGTTATGGACAAAATGTTCTCCAACATTCAATTGAAATGGCTCATATCGCTGGAATGATAGCAGAAGAATTGGGTGCAGATGTCGCCATAGCAAAAGCAGGCGCGCTCGTACACGATATAGGAAAAGCTCTCGACCACGAAGTACAAGGTACACACATAGAAATAGGAATTAGAATTTTGCAAAAATTTGGAGCAGATGAACGCATTATTGTTGCTATGAAATCTCACCATGAAGATCATCCTTACGAAACAATAGAAGCAGTGATCGTTCAGACAGCCGATGCTATCTCTGGAGGTAGACCAGGAGCACGCCGTGATTCAGTAGAAAATTATTTAAAGCGATTACAAGAACTTGAAGCTTTGGTAAACACCTTTGAAGGAGTAGATAAATCATACGCTCTACAGGCTGGACGTGAAATTCGTATCTTCGTCACCCCAGAAAAAGTTTCAGATGCTGAAGCAAAGATAATGGCACATGATATTGCTGTAAAAATAGAACAAGAATTAAAATATCCAGGAGAAATTAAAGTAACCATGATAAGAGAGACAAGAATTATAGAATACGCAAGATAAGTCTTCACAGAATATAAACTTTTTGTCGGTACAGATTTTTTGAAGCTTAAAAAATCCTGAAATTGGCTCGCCGTCGGAGGCCTTACCCCTTAAAAAGTTATATTCTGCGAAGACTATTACAAGCTTGCCTTAAAAAACCCTTGATATATAATGTATAGGTAGTAATTATATAGATAAATGGTCGAAAGCATTATAAAAATAACCTAAAAAAGATATGAATAAACAAGCATTAGCTGAATTGGTACACGGTAAACTTGGTGGTACAAAAGTACAAGCTGAGGAAATCGTTGATGGATTGTTTGATGCGATCGTTTCCACTATGAAAAAAGGTGGCGAAGTATCAATAGCTGGTTTCGGAATCTTTTCAGTAAAAGGACGTGCTGCAAGAATGGCTCGTAATCCAAAAACTGGAGAACAAGTCAAAGTAGCTGCAAAGAAAGTTCCAAAATTTAGAGCTGCAAAGGCTTTAAAAGACGCAGTTGCATAAATTCTTTTCGCGCGAAAAGAATTGACTCACAAAAAATCCCCTTCTAGGGGATTTTTTGATTTATATAAATTAATTAGTATTTCCTAACCACAGCTTTGAGGATAGCTACCACATTCAAGCTTTGGGTCGGGTAAATGGGTTTATAATTTTTATTAGCAGGTTCGAGCCAAGACTTGTTCCCAACCTTTCTAAAATATTTCATCGTAAACTCTCCATCTACTTCCGCTATAACTATCTGCATGTCCCTGGCGGTATTCGCCTTCTCGACGAGAATCATATCCCCTTTTTCTATATGTGCATCTATCATGGAGTCCCCATCAACTTCCAGCATATAAGTCAGTGGTTTGTTTTTAATCAAAAAGTCATCTAGATTTACTGTGTCTGTCATTTCTTCTTCGACAGATGCAGGAAGCCCAGCTGTCACGAAGCCAAGCATTGGGATTTCTCCGAATGATTCTGTCGGCACTAATCTCCCTAGATGATCTTTCGATACGAGCCCACCTTCGATCAATTTATTTACAATTTTAAATACAGCATTCTTAGATTTGAAACCAAAAAGATCCATCATCTCAGAATACGTTGGCATTCTTTTATTTTTTCCGTAGAAAGATTCTATTTTTTTTTGATGTGAGTTTTTCATTTAAGGAAACGAAATGTCGTTTAAAAAAAGGAAGCGATCCGAAAGCTAGGTGAAGAAAAAATTCTTTTAAAGAAACCCTGTCTGTTATGATAACGAACTTTCTTTAAGAGAAGTTTGTGATCTCTCGCCTCTTTTGTATATTCCTCTCCACGAAGGATTTTGAAATCAATTATTCTATTAATTCTCTGGATCTCTCTTTCAACTGTTTTTAAATATTGTTTTTGTGACATATATTCCTTGTCCTGCGTAGCTTTATGCGAAGCAGGATTATTAAATTGTTACTAATTGACCTTCTACTTATGTAAATAAGTATAAGTGAACGAGCGTTCACTGTCAATCATCTACCTGTGGATAACTGGAGAAGGCAAGGCCTTCTTTAATTATTCACCTTCGGCCTATATTGTATCGCTTCGAGGATATGATTTGAATTTACATCTGGAGAATTTTCGAGGTCGGCTATAGTGCGGGCTATTTTTATTACACGATGATATGCACGAGCAGATAGGGCAAGACGTTCCGCACTATCATCTAAAAGATTCCTCACTTTTTCATCAAGCTTCACCATACTGGCTAAATCTTTCACATTCATCTCACTATTGGTCGTTATATTTCTCTTAAATTTTTGAAATCTTTCAGATTGAATCTTACGTGCATTCTCCACTCTCTTTTTTATATTTTCGCTTTTCTCTCCATCCCCTATTTCGCCTAACTTTTTGTAATCAACATTGCCGACAGACACCCAGAGATCAATGCGGTCCATTATTGGCCCAGACAATTTTCTTTTATATCTATCTAAATCCGACGGCCGACAAATACAAACTTTCTGTTTATTCCCTGTATTTCCACATGGACAAGGGTTCATAGCTGCAACTAAAATAAAATTCGAAGGAAAAGTAGCAGTCCCTTTTGATCGAGAAATAGAAACAATATTATCTTCTAGTGGTTGACGTAAAGATTCTATAACTCTTTTTTCAAACTCTGGAAATTCGTCTAGAAAAAGCACTCCTTTGTGTGAGAGAGTCACCTCCCCCGGTTTCGGATATGTTCCTCCCCCGATAATAGAAACATAAGAAGAAGTATGATGTGGGCAGCGGAAAGGTGGAGTCGAAATAAGTTCACCTTGTGTCGCCCCAGACACGGAATGTATTCCTGTGATTTCCAACACATCGTCCAAACTCAAATCTGGAAGCAATTGAGAGAAAGCCCTAGCGAGCATCGTCTTACCTGTACCTGGTGGGCCATACATTGCTATATTGTGTCCTCCAGCTGCAGCTATCTCGAGCCCTCTTTTTGCTCCTTCTTGACCTTTAATATCAGAAAAGTCAGAATTTCTTTTTTCTTTTTTATAAATTATTTCCGTTTTTGGTTGCACCTTAATTAACCTTCTTTCCCCAAAGACCGTCTTTTGGGAATTCTTTAAAGACGGTCTTTTTTCACTATCAATATGCTCCACAACTTCTTTCAATGTTTCTGCGCCAAAAATTTTTATGCCATCAATAAGCGCGGCCTCCACTGCATTCTCTTTCGGCAGGTAAACTTCTTCATATCCTGCCCTTTTCGCTTCCATGACAAGAGGCAAGGCTCCTCTTATGCGTCTCAAGGTTCCATCTAACCCAAGTTCACCTAAAAAAATCTTTTTTTCTGAATCAAATTCCAAATCATCTGCTGCCAGTAGATATGAGAGTGCGATAGCTAGATCAAAAAACGGCCCTTCTTTTTTAAGATCGGCCGGTGAAAGAGAAACTATTATTTTTTGATTTTTAGCTTTAGGAGATTTAAAACCAGAATTTTTTATAGCTGAACTCACTCTATCTTTGGATTCATTTACAGCAGAGTCTGGCAAACCAACAACATTAAAAGTGTGCAACCCACGCGACAAATCAACTTCGATTGTAACGATAGTTCCAGAAAGGAGGTTTACTTGTGCCGAATAAACTCTTGCGAAACTCATAATTTTACAAAAATTACAGAAATAAAAATTTTAAGAGTCGTGTTGGTCCCCTGTCCTTATGTCCCCGAGGGCGAAGGCTCAAAAATTTTTGATTTCTGTGATTTTTTTACTTATTTAACTACCCATTCAAGTGCTTCTTGCACGTTTTAGCTGCTGGATTCACTTTCATTCGATCCATCTCAATATCTTTTTTACAAACTTCACATTTGCCGAAAGATTCTTTATTCAACCCTTTTAATGAACTTAAAATATTATTTAATCTTGACTCCAAAGTTTTTATCATGATACTTCGCGCTTCAAAATCTTCAAATCTATCAGCCATATCATTTTGGTCTGATTCTCTAGATTCTCTTTCTTCAGGGACAGCTTCCCATTCGTTCGTCTCTTCATTTAATTTACCAATATCACGAATTTGCTCAAGAAGCATATCTCGTTCTTTTTCTAAATTTTCTTTAATTTTCTTTTTGTCTAACATCCTTAAAGCCTAGCACTTTAATTCCAAAAAGCAACTAAAAATTGCTAGGTTTTCAATTTGTCTGGTTTTTTTAAACTTTTTTTATTTTCAGATTCAATTTTCCTTTCAACTTTTTTTATATCTTCTTCGGCAGGTAAAATTTCTGGACGAATACCACGACTAATTAAAGTTTTCCGAACACTTCTGTTGTTTATAATATGCTCTTCTGAAATTGCCTGTTCAGTTTTTAATCCTTTATTTTTTGTATTAAAAATGGTTATTTCTGTAGCAAAGTCTTTGGCTTTTAATAATATAGTCGGTTGAAAATCTGCTAGAGCACGACTGCTAGGAACTTTTAGCCGACTTTTCATTTCTTGAGTTGTATATCCAAATAAGGCTTTATCTCCTTTACTACGAATTAATCCAAAATTTTTATCATTTTTTGTTTGTTGATAAATAACACTAGATAATTCTTTTTCTGTTTCAATTAATTTATGTCTAGCCCTAACTCTTTCAAATTCTTGTATTCTTTTCTCAATTACTTCAAACTTTCTAGCTTGAATAGCAAAATAATTTTGGGCAAAAGCAATTTCTTCTTTTCTAGAATCTCCATTCTGAGCAATAAGATAACAAGCATACCTAGTAAGCATTAAATCTTGAATCTCTTTTTGTGCCCCTTTGGGCATTTGGATCGTTTTCCCGACGTCGGCAAAATGATCGGTAACTTTATGCCCCGTTATTTCACAAGCTGTTTTTGCTTTAGTAATAACAGTTAAAAAGTTATCCCATTTCCTATAACCCAAAAGTTGCTGTAAATCTCTAGCTAACCAAAACTCTATCCCTTCATTAGTTTTGTGAGCATAGGATTCAAAATTATTTACAAGTGATTTTATTATTTCAGTTTTCATAAATTTATTATACTACAATTTCTAAAATCCAAAATATTAACTCCTATTTGACAACTGTTTTGCCCCTAGCCACGCGAGATCAAAAACTCTTCTTTGTGCGTTGGCAATTTCTTCACTTTCTACAATCACAGCAAATTTTTCTTTCCAAGAAATAATAATCATTTTATTGTTGTAGATGTTGATTTCTGTTGTAAAGTAAAATTTTTCTTTTGGTATAAGCACAGATTCCCTTAATTCCAGAGCATCCCTAGAGACAACCTCCCTACTTTCCTCATCATCTGGAGCAATTACTTTAACATGAATATTTTTTTCTACCTTTTTTCTGGTATATTCTTTAAAATATTCGCGCCCGACAGTTTCAAACATGTCAGCACCGACAGCATAAGCTAATATTTCTCTTTTTGTATTTAAGGTATCTTCAAATGCTTCTTTCACTCTCTCAATTCCTTCAAAAAATTTAACTTTTGGTTTTTCTTTCACATTAAAGACAGAAAGAAGCTCTGGCAACAACAAATGTGCCTGTTTTAATTTTTCTTCAGTCTGTTTTATTTTATTTTCTAAAAAAGAAATGACTTTCTCTGGGTTTTCTGCTGAGTATTTCTGAATTTTTGTATCCCTAATTGGATTAATCAATCCATCACTTGCTAAAGATTCCAAAATATCATATCCAGTCGTGCGATTTATGCCTGCTCGTCTTGATATTTCTGTGGTAGTGGAAGGGCCAAGCTCAAGTAAAGCCAAATAAACACTCGCTTCTTTGTCTCCAAACCCCAAGTCAATAAGTTGCTCTTTTTTTATCATTTCATTAAAAATTAATGAGTAACGTTTCTATTATATAGCCTTTCTTAATTTGTGTCAATCTTTTTCCACAAATTTATCTATATTTTATATATTTATAATGAAATTATGTGTTAAATATTGAATAAATAGTGGATATTTATTGACAAATATACTATAAACTGTTATATTCTTTTATGTTATGAAAATAAAAATATATTTAATAGCTAGGATAGCAAAGTATGCACAACCATGGAACAATAAAGTGGCCTCAAGTTTTGATAAAAATATATTTGAAGTATTCAAACCACACGAACATAACCCTTGGGACAAAAAACATGAAAGTTTTTCCCAAAAAGTTGTTGACGTTGATGTAGAGGCAATTAAAAATTCAGATATCGGATTAGTTCTACCAAATTTTGGAAAAGATTGTTCGTGGGAATGTGGCTATTATGCAAATTCAAATAAACCAGCTGTTATCTTTGTGGACGATCAATTACTTTGGCTCAAAGACTGGATGATAAAAGGAAGTATAGATTTCGTGATAACTAACAATAAAAAAACACATAAAATACTAAAACAAGATCATATTTTAAAACACAAAAAAATTATCCTAATAAAAGGATTATATGATTTGAATAAAATATTGATAAATATTTATAAAAATCACTAAACCTCTCCTAACGGTTTTTTATTTCTTTATCTTACTAGAGTTTAAACGTAGAACTATTTCATTAACCGCATTTTCAGAGTTAGTTATAACAACAGAACTATCATCTGCATACACATACATCAAAACAATATTTCCATCTTTATCTTTTAGCATCCTTGCATTTTTGTTCGCTACAACACCATCTTCAAAATTCTTTGTGAATAAATAATTAGTTTCTGGGGTTATCTTTACTCTAAAAAATTGTGCTAAATCATATAACATTTTATTTTCCCAAATCTTCATTACTGGAAATACATCTGTAAAAGATTTAACCTTCAGTAAAATAAAAGGAGTTCCGATATTAGGTGATATTGAACTTAATCCATTTTTAAATGCACCAAATAAAAAATTGTCTCCAAATAAGTTAACTTTTTCTAGATCGAGATTACTTTTTATAAGTTCATTAAATCTTTTAAAACCCACTACTTTATTATTTTCTGTTAGATAAATGCCATCAATTCCACCTATTTTTACTTTTGTATCATTGGTTTGATTAAAAACAGTTTCAGCTATTTTTTCTTTATTAAATCCATCGATTACTTTAAAATCTGTCTGATCAATAAAAATAATTGAAGTAAATTGCTGTTCGATAGAGACAGTATTTATTTTTTCTTTTGAAAAAGCCAAGAAAAGCAATACGGTCAAAGCTAAAATTATAAGTGTAATACTAATTAACATAAAAAATTTATTTTTCTTTGATTTCGGAGATAAATTTTTACTTTCTGCTTCGTGTGCTTCTTCTTCGTGAATTATTTTTTTTATTAAACTTCCTTTATTACTTTCAAGAACCTTCACCATATCTCCAGTGTAAGTCTCCACAATTTTACTTTTTAATTTATTTTCTTCCATATTTTTCTTCCCCTAAGCTGGGCTTTCGTCTCCTAAGCTGAGCTTAGGGGAAATTAATATACCTCCTGATTATAACACCTCTCACAATAAATAATCTCAGGGCGGTCTGGGGAGTAGCTAGTCTCAAATTCATTAGTGCAGCCATCTTTCATACACTTTCTGTGCCAAAGCCTCATCGGATTTCTTTCTTTTAATCTCCCGTAATGCCTACAACCATAGCAAAGATGCGGTATTGGAATATTAAACCTTCGATAAAAGATTAATTCATTTGGAATAATTTTAAAAGCAGTAGTGCAATGGTCTTTACATTTACCTTGATGTTCACATTCTATAATTTCATTTTTTATGCTGTCTGGCACATTTTTTATATTATCTGGAATATCTTTAGATAAAAGAGTCGGTTTATAATTACGTGTTTCAGAATCTTTCCAAGACAAGCCCATTTCAAGAACTTTTTCTTTCTCCATTGGAAAATAATCTTGTGCTACTGTTTCGTTATAAGCAAAAGGTGCAAGCTCTGCTGGAAAAAACTCCCCATATTTATACGCATTCACCTTTTTATCAATATAAGGCATTTCATTCATGTGTTTAATGATTTCTTCTCTCAATTTAAAATATTCTTCTTTCTTGTATTGTTTATTTAAAATGCAATACTGTTTAGAGCGGAGACCAAAACAAGCAAAAAGATTGGAAGAGTCGTGACAGTAAAAACTGTATTCCACGCTTTCTGAAGAATGAATACTATGACTAAATAAAATATTTTTTCCGCCTGGGCCAGCATCAAAAGTTTCATACATTAATTCGACAACTCCAAATCCTGGGCCACAATCAAATATATCCTTACCCTGTACACCCCAAAAAGCATAACTACAGTCTTGGAGTTCGCTCATCAAGTCAAAACAATTGTGGCAATTCTTTGCATTCACAATATTATCACCAGATATATTACTTGAATTTACAATATGAGCATACTTATGAATAGCTTTTAGTTTTAAATTCTCAAATTCTTTTTTCTTTTCTTGAATAAAAGAATGGCTACCTAAATCCATTTGTTTTATTTTTTTCTGATATTCTTCTTTGGTTAGCTGTTTGTTATAAAAACAATAACTCTTACTCCTCAAATTTGAACACATAAAACAGTCTGTGCAATTTCGGCAATCATAAAGAAAATACGAATTTACACAGTTATGAGAATCTTGACTGTAGAAAAGCTGATAGGAATCTGCACAAACTAAATCATCATAGGAAAATTGTGTTCTGTGGACAACATGCAAATCCATTGAATCTTTTACTTCTGTAATAGCATCAGAATAAAAAACTCTCTCATTTTTCCAAGAAGCAGATATTAAATAACAATCTTTACTTTCTTCTGCTACATTACAATAGTCACTATCTACAGACTTCGTCTGCATAAGATTTTGTAAAGGAAATTTATCACGCAACTTCGCCCATTGAGAAAAAAATGGTTCAGAAAAATCATAATCAGCACAATAATCAAGCGGATCCCAATCATCGCTCCACCATGTTTTCCTATCAATAACAACTAGATTTTTATCTGGAGAATAAGCCGAGATAATGTCTTTACCAGAAAAACTATCTTTCTTTTTATAAAATGAATGAGTATTTCTATATGACAGACGTCTTTGCATTCTGCATTCCGGACAAAAAGTCGGTGGAGGAACTTTTATCTTTTCATAAAATTTAAAATCTTCTCCTTCTATTATGAAGTCTTTTTTGCAATTCTGGCATTGTTTAGTTTCGATTTGCATAAATTTTGGCTCCTCAAAACTTTCCCCTAAGCTGGGTTTAGGGAGACAGAAGCCCAGCTTAAGAAATCAGCTAAGGTTTCTTAAAGAAATTTGGATCGGCTTCTTTGATAGACAAACTGATTTTACCTTGTTCTCTGTCCACTTTTATTATCTTCACTGGCACTATCATGCCATCCTTTATTATATCAATGACTCGCTCTACACGAAATGGGGCCATCTCAGAAATGTGCACCATACCATCAGTAAAAGGATTTAAGGCGACGAAAGCTCCAAAGTCTGCAATTCTCACGACTTCTCCTTTCAAAACTTCCCCAACTTTGTACTCATGGGTCATTTCTTCTATTATTTTTTTAGCTTTTTCTGCTTTATCATCTTTCCCTGTCAAATATACTGTACCATCATCTTCAATAGTTATTTCTGCACCTGAACGTTCTTTTATATCCTTAATGGTTTTTCCACCACCGCCTATCACCATACCTATCTGGTCTGGTTTGATTTTCATAATCAATATCTTTGGAGCGTTTGGAGAAATTTCGGAACGAGATTTTGGAATTTCTTTTTCTATAGTATCTAAGATAGAAAGTCTAGCGGCTTTGGATTGTCTCATGGCTTCACCTAATATTTTTATTGGTACTCCTTCCACTTTCACATCAAGCTGAATAGCTGTGACGCCATCTCTCGTGCCTGCCACCTTGAAATCCATATCTCCATGATGATCTTCGGGTCCTTGGATATCAGTCAAAATTTTATATTTTGGAATTTCCCCCTCTCCTTTATAAGGAGAGGGCTGGGGTGAGGTCATCTCCATCATGAGACCCATAGCAATACCAGCGACTGGTGCTTTTATAGGCACACCTCCGTCCATAAGGGCAAGACTTGAAGCACAGATAGAAGCTTGAGAAGTAGAACCATTTGATGCCATTGATTCAGAAACTATACGCATAGTGTAAGGGAATTCTTCGACACTTGGCAATATCATAGCTAAAGCTTTTTCAGCTAGTGCTCCGTGTCCGACTTCTCTGCGATTTGTATTTCCCATACGGCCTACTTCTCCACCTGAGTAAGGTGGAAAGTTGTAATGATGCATAAATCTTTTTTCAATTTTTGATTGCATTCCGTCTACTAAAAGTTTCTCTTCTGGTCCACCTAGAGTAAGAACAGATAGGACATGAGTTCCTCCACGATAGAAAATTCCAGAACCATGCAATATTGTAGAAAGTCCTCCAGCTTGTGCATAGAGAGCACGAAGTCCATCCATCGCCCTACCGTCTGCACGTTTGTTTTCGTGAATAGCTTTCTCGTGCAACATATCATTTTCTGTATCGTCAAAGAGAGCATCTTCGGGGGCAAAGTCGGTCCTGTCAGGGTAAGTGTCTTTCACCAATTTATTCCAAACACTGTGAAGTTCATCTATGGGTTTTTTGCCAGCACCAGCGAATAGTGCACTTTCCATCTTTGGTAAAATGTTTTCATTAAATAATTTTACTGATCCATCGCTAACTTTTTCTTTTTCTATTACCTTCTTAGCGACACCTATCTCAGCAACTATCTTCTTTTGGAAGTCTTCAAGTTTTGTTATTTCTTCACTTGCCTTTTTGAATGCTTCTTCGAGTTCATCTTCACTAGTCTGATGAGCTGATGCTTCTATCATATTTATATTTCCATTTTTACCACAGATAGTAAGATCGTATTTATATTTAGAATCATCTTGTCTTAAAATTTGCGCAGGATTTATTTTTAAATTATCGTCATCGTATTTCCCAATGCGCACACAGCCGATAGGCCCTGCCCATGGTATGTCTGATACTGCGAGGGCCAAAGATGCAGCATTTACTGCAAGTATTGTAGAGTCATCCTCACCCATAGATATGACAGTGGTGATGACTTGCACAGCATGGCGAATAGATTGATCGAAAAGTGGACGCAAGGTTCTGTCTATAACACGACTAGCAAGGACAGCATCTTCTGATGGCTTTCCTTCTCTGTGCATAAAACGTGAACCTAAAATCTTTCCAGCAGCATAAAATCTCTCTACATAGTCTACTGTCAGATTAAAAAATCCCAAACCTGCTTGCTTGTCTTTGGACATACAAGCTGTCGCTAGCACTATAGTGTCACCATATTTAAGCATGACTGATCCATGTGCTTGTTCTGCTAAATCTGAGAAAATAGCGGTCAATGTTTTACCACCAATTTCTACACTGAATTCTTTCTTATTCATATTTTTATTACCCACCAAAGGCGGGCGAGGTTCTTCTTCAGAATAAAGTATTGTCCACGATATCGTGAGACACTATCTCTATCTAAAGACGAACCTGATTAACTTATAAATTATTTCATTCCTATTAAATATTTCCTCGGATTCAAGGAAAGATCTATAAAATCATCCACGGCATCACGAAGTTTGCCTGAAGTTGATTTACCAAATGAAATAGCTTCTACTTGCGTACCAAAACTCTGTATATATTCAACCATTGGTACATAATCTCCATCACCAGCGACGAGAACGACAGCATCGAGCTTTGGTGCTAGCTTTATAGCGTCTACGGCCAAGCCCACATCCCAGTCACCTTTCTTTGAACCACCATAAAATACCTGAAGATCTTTTGTTTTCGTTTCAATACCAAGCTTACTCAATGCTTCGAAAAAAAGTTTCTCGTCGCCTGCTTCAGAAGTGATAACATAGGCCACGGCACGGACAAGCTTTCTCCCAGCCACTGCTTCTTTTAAAACTGCACCGAAGTTTACTCGTGCTTTGTATAAGTTGCGAGCAGAGTGATACAAGTTTTGTGTATCGATAAAAACTCCCACTCTTTGTTCTTTATTTTTTATTACTGTCATGATTTTATAATACCACGAATAAAATAATAAGAAAATGCTTTTAGAAAACATTGCACAGGCTGACGAGCCGAGCATAGCAAATTTTCAGCAGAAAATTATGTCGTGTTTTATAAAAGTAATTTCTTATTATTTTGACTATGCAAGATTCATCTTCTTCATTACTGCGTTGTATTGTGTCTTGTCTTTTCTTTCTAAATATTTTAAATGAGTGCGTCTATCAGCAACCATCTTTATAAGTCCACGACGAGAACTATTATCTTTTTTGTGTTTCTTTAAGTGTTTTGCTAATTCCTCTATTTGTGTAGACAAAATAGCCACCTGAACAGCAGAAGATCCTGTGTCTTTCTCATGAGCTTGGTTTTTCTTTATAATTGTTTGCTTTTTCTTTGTAGTTAACATGTCATTTATCTTAGCATAAAGTTCAAGAAAATGCAAATAGTGTTTTTTGCAACATACGCTACTTAAAAGTTCGTATATTGTTTCCAGGTTGATATGCGAGTTGTAAAAAACACTATTTGTATTTTCTCAAAAACGAAATATATTGTGCGACATGATATAATTATTGTATGGCATCTGACTTAGAAAAATTAAAAAGGGAGTTTCTAGAATATCTAGAAATCGAAAAAGGTTCGAGCCTAAAAACTGTCGAAAACTATGATAGATATCTCACGCGTTATTTAAATTTTTCAAAAGCAAAAGATGGAGAAGACATCACAGACTCATCTGTGCGAGAATTCAGACTTTGGCTAAACAGACAGTCGACCGGCAACAACAGAGCCACGGGGGCAACATTATCAAAAAAAACTCAAAATTATTACCTGATAGCTCTCCGAGTATTTTTGAAATATCTGACCAAAAGAGGCATAAAGTCTATGCCGAGAGATCAGATAGAGCTAGCGAAAGTCACAGAGAGATCTCTCGACCTCATTTCTCAAACAGAGCTTTCTCGCCTACTCGACGCTCCGAAAGGAGATGATATAAAATCACTTCGTGATAAAGCAATATTGGAATTACTTTTTTCTACAGGACTTCGTGTATCCGAGCTTTGTAGTCTGACGAATGACTTAGACTTAAGGGTTGATCAATTTTCTATCCGCGGAAAAGGAGGCAAAGTGCGCGTCGTCTTTATATCAGAAGAAGCAAAGAACGCTATTAAAAAATATTTAGCT
The DNA here is from genome assembly GCA_023267215.1 of Candidatus Nomurabacteria bacterium. GTDB lineage: Bacteria > Patescibacteriota > Minisyncoccia > Phycocordibacterales > UBA9973 > UBA9973. The sequence goes on along the minus strand of JAHFNS010000002.1, from coordinate 255,445 downwards.
TTGCGAAAAGATATGGAAGAAGCTCTATTTGTGCAAGTCGGAAAAGAAATCGTTTCTAAAAAATCAGACCTAGATAAAAATCTAAAAAAACAAAAATCAAAAGATCAGATTATGGCTAGTGCGCTGACAAAAAGATCAATAGAAAGAATTGTAAAACAATACGCCATAAAAGCCGGCATCTCAAAGAAGGTCACCCCCCACGTCATCAGGCATTGTTTCGCTACAGACTTGCTTTCAAACGGTGCAGACATTCGCTCGGTACAAATTATGCTTGGACACTCGAACATTGCCACTACTCAGATATACACTCACGTCACAGACAAGCATTTATTAGATGTACATAAAAAGTTTCATAGTAAAAAATAAATTTATGAAAATAATTTCATGGAACGTAAATGGAATACGAGCAGTACACAAAAAAAATCTTTTTGTTCCGTTCGTCGAGAAGTACAAACCCGATATTATTTGCCTACAAGAAACAAAGGCACAGCAACATCAAAGTGAAGTGGTGATAAAAGGATATGAAGAATATTGGAATTCTGCCACGCGCAAAGGTTATAGTGGCACAGCTATTTTCACAAAAGAGAAACCTCTCTCTGTCATATGTGATATTCCTAAAGATATAGCAAAGAAACACAAACTTGCGGAAGACAGTTATGGAAATCCGAATAACGAAGGCCGCGTGATAGCGATAGAGTATAAAGATTTTTTCTTGATTAACGTCTACACTCCAAATGCAAAAGATGACTTATCTCGCATTCCCCTACGTCACAAGGTGTGGGACCCTGCATTTCTGGCTTATGTAGAAACGTTAAACAAAAAGAAGCCTGTAATATTTTGTGGCGATCTGAATGTGGCACATACTCCGGATGACCTAGCTCGACCAAAAGAAAATGTGGGGAATAAAGGTTTCACAGATGAAGAACGTGAAGGTATCGACAATATGATTAACAAAGGATTCGTGGACACTTTTAGAATTTTTACCAAAGGCAACGGACATTATACTTGGTGGAGTCATTTTGCAAATGCTCGTGCGAGAAACATCGGCTGGAGAATAGATTATTTTTTCGTCAGTAAAAAACTAGAAAAGAAAATAAAAAAAGCCGAGATCTTGAAAGAAGTTCTCGGCTCTGATCATTGTCCAATATCTTTAGAAATTTAGATAAGTATTTTATCCTTTTTCTGAAAAAACTATGGCCAGCATTAGGATGGCTAGAAAGATAAAATACAATATATACAATTTCTTTGTCTCGATGTGAATATGCATATGATGCATATAAAACCTCCACAATTATTTCATAATAATGATACTACGAAACACAACTTTGTCAAGATTATTATAATCTTATCAATTCTACTTTTGTATTTTTACCAAACCATTTTTGAGACAATTCTTTTACTCTTGGAGTTATGTCTGTGACGAGAATTTTAGCTGTCTTTTTTTGTGACAATTTTTTTGAAACTTCTGTATGCTTTGCAAAATATTCTTTCAACTTTTTTGGAATTATTTCGTCTTGAGAAATTATTTTCACTTTTGGACCCAAAACTTTTTTAATTTCATTTTTGTAAAACGGATAGTGTGTACAGCCGAGAACTAATGCATCGAGCTTCTTGGTAGTAAATGGTTTCAAATATTTTTTTATAAATTGAAAAGCAAGCTCCTTCTCCCCTTCTTCAATGAGAGGCACAAGCATCGGTGCAGAGTTTTGAAAGACTCGAGTAGTAAAATGATTTTCTCCTCCTTTCTGAGGAGGAGTGCCTTTTAGGGCGAGGTGGTTCTTTTTTAAATCACCACCCCCTGCCCCCTCCTCCACAAGGAGGGGGTTTTGCAAGTCCTTTTTTCTTTTTAAATTAATTTTCTTAATTTCCGTCAGGAAAGTATTTGAGTTCACGGTGCCTGTCGTCGCCAATATACCAACTCTTTTATATTTAGCTGCCTCTTCGGCAGTAGGAATTAAAACACCTAATATTTTTCTCTCGGACTCACCCATCACTTTCCGTGTCGCATTGTATTCCACTAAATATTCTTGTTGAATTCTACGAAGAGCTCTAGCTGAAGCAGTGTTGCAGGCTACAATGACGATGGCACAATTTTCTTTTTTAAATAAAAAATCTATTCCTTCTTTTGTAAACTCAAACACAGCTTCATGAGATCTGTTCCCATAAGGCACTCTTTTTGTGTCTCCTAAATATACATAGTCATATTGTGGCATTGCTTTCTGTATCGCTTTTGCAATGATAAGTCCACCTAACCCCGAATCAAAAATTCCAATCTTCATATTTTTTTTATTCTAACACATTATTACTATCATCTTCTATTTGTTTATCCAGCCTCTTGGCTTCAGCCCAAGCAAGCTCATATATCTTTTTCATAGCATCCGCAATCTCAGCACTTTCTATTATGATTCCAAGTTTTTCTCGCCAAGAAGCGATCATAATCTTATTGTTGTAAATATTTATTTCTGGATGAAAACCAAATTTTTCGCTTGAGATTAAAAGTGATTCGCGAATTTCTTCTTCATCTAAATCTGCACGATTTCTAGCTTCTTTTGATTCTGGGAAAATAGCTCTTATCTTTATACCCTTTTTTGCTCGTCTTTTATAATATTCTGGAAAATAATTTGGTAAGGTCGATTCGACATCTTCTACGCTGGCATAAGCAAGAATCTCTTCACGAGAAGTCAAAGTATCTTCGTAAACCTTTTGAAGTCCTTCTTTTCCTTCGTAAAATAATACTTTTGGTCTATCTGCAATATTATGTATTGACTTTAATTCAGGAATAATTTTTCGAGCTTCGTTAATATAAGATTGATCATTTTCAATTTTCTTCAAAAGTATTTTTTCAATTTGGTCTGGCGATTCTGCCACGTACTCTTGTTTTGGCTCTTTTCCTGACACTTTTACTAGTTCTTTCGACTCAAGTGAAGCCAAAACATGATATCCGGTCGGACGATTTATCCCGGCTTTACGAGAAATCTGTGTTACTGTCCCTTTCCCTAATTCTAACAGTGCTAAATACACCAAAACTTCTTTTTCAGAAAAGCCAATATATTCCAAGGTTTTCTTTAAGCTCAAATTCTCATTTTCCATAAATCCATTATATTCCAAGCCTAATATTTTGTCAACCCATGCGAACAAAATTTACATTAGTAATTTTTAACCTTATAATTATAGTATATTTTAGAATTTCTTTGCTCATTATACTTGACAAGCGTATCTCAATATGCTATACTACCCTCAGAACAATAAATGTTATTTATAACTTAAAAAGGAGCCTAAAATGAAAGCTTTAAAAATTTTAGTAATTTCAGACAAAGAGACAAAAGAAAGTATCGGAAACTTATTACTAAAATCAAAAGACCGGGAAGTTGTTGTTCTCACTACAGAACAAGTAAAAAAAATATCTATCGATGTTTTTAATACTTTTGATTATGTTTTACTAGATTTACATCTAAAATTTCCTATTTGCGCTCATTATGTTATTCAAGAACGTTGTGGATGGTTTGATGGTAAAGAACTTCATTATAAAGACCCCCTTAATACTGTTAAATCTCGCGGAGATTTACAATATATAGAAGAAAAAAAACAAGAAGCTCTCAACTCCGGGGAAAAGGTATTCGAGCTCTGGGCAATACCAATTCCAAATCCAAATCCCAAAAAGGACGTAAGTTATTCAGTAAATGAAGAAGAAATAGGTTCTTTATTTTCATCGAGAAGTTAATTTTTAGAATCGAGAAAGAATCACAAAATTCTTTCTCGGCTTTATAAAGTTAATCCCGGTACTAAAGTAAAACTTAGTACGGGACAGGAAAAAAGGATTATTATTAATATATAAATAAATTATGAATAAAATACATTCGACAGGCTCAGTACCTGCGGTTTGCAAAACATGTAATAAGGATTTTGAAATAAGAAAAGAAGATCTTACTTTTTATGAGCAGATGAAGATCGTCCCTCCCCTCGATTGTCCAGATTGTCGTATGGCTAGACGATTGATTTTTCGTAATGAAAGAACTTTTTATAAAAGACAATGTGATTTATGCAAAAAAGATTTTATTTCTCTTTATAGAAACGATTCAAATTATAAAGTATATTGTCACAATTGTTGGTGGAGCGACGAATGGGATCCGAAAAGTTATGCGATGGATTACGATTTCAACAAACCTTTTTTCACTCAACTAAAAGAACTATTAGAAAAAGTTCCAAGACTCGGCATTATGGTCGTAAATAATGTGAGAAGCGATTATACCAATGGCTCCGCCGAGAATAAAGATTGCTATCTTATTTTTGCGGCTGACTACAATGAAGACTGTATGTATAGCAGACTCCTCCAGCGAGACAAATTCTGTGTTGACTGTGCATTCCTCCACGAATCAGAACTTTGTTATGAATGTATAGATTGTCGAAATTGTTTTAAGTGCATGTTCGTCGAACAATGTCAGTCTTCTACTGATTTATTATTTTGTTACAACATGCGTGACTCGAGCAATTGTATTTTCTGTACAAATGGTAGACACCTATCTAACGCAATTTTAAATGTTAAGTACACCAAGGAAGAATATGAAAAGAAAAAAGCGGAAATCCTTGCAAGCTACGAAAGTATTCAAGAGGCTAAAAAGGAATTTGCCGATTTAAAGAAAAAAACTATTGTAAAATACGCCTGCCAAACTAAATGCAATAATGTTATTGGCGATTATTTACACAACTGCCATCAAGGCTTAATGCTTTATGACACTTACGATGCGAAGAATTGCTCTTATGTGACCGATACAGAGAATCCGACGGATAGCTGGGATTGCAACAATTATTATTACAAGTGTGAATTCAATTACAATATAATGGGCGCAATGCAAATCAGTAAATGTAAAAATTGTTCCTTCGTTTTTTCTTCGAACGAATTAGAATATTGCGAAAGTTGTTGGAACTTAACTAGTGGCATAGGTTGTACTGCAATTCGTAAAGGAGAATATATGATTTTAAATAAAACTTACACCAAAGATGAATACTTTAAAACAAAAGAACATATTGAAAATGAATTAAAAAAAGATGGAACCTTCGGACAATATTTCCCTACTAGCCTTGCTCCATATTGTTACAATGAAACTTTAGCTCACGACTTTTTTCCACTCACTAAAGACGAAGCAATAAAAAGAGGCTTCACTTGGCAAGAGAAAATGACAGGCACATATGGAAAGGAAACAATAAAAGATGGGGAAATCCCTAATACCATAGAAGAGGTTGATGAAAAAATATTAAATGAAATTTTAGTCTGTGAAGAATGTAATAAAAATTTTAGAATCACTCAAGCAGAATTAAGTTTTTATAAAAGGATGAATCTTCCCTTGCCTCATAAAGATTTCGAATGTAGGCACAAAGAAAGAATGTCTAAGAGAAATCCTCGTAAGCTCTGGCATAGAAAATGTATGAAGGAAGGCTGCGTAAATGAATTCGAAACTTCATATTCCCCCGATCGTCCTGAAACAATTTATTGCGAAAAATGTTATAATCAAGAGATATATTAATGCCCCTAAGCTGGGCTTAGGAGAGAGTTTCCTTAAGCCCAGCTTAAAAAAATCTTATGCAAAAATGTATAGAATGTTTAATGTGGGGAAGAAATTTAAATTATGATTATCTATTATGGATTTATAATCATGCTATTAACCTAGAATTAAAAGGTGTCGCTTTTGTTAAAAATGATGGCAGTATAAAAGTTGTAGCAGAAGGAGAAGAACAAAATCTTCTTTTTTTTATGAGAAAATTACAAACTGGGAAAAAAAGATTTTTTCTATTATCTCCGATAGAAAATTTTTCTGTTTCTTGGCACGAAGCCAAAAATGATTTTGACGATTTTTCTATCAGTGAAAGTGGTGAGTAGAAAAATACAAAAATAGATACTTTTTTTGGCATACGCAATATTAGTTTCGTAAACCATTTTCAGGTTCGAGTGCGAGCCGTGAAAAAGTATCTATTTTTGTATTTTTATTTTTTCACCCTCCTACTTCGCTTCACTTCGAAGGACACAGCATGCTTAGAATGCAGTTTTTCTACTTCCTTTTCTTCAAGTTCTTCTTTTTTTTCTTTTCCCCTATCCCCCAATGTTTTTAATTCTGCGTCACCGAGCATATTTAAAGATTTAACGAGTTCACTCAAATGTTTTTCTGTATTTTTTGCTGGGTCATCTAACACTTCTTCAAGAAGTGCATTCAATATCCATCCCATACGAGGACCTGGTGCAATACAGAGCTCTTTTATCATAAATTCCCCATCTATTTTGAGTTGTCCAACAGAGATAGGATCATGCAATGCTTCTTCTATCATGGCAAAATATTTTCGTAAACGATATGGTGCTTCTTTTTTCTTCATCCCGACTCTGTCACATTCACGCACATTCATTAGAGACCACACATCTTCAGCACCAACTTTCGTAATTATTCTCCTGACAGCAGAAAGTGTAATCTGTTCTGTGTCGGAAAAAAACATATGGTTACGAACAAGTTTTTCGGTCAAATCAATTTCTTTTCTTGAAAATTTTAACTTCTCCATTATTTTTTTTGTCATTTTTGCACTCACAACTTCATGACCATAAAAAGTATATTTCTTCTTGTTGGCAGGGTTGCCAAATAATTTATCAGGTCCTCGGATCCCCGGGTCCCTATCCCGGCCAGACCATGCTAAATTATTCGTCAACTCTGCCAACCTACGAGCTCGGGGTTTCCCAATATCATGAAAAAGCGCAGCAAGCCTTATTTCCAAAGGCCAGTTTTTGTCTGCAGCATGCTGTAATGCATGAAGTAAATGATTCCAAACATCATAAATATGCTCCCCTCCTTGTTCGCAATTTATTCCCTCTTCCAATTCAGGAACAATATTTTTTAATAAACCAAATTTTTCCAACATCACTATTCCGACAGATGGATTTGGGGATAAAATTATTTTTACAAATTCATCTCGAATTCTTTCTGGTGATATTTTTTTTATTAAATCTGCATTCTTTATGATGCTTTCAGTTGTTTCATGAGAAACAGAAAAATCAAGTTGTAAAGCTATTCTTATAGCTCTAAGCATTCTAAGAGCATCTTCTGTAAATCTATGATCTGCTTCCCCTACTGTCTTTAACACTTTTTCTTTGATGTCCTTTAGACCATCAAACATGTCCGTTATGCTTCCATTTCTATAGGCCATTGCATTTACTGTAAAATCACGTCTTTTAAGATCATCTTCTAAATTATCGCTAAACAAAACCTCGTCTGGATGCCTAAAATCAGTATATTTTGCCTCTGTTCTATATGGTGTAACTTCTATTAGTATATTTTCCTCCCCTGCAAAGGGGAGAATTGAGGAGGAGTCTGTTTCTCGTGAAACCACCCCCTCGGTTCGGTTTACCGAACCACTCCCCCTTAGCAGGGGGAGAACCACTATAACCGTCCCAAAATTGTTTTCATATACAGTTTTCTCAAATAAACTGATTATTTGATCTGGTCTGGCGTTAGTTGTCACATCCCAATCTTTTGGTTCCCTACCTATCACTAGGTCTCGTACACAACCACCGACTAAATATGCCTCAAAACCGGCCTTTTCTAAGGTCTCTGTTACATGTGAAACTTCCTTGGGAATTTTAGATATTAAGTTTTTTGTTTCTATAGAGGCCATCTATAATTCTGTGCGGCTAGGGAGAATCGAACTCCCGTCTCATCCTTGGCAAGGACGTGTTCTACCACTAAACCATAACCGCTAAGTTATATTTAATAATAAGACCTTTAAACTATCTTATTAATCTAATTATATTATGTTATTTAACATATTGCAATTTTTTATTCTAACCTTATAAAATAAGCATATTTTGATATTTTTTAAAATGATGTATAATTAATAAGATTGCACCCGTAGTGAAATGGATATCATACCTGCCTTCGAAGCAGTTGTTGGGGGTTCGAATCCCTCCGGGTGCACAAGAGAAAGCCAGAAAGGTTTGTTCACACACTGTCCTTTATTTATAACTTAATTTATAAGGATTTTGTGGAAAACTGTGGATAACTATGTTAATAATGTTTATAAAGGACATCAAAAAAATTTGTCTTTTAGGTCCTTTTTATTAAAAATATGTTGAAAAATAAGGATATTTTAATAAAAGACATCAAATTAATGAAAAATGTTTCACGTGGTAGGATTTTGAGTGTTTCTTATGAAACTTAAAGATTATGCCAAAAGTTTTTACTTCAGAAAAACAAAAAATAGGAGAGTTGGGTGAGAATATAGCAACAAAGTTTCTCATGAAACATGATTTTTCTATATTAGACCGTAATTATACTAAGAAATGGGGAGAAATAGATATTGTGACTGAAAAGGACCATAAACTCTATTTTATTGAAGTAAAGAGTGTTTCACGAGAAACTTTAAGTACTTTTATACCAAAATCTTATAATGATTCCGACGAAAGATATGAGCATAGACCAGAAGACAATATGCATCCATGGAAACTTAAAAGACTCTCAAGGACAATACAAACTTATCTTTTACATAAAAATGTTCCAGAAAATGTTGAATGGCAAGTTGATTTATTGGTTGTATATTTATGCTTAAAAGAGAGAAAAGCGAGGGTAAAAGTGGTAAGTGATATTATTTTATGATATAGTTAAAAACTAGAATATCAAAAATTTTCTGGCGGACAAAACGAAGCCAGTGCCCGCAGGCGAAAACTTTTATATTCTAGTTTTTAGTCTTCGGGCTGTAGTATACCGGTAGTACAAGCGCTTTCGTGATGAGAGCGTTTAGACTATAGTCGGTAAAGATATTTTTACAATCTAATAAATTTTCGGGCTGTAGTATACCGGTAGTACAAGCGCTTTGGGAGCGTTTAGACTGGGTTCGATTCCCAGCAGCCCGACAAAAGAGAATAAGCGGGATTAGTTTAATGGTAAAACGTCAGTTTTCCAAACTGAGGTTGGGAGTTCGATTCTCCCATCCCGCACAGTATGATAATTTTAATAAGCATAGCGACATTAATTTCTACCTTTCTAGGAGGAATGTTCGCTTTGCGTTTTAAAGATAAACTACATTTGATTTTAGGATTTTCAGCCGGGGCTGTGATCGGTGTGGCTTTTTTTGATTTGTTGCCTGAAGCATTAGAACTTGGAAACGGAATTTATGATATTAATTTTATAACTTCCATCGCAGCTCTCGGTTTTATTATTTATATGGTTTTAGATAGATTTGTTTTTTTTCATTCACACAGTGCGCATGATGACGAAGAAATTAATTTAAACAAAAGGGGAGTGCTCGGTGCAGGAAGTTTATCTATACATAGTTTCATAGACGGCATGGCCATAGGTCTCGCTTTTCAAGTTTCTGCAATTATCGGAGGAATAGTCGCTGTCGCTGTCTTGGTACATGATTTTTCTGATGGCATAAATACTGTGAATATGGTTTTGAAAAATTCTGGCACTCGTGCTCAAGCTTTCAAATGGCTTCTAGTTGATGCCGTTGCTCCGGTTTTGGGGATACTTTCAACTTTATTTTTCTCTGTCTCTGAATCGACCCTAGGCGTGATTCTTGCTATATTTACAGGCTTTTTCCTCTATATTGGCGCCTCTGACTTGTTGCCAGAAAGTCATCACGACCATCCGACAAAGTGGACCACGGCATCTACAATACTCGGTGTCGCTGTTCTCTATGGTGCAATAAAATTAGCAGGAATATAAAACAAAAAAGCCAAGTTAATACTTTTTTTGACATACGCAATATTACATTCGTAAACCATTGTCAGGTTCGAGTGCGAGTCATGAAAAAATATTAGCTTGGTTTTTTTTAGTTTGCCCAGCTCCAATCGGAACCTGGGTTTTTAGCATTGAAAACTTCAAAGTGAACGTGAGGTCCAGTTGAGTGTCCTGTCGAACCGACGTAGCCGATGATTTCTCCTTGTTTAACTGTATCTCCAATATGAGTTGCAATTTTTGTTTGGTGAGCATAAAGAGTCCTCGTGCCATTTGGATGGTCTATCATCACTAAGTTTCCATAACCTCCGTTCCATCCCATACGAGCGAAGAAAACTGTTCCAGAAGCGGCGGCATAAATCGGAGTGCCTTTTGGTGCGCCGATATCTATTCCGCGATTGCCCGGACCATGGAGACCTTGAGTTTTATGCCCAGTCGGTACAGGATTTATAAAATATCCACTAAGACTTCTTATCGGATGAGCATCATAATAGTTTTTATCTCGAGCTACAGATGAACCTAAGTTTGAAGCTGGTTTGTCTCCTCCTTCATCCATCATTTCACCACCAGGAATTAAAAGTTTATCTCCAACAGCAAGTTTTGTGTCTTCAGTAATACCATTAAATTCAGCAATATCTGAAACATCTACCTTATAAATTTTAGCAATACTTTTTAGGGTTTGTCCTTTGGTCACAGCATGTTCAAGCCCTGAAACAGGAAGAATGAAAAGGACATCACCTTCTTTTATCTTGTCATTTTTCTTCATACTGTTAGAGGCTAAAATAGTCTTTACAGAAACGCCAAACATATCTGCTATTTGAGAGAGGGAATCGCCTTTTCTTACCACATAAACACTTATCTGATCAGAATAGGAGTTTCCAATATCTGTCTCTCCTGGAATACTCACATGGCTAGTAGCAGGGAGAAGAGCGTTTTCAGACATAATATTAACACTATCCTCTGTTTTAATATCGTCTTTTTTGTCATTTTTATCTTGCAAAACAGGAATGGAAGACGTATTTGCTTGCAAAAGTGCCATATTTTGCGAGTTTTTATCTGTTGTTCCAGAAGTTAAAGAATCTGTGACATCTGCTGAAACTTCACTTCCTAAAATAAAAGAAATAAAGTCGGCTCTAGCCAAGAAAGGAGCAAAAAGCGTCCCAGACAACAAGGAAAAGGCCAGAATCAAGCTGAGTATTTTAAATTGAGGTTTTATAAGACAAACAAATTATCGCAAGATTCCCTATTCTATCCTTTAAAATTAGGGTAGAACTACAGGACGACCTGAATTGTACTGCAAAATAAGGTTCTCACGATGGTTACTGTCGTTTCTGATATATCTGCCAACTTGCTTCACAACTTCTGTTCGGTACTTCTATAAGGGTAGACCAATCCGAGGGTCAAGTCAACCTGGCTGTGGATAACTCGCATACTTGCATTTTTGTATAAAAACATCATAATTGAATTATTAAAATTAATATAAACTATTATGAATAAAGATGAAATAGAGAAAATTTTGGGGATGGATTTATTTAAGGAACTTAATTTAGAAGACATTGAACCAGAAATCAAACAAAGCATTTTGGATGATGCAGGATATGTGGTCACCCGAGGTATTTGGATTAAGATGATGGAAGGTTTGAGTGAAGAAAAACAGATAGAACTTTCAAAAATGTTAGAAAATGATCCTGAAAACGTAGAAGCATTCACTAATTTTATTAAAAAAGAGATACCTAATTATGAAGACCTCGCAAAAGAAGAAGTGGCAAATTATAAATCTCTTCTATTAGCCCAAGTTAAATAATTTTAAATTTTATGGAAAAACCAAAAGAAATAGAAATTATTTCAAGTCATACTGATGTAAAAGAAAGCGACAAGAAAGAAGGAATAGATATGTATGGCAAAAAACCTCTTGGCGAAGAGGAAGGAGGATATGTACCAAGAAAAACAGCAGAAGAAATCCGCCAAGAAATATCTGAACTAAAAAAATCTTTAAAAAGCACTAATTACGTCGGGGACAAAGAATCTATTGAGAAAGAAATTATCAGACTTGAAAGTGAATTAAAAAATTCACCAAATACTAAACTAAAAACAGCGAGTGAGCTTGCAATGGAAGGGAAAATAGCATGGGATAAAGGAAATAAAACAGAAAAGAAAGAAACAAAAGAATCTACCGAAGCCGAAATTAATAAAATCAAAGATGAAATTGAAAAGAGAAATAAAAGACTAGCCGAACTTGATGAAGAAGATGAAAAATTAAAAAAAGAACTGGAAAAAGGAGGATATGATAAAGATCAAATAGAAAATATAAAAAATCTTCTGGCCAAAAGAAAAAACGAAACAGAACCTACTACTCCCATAGAACAGAATATTGCTGGTAAAAACGAAAACAAAGAAGGTAAAGAAAAATATTCTCGTGAAGAGCTTTTAAATGCAGCAGAAATTTTCTGTAAATTTAATCGCGCTGGATATTACAAAAATCCTGAAGGGGCAAAAGTGGCTGAAGAAGAAGCTCTAAAAAAACTAAAAGCTGAACATTCTGAAAGGGAAATAGAGGCTGCTGTAAAAGTATCTGGAAAAAGAAATCAACTATCCAACTTAAAAGATGAACTAAAAAGAATTGAAAAAGAACATAAAACTGCTGAAAATGATCCATATGCAGACTCCTCCATTGTTTCAGCAAAATACAAACAACAAATTCAAGATATAAAAGATAAAATATTACTTATAGATAATGATTACAATCCATTGCTTAAGGAACTTGGAGTTTCAAATATAGATAATCAATTAAAAAATTTAGAAAAATATGAAAATGATGCGGACTATAACAAAAAAGTACAAAATGCTAGATTATTCAATCTTTCTATATTGCAAACAGAAAAATTAAGATATCAAGATGCACAAGTTGCCACAAATAGTGCAATAAATCCTAAAGCTTGGGATAAAATAAAGAATTTTTTCAAAAGAGGAGTAGAAAGCAAAGCATTTCAAGGTTATGCGAAAATGGGAAGATTCACAAGAACAGCACTAAATGCTGCAATAGTAGGGGGAGGCACAGCAATTTTGTGGCCTTCTGCAATAGCAGCAGGTCTCGGAGTTACCTCGTTTTTAGCCTATAAGACAGTTAAAGGCCTAGTCGGGGGAACATTTGGTTTTGGTTTATCAAAAAAGATTTTTCAACCTATGGTTAGAGGCTCTTATGGTCATGATGAAAAACTTACGACACAAGATCAACAAGGAGAAGCAGTTAAGTCAGCAGAAATGTCAAACCTTGAACAACTTGCCAAAGATAAAGAAAACTCTGAAAAAAGAGCAGAAACCCTTGAGAAAATTTTTGAAGAAAATATTAAACTATGCGACAAATACAAAGATAGAATAGATAAAAATAAAAAATTATTTAAAAGAAATAATTTTATTATTGGTACTCTTATCCCTGGTGTTCTTGGTGGAATGGGAGCTTCTGTACTAACAGATTGGGTTGCAGGACCTCAAGTGCTTGGTATCTTACCACATCATGGTGGAGGGGCAATAAAAGAAACTATACCAGATAATCATCCAAAAGGAAATGTTACACCAGGAGAATCTCCAGACTTAAAAGGAGAACATGTTTTGCCTGAAGTTATAGTCACTCCGAAGACAGGTGGTTCTATGTTTGATGAAGAAACTTTAAAAATGGCAACGGTAGGAAAACGTGGGATTGAAGGTGTGGTCCGAGACCAACTCGAAGCACATCCCGCTAAATTTGGATTTAATGGAGACATTAATGACAAGTTGGCAATTCATAAATGGTCTGGCACAAAAGCTGATTTAATTGCTATAGACAATAATTATAAAGGTGGAGGAACTGAAACATGGGTAAAAGATATGGGTGAACCTGGACTAAAAGGGAATCCTGCATATCCAATTGATATAGATGCAAATGGAAAAATAACTATACACGAATATTTTGATGGCAAACCATCTGGCACTGGAGGCTTAAACAGTCCTTACGAGTATGAACATGCAAGCCCAACATCACAAAGATACATCTCTGCTTTAGATAACACACCTGATATGAGTGAGAACACTTTATCTTTAGCACAAGAAAACATGAATCAAAGTTTACATGGACTCGTGCATGAAAATTTAACTGAATTAAGTGGAAACATTCCAGATTATGCCACTGTCTTAGGCACCACTACCGACAAAGTGCATAGTGCTTTACTAGATCTTGAAAATACAAAAGATATTGTTGGTAATATATCCAAACTAAATCCAGAACAAATAAATCTTTTAAGCAAGATACTTGAGCTCCAACCAAAACTTACTCCTGATACCCAAGCATTTAAAAATGCGTTGGATACAATAACTAACTCACAGAATTAAAATAAAAATTGGAAGCAGAAAAGCCACGATCATTGTTTGATACGTGGCTTTTTGTTTAAAACTTTTTTACTTATTTTTATTTTTTGCTGCTATCGCCTGTTGAATTCTCTGCCTTGCAGCTTCATAAGCAGGAACTGTTTTTTCTTCCGAAACAACTATTTTTACGGGAGTTTCATCTCCCGAAACTGCGATTTGTAGATCAGCCACTTCTTTGTTATATCCTTCAGAAGAAGATTGTAAATCTTCAATTGAGCCTTTTAGTAACTTTACAGTTTTTCCATTCAACTCAACAACATTCTTTTTTGACCAAGACATCATATCCTTTACTGTTCTATCGTGCAGAAAAGCAAAATACATTTTTTCTTTTTGGGACATTTTATTCATAACTGCCCCAATTGAATCATATTGTGCCTGCGTTAGAAAAAAATATTTTTCAGCATTTTTTTCAGTTTTTTTCTGCGCTGATGTTGACGATACGATTGTTATTATCACGATAATAACGAACATTCCTAACTTTTTCATTTTTTTCCTTTTTAATTTTTTTGTTTTGTTGGTTTTTTTACTTACTTTAAGAAATCTATACCATCATTGTTGAGAGTAGAAGACGGAGGTACAATTGGTGCTACCACTGGTGGTGTAACTGGTATTGTGGGTGTCACCATTGCCGGTGGCGGTGTAACAACTACTTGAACAGTTGTTAATTTTTTCTTTAAGACTTCAACTGAGTCTTGAAGAACGTTAACCTTTTTTTCCAAAACTACAATAGTATTTGTATTAGCATTTGTTGCACGCATTGTTGCGATAACAAAGTAAAACATTACCATGGTAATAATAACAACCAGTACTGTAACAAGATTTCTCTTCAAAAATACAATTAACTTCTTCATAAATAAATCTCCTTATTTTCCCAGTGCACTTCTGGATTTTTTATGGAGCCTAGGTGTGCGTATTTTCCTAGACCTTTTGATTTTCAAGTTACTCTGAGAATAGTATAGCATAGCTTGACTTGAAAGTCAAGTGATTGTATCAAGAAATAATGTATTTTCTATTAAAAAACCTTATAAAATAAGGGCAAAATAACAAAAACCTAAAAATAAAGGTATTTTAAGGGTTATAAATTAAGGCTTATTTAGCTTAATGTGTTAAGATAAAGGCTATGGACGAACATTTAAAAGAATTAAACCCTAAACAACGAGAGGCGGCTATTCACATGAATGGACCGCTTTTGATCGTGGCAGGGGCTGGAGCAGGAAAAACCAAGACCATAACCCATAGAATACTAAATTTAATAAAAAATGGAGTAGCTCCAGAGAAAATTTTAGCTGTGACTTTTACAAACAAAGCAGCCAAAGAAATGCAGGAAAGGATCACTTCAGCAATAAAAATAAATTTCGCCGGTAATGCTTTTTCTCAGGTCCTCGGATCTCCGGGTCCCTATCCCGGCCAGACCATGACAAAAAGCATTACCGGCGAAATTATTAGCAGGCCCTTTGTTTCCACTTTTCACTCTTTGGGAGTATATATAATAAAAGAAAACGCTAGAATTTTAGGACTAACAAGGCATTTCACTATTTTAGATGAAGCAGATTCTACTTCTCTTATTAAAGAATCATTAAAAGAATTGAATCTAGACCCAAAACAATATGAACCACGAAAAATAGGGAACATTATTAGTAGAGAAAAAGGGAAATTTACTCATCTCGCTGATTATGAAGAAATATCTAACGAACCTGGGGCGAATTTTTTAACAAAAATAGTTTCTCAAGTTTGGAGTCTGTATGAAAAGAAAAAAATGAAAGAAAATTCATTAGATTTTGATGATTTACTTTTGAAAGCGACAAAATTACTGCAAGATAATAAAGAAATAAGAAAAATTTATCAAGAAAAATGGGATTATATTCATATAGACGAGTATCAAGACACGAACGAAGTGCAATATTTGATGTCAAAACTACTTTCTGAAAATAATAAAAATATTTGTGTAGTCGGAGACGCAGATCAAAATATTTATTCTTGGCGTGGAGCAAATTTAAAAAATATTTTGAGCTTTGAGAAAGATTATGGTAAAGATACAAAAATAATTTTATTAGAAGAAAATTATCGATCTACTCAAAATATTCTGGAAGCAGCTAATGAAATAATAAAGAAAAATAAATATAGGCCTGATAAAAATTTATTTACCAAAAATAAAATAGGAGAAAAAATAGGTTTTTATGAAGCACTCGATGAGAACGATGAAGCAGATTTTGTCGCGACAAAAATTATAGAGTTGCAAGACAAAGTTGCGAATGTGCTTTTGGAGGGTGTCTCGCAGGCTGACGAGCCGAGAGGCAGCGCTCCGCTAGTAAGCGGAGACAGCGACCCTACAAAAGTAGTATCCGCAACTTTGTCTAAAATAGCAATTTTATATCGTGCAAATTTTCAATCACGAGCGCTAGAAGAAGCAATGCTAAGATACAACATCCCATATCAAGTTTTAGGTGTAAAATTTTTCGAAAGAAAAGAAATCAAAGATACTCTTGCATATCTTCGTGCAGCACTCAATCCTCAAAGTCTTTCTGATATTAAAAGAATTATAAATTTTCCAGCTAGGGGAATAGGAAAGGTGACGCTTGCAAAAATTTTCGCCACCGCCATGGCGGGGCAAGCCGGAGAAGAAGAAAGTCTGCCGATAAAAGTAAAAATAAAAATTGATAATTTTTACAAAATTTTAAAAGATATAAAAGAAAAAATAGAAATAGAAAAAGCATCAGACGTAATTAAATTTACAATCAAAAAATCAGGTATAGAAACAGAACTTTTAGCTGGAGGAGAAGAAGAAATGGAAAGACTAGAAAATATAAAAGAATTGGCAACTTTAGCTCTAAAATATGATAATTTAAAGGGTGGAATGGGAATTGAGAAACTTTTAGAAGATGCTTCTTTAGCTTCAGACCAAGATAGTCTGATAAATAATGTAGATAAAAAAGAAGAAAAAAGGGGAGTGAAACTTATGACAGTGCATGCATCCAAGGGACTTGAATTTAAATATGTTTTCATTACTGGACTTGAAGATGGACTTTTCCCTCATCGAAAAGATGGTGAAAGAAAAAGTGCTGAAGACCAAGAAGAAGAACGCAGACTTTTTTATGTTGCACTCACACGAGCTCGTGAAAAATTATTTTTATCATTTGCTAATTTCCGCACCATCTTTGGTTCAAAACAAATAAATGCACCGTCAGAATTTCTTGGAGATATTCCGAATGATTTATTAGAAAAAGAAGAAGAGAAAAATGGAATAAAAACTATTTATTTATAATATATGATACACAAAGCAAAAAAATCATTAGGACAAAATTTTCTAAAATCTATACCAGCCCTCAATAAAATAGTTGAAGCTGGAGAAATTTCTAAAGATGATATTATTTTAGAAATAGGTCCGGGAAAAGGGGTGCTGACAGAAAAACTTTTATTCGCCATTAGTGCTTCGCACAAAGAGTCGGACAGGGAAAAAACCGGGTGTGTTATAGCTATAGAAAAAGATAGAGCGCTTTACGAGCTACTTCAAGAAAAATTTGCTAATCAAATTAAGTTGGGCAATCTTGTACTAGTACATGGTGATATTTTAGATTTAGACCCCCTCTTAATCTCCCCCTTCGAGGGGGGAGAAAAATACAAAATAATTGCAAATATTCCTTACAATATCACTGGTGCAATTTTGAAAAAATTTTTGGGAGATATAAATCAACCAATCTCGATGGTATTGATGGTGCAAAATGAAGTGGCGAAGAGAATTTGTGTAAACAATAACCCTGCTTCGCTAAAGCTTCGCAGGGCGAAGGAAAGTATCCTTTCTATTTCCGTGAAAGCATACGGTGAGCCAAAAATGATTCTAAAAGTACCTGCTCGATATTTTTCTCCAGCCCCAAAAGTAGATTCAGCTATAATTACAATAAAAAATATTTCTAGAAAGAATTTCACCTCACCCTTAAATCCCTCTCCTTATAAAGGAGAGGGTAAAATACTAGATGAAAAACTATTTTGGGAAATAATTCATGCTGGTTTTGCCCACAAAAGAAAGAAATTATCTTCAAATCTTAAAAAATACGACCTGCTCTTTGGCGGAGGAATTGCCTCCGCAGGGTTAGGAAACAAAAGAGCGGAGGAATTAACACTAAAAGATTGGATTGAGCTTGTTAAAATGATACAATATAAGTATAAAAATGAATTTTAATAGAGAAAAATATAAAAAATACTTACCTAGTAAAAAATTTGCATTGATCACGAGTACCATTATCATTTTGGTGATAATAATTTTTGTAATTTTCTTCATGTCTTCTTCAGGAGAAAATTTTTCTATTAACGGCAACAAAAATAATAAGGCTCTAGTGGTAGGAAATTCCACTTTTACTGATTTACTACAAAATGACACAGATGGTGACGGCGTCCCTGATTGGGAAGAAGCTCTCTGGGGTACAGATCCTCACAAAAAAGTAACTTTTAATAACACTCCAGATGCAACTTATATAGAAAATAAGAAAAAAGAGTTAAAAATAGAGGGAAGTGTAAATGAAACAAAATTAACAGAAACAGAAAAGTTTGCTCGCGAGTTTTTCAGCAATTACACAGCCATGAAATCATCTGGGCAAATTGATAAAAATACTATCAATAATTTTTCTAATGCCTTGGGGCAAAAAATAGTAACTCCTGATTTAGTAGATCGCTATACAGAGACAGATGTAAAAATAAATAGTGTTGACAATCTTGTCTTAAAACAAAAATATTATGTGGAAATGAAAAATTTATTTAAAAGCTATCAATCTTTAGGTATAGGAGATGAATTAAGCATTGTCAGTGATGGAGTAGCAACAAATTCTCAAGATGGGGGGATAAGTGGGATTGATCAATTTAATAAATTATCAAAAATAGCTAATGCTTATCAACTTTTCGCTCAAAAAGTAATGGAACTCTATGTTCCTCCAAGTCTTACTCTATATCATTTGAAAATAGCTAATGGTGCCAACAACACTGGCATAAGCATTCTCAATATGGGTAAAATTGTAAGCGATCCGATTATCGGATTATCTGGACTTTCTCAATATCAAAAATATAGCGATGATTTGATAAAAGCAGTGGCAGATTTAGAGACTTTTTTGTTAAAACAATGATATAATTTAAGGTAGTTGTTGGGCTTTAGGCGCTAGGCATTAGCAAAATGCAAAAAAAACAAATCCAAAAATCAATAATTTCATTCGTACTAATAGTAAGCACAATATTGATGCCTCTTTCTTTCGTTTCCAAAAAAGCTGAGGCGCAATATAATATTTCAGGATATGCAACCGGACTCATTCCTGCTATAGCTAGATTACCACAATGTAAAAATAATGGTGGTGTAATAAAAAATTTATTTAATGGAATCACGGGTTTATTTAGCGGTGAAACAGGGGGTGCAATTGATGAAGGTAGTTTGAATGACTGGATGGATTCTACGAGCGCTACATCATCTCTCAGTGATTCTGAACAAGACCATGCTGATGCTGCTACAACAAATTTAGATTTAAAAGTAACTTCTGGAACAATCAAATCTGTCTCAAATCCAGGTACCGCAGAAACAAATAGACTGCTTCAAAAAATAGACTCAGGTCAACAAAAACTTAACAAGACGACACAAAAAATAAATGAGGATTCTAGTTGCATTGCAAGTGTCGGGCGACTAATCGCAAAAATGTTCTTGCAAAAATTAACGGTAAGTACCGTTAAATGGATCAATAGTGGTTTTGATGGTTCACCTTCTTTTTTACAAAATCCAGGAAAATTTTTTAACGACATAGCGAAAAATGAAATTTTACAATTTGGTATAGAAATACAAGATAGTCCATTTGGCAAAGATTGGTTGAGGAATCAAGCTTTAGCTTATAAAACTAAATTCTCGCAAAATGCACAATATTCTTTAAATAAACTTATTCAAGAAACAAATCCAGAAGCTTCTGCTGATAAATTTCAAAGTAATTTTAGTATGGGTGGTTGGGATGCTTGGACAGCATTGACTCAAATACCTGCCAACAATCCTATTGGCGCTAAAATAATGTTTGATAATGAAATACAAAAAAGATTAGATGAAACATCACAATCTACAGCTAAAGATACTCGAGATGCTATTCAAGCAGCAAATGGATTTTTGGGAGATTATCGTTGCAGTGTTGATTCTAGTATGACTCAAACACAAAAGACAAAAGCCCTAGAAGCTACTAACAGCCAAGGCGACCCTTGTATAGCAGAAGGAGGAAGCTGGGAATATGTCACCCCGGGAAAGATGATAGCTGACTATGCGACAGAGGTGACCAAATATCAAAATAATTCTCTTCTAAACGTAGAAGATTTAAACGATGCTGTTGCGGCTATGCTAGATGCCACACTAAATCAATTCTCTACTAATATATTTGAAAAAGGTTTTGCTAATATCGGAAATCAAGGGATTGATGGCGCTTTGGTCTTTAGTGGAGCTACGACTGATCCATACAAAACTCAAACAGAAAAAGATTATACACCATCACAACTTACAAGTTCATGGTTACAAGCTAATCCTGATTTCAATATTCGCACCGACCTTACTCAAGCATTGATAGATGAACAGAGAACATATTCAGACAAACTCGCTTTGCAAAATAAAGAACTCTACTCTACGACAGATGGAAAAGACTACAACCTTAAAGTTTGCCCAACTGGTTGGAGTGGAAAATATCCTAATTGTAAGGGTAGTGAGCCAGTAATAAAAATAAGTACTCGTGGCATTTCTTTTGATGCTACTCTTAATCCAAAAGCTGTTTGCCCAACTGGTTGGAGTGGAAAATATCCAGACTGTATAGGTCCAGGAACTGGAAAAGAAATCTCTAATGCATATGGACTTATACCCGCCATTTATCAATTGGATTATTGTATACCAGGACCACACCCAGGTTGGGAAAATGATTCTAGGGATACATTGAATTCCATTTCAATAGGACAAGCAAAAACTTCATCAAATGAAGCAACTGGAGTTGTGAACGGTGTCGTTGGTGTGGGTCTCAATTTTGTTCCTTATGTTGGACCAGCCTTAAGTTCTCTCTTTGGAGCATTAACAGGTGACGTTAGTGCAAAAGATATTTCTAGAAGTATTAGAGGTTATTACACTGACAGATTTTATGAATTTACTGGTTTTAGACCACAAGCTCCATATGATGCATATGCATCAACTGATCCTGTACATGTGAATATGACAACCAGTGAAGGAGTATCTTATGTTTTGAATAGTGTATTAAATAGATATGTTGCCATTATGAACAAAACATATTTTTCTAGCCCAGACAGACTACCTTCGATTACCAAAGAAGCTGCTAATGATTTCGATCAGTTACCTGGTTACAATCAGATGATTAAAGACAATAATGATAAAATCATTTCAATGAAAAGTATTGTAGGTACTTTGGGAGATATAAAAGATGCTGTCGATAATTTGAATAATCAGCTTGATACCAATCAGATTAGTAACGATGATTATGAAAATGAGTTAAAAACTCAAATTTATGCATTTGGAAGATTGTCTGCAAGTATGGTGAATGGAGATGACATAGCCAGTGCTAGTGATTTAGTAGAACAAATTATTGCTAAGAAAAATCGTATCTACAATAATCTTTTAAAGGGACCATATGGCTGTGAAGCATTTTTACAAAATTTAGATAATGTCTCAACTAGTGAAAAAAACTTCCCATCAGCTGGTAGTGGCGTAAAACAACCAACAGAAGATTGGAATAATTACAATGTTAATTCTGTTGCAAGAATGACTTATCCTTTTCCAATTCTTTATGATTATAATAATTTCGATAAAGGAGCTCCCTTACCAGATCCATGGGGTTATAATAAAAAATGTACTGAAAAAGACACTACTGGTTGCTATAAAATGCCTGCCGAAAATCAGTACGACAAATATGGTCCAGGATTTTTGAGTTTTGTTCATTACACTGCAGTTTACCCACCAGGTCCTGACAATATTTATGACGGAGCTGAAAGATTGCCTCTAGATGGTTTGATTTACAATTATCAACCCGATGACCAAAGTGCCCCTAGTACTTCAGCCCATATGCCACTTGGAAATTCAAAAGACTATGGTGGGCTATTTGAAAAAACGATTGGAATATATTAAGTAATTAGCTGCTAGGTACTAGATAAAAGAAAAATTAAATGCAAAAAAATATCACAAAAATAATAATTTTAACACTATTTTCAGCAATTTTTATTTTGCCATTTATTTCACGAGCGAATTTAGCTCCAGCTGGTTGTGATCAAGGTAGTTTATATAGTACTGAAACCGGACAAAGTTGTACTGACACCGGTTCTGGTGGAGGTGGGGGAGGAACTGGAAATACTACAAGTAGTGGGCCAAATGGGTATACATTTTGTGTAAATGAAAATCAGGTTTGTAATTTTACTGGAATAAAAGATGTGGCTTATGGTGTTTATGGTAAATTTTATTATAGAACCAATATCACAGACAGCATAAATTGCAACAATAATACTTTTAGAGATCCGTATGCAAATGTAGCTAAGGCTTGTTATATAAAAGATAGTGCTAGTAGTAGCGCCAACGCCAATACAACAAAATCAAGTCTTTTTGTTTACACAGGAGAGGCTCTCAATGTCACTCAAAATACTGCCACACTCAACGGTACAGGAGGAGATTTAGTTTCAAAGCCCACTCTTCCAATTACTGCATATTTCAGATACACAAAAGCAAACAAAAATAATCCTCCAATTTTCTGTAATGATGTTTATGGTTCAAATATGATTTCAACAGGAGATAAATTTTTAGGTCCGACAGCTTCACAATCTTTTTCCCAAGAGATAACTGGCCTAGCTCCAAACACGACTTATTATTATTGCGCCATAATTTCAAATAAAGATAATATCGCTTACGGTGGAAGTAGTATTGTTAAAAGTTTTCATACTAATTGTTACAACACAACAGTGGAAACAAAAAAGGAAGCAAATATAAAATCAACTTCTGCCATATTAAATGGAACATATTGTTCTCCAAAAAATAATCTAGCTAAAACAATCACTAATACAGATGTAACAACTTATTTTGTCTACAAAAAAAGCGAGTTCGCCTCGCCATGGATCGTGGCTAAGAATGGCAATAAGAGTAGTGAACAAAAAAACTCTCTCGGAAATTATGCCAACCTCTTTGGAAACATAAATTTCAATTTGACAGGATTAACACCCAACACAACATATCAATTTAGAGCAGTGGTAAAAAATAATGCGGGTACAGCAAACGAAGCAACTTATACTGGCGACATTTTTTATTTTACAACAAGCGCTAGTAGTAGCGGTACTAATAGCGGAAGTGGTGAAACAGGCAACGAAATAAAAAATCCTGTTTGTAAACTTCCCTATGTTTTAAATTCTTCTACTAATACTTGTATTTATACCCCTCCGACAACAACTTGTGAAAATAATGCAACTAATTATCCTGCTTGTGATAATATTCCTGATAACATTTGTGTAAATGGAGCAACTAATTATCCAAAATGTGATACAAATATAAAGATTTGTATGAATGGAGCAAATAATCCACCTACTTGTGATAATAATAACAACAATACTTGTATAAATAAATCAACTAATTATCCTGCTTGTGATAATATTCCTGATAACATTTGTGTAAATGGAGCAACTAATTATCCAAAATGTGATACAAATATAAAGATTTGTATGAATGGAGCAAATAATCCACCTACTTGTATAAAAAACACAAATTATAATAATGACGGTACAAATACTGGTACAAACACAGGAACTACTGGCACTTGGAATAGTGGAACAGATTCTGGAACATGGATAAGTACTTCAGGTGTAGGTGGAACAGGAAGCGCTACTTGGACTGGAACAGGAAATGGAGGAGGTGTTTGGACGAGCGCGACAGGTTCTGGAACATGGACTAGTAATAAAGGAACAAATGGAATAGGAGGTGGAACAAATACTGGCACTTGGAATAGTTCAAATTGGAGAAGTAATAATAGTTATAACAATGGGAATTACAACAATGGCAACTATAACAATGGAACCGGAAGTAATGGAAATAACAATAATAAAAAAATAATAGATACAACACCTCTTAAATTAGGACAGACAGCTACTCCACCAAGTGATGCCATTGTTCGCTATCAAGAAGGCATCGAAACAGTTTTTGCTAGACAAATTGTCGCTGATGTAGAATTTGCTAAAAAATATGGTTATACAGATGGTTCTGATCTGCAATCTTTCGCTTGGTATTTGTCAGACCAACTCGCTAGAATGTTTGGTTATGTAAATGAAAACGGCAGAGAAATACGCGTAAGCAAACCAGACATTGCTGCTTATCAACTTCAACTTTCGGGGAATACGTTAAAAGTGTATGAGTATTACGACAACACCATAGTTGACGTCAGAAATGTGACAACAACGTTCAAAGAAGCTTCGGATTATGAGTATTATTTCAAAAAGAATTAGGGGCTAGGTGTTAGTTTCTAGGTTCTAGAAAAAAAATACAAAAAATAAAATGCAAAAGAAAAATATAAAATTAAATAAAAATTCTATTAAAACAACTGAGTTAGTTCTTCTTCCAATGGAAAAAGTTGTTAGTAAAATACTTTTAATAAGAAAGAAAAAAGTTATGTTAGATCGAGATTTAGCAGAACTTTATGGTGTTGAAACAAAATCTTTAAACCGAGCCGTAAAAAGAAATCTCAAAAGATTCCCCACGGACTTTATGTTTCAACTTAATAAAGAAGAATTAAAATTCCTAAAATCACAATCTATGATCTTGAACAATAATTTGAGGTCACAATTTGAAACCTCAAGTCTAAGGTACCAATCTGGCACCTTAAAAAATGGACGTGGACAACATATAAAATATTTACCTTATGTATTTACAGAACAAGGAGTAGCTATGCTGTCTAGTGTTTTAAATAGTGAACGAGCAATCCTAGTAAATATTCAGATAATAAGAACTTTCACAAAAATAAGAGAATTACTAGCCACAAATATAAAATTGAGACAAAAAATAGAAGAAATGGAGAAAAAATATGATATTAAATTTAGAAGAGTATTCGATGTATTAAAACAACTAATTATGCAAGATAATAAACCAAAGAAAAAAATTGGGTTTTAATTGAGAAATAAATTACGAAATAAAGATGAAACAATATTGGAAAAAAGGAATAGTGGGAATAATAATGCTAGCTATTTTAATAGCACCTTTTTCTTCTGGTTTGAAAGTAAATAAAGTTAGAGCACAAATAACCTCAGATCCAAATAATTTGGATTTAAAATTAAAAACTGGAGAAAAACTGGAATTGTCTACTCCAGAAAAAGGAATAGGTTATGCTTCTGCAATATTTGATATAAAAGCTACTAATTTAAAATTAGTGTATGATGGCGAAACTTCCGGTTATAAAGTAAATACAAATATTATTGATATAACGGCAGGAGAAAAAGATGGTGGAGGTTCTTATTCAGAAGGAAAATCTTTTGGAAAAGACACAGTAAGTAGCTCTAGTGAAAAAACGATACGAATATGTTATGGAGGAAATACAACACCAGACGGTAAACCTTGTGACTCTTATGAATCTAATACATTAAAAGAAAACAACGACTATAAATTAAAAATTACATTTGATAATTATTACCCTGAGACCGGTTATTCCGTCATCTTTAATAAGATCATTACAGAAACTAAAAATGACCCTTCTGTGGTGTATTATTGGACATTTAGAACTGGAGATAAGACTAACAATACCTCTGGCACTACTACTGGAGATGTAAAAAATTATAACCAGGCCACTGATAATGATTTTGGTTGTAGTCTAATACCAATGAAACTCGGTGGTTGTGTTTTACAGCTATTTTTTATTCTCTGGCAAGCTTCTGCTTGGGTTGCCAGGTTGGCTGGAGAATTTCTTGATTTCTTTGTCTATTATGCAACCAATAGTTCTTCTTATACCAACACTTTCGTGGAGCAAGCTTGGGCGGGGGTGCGAGATATTGCTAATATATTTTTTATTCT
This sequence comes from Candidatus Nomurabacteria bacterium, assembly GCA_023267215.1. GTDB lineage: Bacteria > Patescibacteriota > Minisyncoccia > Phycocordibacterales > UBA9973 > UBA9973. The sequence goes on along the minus strand of JAHFNS010000002.1, from coordinate 229,309 downwards.
CGCTCTTCTTTTCATCGCAATCAAGACAGTACTTGGTCTGAATGTGACAGATAATAAAAAATTAATCGGAGCAGTCGTCGTCGTTGCTCTATTTATAAATTTCAGTTTATTCACAACCAAACTCGTCATCGATGGTTCAAACATTCTGGCAAAAGTTTTTTACAATAATATCAGTTCAGTAGATGAAAAAGGAGTCAATACAGAAAAAAATAATGTTGGTGGACAAAAATCTATCTCAGTTGGATTGGTTGATAAATTTAATCCTCAAGGCGTGATAATGGCAACTTATAGTGATGCAACTCTCGGTATAGGATATGCTATTTTCGTAGCCATTTTACTTATAGCCATTACTCTCTATATGGCCTATGTTTTCTTTTCAATAGCTCTACTTTTTGTGGCAAGAGTCGTTTCGTTATGGATCTCTATGATATTCTCACCATTTGCTTTTGCTTCTTTTACTGTACCTTTTAAAATTCCCGGATTCGGTCACGAAGAATGGTGGGATGATCTTTCTAAAAATGCAGTTATGGCTCCTATTTTTGCCTTTTTGCTTTATATAATAATTTTATTTGCTGGTTTTCTTACTGATATTGCAAGATATGCGGATAATCAAAATTTATCTGGTTCAGCAAACATAATGCAACATCTAATGAGTATAATAATTCCATTCATTATACTTATGGCACTCTTAAATAAAGCTAAAAAATTAACAATAGAATACGCTGGTGAGATGGGAAAAACAATAGTATCAGGAGTTAAAACAATAGGTGGCATTGCTGCTGGAGCAGCAATAGGCACCACAGCAGCAATTGGTCAAGGAACTCTTGGGCATTTAGGTAAGGGTATTTTTGAAAGTAAAAAGCTTGCAGATTGGGAAACAAATACAGACAAAGGCCTAGGTGCTTGGGGTAAAAGATTTGTTGGTAAAAACTTAAGAACTGCTAGTGGTGCAGCTTCTACCAGTAGCTTTGACTTAAGAAAAGGTGTCGGTGGAGTGGCATTAAAAGCTGCCTCTGGTTTGACTGGATTAAACTTAGGGGCACAATCTAAATTCTTAATGAAAGAAAGTGGTGGATATGAAGCTGACCTAAAGAGAAGAGATGAGAAGAGAAAGAAGCGTGCTGAAGGATTAAAGATAAAAGAAGGAGAACCAGAAAAACAACACCTAAATCAAGTACAAGAAGAACATCAAAAAGTTTCTCTAGAAAATGAAAAAGAAATCCATGAAATAGAAAAGGAGATTACAGCAGCAGAAGGAAAAGTAAAATACCTTAAAGACATAGCTATTGCTTCAAAAGGAACACCCGAAGGAGAAGCAAATAATGATGCATACTTAGCTGCTGGTCAAAAAGTAAAAGAACTAAAAGATAAAAGAAGTGCTATAAAAAGTGGAGGAATGCTTGATGAAAATGGGAATGATGGTACTGGAGAATTTAGAACACATAACGGTAATATAACCAAGAAAGCATGGGAAGATGCAAACAAGGAAGCTGAAGAAGCTGGAAAAATCTTAGTGGAAACAGGAATGGTTAAATCAGAAGCTGAAAAAGCTAACGCTGCCGCAGTAACTGAAAAAGTTGCAGCAATAGATGAACTTAATGCAGCAACTGCTGCTAGGATTGACGCAGAAGCAAAAGCAAATTCAAAACTTACAATTGGAGACCCAGCAGTTGTTGCCAAGACATTAGAAGATGCAAAGAAGGCAGAAGAAAATGCAAAAAATAGAATGTCAGTAGCCACAAACAATGTTGATACAACCTTAAAAACACTAGAAAATTCAAATAAAAAATTAGAAAAAGCGAAAGAAAAAATATCTATAGCAGAAAAAGCAAATATAGCAAAAGCATATGCTGATACCCATAAAGGATTTGGAAATTCACAAAATGAATATGAAGACAAAATACTCCCAGAAGCTGAACATGAAGTTAAGCATGTAAATGATAGACGCACTCATGGTTATGCTAATAATATAGAAAACCAATTCGCATGGCCTTGGAATGAAGCAGCTCGCAGAAAATCTGCCCATGAAATAAGAATGGGGGTCAAAGCAGAAAGCCATGGTAGTAGTAAGGGAAGTCATCTTGTCACAGAAACAGTAGCAGCAAGTTTGGCAGAAAAATTTGTTGGCGGTGGCAAAGATCATAGTAGTAGCCATGCTCCTGCTGCAGAAAAACATGATAGCGGAGGTAAAGATGCTCATGGTGGAGGAGATTCTCATGCGAAACATTAATTAATAAATTTATGACAGAAAAATTACAACAAACAATTAAAGAAGAGATGGTGGAATTACCAAAAGAAATGCAGGAAGTCATTAATTCTTTTGATTGGATCAAAATAACAGAAGAAATAGCAGAAAAATATTCCTTAGATGAGGACGAACTAAATGATTTTCAGTTAGAAACTTTATTGCTTCTAATAGGGTCCACAGATCCAGAATTTTATGCAATTAATATCGAAAATCAAGTTGAAACTACTAAAGAGGAAGCAGAAAACATTGCAAAAGAATCTTTCCAAAAAATATTTAACCCTCTAAATAAACTTATAACAGAAAATGTTAAAAAAAATATCCAAAATAAAAAATTAGATTGGAAACAAACCCTTGATTTTATTGTTTCCGGTGGAGATTATTCTGTTTTTATGGAAAAAAGAAATGAAAAAGAAAGTGATATGATTAATACAACCCCCTATAACCCCCTTGTCAGGGGGGACACCACATCTCCTCACCTTGATAAGGGAGAGGTCGGAAGAGGGTTTTAAAAAAATATATGGAAAACACCGTAGATTTATTAAAAATAAAAATAGATAAAGCAAGAACTTCACTTTCAGAAGAAAGTAGACAAGCTATTGATGCTATTGATTGGAAAAAGATAATTTTAGATATGCGAGCAGAAAAAGGATACAGTTATGAGCAATTAGAAGATTTAGAAATAGAGACAGAACTCTTGCTCTGTGGACTTTTGGACACAGAAGACTATCCGAAGGAGTTAGAAAAAAGAATGCTTTTACCAAAAGCTCAAATAGACGTGTTGGTCAACGAAATGAATGAAAAGGTTTTTAACAGAATTCGCGAGGAATTAGTAAAAATTATAGAAAGAAAAAAGGGATCGGAACCAAAAGAAGAGAAACCCCCTGTATCCCCCTTGTCAGGGGGAGAAATAATGAGAACCTCCCCTGACAAGGAGAGACAACAGGAGGGGTTTAATTCCCCAAGGGTTCCTTTTGATACAGCCTCAATTTTAGAACAAAAATTGAGAGGAGCTGTCCAGTCTCCAACAATTGAGACAAATCATTCTATTGGTAACCTATCGAAAGAAAACAATTCATCAATTAAAAAGATTGGAGTACCAAAAGTAGATCCATATAGAGAAACACCAGAGTAAGTACTAGGTAATTGATTGTTTCTGATTTATAATTAAATTATGCAGTTTAAAGTTCCACAATTTTTGGAGATAGAAGACAAAATTTTTGGTCCTTTCACTTTTAAGGAATTCGTCTACTTAGTGGGAGGAGCAGGATTGTGTTACACCTTATATAAATTATTGGGTCTTTGGCTAGGAGCAATACCTATTTTAGCCATAGCTGGATTATCTATAGCCTTAACTTTCTATCATCCAAATGGTAAGCCATTTATTAATATGATAGAAGCAGGAGTAAAATTTTCTTTTCAAAATAAACTTTATATCTGGAAAAAACATATGAAAATCGGAGCTCCCGCTTCCCCCAAGGGAGGGAACGTCCTCTCTTTTAGGGAGGGTTTAGGAGAAGTAAGAGGGCAAAGATTAAGTGGAAATAAATTACGAGATTTAGCCTGGAGCCTAGACGTTCTAGATTTGAAAAAATAATTATGGCATTAAATGCAAAAGCAACTCAAGAATTCGTACCAATCAAGGAAATCCGTGATGGTATTGTTGTTTTAAAAGATGGAGACCTTCGGGCTATTATATTAGCTAATTCCATTAATCTTTCTCTAAAATCTGATGACGAACAAAAGGCTACTATTATGCAGTTTCAAAATTTTCTAAATACTCTTGATTTTTCAGTTCAAATATCAATTCAATCAAGAAAACTCGACATCAGACCCTATCTTTTGTTATTAGAAAATAGAATGAAAGTACAAAACGAACCATTGCTTAAATTACAAACAAAAGAATACATAGAATTTATTAAAAATTTTACTGAATCTGTAAGTATTATGACCAAAAACTTTTTTGTGATTGTGCCTTACACGCATATAAATTTAAAACCAAATTCTGGAATATTTTCAAATTTATTTTCAAAGAAAAGTAAAAAAGATGAGCAACTTAAAGATCAACTAGATTTCGAAGAAAAAAGATCCCAATTGGAAGAAAGAGTAAATGTTATAGAACAAGGGCTTTCACGTTGTGGAATAAAATCAGTCCAACTAGGAACAGAAGAAGTGGTGGAAGTATTTTATAAAGTATTTAATCCAGGAGAATTGGAGGGGAAAATAGAATTGGAAAATTAAATTCTAAAAAATATATGTCAATTTTTGATAAATTACTTGGAAAAAACAAAAAAGAAGAAAAAATACAAGGAGTAAATGCTTCGGTTCTTCCAGTATTACCTGAAGAAATATATGAATCGGCTAAACTAGAACTTCAAGATATTATTGCTCCATCTGCCTTAAAGATCGAATCAAAATCTATAAATTTGGGTGATAAAATTGCTCGTACTTTTTTCATTATTTCCTATCCTAGATTTCTTTCCGATAATTGGTTTTCTCCTGTAATCAATTTGGATAAAGTTTTTGATGTTTCAATTTTTATTCATCCAGTAGATACATCTCTTGCCTTAAGACAATTTCAAAAAAAAGTCGCCGAAGTACAAAGCCAGATAAATGTGCGAGAAAGAAAGGGAATGGTGCGTGATCCAATGCTCGATACTGCTTATCAAGATTTGGAAGGACTTCGTGACAGTTTGATTCAAGCGCAACAAAAAATGTTTGATGTAAGCATTTATATTACCATCTATGCTGACAATGAGATGGAACTTTATAAAGTTGAAAATGAAATAAAATCAATTCTCGAATCAAAATTAATCTATATTAAACCAGCTCTTTTTCAGCAAGAAGAAGGTTTTAAAAGCGTAATGCCTATCGGCAACGACCTTTTAAGTATTCACCAAAAATTAAATTCGGAGCCCCTTTCAAGTATTTTCCCATTTATTTCTTTTGATCTTACTTCTGAAATGGGAATACTTTATGGAGTAAATAGACACAATTCTTCTTTGGTTATCTTTGATAGATTTTCTTTGGAAAATTATAATTCTGTGACATTCGCAAAATCTGGTTCAGGAAAAAGTTATGCCACCAAACTGGAAATTATTCGGTCTTTAATGTTTGATATAGATATTATTGTCATAGACCCAGAAAGGGAATATGAATATTTAGCTGAAGCTGTGGGAGGAAGATATTTCAATATTTCACTTTCTTCCGATCATCACATCAACCCCTTTGATCTACCTATCCCACGTGAAGATGAATCTGCTGAAGATGTCCTTCGTTCAAATATTATAAATCTAGTTGGACTTTTCAGATTGATGTTGGGTGGACTAACTCCAGAAGAAGATTCTATGGTGGATCGTGCAATATCTGAAACCTATGCAATGAAAGATATTACTCCTGATTCAGATTTTTCAAACATAGAACCGCCTCTTCTTTCAGATTTCGAAATGGTGTTAGGTGGAATGGAGGGAAGTGACTCCGTCATTCAGAGATTGGTCAAATATACCAAGGGCTCTTGGTCTACTTTTCTTAACAGGCCTTCCAATGTAGATATAAATAAAAAGTTTGTAGTGTTTTCGGTTCGTGACATGGAAGATGAATTAAAACCCGTGGCAATGTATATTGTAATGCATTATATTTGGATAACTATCCGAAAAAATTTAAAGAAACGTCTTCTGGTTGTTGATGAAGCTTGGTGGATGATGAAATCTGAAGATACTGCTTCATTCCTTTATTCTATCGCCAAGCGAGGAAGAAAATATTATTTAGGACTTTCCACTATCACCCAAGACGCAGCTGATTTTATGAAATCTCCCTATGGTATCCCTATCATCACCAACTCTTCTATTCAACTACTCTTAAAGCAATCTCCAACCACCATAGATATTTTACAAAAAACATTTAATTTGACTGATGAAGAAAAATATTTACTTTTAGAATCCGGAGTAGGTGAAGGAATATTCTTTGCTGGACTAAAACACGTTGCAATCAAGGTCATCTCTTCTTACACTGAAGATCAAATCATAACTTCCGATCCGTCTCAAATTTTATCTATCAAAAAAGCCAAGGAGGATTTGGAAAAATCGAAAGAAGAAGAAAAAAGTTAGGTTCTAGTTTCTAGGTTCTAGCTGATATATAATAGATAAGATGCAGAAGAAATATTTTAAAAGTTTAATAATTCTGTTTATAGTACTAGCCACTTTTTTTGGATTTTTTGTTAATGCACAAATACGTAATACTGACGTTATTTTAAATATCTCACCAGAATACCCTGGACCAAATCAAAACACAAACGCAGTATTAAGTAGTCATGTGGTCAACCTCGATAAGGCTAATATTTCTTGGTTTATTAATGGTCAAAAAATGATTGAGGCAATCGGTAAAAAATCTTTCTCTTTCAGAACAGAAGGCTTGGGGTCAACTACTGATTTATCTGCCACAATAGATACTGTCGATGGACAAAGTATTTCAAAAAAAATGACCCTAACAATAGCGGATATGGATCTGCTGTGGGAAGCTTATGATTCTTATACCCCGCCTTTTTATAAAGGAAAAGCTCTGGCTCCTAGTCAAGGAAAATTCAAAGTAGTGGCCATTCCAAACCTAGTCAATCAAGGCAATAAAGTAAATACAAACAATCTATCTTATGTTTGGAAAAAAGATGGCAACAGTCAACTTGATTCTTCTGGTTGGGGAAAAAATTATTTCATTTTTCAAAATAGTTATTTAGATAAAGATAACACTGTCGAGGTAGCAGTATCAGACATTGGAGGAGGCACCAACACTTCTAAAAGAATAATTTTAAAAACGTCAGAACCAAAAATACTTTTTTATGAGGATGATCCAAAACTTGGGGTAAAATGGGAAAATAGTTTGAATGATGGATACACTATAAGTAGAGATGGAAAAATTCTTGTCGCCGAACCATATTTCTTTTCACCACAAGAAATAAATTCAAGTAGCCTTGTTTTTAGTTGGTTTTTGAATGGAAACAAAATACAAACACCAGATATTAAAAATATATTAGCTATCAAGCCAGAAGCGGGGCAATCTGGAAGTTCTATAATTAAACTTATGGTTGAAAACACTGATACACTTTTTCAAAGTATAACAAAACAAATACAAGTAAATTTTTAATATGAAAAATATTTTTAAAAAAATAATAGCCCTCTCATATCTAACAATATTTTTATTTAGCTTTTTTATTCCGTTTCAGCAAACCTTCGCAGACAATACTTTCTCTGCATCTATTACAGCTGAACCTTCAACTATAAAATCTGGTGATAAAACAAACATAACATGGACAATATCTGGTTATACTTTTTGTAATATAACAACCACATCAAATACAGGAAATGCTGATTTTGGAAATTATACTAGTTCGGGAAGTAGTACTCCTTCTCTTTATGAAACAACAAACTTCTCAATGTCTTGTACGGATTTTAAAGATCACTCAATAAAAAAATGGGTAGATGTCACAGTGAATAAATGGGGTGCTACTAATACAGCTACTCCAACAACTCCCTCCACACCAACACCTACATCACAAACACCAGCTCCAATAACCCAACTTAAGTGTACATCACCAGAAATACCAAGTGCTGATAAAACAACCTGTATAACCCCCACAGAGACTGTATACACCCCACTCGCTCCTTTACCAGGGCTAGAATCAATCGATACTCAATATAATGAGACTACCAATCCTTGTCCTTTCGGAAATTATTTAAACATAATGGTTAAGTTAATCATTGGTATATCAGCAGTCCTCGCTATGGTGATGATAGTAATAGGTGGATTGGAATATATGACCAGTGAGCTCATTTCCTCAAAAGAAGCGGGAAAGGAAAGAATTACACATGCTATATTGGGTCTTGTAATAACCTTAGGCACCTATGCCATTTTAAATACTCTAAATCCGGCATTACTCAATGTATGTTTAAAAATGCCAACGGCTAATATAACCATCACAAGTCTCGGGGGTGAATCATCTTTGCCTTTTAAACCAATAGATAAAACAATATTAAAAAATGATTTTGGCATCACTTGCGATGCAACAGGTGGAAAAGAAGCTATCTTGCCAATTGGAAAACTATTCATACCACAAACAGAATATAGTAAAGAAAAAAGAAACACTACAGATAGTAAAACTATTTATGTTGATTGTTCTTCATTTGTCTCTCAAGTATATGTATGTGCTGGGTTGGGAAGCCCGGGGAATAATAGTGCTGAAATATTTTCAACTGGTAATACTACAAAAATAGATGGAAAAACTTTTGATTATTCAAAAATAAATACAGGTGATTTGTTGGGATGGAAAGCGAATGAAAATGGCGAACCAGATGGGCACACAATGATTTATGTAAAAGATGGACAAGTATTAGACACTCAAAATACAAATAGTCCTACACAAATAAGACCATTAACAGATAAACTTAAATCTAGAATAAAATATTATAGATATCCTTAAAAATTTTATGTCAAAAAGAAACATCATTTTATTTATAATAATCCTTGTAGTCATCATAGTTGGTGTTTTTGGTTTTCTCTATTTTTTCCAACCTAAAGATCAAAATGGGGGCACAGTAACTGGCACAAACTTTTTTGCAAACTTCTTACCATTCGGAAAAAGTAAAACCACAACACCAAATCCGACACCTCCTTCAGATGTCTCTGGATATGTAGGGGCAGGAGATAATAGTGCTTCATATGGTAAATTTAAAAAGATTTCTAGTTTCCCTGTGGCAGGATATGGAGTATTTATGAAAGAGAGATTTAAAGCAGAAGAGGCCTTGCCTTCTCCAGCAGGAGAAAGTAAGGCCTCCTCTGCTATCCCTCCCACAGAATTCGCTCCTGCTTTGAGGTATGTAAACAAATCAAATGGAAATATCTATCAAACCTTTGCTGATAAAATAGACGAGAGAAAATTTTCAAATACCGTAGTGCCAAAAGTACATGAAGCATATTTTGGAAATAAGGGTGATTCTGTTATCATGCGTTACTTGAAAGATGATAATAAAACAATAGAAACTTATGTAGGTATGCTACAAAAAGAATACTTGGGGGCAGATTCTATAGGAAACAATGAAGTAAAAGGCTCTTTTTTGCCAGAAAATATTTCTGACATGAGTGTCTCTTCTGATTCTTCAAAAATATTTTATTTATTTAATATAGGGGACAATGGGGTTGGAGTAACTTTTGATTTACAAAGCAGTACAAAAATTCAAATTTTTGATTCTCCATTTACTGAATGGCTATCTTCTTGGACTAATAAGAATTTAATTACAGTCACTACCAAACCTTCTGGAAATGTCAGAGGATTTATGTATGCTATCAATCCAAATAAAAAAGATCTCAATAAAGTTTTAGGTGAAATAAATGGATTAACAACACTTACAAGCCCAGACGGTAAATTAGTTCTATATAGTGATAATAATTTATCTTTAAATATTTTTGACACTGAAACAAGAGAACCAATTGCACTTGGAGTTAAAACTCTGTCGGAAAAATGTGTCTGGGGTGCATTAAGTGATGTCCTATATTGCGCTGTCCCTAAATATATAGATAATGAAATATATCCGGACTCTTGGTACCAAGGGGAAGTTTCTTTTTCTGATCAAATATGGAAAATTGATATCACAAGTGGTAATACGACATTGATAGGAGACCCAACTCAAATAAGCGGAGAAGAAGTAGATGGAACGAGACTCAATCTAGATGAAGGGCAAAACTTTCTATTTTTTATAAACAAAAAAGATTCTTACCTTTGGGGGTTAAAATTAAAATAAAGAACCTCACCCTACCCTCTCCTTATAAAGGAGAGGGTTTTTGCTCCTTCTACTTTACAAAGAGAAGGCGGGGGATGAGGTGAATTCTAAATTGTCCCTGTGTATTTGATAACTACTCGACGAGCGTATCCTTCACCCTCTGATTCAGTTTTTAGATCAGTAGCATTAGATAAAAATTCATGCACTACTCTACGTTCAAAAGCGGGCATTGGATCTATTTCTATATTTGACTTAAAATACCTAGCCCGTTCAGCCATCATATGGGCTATCGCGTGAATGTTTTCAATGCGTTTTTTTTGAAAGCCATTTATGTCTATTAAAATTCCTAACCCTTGTGCCCCCAAGCTAGGCTTAATAGAACCCTCTCCTAAGCCCAGCTTAGGGGAAGTTTTGTTTTCAATTATTTTACGAGCAATGTGATTTAAGGCAAAAAGCGCTTCACCACCACGATCCCAAAAGAAATGTGGCTGACTCACTTCAACTCCAAACCAAATGGTATTATTTTCATCTCCACTTAAGGTTGTTGGCCTATCTTCATCAATAGAGATTTTATTTACTGATATGGTAGTTTTATCTATAAGTTCTTTTATTAAATTTTGTATCTCTGTTTTATTCATAAATTTAAAAGATGTTACTTAAGAGAATTTTTCCAAGAAACATCCTTGGCGTTTTCTAGGGCTAATTTTTTCTTTTTATTAGCATAAATTTGCTGACCTATAGCAAATATATTACTCGTAATCCAATACAAGGCAACGGCTCCAGAAACGTTATAAGCAATAAAGCCAATTAAAAAAGGAAAAACGTATTTTGTTTGAGTATGCATGCTCTTGGTAAAATTTTCTTGAAAAGAACCATCTTTGTTTTCAGAAACAATAGGTTTAGGCATAAGAAGCGCTTGGAAATATTGAGACAATCCAGCAAGTACTGCTAAAATCAATAAATTTTTCTGGCTGATGTCTAAAATTCCTAAAAAATTCATATTTATATGTTCTGGAACATGAATAAAAGAATAAAGCATCCCTCCGTCTAAATTTATTCCTTTTAAGAAAACATAATATAGAGCAAAAATAATTGGGATTTGAATTAAAATCAACAAACAACCAGAAAAAGGATTAGTCTTGTGGTGTTTATAAAGTTCGAATGTTTGTTTGGCTTGTTCTTCTTTTGAGGTACCACTATCTTTTATCTTTTTAAGTTCCGGGGCAAGTAAATTCATCTTTATTTGGCTTTCGATTGAACGCTGAGAAAGAGGAAATAGTATCACTTTTACAAAAATAGTGAGTAAAATGACGGCAATACCAATATCCCCATTGGGTACAATAGAAACTAAAAACGCCAAAGCGTTTAAAAGTGGAGCATATAAGATAGTATTCCAAATGTTTGACAGCATTCTTTCATTCTATACGAAAACAGATAAAAAAACTAGAGTAGTGCTTTTTTCGGCATACGCAATATTAGTTTTGTAAACCATTGTCAGGTTCGAGTGCGAGCCGTGAAAAAGCACTACTCTAGTTTTTTACTTTAGTGGGTCAATGTGATTCTTTTGCCAAGGATGACAACGAAGGATTCGCCAAAAACCAAGAAAAGAACCTTTTAAAATACCATATTTTTTTATAGCTTCTCTGGTATATTCTGAACAAGTAGGATAAAAAGTGCAAGAATTGTTTCTTAATAACCCAAAACTCTCTAAAAATTTTTTTAAAAGAGGGGCTATAATTTTTTGATAAAAGCTAATTAATTTTGTTGAGAATATTTTTAATTTCATTTTCAATTTTTGAAATATCTTCTTCTTTCTTTTTAAAAATAAAAGTGGCTAAAATATGAGACGAAAATTCTTTTATATGTTTTTCTAACGCTAAATATCCTTTTCTTCTTAATGAATTTCTCTCGACTGCCAGTTTAGCTATACTTTTAGGGACGATAAAAGAAATACGAGATTCGAGAAATTTATTATTTAAAATAAATTTAAATGTAAAAAGAGGGGAATTAATAAACCTTCCTTCTTTAAAGACAAGGTCTATTCCTTTCTTATCAACTCTATTTTTTTTAGGAAGCATCTTTATTAAACTGAAAGCTTGGCTCGTCCTTTTCTTCTTCTCCTTAAAAGCACTTTTTGCCCTGTTTTACTCTTTGATCTGACTAAAAATCCATGAGCTTTAGCTCTTTTTCTTTTTTTAGGTTGATATGTTTGTGACATACCACCATTCTATAACAACATAGAAAATAATACAACCCCAAAACCCATACACCCAACAAAGGAAAATTTAAACGTTTTTAATTATCAACAGTTTATCAACATAGTTAATAAGTTTTTAAAAATTGCATAAAAAAATTGTGTAGTATAATCCTACCCATGGATACGAAGCAACTGTGGAAAAATTGTTTAGTTGAAATAGAAGGAGGTATTTCTAAGGCAAATTTTAGCACTTGGTTTAAAAATACATGCATTCTAAAAGAAGAAGAGGGAATAATATTTGTCGGAGTGCCAAACGAGTTTGTGCGTGATTGGCTAAAAAACAAATATCATAAATTAATAACCAAAACCATGGCTGATGTCTATGAAAATATGAGAGCTGTGGAGTATGTTATTACCAAAATAGAAGCTATAAAACAAGAACCGACTGTTAATAAGGTTAACGAAGTTTATGTAAATAAAGAATTACCTTTAAGAGACTTATATATCAATCCAGAAGATAATTTAAATCCGCGTTATCGTTTTGATTCATTTATTGTTGGAACATTTAATGAGCTAGCTTATGCAGCTTCTCAGGCAATCATAGAAAACCCTGGTACTAAATATAATCCATTTTTTGTTTACGGAGGAACAGGCTTAGGTAAAACACACCTACTCCAGGCTGTCGGAAATTCTATAAAAGACAAGTATGCAAATAAAAAAGTGCATTATTTAACTTTAGAAAAATTTGCTACTGATTTTATAAATTCTCTACAAAACAATAAAGCAAATTCTTTTAAGGAAAAATATCGTAAATATGATCTTTTGATTATAGATGATATCCAATTCATTGGTAAAATGGAAAAAATTCAAGAAGAACTTTTTCACACATTTAACACTTTCTACGAAAACAACAAACAAATCATCTTTTCTTCCGACAAACATCCAAATTATATTCCCGAATTAGCTGATCGACTTAAATCTAGGTTTGCAGCTGGAATGATTGTAGACGTTTCTGAGCCAGAATATGAATCTCGTCTAGCAATCTTAAAAATGAAACTAAGAGAAGCGGGAATAGAATTAGATCAAGAAATAATGGAATACGTCGCTGGGGCAATTCAAGGAAATATTCGTGAACTTGAAGGTAGTTTAAATACTATAATCTGCCAATATCGCTTAAAAAATAAGGTTCTTTCAGTGTCTGAAGTTAAAGCTTTATTAAAAAATAACATTAAACCTAAAAAAAATGTCGCAATAAAAGATGTTGTAAAAACAGTTAGCGATTATTATTCTCTAGAAGAAGCATCTATTTATGAGAAAACTCGAAGAAAAGAAATAGTCAAAGCAAGACAAGTAGTAATGTATTTACTTCGAGAAGATTTTAATGTCTCTTATCCATTAATAGGACAAAAATTGGGAGGAAAAGACCACACGACAGTCATACATTCATATTTAAAAATAAAAGAAGATATTAAAAACGACCCACAATTATTACAAGAATTGGAACAAATAAGAATCCTGTTTAAATAGCTGTTGATAAACAAATCATAAGATAGTTATAAAGTAGTATTAATCAAAGTAAGGCTTGTTGATAAAATAGTATAAAAATTAACAAAAGTGTGTTTAAAAAAAATAAATATATTTTTAGGAAAAGATAATATATATATAATATAAAAATAAATTACAAAGTAGTCATATATTATATATATAAAATTCATTTATCCACTTATTCACAGTCTTAATAGTATTAATAAATTAAATATATAATATATAAACATATGAAACTAGAATGCAATGTGGAAAAAATAAAAAGTGCAATTATTCAAGTAGAAAAAATAACAGGTAAAAATTTAACCCTGCCTATTCTGAATTCTATATTACTTATTGCTTCTGGAAAAACATTAAAACTTCGTTCTACTAATTTGAGTTTAGGTGTGGAGATAGAAATTCCAGCCAAAATTGAAAAAGAGGGTGTTGTAGCCATTTCAGGCACAATATTAGTTGGTATATTTTCTAATATTTTTCAAAATGAGAATATTTATCTTGATGGTGAAGATGGAAATTTACTAATTAAAACTAAAAAAAATAGAATAAAATTAAAAGGTCAGATGTATGATGATTTTCCAACAATACCAAAAGTTTTAGGAAATACTTTTGAGATGGAATCTAAGAAATTAATAGAAGGGATAAAAAGTGTTTATTATAGTTCTTCTGTTTCTGATATAAAACCAGAGATCTCTAGTGTTTATATATATTCCAACGAAGATAATTTGATTTTTGTTTCAACGGATTCTTTTAGATTGGCAGAAAAAAAAGTAAAAATTAAGGGGATAGAAGAGATTGGGGGAATACTTATTCCTTTTAAAAATATACCGGAAATATTGAGAATCTTTGGAGAAATACAAGATGTGGTTAAGGTTTGTTTTAACAAAAACCAAATTTCTTTTTCTTCTGATGGGGTTTATCTTACATCTAGGGTGATCGATGGAATTTTCCCAGATTATAAACAAATCATACCTAAAGAATTTAAAACAGAAGCTGTTGTTTTAAAACAAGATCTTTTAAATGCTCTTAAAATTTCAAACATTTTTTCAGATAAATTTAATCAAATAAATCTAAAAATTTCACCCAAAGAAAAGGTTTTTGAGCTTTCCTCTGAAAATAACGATGTTGGAGAAAATAAAACATATTTAGATGCTGCTATAAAAGGGGAAGAAATAAATTTAGGATTTAATTATAAATATTTTTTAGATTGCTTCCAGTCTATGAATTCAGATAGTATTTCTATTAAATTAAATCAACCTTCAAAACCCATGGTCATTTCAGGTGCTTCTGATAATTCTTTTACTTATCTTATTATGCCAATGAATAGATAGACCTCACCCTAGCCCTCTCCTTATAAAGGAGAGGGGAAAAATTATGATAGAAATAAAAGATTTATTATTGAAGTTTAGTAATTTACTTCTTTCTGAAGAAATAAAAAAGAATGCTACTTTAAATATTTTAAAAGAAATTATAGGTTTGGAAATTAAATCTGAAGACATAAAAATAAAAAACAACACTATTTATTTAAATATAAAACCAATCTACAAAAATGAAATTTTAATTAAAAAAGATTTAATTAATTCAAAACTAGAAGAATCTTTAGGTAAAAAAGCTCCTAAAAAAATAGTTTAATTTTGTTTATGTTTACTTGTAAAAAAATATACAAAACAGGCCTACTCTTAAAAGAGTGTGCTGAAATTATCCGAAAATATTCTTGGGGTATTGATTATCCCGTAGATCCACTAGAAGAATTAAAAAAATCGGAATATATTATTGGATGTTTTGATGGAAATAATATTATTGGATTAGGGGCTGTCAGTTATAATGCAAGCCCTGATGAAATTGATAATGGTTTGCCTTGGTTTTGCTGTGCTGTTGTGTTACCAGAATACCGTAAACAAGGCATATATAATACGTTATATGAAAAACGTTTGGAATATATAAAAAATAAAAAAGAGAAATTTATTTTAACTTGTACGGATAATCCATTAGTTGAAAGATTTCTTTTAAAAAATAAATGGGTGTTGTATCGAAAAACGAAAGACGAATCTAGTGATATTTGTAAAGTTTTTAAGTTGAATATTCAGTAGTTGACAATTCCTACTTTAAGGATATCATTTATTTAAATCAAAAAAAGAGGTTCTTTATGGGAGAAATGGTATTTTTTCACACAGGGGATAAAGAAAGTCGTCGTTTGGAAAAACTATTAAACAGAAAGAAACTTTCTGTTAGAACAATATTTTCAAATGATAGAGTAGAGCCTATTTTACTTGTGGGTTTCACTGAATTTAGGGGTAATAATATTGTGTGTTATGCAGACCATTTTGCCATACAAAGAAAAAAGATATTAGGAAAAGTGGTCGTTCCTGAATGGTTTGAAAAAATAATGAATAGTGTTAAAGTAGGGCAGGCGATAAGGAGAGAAAAAATCTTTAGTTCTGCCAAAGAACACTATAAATGTATGTCTGACAAAGATATTGAAGCCCTTAGATCTCTTCTCGATGATTTTGAGGAATCTGGTTATATATCCCAAGATCATAATAGAGACTTAGTTTGTCGAAATGTTTAAAAACAAAAAGCGTACGAAATATGTACGCTTTTCTTTTATTGATTTACCTTAAAAATCACACTAGTTTCTCCACGATTGTAAGCTGTGTCGTAGGAAATTATTTTTAATTCATTTTCTGATTTTAGATTATCTAATTCTTCCGGAGTGAAGGAAAAATCAAAAGGACTTTTAATTGTATCTATAAATGTGTTGTTTATAAAAACATCTATTTTTTGAAGTGGAAAATTTCCAGAACTTGAAATTTTAACTTGTATTTTTTGATCACGAGGATAAATCGTTGTGGTGTCGGGTTCTATTATTGAGACAATTGGAGTGGATGTGTTTGAGTGAATGTCGTCTACGGCTCCTGGTTTTTCTGCCCAAGTTGTTTTTGCATATTTTCCACTGTTTTTTGCCCACCAATCTTGCACTGGTATTTCCCAATGACTGAATTGAGAATCACTATTTGGGTCTGTAGGCGGTGCTCCTAAAATGTCATTTTTATTTACCCAATATAAAATAGAATGCACATTTGTTATTACTTTTTCTTGTAAAGTTTCTTTGGGTGTAAATTCGGTTGCCAATTTTCCAGAGATTTTATCTATAAAAAAGTTTTCATTTCCTTGCCAATAACCACGCAATATTGGTTTTACTACTTTTGGATCGATATCTAAATTTGGTTTTTCAAATTTTTCATTTGGTAGTATTTTTAAAGCTTCAATAATAAATTTATTCCAAATAGGACCTGCAACAGCCGAACCACCTTTTTTCATTGGCTTGTTGTCGTTATTTCCAGCCCAAACACCAACAGCTATTGATGGAGTGTATCCTATCGTCCACGCATCCTTATTACTATTTGTAGTTCCTGTTTTTACTGCTACATCTTTGCCAGGGATAAAAAGGGGAGAAGAAGCACCAAAAGTTGGAATACGAGCTGTATTATCTGACAAAATATCTGAAATAGTGAGAGCGGTATTTTTAGGTAAAATTTCTTTTGGATTAGGAACATATTCTTCTAAAACTTTTCCATTCATGTCTTCAACTTTTAAGATTCCTGTATATTGATTTCTAACTCCATCATTTGCGAAGACACTATAAGCGGAAGTCATATCTAAAAGAGATACTTCACCACCCCCGATAACAAGAGTAAGTCCGTAACGACTTATATCAGTCAAAGTACTAATGCCCATAGATTGTGCTGTTTGAAGTGAATCTTTAAGTCCTGCTAGATAAAAAAGTTTTACAGCTGGAATGTTTCTTGATTCTGCCAATGCATCACGAAGCGATATTGGTCCAACTGTTTTATTATCATAATCACTTGGCATATAGCAATCACTCTGACTATGTCCTGGGAGAGCTTTGCCATAAGCGTTACATGTGGTTTGAAATTCTGTTGGTAGGTCAAAGAGTACAGAATCCGGCGTAAACCCCTTATTGAAGGCTGTAGCGTAAATAAAAGGCTTAAAAGAAGAGCCTGGCTGTCTAGAAGCTGTTGTAATATTAAAATTTCCATCTATCTGTTTATCAAAATAGTTTCTTGAACCAACCATGGTTAAGATTTGTCCTGTTTTTGGATCTATGGCTACAAGGCCGGCATTTTTCCCATTCCAATTTTTTTCATTTTCGAGTGCTCCATCTTTTACTATTTGTTCTCCTTTTTCTTGTAGGTCATAATCAAGAGAGGTTGTGACTTTTAATCCACCTTTCTCAACTAATTCACTTCCATATTTTTGTTCAAGATAGTCTTTTATAAAAAAAACAAAATGAGGTGCTTTAATGCCAGTAGTAGCTTGAGGAGCAAAATTTACGATTTGATTTTTTGCGATATCATATTCTGCTTGGGTGATAAATTTAAGTTCTAACATTCTAGAGAGAACTAAATTTTTTCTAGCATCTAGCTTTTCTCTATTTTTCCCATAAGGAGAAAGAGTAGTTGGAGATTGTGGAATAGACGCTAGATAAGCAGATTCTGCTAGATTGAGATCAATAGCATCTTTGTTGAAATAAGTTTTAGATGCTTCTTCTATGCCATAAACGTTTCCACCATAAGGATTTTCGTTTAAATAGTATTCTAGAATTTTTTCTTTAGGCATAGAGTTGTCTATTTTTATTGCCAAGACCCATTCTTTTATCTTTCTAGTGATGGTTTGTTTTTGAGTGAGAAGAGTATTTTTGACTAACTGTTGAGTGATGGTTGAACCACCCTGAGTTTTGTTTCCGGTATTAAATAAATTAGACAAAACAGCTCTTATTATAGAGGTTATTCTTATTCCACCATGATTATAAAATTCAGAATCTTCTATGGCGACAGTAGCATTTTTAATATTGCTACTCATTTTTTCGAAAGGGACATTTGTTCTTTTTATGTCTTGGTGTATATCATAAAGTAAAATTTGTCCAGTGCGATCATATATTTTAGTAGAGTTTATAACTTTTCTATCTTCGAAGGAATGAAAATCAGGTATTTTAAAAGAAGAAACCCAAATAATTCCTATTCCAATTATCAAAATGAAAAAACTAGTCACAAACCATAACAAATTTTTTGGGATACCTATTTTTCTGAATCCTTTTTTCATTCTTTTAATTATACCAGAAAATGTGTTATAATTCGAATTATGAAGGTTATTACAGATGAAAAAAGAATAGAAGAGATTTTAACTCGTGGAGTACATGATATTTTTGGACGAGAAGAATTAAAAAAGAAATTACTTTCTGGTAAAAAACTTCATATTAAGCTCGGTACGGATGTTACTGGAAAAGATCTACATTTGGGTCATAGTGTAGTACATAGAAAATTAAGAGACTTACAAGAATTAGGGCATCAGGTTACTTTAATTATTGGAGATTTTACTACTATTGTTGGTGATCACTCAGATAAAGTAGATATGCGTGGTGAAACAAATGAGAAGGAAATTAAAGAAAAAGAAAAAACATATAAAGAACAATTTTTTAAAACTGTATTAAAAGAAGGAACAAAAATAGAACATAATTCAGAATGGCTTGATAAACTTACTCTAAAAAAATATTTAGGTATGGCAAAGGCTTACTCAGTTCAACAAATGTTTGATAGAGAAACTTTTAAAAAACGTTTTAATGAAGGGAAAACTATTGGTTTTGATGAATGGTCTTATCCTATTATGCAAGGTTATGACTCAGTGATTCTTGAATGTGATTTAGAACTTGGTGGTACAGATCAAACTTTTAATCTTCTTGCTGGAAGAAAATTGATGCCACTTTTTGGCGTAGAAGCTCAATCAGCTATTGCTATGAAATTACTTCTTGGATCAGATGGAAAACCAATGGGAAAGAGTCTCTTAAATTATATTCCAATAGTTACTAGTCCAGATGATATGTATGGAAAAGTTATGTCAATAATTGATGATGTAATTTGGGATTATTTTGAATTAGTAACACGTGTATCAATGAGTGAAATAGAAAAAATGAAAAAATCTATGGAAAATGGTGAAAGTCCAATGATTTTTAAGAAACGTTTGGCAAAAGAAATTGTTTCTTTTTATAATGGAGAGAGAAAAGCAGAAGAAGCAGAAAAGAATTGGGAAAATATTTTTTCAAAGAAAGAAATTCCAGAAGAAATGATTGAGCTCTTAGGGAGTGGAAAAATGTTAATGGATATTTTAGTAATGAATAAAATATTAGCTTCTAAGGGTGAATTCAGAAGACTTATAGAAGAAGGAGCTGTAACAGATCTTACTTTAGATAAAAAAATAACTGATGTAAATTTTATTCCTCAAAGTGGAATGAAATTTAAGATAGGTAAAAGAAAATTTATAAAAATTATATAATAAAAAACCGCCTGATAGGCGGTTTTTTATTTAGTGATATCTGCTATCTGGATCATAATCGTCTTCTGTGTCTACTGGTTCTACATCTTCTGGTAAGTCTAATGGAGTATCTTCGTTTTCTAAATCATCCCCCATACCCATTGTTATATCTTCATCTTCATCGTAACTCATATTAAAAATATTTTACGTTTATTAAACGACCCCTTATTAATTTATTACTTTGTATCAAAATCTAAAACTCTTGGCAATAGAATATGTGGATAACTTATATACAGAAATATGATTGTTTAAAAACGCATATGAGCAAAGGCTGTTAAAGCGATAGCAATAGCGTCTAATTCATCATCTGACTTCTTGCGATTATCTATTTCAACTAATATTTTCACCATTTTCATAACTTGTTCTTTGTTTGCTTTTCCATATCCAGTAGTGGCTATTTTTATTTGTGGGGGAGAAGCTTCAAATATTTTCAAACCAGACAGTGAAGCTTCGTAAATAATAATTCCTCGCACTTCTGCAACATGCATTACAGTTTTTTGGTTCGTATTTAAAAATAAAGTCTCAATGGCCAAAACTTCTGGCTTAAATTTTTTTATTATTTTTTTTATTTCTTTTCCTATCAAAGAGAGTCTGTCAGAAAATTCTAATTTAGCAGATGTATGAAAACATTCTGAAAATAATACCTTTTCTTTACCCTGAGTTTTATCGAAGGGTTTTTTCTCGCCTTTATTTTTTTCTAGTATTGCGACCCCTAGTCTTTCAAAACCAGGATCTATGCCTAAAATTATCATTCTGCATTAGTGTAAACGTCTTGAACATCATCATTTTCTTCAAGTTCATCTACTATTTTATCTAATAATTCTATATCTGTGTCAGAAGCGGGGATAAACATGTTTGGTTTCCAGATTAATCCCTCGTTAGTTTTTTCTTTTGAAAAAGACCAAACAACAGACCCGACAGCTCCCAAAACAAAACCATTTTTAGTGAGGATGTGTTTTATATCTTGCACTGTCCTATTTCTACTGTCTGTGAGAGTGTCTATAATTATTCCTACCCCTCCAGGGCCATAAGCTTCATAAGTAATAGATTCCATCTGTTCTCCTCCTTCAGAAGCTTTTTTGATAGCTCTTTCGATATTTTCCGAAGGCATATTTACTTTCTTGGCTTTTTCTACAGCTGCTCTTAAACCAGGTGAATCTTTTCCTCCAGATAATTTTGCTTCCACAGAAATAAAACGTACTAGCTTTGAAAAGATTTTACTCTTTTTTGCATCAGTGATATCTTTCTTATGTTTAATTTGAGACCATTTATTATGTCCGGACATATTATTTATTTTTCTTCTTTATAATCAACCCCGTCGTTCGCGAACGACAGGGTCAAAATCTAAATGCAAATATGCTTTTTCTGTTGCCACACGTCCACGAGCAGTGCGTTCTAGGAGCCCCAATTGAATTAAATATGGCTCAATTACTTCTTCAACTGTCGCTTCTTCTTCCGACATTGCTGCCCCGATGGTTTTGAGCCCTACAGGCCCACCATCAAATTTATCAATCAATATTTCTAAAAACTTTCTATCAGATGAATTTAATCCGATGTCATCTATAGCGAGCATGTTCAGTGCCTCCTTTACAGTTTTCTCATCTAAATTTTTTTTGTGTACTTGTGCAAAATCTCGAGCTCTCTTTAAAAAATAGTTTGCAGTACGGGGAGTAAATCTGCTTCTCTTGGCAATTTCTTTTAAAGCACCTTCATCTAGTTCTGTTTTTAATAATTTACTAGATCTTTTTACAATCTCCGCAATTTCTTCATTTGAATAAAATTCTAATCTAAAAACTCCACCAGAAAATCGTGAGCGAAGAGGAGAGGAGACGAGTGCCACGCGTGTCGTGGCTGCGATTAATGTGAAAGGTGGAAGATCGAGTTGGATAGTGCGAGCAGAAGGACCTTTTCCAATGATTATGTCGAGGACCCCAGACTCCATAGCAGGATAGAGTATCTCTTCAACCATTTTGTTGAGTCTGTGTATCTCATCTATAAAAAGAATATCACCTGAAGCAAGGTTTGTGAGAATAGAAGCAAGATCTCCAACTTTTTCAATAGCGGGCCCGGAAGTTATTTTCATTTGTTTGCCAGTTTCTTTTGCTATCAAGTGGGCGAGAGTAGTTTTTCCTAAGCCTGGAGGTCCATAAAAAAGAATATGTTCTGGAATATGGCCTCTTTCTTCTGCAGCTCGTAAAAGAATTTTAACGTTGTCTTTTATGTGTTTTTGGCCAATATATTCATCCCAACGAGTAGGACGAAGGGTAGTATCTAAAATAGATTCATCTGCCTTTATTTCGTTTTTAGCTTTATTTTTCATGGTTTTTTACTTTTTATTCTAAGTAGTGTTTCTAAAATATCAATTATGGGGTTGACATTTATTTTATAGTATGCTATACTCTAAATATGGTACTTTATTAACACACTTTCCACAGAGCTATACACATTATAGCATTTACCTAAATTTGAATATAGTATAATTATTTTTGTGAGAGTTTTGTTTTTCTTTTTAAGAAGACACTAATCTCTAAGCAATCAGCCATCGGTTATATAAGTTTACGTAGGACGTTTTGGTGCTTTTTAAGTTTTCTGGAACCATCCTTCAAGAATTTGTTACTTTCGGGGTTTAGCTCGGAAAGGATTGTTTAGAGATTAGTGTTTTTTTTGTTTCTACTGATGTGTTTTACTTTTAATTTTTTATTGTTGACTTACTTTGTATTTTGTATTATAAAGTTGACTTTGTGGATAACTCTATGATATAATTCTAGTACTAAGATCACTGCCACTGTCGCAAGACAAGGGCAGTTTTTCGTTTGCATGATATAATTTTAGGGTATGAATTCTGAGAGAGTAAAAATATACATAGATGGGGGTAATACATATAGAGCTTTATTTAAAGATTCTATAAATAAAATAGATAATTCTATTATTCCTAGCATCGTTTCATATGGGAAAAAATTTGACTTTAAGGCTTTTTCTGAATTTCTGGCTTCTCCGAGGATGTTATTAGGTAAAGGATATTATGTAGGAATAGTTAGGAATTTTGATCACACTCCAAAATCTAAAAAGATGGTTATCGATCAACAAAAATTTCTTTCGAAACTTGAAAATGATGGATTTACCATAGAAAGAGGCAAGATTGTGTATGACCACAAAATAAGAGAAAAAGGTGTAGATGTAAAGATTGCTATTGATATAGTTATGGATGGTATCGAAAATAAATATGACACAGCTATCGTGGTTAGCTCTGATACGGATTTAATACCAGCAATAAAATACATACAGTCAAAAGGCAAAAAAGTTGAATATGTTGGATTTTCCAACTATGCTTCACTCGGTTTAATAAGAGAGTGTGATATTCAAAGAGTTTTTGGTTCTGCTGATTTACAGCAGTTTGTATTTTAATTGTTTTCTATTCAACAGTTTTTAGTTGCCCTTTTTGCGCTGAAACATAAACATGAAAAGTGATAAAATCTCCTTCTTTCACTTCTTCTATTTTATCAATATGGAGATTTTTAAATATATTCATACTATCCATTGTAATATACTCAGTCATTTTTGTTTCTATAGTTTCTCTTAAATTCCCTGATTCCTCTAATTGTGATCCACTACTGACATATTCTCCAGCATGTGTATTAAGTGCTCTCATCGCATCCATGACGGCATCTTGTTTTGTTTGACCACGTCCATAGATTTTTATTATATCATCAGTTGATTTTTCTATTTTTGAATCTTTAAAACCATCTAACACCTTTGTTTCTTCTGCGAGGATGGTTTCTCTGGAATGAGAATTATCTTCTTCTTTCGAACTTTTGATTTGTTCATATCTGTTAATAACACGAGTCGTTTTAAATATACCCACATCTCCCACCATTCCAGTATCAGTGGGTACTATCCCCTCATAAGATTGTTCTAAATTTTTACCATTGCTATTGTAGTTTTCAGAAAATTTTATCTTTCCTTCTGGAAGTGGTAATTTAAAAGAATTTAATTGAGTTTGTATTTCAGTTAAAGGAATAGTATTTAATTCATTTTTTGTTTGTATATTCTTATTAGAAATATCCTGAGCAAACAATTGTCCTCCTTCTAGGGCTACAAGTACTGTCAAAAGGCGAACAATTTTCCCTGGTGTTTCAACAACTTTCTCAAAGGCAGGGTATTTTTCTTTAATATCAGAAACAAGAGAAATAATACGATCTTTTAACTTAGTTACATTAATGTCTTCTATTTTATTTTTTGTATTCCCAATATTGGGCATGGATTCCATTTTCATAATTTTATTCTTCGTTTAAGTCAACGACACTTTGCACTTCTTCGAGCGAGGTGATACCGTTCAATATTTTTACCACACCGTCTTGACGCATGGAAAGTATTCCTTGCGCTCGTGCAACTTTTTTTATTTCACGCTCGCTTGGATTCAATGGAATTATTTTTTCTATCATTTCATCTGTTCTAATGGCTTCAAAAATTCCTATTCTGCCACTATAACCTATCATATTACATTTTTCACAACCAACAGGATAATAAATTTTAATTGGAGCATCAGGGTTTATATTATAATTTGAAAGACTTTTTCCTTCTTCTTTTATACTATCCATCACCATTTTTAATGTTGCAGTTTCTTTTTCAGTTGGTATCTTTTCAATTTTACATACCGAACAAAGCTTACGGGTTAAACGTTGAGCGATAGAAAGAGAAAGAGCAGAGACCATTATTTTTGGATTTGCCCCAAGATCAATTAAACGAGGAATGACACCGGCAGCGTTGTTGGTGTGAAGGGTAGAGAATACCATGTGTCCTGTTAGAGCAGATTCTATAGCTGTTTTGGCAGTTTCTGCGTCGCGTATTTCTCCGATCATAACTACGTCTGGATCTTGACGCAAGGCACTTCTTAGTCCTTCAAGAAAAGTATATCCTTTTTCATTGTCTGTTTGAGTTTGGGTGATGCCGTTTAAATGATATTCGATCGGGTCTTCAATAGTTATAATTTTTATTTCTGAAGAATAAATCCTTCTCAAAAATGCATAAAGTGTAGTTGTTTTTCCAGAACCAGTTGGGCCAGTGACCAAAATTAAACCATTAGGTTTTTTTATTTCCTCTTCTATAACAGAAAATAGATATGGTTCTATACCAATATCTTCTAATTTTACTTGGATGGACTTTGGATCAAGAATACGCATTACAATAGATTCACCATAAGCTCCAGGAATAAGAGAAGTACGAATATTTATTTCTTCTTTTTCTTCCATAATACTAAAACGTCCATCTTGCGCATTTTGAGAAGTGAGCTTCATTCCTGAAAGGAGTTTTATTCTAGAATTTAACAAATGATAAATATTATTTTCAAAAAACATTACATCGTGTAGTACTCCATCTAAACGAAGTCGTAATCTACTTCTATTTTCTTCTGGTTCGATGTGAATGTCAGAAGCGTTAATAACGATAGCTCCAGCTAATACTATTTCCAACATTCGAGAAATTCGATGTATTTGATTTCCTTCAAGTGCTTCTGAAATAAGTTTCTCTATGTCTTTTATTCCATTAATATCCTTTCCCGTTTCTTTTAAAACCTCTAAAGATATATCTAAACCACCAACCTTTGAGTTTTCAGCTTGTGAAAGTTCTACATATCTACTCCAGACTTTTTCTAAAGAAGCGATAGAAACCATATAAAAGGTAGGAATCAAATTTTCTCTTTCCATTTGGTCTTTAAGTTTTGCAAGGAGACCATCTTCCGGAGAGCGGACAGCAATAAAAATATTTTTACCAAAAAGTTTAAAAGGTGCAACTTTTAAATCTCGAGCGTCTTTTTCGGAGATTGCTCGGAGAGCTTCATTGTCTATACCCAAACGAGCTAGGTCAACATAAGGAAGTTTGTATTTCGATTCTGCGAGCGTTGCCACCAACTCCTCCTCTTCTTGTTTGTGTATTTCATCTAGTTGCTTATTTTGCTTTTCTTCATCAAAGGTTGCCATTTACTTTTTAATAATACAACATTTTCTTATGAATAACCAACTATAAAAATGATATAATCTAGATAATGACTAAAGACAAAAAGACATTAGTGTTGTTAGATTCTCATGCGATAATACATCGGGCTTATCATGCGTTGCCTGAATTTTTGTCTTCTAAAGGCGAACCGACAGGGGCGCTTTATGGGCTTTCTACAATGCTGATGAAGATAATTACAGATTTAAAACCTGATTATATCGTGGCTTGTTATGATTTACCGCAAAAGACCTTTAGACACGAAGCTTATGACCAATACAAAGCAGGTAGGGCTAAGACGGATGATGCTCTTGTTTTGCAGTTAAAAAATTCTAGGCAAATTTTTGAGGCCTTTAACGTGCCTATTTATGATGCTCCAGGCTTTGAGGCAGATGATGTATTAGGTACGATAGTTGAGAAATTAAAAAAAGATAAAAACATAAACATAGTCATTGCCTCGGGCGATATGGATACGATGCAATTAATAGATGATAAAAAAGTGCAAGTGTACACCCTGAAGAAGGGAATCAATGATACGATTTTATATGACGAAGAAAAAGTTATGGATAGATTTGGATTTAAGCCGAAACTTTTACCAGATTATAAAGGTTTACGAGGTGATCCGTCTGATAATATTATTGGAATCAAAGGTATTGGAGAAAAAACGGCTACTAATTTGATTGTAAATTTTGGAACGATAGAAGAAATATATAAAAAAATTAAAAAAGATGAGAGTGTTTTTATAAAAAAAGGTATTTCTCCAAGAATTTTAGAATTAATAAAAAATAATGAAGAAGAAGCTTTGTTTTCCAAAACTTTAGCAAAAATCAGGACAGATGCCCCAGTAGATTTCAAATTGCCAGAGAAAACTTTTTGGGAAAATGCAGATTTGAAGAAAATTGAAACAACTTTTTCTTTATTTGAGTTTAGAAGTTTATTTGCGCGTCTAAAAAACTTTTTTAGCAATAGTCAAAAGACAAATCCAGCAGAATTTTCTGAGGTCCTCGGTTCTCTGGGGCCCCGACCCCCAGCCAGACCATCAGAAAATTCTCTTGATTCGTCTTTTGAGGCCGACAAAACTTTGCTTTCTCCGATTTCCTCTGTAGAAATTTCTGAAGAAAAGTTTCAAGAAGCAGCTATTGCCCTCTGGCTTATAAATTCAGATATAACCAATCCTACACAGGATGATATTTTGCATTTTGCCAACGCCGATTCTTTTGAAAAAGCCTATGAATATATCTTTAAAAAGCTGAAAGAAAAAGGATTAGAAAAAGTATATGAAGAGATAGAGAAGCCAATAATACCAATAGTCAAAGAGATGCAGGAGTGGGGCATTCTTATAGACAAGGAATATTTTGAAAAAATATCAAAAGAATATCACCAAGAGTTAGATAAACTAACAGCTAAAATATATAAAATAGCCGGGATAGAATTTAATATCAATTCTCCAAAACAAATGGGAGAAGTTCTTTTTGGGAAAATGGGAATGAAGTCAAGTAAAAAGAAAAATGCTAGTGGTTCTTTTTCCACGAAAGTTTCTGTCTTAGAAGAACTTGAAGAAGATAATCCAATTATAAAAGAAATTCTTTCTTATCGGGAATTACAGAAATTGCTTTCTACTTATATTGATGTGATTCCAAAGATGATTGCAGAAGATGGTCGTTTACATGCTAAATTTTTACAAAATGGCACGACCACAGGAAGATTTTCTTCTCAAGATCCAAATTTACAAAATTTACCAATCAAAACAGAGCTAGGTAAAAAAATAAGGAATGGTTTTATCGCGGGGGAAGGATGCAAACTCGTGGCTTTTGATTATAGCCAGATAGAGCTTCGCGTAGCAGCGATGCTTTCGGGAGATAAAAAGATGACAGCAATTTTCCGCGAAGGCAAAGATATTCATGCGGGAGTGGCCTCATTTGTTTTTGGTGTACCGATAGATAAAGTAGATGCTGAAATGCGTCGCAAAGCGAAAGTTATAAATTTCGGTATCATTTATGGTATGGGGGTTTCAGCTTTGCGTAAAAGTTTAGGAGGTACTAGAGAAGAAGCTCAAAAATTTTATGACAATTATTTCAATCAATTTTCTGGCTTGCGGGATTATTTAGAAGGAGTAAAAATTTTTGCAATGAAAAATAATTATACCGAAACTCTCTTTGGTAGACGTAGGTATTTTCCGAATATAAATTCTAGAATTCCATTTTTGAAAAATATGGCAGAACGTACAGCTATAAATGCTCCCGTCCAAGGCACAGCTACTGCGGATATAATAAAACTTGCCATCAGGTATGCTGAAGAAGATTTAGAAAAAGCAAAATTATTGGATAAGGCACATCTTGTTTTACAAATACATGATGAGTTAGTTTATGAAGTAGAGGAGGGAGTGCTGGGAGAGGCTCAAAAAATAATAGAAAATGCCATGCAAACGGTCCTAGAAAGGTCATATTTAAAATACAAAACAGATATTCCTCTCTTGGTGCATTTTGGTTCAGGGGACAATTTTGGAGAGGTTAAATAGTATATTTTTGTGATATAATTACAAAATGCAAATGGAGCCAGGAGGAGAACAATTCGGAAGTAAAAATCTTCATAAAAACAGAGTGCATAAGGTTTTAGCATACTCATACCTTTTTTATTTTGTTTCTTTTTTGATTGCACTTTTTTTAGATTTTATGTTTCCAATCGAAATTTTTGAAAGAGTCACTATGGCCTTGATTGGGATTATATTTTTAATTTTTGGTACATTCTTGATAGTTTGGGCACAGAAATCTTCTCTTAAATTACAAAAAGAAAATATGACTAAAGAGACATTTTTGCGTGGACCTTATCGTTATACTAGAAGTCCAACACATCTTGGACTTTTCTTCTTGATGCTCGGTTTTGGAATTATGGCCAACGCTTTGTTTATAATTATTTTTTCAGTACTTTCTTTTTTCATTACTAAATTTGTATTTATAAAAAAAGAAGAGCAAATTCTCGCAGAAAAATATGGCACTCCTTATTTAGAATACAAAGAATCAGTCAAATTTTAATATGATTTATCTTTTTTGTGGCGATGATACTAAAAACAAACATAGAGTTTATGAAAAATTCATAAAATCCATACCTCTCGGTACGGAGACTTTTTTTATTGGCAAAAATGATTTTAACCCAATGGAAGTAGAGAGTTTTTATTCTGGAGCAGGATTATTTTTTACTAAATGTGTTGTCGTCTTCACAAATATTTTTGAGAAAGAAGAAACGCTCTCTTTTGTCTTAGAAAAATTGAGTTTAATGGGAGATTCGGAGAATGATTTCGTTTTTATAGAAGGTAGATTAAACAAGCCGATTTTAGATGCATTTAAAAAAGCTAGAGCAGAACTTAATGTTTTTGAACTATCAAAAGAAAAAAAGGAAAAATATGATAATTTTTTGCTAGCTTATGATTTTGAAAAAAAAGATAAATTAAATTTATGGATACACTACAGACAAGCGATAGATGTCGGTGTCGGGATGGAAGAACTAGTCGGTGTTCTCTTTTGGAAGGCCAAAGACATGATGCTTAAAAAAAATTTTAGTAAATTTAAAGAAGAAGAACTTAGAAATTTTACAGCCAAACTCTCATACCTATTACCCGAAGCCCGCAAGGAAGGAAAAGATGCCGAAGCTGTCTTTGAGCAGTTTTTACTTGAAATTTTTTAAAATGTGGTCAGGAATAATTTTGTTTTCGTCAAAACAAAATTTTCACGACCCTGCCTCGCCCATTTTTCTACTGAAAAATTAAGGCTGCGGCTCGCACAACTAAAAAATCTGCAGAAGTGCAAATTTTTCTTAACGTTGTGCGCCCGCTCGGGATCGAACCGAGGACCTTATCCTTAAAAGGGATCTGCTCTACCAGCTGAGCTACGGGCGCGTATATGTGATAATATAGCAAATATGGTAGAAAATCAAGGGAGTATTTTTAAATTACATAGTCCTTTTAAGCCCGCAGGAGACCAACCGAAGGCTATTTTAAAGCTTTTAGAAGGACTTAAGAAGGGAATGAATAAGCAGACATTGATCGGCGCTACAGGCACGGGTAAGACTTTTACTGTTGCTAATGTAATAGCAAAATATAATAAACCAACACTTGTAATAGCTCATAATAAAACCCTAGCTGCACAACTTGCTTCAGAATTTCGAGAATTTTTTCCAGAAGCTGCTGTGCATTATTTTGTTTCTTATTATGATTATTATCAGCCGGAAGCATATATGCCTGCATCAGATACTTATATAGAAAAAGATGCACAGATAAATAAAGAGATAGACCGCTTGCGTCACGCTACCACACAAGCCCTACTTACTAGACGTGATGTGATAATTGTTGCATCTGTTTCTTGTATTTATGGTTTAGGTTCACCAGAAGAATATGAAAAGGTTAATTTGAAGTTAAAGGTTGGAATGAAAATGGATAGGATGACTTTAATGAAAAAGTTAATTGCGATTCATTTTGAACGTACGAATGTTGATTTAACCCCAGGGACCTTTCGTTCTATTGGTTCTAGGGTAGAATTTATGCCAGTTTCTGAAACAATGATGTATCAAATAGAATTTGGTATTCAAAAGCTGGGCTTTAAGAATCCCCAAAGCCCAGCTTTAAATTCGGTTTTGAGTGAAATAAAAAAAATTGATCCAATTTCTTCCCAAATAATTGAAGAAAAAAAAGACATTTTTATTTTTCCAGCTAAACATTTTATTACCGAAGATGTAAAAAAGAAAAAAGCATTAGTAGAAATAAAAAAAGAATTAAACAAACAATTAAAGAAATTTGAAAAAGAAGGAAAATTATTGGAAGCAGAGCGTATAAAGAGAAGAACTAACTATGATTTGGCGATGATAAAAGAAGTTGGATATTGTAATGGCATAGAAAATTATTCTAGACATTTATCAGATAAAAAAGAAGGTGAACCACCAGAGACATTGCTTTCTTACTTTCCCGTTTCCCCGAAGCTGGGCTTAGGGGCAGGTAATAAAAAACAGAAGTCCTTAAGCCCAGCTTCGGGGGGACCAGACTTTTTAACAATTATTGATGAATCACATGTAACCTTACCACAATTGCAGGGTATGTATGCAGGCGATGCTTCTCGTAAAAATACCCTTGTGGAATATGGTTTTCGTCTACCTTCAGCAAAGGATAATAGGCCTTTAAAATATGAAGAATTTAGTGAAAAGATTGGTCCTGTTGTTTATACTAGCGCAACGCCTAGTGAACAAGAACGTACTCAAAGCGAACAAATGGTAGAACAAATAATTCGCCCGACTGGTCTTGTAGATCCAGAAATTTCAGTAAGGCCTGTCTCGGAAGAATCTGCCCGGGATAGTGCTCGCCGTCGTTCGCACTCTATCTTGGAAGGGCAAGTTTTATCTGGTCGTAGCGAATACTCCTCTGAGTACTATCCCGGGCAGATTCAGGATTTTATAAAAGAAGCAGAGAAAACAATCAAGAAAGGTTTCCGTGTTTTAGCGACAACACTAACAAAAAAAATGGCAGAGGATCTATCTCTTTATTTAAAAGACAAAAAGATTAAAGCTGAATATCTTCATAGTGATATTAAAACAATAGATAGAATAAAAATTCTTACTCAATTTAGAAGAGGAGAGTTTGATGTATTGGTTGGAGTAAACTTACTAAGGGAAGGATTAGATTTACCAGAAGTAGCCTTGATTGGTATATTAGATGCCGATAAAGAAGGGTTTTTGCGTTCAGAAACAGCTTTGATTCAGACCATTGGCCGTGCTGCTCGTAATAGTGAAGGTAAGGTTATTCTTTATGCCGACACAATGACTGGTTCTATGGATAGAGCGATAGGAGAAACAACTCGTCGTAGAAATATTCAGCTTGCTTATAATAAAGAAAATGGTATTACTCCAAAAACAATAATAAAAAATATTAAAGACATCACACAAGAAATGGAAAGTGAACATGGGAAAGCTGTGAATACTGAACTGTCACTTGATATTGAGTTATTCAAAAAAGCATTTAAAAAAGAAAAAAGCAATAAAGGAAAAAATGAGTCGGATTCAATAAAAAATACAATGCTTTCAGACGAAGAACGTAATAAAGTTGTTTATGATAAAATAATTAAAATTAAAGAGCGTGAAATGAATAAAGCAGTGAAAGAATTAGATTTTGAAACAGCTGCAATTTTACGCGATGAAATAATTGTTCTAAAAGAAAGGTCAGAAAAATAGTTTGTAAAATATTCTCTTTCTGGTATATTAAAAGTAACTAAATATTGATAGACACCCCCTAAGAACAAGGTTGGGTGTAGTTTCGTTATAAGCTTAAATATAGATATATGAAAATAGATAAAAACATAGATAAAATAACAATAAAAGGGGCGAGAACCCATAATTTAAAGAATATAAGTGTAGAAATGCCACGTAATAGCATGGTTGTCATTACTGGTGTTTCTGGCTCTGGGAAATCATCACTTGCTTTTGATACCATTTTTGCTGAGGGACAAAGAAGGTATGTAGAATCACTCTCTTCTTATGCAAGACAATTTTTAAATCAAATGCCGAAACCAGACATCGATGAGATAACAGGTCTTTCTCCAGCTATTTCCATTGATCAAAAGTCTCGTTCTAATAACCCACGTTCAACAGTTGCAACTATTACCGAAATATATGATTACTTAAGAGTAATGTATGCACGTATTGGTCATCCACATTGTCCTAATTGTGGTGAAGAAATTAAAAAACTTTCTAATGAAGAAATTCTAAATTTTGTTTTGGGTAAAATACAAACAATTAGTAAAACTAAAAAAAATAAAAGGTCTGTGATGGGAGTAGAATGGAATGAAACTGAAATTAATATTTTTTCTCCAGTTGTTCGCGGACGTAAAGGAGAATATTATCAACTACTTTATGATTTACTTGGTAAAGGATTTTCTGAAATACGTTTAGATGGAGATATGAAAAAATTACGTGAGCAAATAATTTTATCTAAAAATAAAGCACATAATATTGATATTTTAGTTGATCATTTTGCTGTTCATGAGTTTTTCAGTAAAAAAGATGAAAGTCGTACAAGACTAGCTGAAGCACTAGAACGAGCTCTTTTAGAATCAGCAGGACTTGTTACTATAAAAATTGGTGAGGAGGAATTTGTAATGTCATCAAAATTTGCATGTAAGAACGATGGTTTTTCTTTTCCTGAAATAGAGCCAAGACTTTTCTCTTTTAACTCTCCATATGGAGCTTGTGAAGTTTGTCATGGATTAGGTTCAAAATATTTTCTTGGGGAAGAACCTTGTGATGCATGTCATGGAGCAAGACTTCGACCTGAAGCGTTGAATGTTTTTTTGTCTTCTCCGAAGCCGGGCTTTAAGGGACACCAAAGCCCGGCTTCTGGAAGGGTAAATATTTTAGAACTTTCAACTTTTTCAATAGAAGAAGCTGCAGAATTTTTCAAAACACTAAAACTTTCAGATCAAGAAAAAGAAATTTCTCTTCCAGTAGTTCGTGAAATAGAAGCCCGACTTCAATTTATGTTAGATGTGGGACTTGATTATTTACAACTTTCCCGTAAAGCAAATACTTTGTCTGGTGGGGAAGCTCAGCGTATAAGATTAGCATCACAACTTGGTTCTAGATTGGTTGGTGCACTCTATGTGCTAGATGAACCAACCATAGGATTACACCAACGTGATAATGATCGTTTGATAAAAACGTTGGAAAATCTACGGGATTTAGGTAATACCATCATAATAGTAGAACATGATGAAGACACTATTTATGCGTCTGATTATATAGTAGATATTGGACCTAAGGCTGGAGTGCATGGTGGTAAAGTTGTTGTTTCAGGATGGTTGGAAGAATTATTAACTGCAAAGAAAAATGTAAGTAATTCCAGAACTCTTGCTTATTTACGTGAAGAAGAAAAAATTACTATTCCAGAAAAACGTCGTGAAAGTAAAGGCGTATTACGTATAGCTGGTGGAAAAGTTTTTAATATAAAAAATTTAAATGTTGAAGTTCCCCTTGGGGTGATGACTTCTATAACAGGAGTATCTGGTTCTGGTAAAAGTTCTTTTATGTATGAGATTTTGTATAAAAATCTTCAAGCTCATTATGAAAGAAAATATCGCACAGCTAAAGTTTTTAATTGTTCTTCTTTTTCTGGTACTGAATATTTGTCTCGTGCAATTCTCATTGATCAATCTCCAATTGGTAGAACTCCACGTTCTAACCTAGCTACTTATACTGGTGCATTTACACATATTCGTGATTTATTTGCTACAACAGAAGAAGCACGTTTGCGTGGATGGAAATCAAACCGTTTTTCTTTCAACGTAAAAGGTGGACGCTGTGAAGCTTGTGAGGGAAATGGTCAAATTGCGGTGGAAATGCATTTTTTACCTACAGTTTATGTTACTTGTGACGTTTGTAATGGTAAACGTTTTGACAAAGAAACACTAACCATAAAATATAAGAAAAAAAATATTTATGAAGTACTTCATATGACAGTTGAAGAAGGGTTAATCTTTTTTAAAGATATTCCTGCAATTTATGATCGCTTGTATACACTTATGGGAGTAGGTTTAGGATATCTAGAACTTGGTCAATCCGCCACAACTCTTTCTGGGGGAGAAGCACAGCGTGTAAAAATTTCTAGTGAACTTTATCGTCCACACTTAGAAAAAACTATTTATCTTCTTGATGAACCAACAGTAGGGCTTCATTATGATGATGTGGTGAAACTTTTAGAAGTATTAAATAAACTTGTTTCAAAAGGAAACACAGTTGTTTTAATTGAGCACAACCTTGATGTTATTAAAAATTCGGATTATGTTATAGATATTGGTCCCGAAGGAGGAGCAAATGGTGGCAATCTTGTTGCAAAAGGTACACCTGAAGATATAGCCAACAATAGTAAGAGTTATACAGGTAAATATCTTAAAAAGGCTTTACGAAAATAATTCTCATGAAAATTTCATATCTAAAAAAAATAAAATTACCAAATAAACCCGGAGTTTACTTTTTTAAGAAAGGAAAAGAAATTTTATATATTGGTAAGGCAACTTCTCTTAAAGATAGGGTCAAAAGTTATTTTGGAAAAGATCTCATAGAGACCAGAGGTCCTCTTTTAGTAGATTTAATTTTTAAAGCAGAAAAAATAAAATGGGTTGTTACGGATAGTGTGCTTGAAGCACTTATTTTAGAAGCATCTTTGATTAAAAAATATCAGCCTAAATATAATACTAAAGAAAAATCTGATAAAAGTTTTAATTATGTTTGCATCACCAAAGATAAAAAGGTTGCCATAGTGCGAGGAAAGATACTTAACAAAGAAAAATATGATTCTTTCTTTGGTCCTTTTCCAAATGGTAATCAATTACGTGAGGCTTTGAAAATTGTAAGGAAAATTTTTCCTTATTTTGATGATAAAAAAGGCACAAAAGGTAGAGATGAATTTTAT
Organism: Candidatus Nomurabacteria bacterium; assembly: GCA_023267215.1. Taxonomy (GTDB): domain Bacteria; phylum Patescibacteriota; class Minisyncoccia; order Phycocordibacterales; family UBA9973; genus UBA9973. The sequence goes on along the minus strand of JAHFNS010000002.1, from coordinate 193,739 downwards.
AAACAAATAAAATTAGTGCCAGAATATTTAGTAGAGAATAAAAACAATATCAAAAATATTAGGTTGCTTTTTCTGGGTAAGAAGAAAAAGATTTTGAGTAATTTGAAAAAAGAAATGAAAGAGTATGCGAAAGTTAAAGAATTTGAAAAAGCTGGGGAAATAAAAAGACAACTTTTTGCATTGCAACATATTAATGATGTGGCTTTGATAAAACAAGATTCTTCTTTTGCTCCCCTTCTCGTGGAAGAGGGGGTTCCGGGTGATAATTCTAAAAATCACCATCTCGCCCTAAAGGGCACTCCTCCTCAACAAGGAGGAGAAACACGCATTGAGGCATACGATATAGCCCACATGTCTGGTAAAAATATGGTTGGAGTAATGGTAGTTGTAGAAAATGGAGAAGTAATAAAAAGTGAATATAAGAAATTTAAAATCAGAACTCAAACCGATGCAAATGACACTGGTGCTTTAAAAGAAGTCCTAGAAAGGCGTCTATTACACCCTGAATGGTCATATCCAAGGCTTATCGTTGTAGATGGGGGAATAGCCCAAATTAATACAGCTAAGGCTGTTTTGGCTAAAATGGGCTTAAAAATAGAGGTTCTTTCTGTCTTAAAAGATGATCGGCACAAAGCAAAGGCTATTCTTTCCTCCTCTTCAACGCCAGGCTTTAAGAGCGCCCAAAGCCTGGCGTTTGGAAAAAAATACAAAAAAGAAATTCTGTTAGCAAATAGTGAGGCACATCGTTTTGCTATTGCTTATCATAAGAAATTGAGAAATAAGAATTTCTTGAAATAAATATATAGTTAGTTTATGAAAAAACGACGAGAAAACATTTTAATAATTAATGATATTAGGAGTGTCACAAATGTTGGCGCTATGTTTCGGACTGCTGATGCAGCTGGTATTAATAAAATTTATTTAACAGGTTACACCCCCACACCACTTGACCGTTTTGGTAGGAAGAGGGGGGATTTAGCAAAATCATCTTTGGGTGCTGAGGAATTTGTATTTTGGGAGTATAAAAAAAATATTCTACCTCTACTTAAAAAATTAAAAGAAGAGAATTATTTAATAATAGGCATAGAACAAGATAAAAAATCTATTGATTATAAAAAAGTGAAATTACAAAAGAAAAATGTTTTTATTGTGGGGGCAGAAGTAACGGGAATTCCAAAAAATATACTTGCAAAATGTGACATAATTGCCGAAATTCCAATGCGAGGCAAAAAAGAGTCGCTCAACGTCTCCGTCGCTTGCGGAATTGCTCTTTTTGGGATATTGAAGATATAAAAATAAAGAAATATCAAAATTTATAAAGCAATCTATCTGGGCGTTGCTTAGCCAGCGAACTTCTCGTCGCTCAAGAAAATAATAGTCGGAATACCTCCTTTATTTTCTAAGCTCCTGCGCAAGGCTTTCTAAATTTTATGTTTCTTTATTTTATATAAAAACCCTATTTCATTAAAAGTAAACCAGTTAAAGCAATGATACTACCAGCAATTTTTAATAGAAGATCTTCACGTTCCTTAAGAAACAAAGCTGCTGCTATAAAAATAATCACAACCTTAAATGTAGTAATTGCAGACACTAGACTCAAATTTCCTACAACAAATAATAATATTACCCATGAAAGTGATTGAAGAAATCGTAAAACTCCCGTTATTGTAATATCTTTTTTTGAATACTCACTTTTATTTTTTGTGACAATAGTAGCTATTCCCAAGAAAGCACATTGTGCCCACCAAGAAAGCATTGTACCAGCCGAAAATCCAGTCATTTTCATTAGAGCTCGTTCAGCTGTGAGAGAAACACCAAGCATTACGCCGGAGAGAATCATCAGCATAAAGTATTTATCGAATTTAAATTTTCCTATTCTGTGTTTTTTTGAAACAATGGCCATACCAACAAGCAAAAGTACTGTTCCAAAAATTTGGATAGTTGTTAAACTTTCGTTTAAAAATAGCATGGCTAAAACTATTGTGATTGGTGTATAAATATTACTTACGAGTGTTGAAACGCCTGCTTCTACGTGTTTTTGTGCTGTGTATGAGCTAATAAAATATCCAGCACCAAAGATTCCACAAACTAATGAAAGTCCGACCAGATAAAGAGGATTTCCTTCTAAATAGAAAGTACTAAAAAATGGCAAGACTAAACTTAAAACGATAGTAATAAAAGTTACTTGAAATGCAAAATGAATTTGGCCTTTGTTGTCCGCATTTTTCTTTGTTGCAAGCCAACGTCTCTGGAGAGGGGAAGCACTTGCAGCGATGAAATAAAATATATAACTAAAAAATACTAACATATTAATATATTACCTTTTTTAAATTTATTTTCATAATGAATTTATTTTTGATGCACTGAGCAAAAATGTGCGCTGCGACCATTTATTATTTTTCTTAGAATAATGCCTTTACAGTTTTTCTTTCCACATTTTTCTCCTGTGCGTCTGTAGGCATTATGGCAAAGCTGGAATTTACCTTTTTTGCCAAATAGATTTATATAATCAGACATTGAATCTCCACCCAAGCTAATACTTTTCTTTAAAATAGTTTGCATTGCAGTAAATATTTTTTTAAATTCTTCATCTTTTATATCTTTTATTTTTCTTTCCGGATGGATTCCTGCCTGCCAAAGTATTTCATCAGAATAAATATTACCGATACCCGAGAGGAGAGATTGATCCATTAAAACGGTCTTTATTTTACCCTGTGGCTTTTTAATTAATCTTTCTTTTAATTTTTGCCAAGTAAAATTTTTATCCAAGGGTTCTGGGCCAATATTGTTTAAATGTCTTGTATCATGAGCAGTTTTTGTATCAAGTAAAGTTATTTTGCCAAACTTACGAATATCAGAAAAAGCTAAATAATTTTTACCAGAGAGGGTAAAAAGAAGATGTATAAATTTATCTTTGTTATTAAAAAGTAAATGCCCAGTCATTTTTAAATGAATCAATATTGTTTTTTTTACCCCGTCCTTGGCGGGGCCACCAGACAGATTTATTAAAATATTTTTTGCTCGTCTTTCTACTGAGATAATTTTTTTATTCAAAATTTCTTTTTTGAATAGCAAAAAATACTTCGGATTTGCAACCGCATCATGCTGACGTTTGTCTTTTGTGGCAAGGTCTGTCCAGACGTCTTTTATAGTAAGATCTATTATTTTCTTTTTTAATCCCCTAACTGTGGTTTCTACTTCTGGTAGCTCTGGCATGTTATGATTATACAATGAAAAAGATTTTCATCACATTGTTCATATTTTTTGTCTTAATTTTTCTTGTACCACATGATGTTTTTGCTGTTGTCTCAACACAAAAAGATACTATTAAAATTCTCTTAGTTCCTGGACATGATGATGAAATATGGGGTTCACAATATGGAAACCTAAAAGAAGCAGATATGAATTTAGTATTGGCAACAAAAATTTATAATATCCTCAAAAAGGATAAAAGATTTAAAGTTTATATTACTCGCGATGTTCTTGGTTATACGACAGAATTTACTAATTATTTTTCTTTTCATCAACCAGAGATTATTTCTTTTGAAGAAAATGCTAAAAAAAATATGCAAGATAAAATTAATAATGGAAGTTTTGTTAAAAAAATAGAAGTGGTACACAATAAAGCTACCGAAGATGTTGCTCTTAGGTTGTATGGCATAAATAAATGGGCAGATGAAAATAAAATAGATGCTGTCATACATATTCATTTTAATGATTATCCACGTGAGAATACATGGGCTAAAGGTATTTATAAAGGTTTTACTGTTTATATGCCAGAAGAACAGATGGTTAATTCTAAAGAGAGTACAAAATTAGCGAAAAGCATTTTTTCACAAATTTCAAAAAAGTATATTCCAAGTACTTATGAAAAAGAATTAGAAGGGTTGACCCCTGACCAGAGTTTGATCGCTTTAGGTTCTAACGGCACTCTTTTAAAGAGTGTAAAATCTGTACTTATAGAATATGGTTATATTTATAGATTTGGTAACAGTCTCGCACGTCACCAAATGTATACCAATATGGCTAATCTTACTTTTAGTGGTTTGAAAAATTATTTTTTTGGGAAATAAAAGATAAAATAATACTTTTTCACGGCTCGCACTCGAACCTGACAATGGTTTACGAAATTAATATTGCGTATGCCGAAAAAAGCATTATTTTATCTTTTATTTATTAGCTAAAATTTTTAGAGCCTCACGGATTTTTGTATTCGTATTTGCGTCGGGAGAAATTTTTTTTAGAGCATCACGGGCTTCGTTTTGAGAATAGCCGAGAGATTTCAATGCTTCTAGAGCATCGAGCTCATCTCGAAGGGAAGTGCCACCTTTTTCTTCTGTATTTTTATTTTGCATTTTGTCTCGAAGTTCAATAACTATTTTTTCTGCAGTTTTTCTACCGATGCCAGAAATTTTTGTGAGGTATGCTGTGTCTCCTGTGCCTATTGCTCTTTTTAATGTTTCGATAGAAGCGATTCCTAAAATACCTAGTGCGCCTTTTGGTCCGATGCCGGAGACATTTATAAGCATTTCAAAAAATTCTAATTCTTCTTGATTTAAAAACCCATAAAGATCAAGAGCATCTTCTCTTACGTGAGTATGTATGAAGAAAAACACGTCATCTTTTGGATTTTTTAATTTAGATAAAGTATCTGGTGAGACGTTTGTTTTATAACCAACGCCACCTGTTTCCACTATCAAAAACTTGTCAGTTTTTAAGATTATTTTCCCTTTTATGCTTCCAATCATAGCTTTATTATAGCATTTATATAGAGGTTTGCATTTTGGGGAGTTTTCTGTTAGATTAGCATATATGCCAATCATAAAATCAGCTAAAAAAGCAATTCGTGGGTCACTTCGCAAGAAGGCTTTTAACGATCGTCAAAAGCATGCCATGAAAGACGTAATTAAAAAGATTGAGAAAACTGCGAAGACAGATAAGAAGGAAGCAGGGAAGTTGTTAAGTTCTGCTTTTGCTATTATAGATAAGACAGCAAAAAAGGGTGTTATAAAAAAGAATAATGCTGCTCGTAAGAAATCTCGTTTATCAAAATTAGTTAAATAAATTTACAATAAAAAAAGCCCCAAGTGGGGCTTTTTTTATTTAGATAAAGTGAATATTACGCACGTTGTACGTTTGTAGCATTCAAACCTTTTGGAGATTCCTCTGTTTCAAAAGAAACAGTATCACCTTCATGAAGTTCGTCGAAGCTTACACCAACTAGAGAATTACTATGAAAGAATAAATCTTTCTGTAGTCCTTCTCCTGTGATGAAACCGAAACCTTTATCAGTGAGTCTTTTTATTGTACCAGTCATTGATTTTTTTGATTAGATTGTTAAATACAAAGTAAGATTGCTTTAGAAATCGACTCTTTTCGCACCTATTTGTTTATTAAGTATAGTATATTAGAAGTTATTTGTCAAGGTTTTTTAAGCTTGTTTAAGCACTTTATCTAGGAATACCACTAATTCTTCACCTTTTATCTCTCTAAAAGCCCCCGATTTGAGGCTTCCGAGTTTAATATTCATAATTCTTTCTCTTTTTAGGTCAGCCACTTCTTGGAAAAGATTTGCGCACATTCTCCTGATTTGATGTTTTTTTCCTTCAGTTAATATCACTTTAAAAGTATTTTCATTTATTATTTTTACAGCACATTTTTTAGTGACATATCCTTCAATATTAACCCCAGCTTCCATTTTTTGTTTAAAACTTGAGCGTAATTTTTCTTTTGTTTTTACTAAATATTCTTTTTCATGAGAAAACTTTGGATTTAATAGTTGATCTGTAATTCTTCCATCATTAGTAAGAATTATGAGTCCATGCGAATTTTTATCCAGTCTCCCTAAAGGGAAGAGGTCTTTTTTAGGAGAATTTGTTTCCACATCTGTTGGTTTATTATAGGCGAAGTAAAGATATTCTTTTTTTTCTACACCTTTTACTTCTACTTTATCGTTTTCATTTACTTGACTACCAAGTACGGCCAATTTACCATTTATAAAAACTTTCTTTTTTTTCACTAGTTCATCAGCCCCTTTTCTTGTGGAGATTTTTTTTAAAGCTAAATATTTATTTATCCGTATACTAACTTTATCCATTTATTTTTTTACTTTTTTCTAAAGTTTGTGGAACAAAAATTGCATTTGGTCCGTAGTACGCTTTTCTTACGGCTAAAACAACCAGAGTAATTAATAGAATAATAAGAAGCCATCCTATTAGTGTGCTTGGAACAAAACTGTTACCAAACAGGAAAGCGAGTGCTCCTAATTGTACTGTTTCTTTGTCGTTTGGATTTACCAGTTGTGTTATTGGTGGTTCACTCCAAACTTGAGCAGAGACATTAGCCATTACTGATTGTGGTTGACCTCCTGGGTCAACATAACTCAAAGTAGCAGGGAAATTTAAATTTGTTCCGGCTGGTATGTTTTCTCGTACTCGCACTCTTATTGTCACCGTGCCTTGTCCGTTTGCTTTTAGGGTTCCTAAATTGAAAATTAAAGTATTACCAGAAATGGTTGGATTGTTTGGATTAGACAATATGTAATTTACTTCGTAAGGGAGGTCTACTCTTAGATTGAGACTAGTGATAGATCCTGTGCCGATATTTTGATAATTTACGGTGTAATTGATTTCATCTCCTGGTTTTGGTCTAGTATTGTCTATGGTAGGCACTATTGGTTGATTACGATCTACAGAAGAGGTAATAAGTACGAGAGAAGTTGGAGCACGTCTGGTTGTGATTGTTGTTGTGGTTTGAGAACGAACAGATACATTTGTGCTATCAGTCGCAGACCCAAAACTGTTTGTACAAGTAATAGTGTAAGTTTTACCAGAAGTTAATGATCCTGTGTAAAAACTTCCTGGTCCAATGCTTTTTGCTCCTGCCCAACCGATAGATCCATCACTTGCATAACAAGAGGTTGCATTGGTTGTATACCAACGAACAAAAGTAGTTCCATTAAAGGATACAGTACTTTGATCTGTAGAAATATTTACAGTTGGTTTATTGTTAATATATGTATTATACGTGCAAGGAAGTGTTCCTCTGTAATTTAAGGCAGAAGGATCTTGGCAAGTTAAAATAGGTTGGTAATAATAATTACAAGGCAATGTCCCACGATAATTTGTTGCAGAAGGATCCTGGCAGGTTTGAATATAATTATTGTAATAATTACAAGGTAAACCACCTCTGTAGTTGGTAGCACTTGGATCTTGGCAAACTAAAGGAGCTTGATAATAATTACAAGGTAAAGAACCTCCATAATTTGTAGCGGAATAATCTTGGCAAGTGTAAACAGGATAAGAACATTGAGGATTTACGTATGTTTGAGTAGAAGCTCCTGAACAATCTAGCCCACCATTTGATGGACTAGGATTATTACAACTACGAGTTTGAATCCCAGAAGCTCCACAAGAATTATCTTTTGTACTCCAAGCTCCCCAACCACCGTTTACGGGAGTTTGAGTGATAGGGCATTGTGGATTTGTATAAGTTCGAGAAGAGGTACCTAAACAATCTAGTCCGCCATTTGCTGGATAAGGATTATTACAACTACGAGTTTGAACTCCGGAAATACCACAAGAATTATCTTTAGAACTCCAAGCTCCCCAACCACCGTTGACGGGAGTTTGGGTAATAGGACAAGCCGGATTTGTATATGATTGAGAAGATAAACCAGAACAATCTAGTCCACCATTTGCTGGGCTAGGATTATTACAACTACGGATTTGGATTCCAGACGCTCCACAAGAATTATCTTTAGAACTCCAAGGTCCCCAACCACCATTTACAGGATAATTTACAACAGGAGCTATACAAATACCTCCAATATAAGTAGTGCCAGAGACACAAGAGGCATTTACTGGGGCGGATGCCAACTGTTGCTGATTGTGATATAAGAAATAAATACTGTTTCCATAATTTATATAATCACTTAAATTATTTCCGGATGTCGTGGTAAATACTGTTACGGGTGGATTGCTTCTGGTGACAGCTGTCAAGGCTCCGGGAGTTAAATTATAAGTATTCCAAGAAACTTTTGATTCACAAGTAGATTGATTAAGTTGTATAAAACAAGAAGAGGCATAGATTGTTCCACTTGGATTTTGAATAACCGGTTGTTGTAAAACACTCACTGTGACTGATTTACTGTCTGAGCCTGCACTGTTTGTACATGTAATATTATAAGTAGTATTGAAATTCAAAGCGCCAGTTGACTCATTGCCCCTCATTGCTTTTTGCCCTGACCAACCACCATTGGCGATACATGATGGATTGTTTGTTGAGTTCCAAGATAAAGTAGAAGAACCACCGTAAGATACTGATGTCGGAGTTGCTGTTAATGAAACAACAGGAGGTAAAATTAAATTAGGACATACTGGATTTGTATATGATTGATAAGAAGGGCCTGAGCAATATGCTCCTCCGTAAGCTGGAGTTGGGTTATTACAACTACGAGTTTGAACTCCGGAAATACCACAGGAATTATCTTTTGAACTCCAGTCACTCCATCCTCCATTGACGGGAGTATTTATAATAGGACATTGTGGATTTGTATATGTTTGAGTAGAAGGACCGGAACAATATGCTCCACCATTAGCTGGAGTAGGGTTTGTACAAGAGCGAGTTTGAACTCCGGAAACACCACAAGAATTATCTTTTGAACTCCAGTCACTCCAGCCACCATTGACGGGAGGGTTTACAATTTGGCAAGTAGTAGTAGAAAAGGATTCGGTTGTGGCAGGAATGTAATCACTACCACTTTGAACAACCAATCTGTAATAATAAGTTGTATTTTGATTTAGTCCTGACAAATTTGCACTGAGTTCAGTGGTATTATTAACTTGTTGAAATCCAATTTTAGTTCCACCTCCATTTTGAACTGTTGATATGTTATTTCCCCATTCAAACCAAGCACTCACTGTAGTATTGTTTGGCCAGACAGTTCCATAAATAGTAGCACTGTTGCAAGTAACTATTGGAGTTCTACCAGCAGAAGTTATATTTATACTAGTAAAAAGCCCAACGAGAGTTAAGATACCTAATATTGTCAGTTTTATTTTTTTATTCATAATTTTTATTATTACTATTTTAAAAGAGTTTTTTAGCTCTTCAAAATTATCCACATTTATCTAAAAATATCAATAACTTTGAAAAGCTGTGGAAGAGTTAATCTTAAAAAAGAATAAAACCTCCACACTAAATGATTTAAAACACGAACCAATTTAGCAGGAAAGTAACTCCTGCACTTAATAAACCACACATTATTGCTATAGGTTCATTAAATTCATTACTAGTACTAACATTTACACGTTCAGGACCATAGATTATTGTCCCGTTGCCGGTTTGTACTGCGACCGGTGGAATTCTTGTTATATTAGTGATCGTTTTTTTAAAATTATTATGACCAATAAAATATCCTCCAATTCCTGCTCCTCCAGTGGTAAGAGTTTTCCAAATTGTCCAGTTGGAAGGAGTATTGTCTTCTGATGGAATGATTACTATTTCTCCATCTTTCCCAGGAGGTCCATCTTTACCATTTTGTCCATCTTTTCCATTAATTCCGTCCTTACCATCTCGTCCATTAAGTAGAACGGGATAAGCTTCAAGAATTTTATTCCAACACCGTCCATCTTGAATTGGTACTCCGTGGAAATTAAATACTGATGGTGTACCTGGGGCGAGTAATACCCATGCAGGCGACTTTCCAGAATTTTCTCTAACAACCTCCAGAACTACATAAGATCTTGGAAGACCTTTTGCAGAAAATGGTGGATAGCTTTTTATGTTTTTAGGGTCCGATAAATAATATCGGAAATCACCCGAATAAAATGCTTTTTCCGCTGCTTCTCTCGTTGGGAAAAACATTTTTGTTTCCAGTGATTCTTTTTGGGCTAAAGTTGTCCCCAATAGGACAACAAGAAAAATAATTATTTTTTTCACTTTATACCTCTATTTAGTTTTCAATTTTTGTACAGATTTGTTAACTTGTAGTATATCACCTTTACCAATAAAGTCAAGGTATGGACTATCATCCTTTAGTGTTGACGTGTTAAAAATAAAATTATTACAGAAGACAAAACCCCTCTCCTTATTAAGGAGAGGGGTAGGGGTGAGGTGAATTTATTTATTGAGTTTTGTCTGTGGCCTTATTTGGATAGTTTTTGCCGTCACACTACCGTCAGTATTTGCAGATCCTGTGATTGAAACTTGTGTGCCTGCTACCAAATCATTTAAAGACCCAGCAGCCATTTTTGAGATTGTTGTACTCGTATCAAAGAAAATAATTTTTGATCCAGTATTTGTATTAGTTGCTGATGGATCATTATTCATAATTTTAACTGTGATACTTTTATCATCTTTTGAAATAATTTCTCCAGAGACAAATCCTCCTCCTGTTGTTCTATTATTTCTATTACCAGCACCAAATTGTCCTACACGATTTTGCATATTTGCGTTAATTCCTCCTGTGGAAGTTTGGTTTTTTCCATAAATCATTCCTCCATAAAATACTCCTGCTAAAATTACAACTCCTATTACTCCAAAAATAATTTTTTTATTTTTATTCATATGTTTTTTTACTCAAACCTCAAAGCGTCAATTGGATTTAATTTTGATGCTCTTGTCGCTGGATAATATCCAAAGACGATTCCAATAAAAGCTGAAACACCGAAGGCCAAGAAAACTGAACCAATGGAAACTTTTGTTGTGATTATTCCTAACTTGGTTATGATAAAAGAAATGAACCAACCTAAAAGTACACCGATGATTCCACCAAGGAAAGTGAGCATCACTGCTTCTAATAAAAATTGACTACTGATATCTTTTCTCTTTGCACCAATCGCTTTTCGGAGTCCGATTTCGCGTGTTCTTTCTGTGACGGTCGTCAACATCATGTTCATTATGCCAATACCTCCAACAAGTAGAGAAATACCAGCAATGGCTGCGAGCAAAGTAGTGAAAGTGCTAGTGATAGAAGAAGCTGTAGCTATAATGTCTGCTTGATTGAGCGTAGAAAAGTCTGCAAGTGCAGGGTCAGTTATATGATGTCTGTTTAAAAAAAGAGTAGTAACATCTGCCTGTACTTGTGAGGTTGTATCTGCGTTTGTCGCTCCGACACTGATAGAAGTGACATATTGGTCTCCAGAGAAATATCTTTGTGCTGTGGTAATCGGAATGAAAATCATTTCATCGGAATTATTAAATCCTGTTCCACCTTTTGATTGTGTAATACCCACAACTTTAAATTGCATATTTTTTATACGAATCGTCTGTCCCAGAGCACTCCCATCTCCACCAAATAAATCTGACTGTACAGTAGGTCCGACCACTGCGACTTTTGCCCCACTCTCAACATTTTGATCTGTAATGAATGATCCTTCTACCATCTCTATATTATGTACATAGGCATAACTTGAAGTGATACCGTCCACTGTTGTATTTGTGTTTGTACCTTTAGCTGTCACTTGATAACGTCCAGAAACTTCTGCTGCGACATTTTTTACTGATGAAACACTTGTCATGATTGCACTTGAGTCTGCTAAGGTAAGAGATTTTGCTGAACCTCGTCCAGCACTTACTTGTATACCTACTCCACGTGCTGCCCCAGGACGGACAGTAATAAGGTTGGAGCCAATAGATTGAATAGAATCAGTAATAGAACTTTGTGCGCCATTACCTATAGCTGTCATAGCTATAACAGAACTGATACCAATTACAATACCAAGCATTGTAAGTCCAGAGCGGATTTTATTTGAAGAGAGAGCACTATATGTTTCTTCTAAAATATCTTTCAATTTCATTTTTTTTGTTTTATTTTTTAATGTCGCTTAAGATTATTCCATCTTTTATATGAATAATTCTATCGGCATGATCTGCCACGTCTTGTTCGTGGGTGATTAATATTATAGTGCGTCCAAAATTACGATTTAACTTTTGAAAAGTATCCAAAACTATTTCTCCTGTCTTAGTATCAAGGTTGCCTGTCGGTTCGTCAGCTAAAATAAGTGTCGGATTGTTTACTAATGCACGAGCTATGGCCACACGTTGGATTTGACCCCCAGAAAGTTGATTAGAAAGATGTCCAAAATGACTTTCTTCTAATCCTGCATCTATAAGTGCTTTTTTTGCGCGTTCGTCTCGTTCTCTGCCATGGATTCCTTCATAGACAAGAGGAAGAGAAACATTTTGCAAGACTGTAGTACGAGGTAAAAGATTGAAAGCTTGAAAAACGAAACCAATTTTGTCTCTGCGAATATCAGCTAGTTCATCATCAGATAATTTTGAGACATCTTTCCCGTCTAAAAAATATGTACCAGAAGTTGGACTGTCTAACGCTCCTAGTATGTGCATGAGAGTTGATTTACCAGAACCAGAAGGACCCATAATAGCAACATATTCTCCATCGGAAATTGTGAAGCTGATACCTTTTAAGGCCTGAAAATCTTCCACACTACTTTTATATACCTTTGTAATGTCTTTTATTTCTATCATTCTCTTTTATCTTCCAAAATTTCCCCCTCCACTAAGACCACGAGTGTTTCCTCCTAGAAGGGAGGTGGCTGTTGGAGTTTTTGTAGTTGTGCTTGTAATGGTACGCGACACTATTTGATCTCCTTCTTTAACTCCAGAAATAATTTCTGTATTAGTGTCATCAGTTAGTCCTGTTTCAACAGTAATTTGATTTGGTGCTATTGTTGAAGGTGTCCCTTGTGATCCTGCAAGAGGAGTAGATAGAGGAGAGCCAAACATTTGTACATATTTTATATTACCTTGTGTTTTTATTGCACTTGTCGGCACTATCAGTACATCTGTTTTTGAATCAGTAATAATTGATGCAGAAATACTCATTCCTGGTTTTACACGTACGTCTTCGGTATCTAATGCAATTTTTACACTATATGATACGACACCTTGAGAAACTGTACCAAGTGTATCAATTTCGGCGACAGTACCAGTTATAGACAAATTATCTATTGCATCAAAAGTTACAGTTGCTTTTTGTCCCAATTTTATTTTCGATACATCTACTTCGTTCATAGAAAGTAATGCTATCTGTTGGTTTGTGATTATTGAACCAAGAATTCCAGATGAGATATCTCCAACTTTTGCTACAACACTTGCTATTGTTCCATTAAATGGAGCGACAACATAATAATCTGATAGTTTATCTTTCGCATCCTGTAAAGTATTTTCTTTTTGTTTTATAGATAATTCAGATGATTGTAAATCTAAACTAGAATTAGGAAAAGCATCCTTATATCCTTTTATACTTGTTTTTATTGAAAGCAAATTTAATAAAGCAGTGTTGGTTTTAGAAGTATAACTACTCAAGCTTGTTTTATTTGTATTAATTATTGTGGGGATGTTAAAATTATGTCTTTGCATTGAATCATTGATAATATCAAGATAGTTATTAGCATTTTTTATGGCATCAGATATTAATTTACTAGTGTCATAAGTTTGAGATATGAGTCTCTCGATGGTTGTATTGTCTGAAGTTCGTGAGACTGTTTTATAGTTATCAGAACTGGTGTTGTAGGCTGCTAGAGCAAGATTGTAAGAATCTACAAAACTTTTTTTGTAAGATTTTACTTTATCTTGATCTTCGCTTGAAGCTTGCCCTTCATACCAATCTATATTTAATTGACCTGTTCCTCCACTAATAGTGCTTTTAAAGAACATACTATCAAGACCTGTCATGATTCCTGGTAGATCAAGAAATGTATTAGAAACAGTATTAAATCCATCATCATATGATTTTGCTAAGTCAGCATTCATATTATCATTTGAGTTTTGTATTTTTAGTTTATCCAAAGCGATTTGTGCGGATTGCAAACTTATTTCTGCATCGCGGATAACTTTTTGTGCATCTTTATTATCAATTGAGAAAAGTGTTTTACCTTTTAAAACTTTGTCTCCAGGTTTTACCCCGACATAAGTAATGGTGCCAGAAGTATTTGCTTTCAAATCTATTTGGCTAGAACTTTCTATTTGACCAGAAGCTGTGATAGATGAAACGATTGTTCCTTTTTGTACTGTAGTTGTTATGTATTGTGTTTCTCCTCCAGTGCTTGTGAGTTTCCCGTATCCCCAATAAATGATTAGTAATATTATGATTAAAATGATGATGCTAATGATTTTATGCTTAACGACATAAGCTTTAATTTTTGTGAAATAATTTCTCATATGTTTATTTTATAGGTGTTGGTGGTATTGCTGGTGTTTGTGGAGGTAGGATTGTACCAGGCATGCCAAATGGCATTACTCTAATAAATTTTGCTTCTATTTGTCCTTGTTCGTTTGGGGTGCCAATAACAATTATATAATCATCAACAGCAAGATTACTCATTTTAATATTTTGCATTGTTTCTTGTATTTGTGTGTCATCTTTTATTAAAATTACTTTTTCAGTATTGTATTTGTCTTGCACTATTATTGTTGGTAATTCTATTTTTATTATTTTACCTGTTGCTCCATGAGCATTTGGAAAATTATTTCCACCAAACATCATACGATCAGGTCTCATACCAAAATTACGTTCATAATTTTCTCCCCAATCTCTACCAAAACCTGCTTTATGAAAACCAATAGAAATTCCAGCTGAAAATATAAGTATGGCTATTATAATAATTCCGATCACGTATAAAAATTTGACTAAAATTTTTGACTCAAAAACCTTTTTCAAAAAACTCTTTATGTCTTCGTATGTTTTTTTCATAAATTTAAAAACCACAGGGTTTCCTTGTGTAATTATACAGGGGAGGCCTGTGAAAATATTTGGTTATTATTAATAATTTGTTTTGTTACATGTTTGAGTGAAAGGAAAAGGACAAAGACTAAAGATAAGGACATTATGATACTCATGGTTGGTATTGATTCGGCGATAGAGAGCATTATTTCTTTCGAATAGTGAAAGAAAGATCCATCATTAGAAAAGATCAAAGATAGATATTCATAAAAACCAGATTGGGCCAAGTCGCTTAGTAATGCTTTCCAAGCAGGAATGATACCTGACAGTGAAATCAATCCAGTCAAAGAAAAAGTCCACAACTTTAAGCGAGCGATACGTCTGTTGCGAATAATTATATTTTGCCAAATATTTGAAGCTAAATTAGAATTTTCTTCAAATTTAGCTTTTTGGAACGCTTTTTTTAGTTCTTTTTCCATGTTTCTTTTATATACGTTTAATAATAAATTTTGGTGCGTTTCTTTTAGCGAGATACATTCCATTCCCCAACAGCTGGTTTTTTGAAAATAATATTTGAAATAGCATTGAAAATCCATTTTCTCCAAAGAGAAATCCAACCTTCATTATGGGCTCTACGTGAGGTATGCATTACAATAAGAGAGGTATCGAGTCTAGTTTTCCCTATTTTAGACATTCGCATAAGCATTTCGATGTCTTCACAAACTACCATATTTTTATTATAGCCTCCTATTTTTTCAAATGTTTCTCTACGAAACATTTGAAATTCACCACCAGCCGAACCTTTTTGTAAAATATTATTCATAAAATAGTAAATAGAATTTAAAATAATTAGAGAGATATAATCACTCCATTTTTCATATTCAGGTAATGTTTTTAAATAGGGGACAAGAGCAACCAACCTTTTTTCTTTTTCAAATTTTGAAATCGCTTTTGTAAAAAAAGTATTTATTTCTGGAATAAAAACGTCTGCATCTAAAAATACCAAAAAATCTCCTTGTGCGATATTGGCTCCAGCATTTCTGCCAGCGGCTATTGTTTGGCGAGTGAGTCCGTCATGTTCTATCACTTTATTTGCATATTTTTTTGCGATTTCTACTGTTTTATCTTTTGAATGTCCATCAGAAACTATCACTTCATAATCTATTTTGTTTAATTCTTTTAAAGAAATTAACATCTTTTCAAGAATTTTTTCTTCTTCTAAAGTGGGAATGATAATTGAAAGTTTCATATTTTGCATTTAATTCTAATAAAATTTAAATTTTTATGACGGTATTTTTAATATATTTACTGAAATAAAAAATAAAAATAATTATCGCAATAATAGTTCCTATCAGAAAATAAATTTTCATCATGCCAGATATAGAAACATACATTTGCCCAAAAAAATATCCGATAGTCAAAAGAACACTTACTAAAAACAATTCCCCTAAAAAGTTTAGTAGGGCATATCTCTTTAAGGAAATGTGAGAAGCACCAGCTGCCATGAGTGTCGCTAATGACATTCCAAATCCAATGGTTACCTTAGAAATCAATAATATCTTGTTTTGATTTTTATGAAAGAGAATCTTTGCTTTTTCAAATATTTCTGGGGTTATTTTGAAGAATTTTCCATATTTTCTTATAAATGGTGGAGCAAAAAAATAGCCGATATAATACCAAATAATATCTCCTAATAAATCACCAGAGATAATTACAAGGAACGTCGGAATTGGTTCAAAAAATCCTAAAAGAATAAGGAAACCAGAAGCGACCATTAAAATGGGCCCCTCTATAACAATACTCATAAACAGA
Organism: Candidatus Nomurabacteria bacterium; assembly: GCA_023267215.1. GTDB lineage: Bacteria > Patescibacteriota > Minisyncoccia > Phycocordibacterales > UBA9973 > UBA9973. The sequence continues at coordinate 177,238 of JAHFNS010000002.1, read as the reverse complement.
AGTAGATATTTGTAACTAGTTACTAAAAATAAAAAATTGGGGATGAGTGAATCAAATGACATAAAATTTACTAAAACTAGTTCATTATACTATACATACGTTAAATAATTATTTTTGGTGCTTATGTTAACATTTTTCGTAATTCGAAGATAGCTCTGTAGTGTTGATTTTTAATGGTGTTTAAAGGTTTATCTAAAATTTCTCCTATTTCTTTAAAAGTCATATCTTCTTGGTAGTGAAGTATTAAAATTGTTCTGTAATTTATTGTGAGTTTTTCTAATGTTTTATTAAGTAACTCAAAATCTTGTGTTCTTTGTAAGATTTCATCTGGTAATAAATCTTCATCAGGTATGTTGTTTTCAAAAGAATTCTCTTCTTCATCTTTTCCAAAATCAGAAAAAATTAAACTTTTTTTCTTTCTTAAAAAATCAGTAGTCGTATTTTTAGCAATCGTAAAAATCCAAGTTTTGAAACTGGCTTTTTCTTCGTCAAATTTTTTTAGATTTTTCCAAACTTTTATGAAAGTTTCTTGAAGAATATCGCTAGCATTATCTTTATCTGTTAAACGCGCGACAAAATTATAAAGGATGGGTGTATATCGATCTATTAAAATCTTAAATACTTCTTCATTTCCAGTTTTAAATAAAATGATTATTTGCTCGTCAGTTTCTTCGGAATGCATAATAACAAGTGTAGCATAAATTCTTGTCCTCTCGGCAGGAATCGAACCTGCATCATAACTTCCGCAAAGTTACGTCCTATCCATTGAACGACGAGAGGATATTGTTAGATTAACAATTTTAAGTTTAAAAATCCACTTTTCAATAACTAGAATCCCAAAGAATCCATTATTTTTTCAGAGACATGTTCTTTCATCTCTTCTTCTAAAACATCATTTTCAAGCATCATTTTTTTTATATCTTCTACTATTTCTCTCTTTACTGGCATTGAAATTATTGGCATAAAAATTCTTCCTGATTTTATAAAAAGAGTAGGGTTTTCTCTTTCCTTTTTTATCCAAAAAGATTTTATATTTTTATAAGGATAAAGACGACTTCTTATTTTTAATCCATTTTTATTTATTTCGTAAAAAACCAAGTCCGGTTTTTTAACTGCAAAAAAACCAAGTAATACTCCGCCTATTATTAAAAGTAAACCAAAAAAGAAATTACCGTAAATAAAAGAAGCAACGGAGGAAGCTACGACAATAACACCAAGAGCCCAAAACCAATCATTACTTCGCTCTTTTTTTTCGTATTCTAAAGCAGACCATTCTATTTCTTTATTTTCATTCATTAATACAATTATACCCCCACAGTTATTTTAAGTCTATCTAAAATAGGTATTAAATTTAATGCACCATTTCATTTTTACAAGACGTATACATCTATATACAGATTATGTCGTATTCTGTAAATTATTAATAAAAAAATTACATATGAAAAATACAAAATATATCTATACATTTATAGTCTTTGCTGTTTTAACAGTTTTAGCAGGAGCTTTGCCTGTTTTAGCTGATAATACAATTGTTAATCAATCTAATAATGGTATTGGTAGCATGATGCGTAATCGTGGAGATAATGTAGGTAAAGGAAATTGGGGAATGATGAAAGGGGGAGTTTTCGGTACAGTTTCAGCTATTAATGGTAATACTATTGCTGTTGTTAGCAAACAATTTATCAAAACAGATTCTACAAACACTACATCTACAACTGTTACATATACAGTAGATGCAACAAATGCAAAAATTATGAAAAATAATGTTGCTGGTACTATTACAAGTATTCTTGTCGGGGACAATGTCTCCATACAAGGCACTGTGACTGGTACTAACGTTGTTGCTATAAATATCCGTGATGGATTCTTAGGACGTGGTGTAAATGGTGATGTAAAAAAGATGGAAAACAAAGATGCACAAAATAATCCATTGTTTGCAGGTAATGGACAACCAATTGTCGCTGGTACCGTTTCTCTAATTAATGGAGTAACGTTAACTATTACAAACAAAAGTAATGTGACTTATACCATAGATACAACTAATGCAAAAATAATGAAAGGATCAAACACCATATTGATTTCCAACGTGGTTGTCGGAGATAATATAATTGCACAAGGCACAGTGAATGGTAATGCAGTTGTTGCTTCGACTGTTATTGATCAAGCACAACCAATAACAACAGGAACAAACAAGCAACCCAGTAGGGGATTCTTTGGTGGTATTGGTTCATTCTTTGCACATTTGTTTGGTTACTAAAACAGTTATTGTTTTGTAAGTAAAATACATAAATATCGTAAAAACACCTATAAATAATAAGGGTGTTTTTACGTATATTAGGTTGGTCGAAATATAAAGAGAGTCTTTTATTAAATGTAATGGATCAACGAATATATCCCAACTATTCCATCGTTCGAATCTACCTAAATATATTCCAAAACTTGATATTAAACAGATAACAAAAATAATAATTTCTGAAGTTAAATAACTTAAATGAACTTTTAAATAATTATAAACATGGGAGAGTGATAATATACTTAAAAGTAAACCTATCCATCCGAAAAAGAAGAACAGCAAACTGTCATACCATAATGATATTGATAAACTTGAGGCTATATGTAAAACATCTGTTACTAAATATGGTGCATTAGGAAAAAACAAAATCCAGACGACAAAAATTGGAATGAAATAATTTACAGATGTCTCTTTTTTTATAAAACATGAAGAAATGATATATGGTATCCAGGCCAAAAAAAGATTCCAAATTAAATACAAAAGATTGGTCGTACCCCACATATCAAGACGAGCAATATTAAAGACAACAACCACGAGAGACATTAATAAAAGAGATTGTGTTATCTTACTGATTTTCATATTTATATTATATCAAAATTATTAAGATATTATTTCCAGTGCGAGGCATGTGGGTCGGAGTCTATAATATCGACTCGAAGTATTCTTTAAACTCTTCCGAAGAAGCTGTCTGGTATTTTTCATAAAGGCTTTTAATTTCCTCATCCGAGAAAACAGATATAACGTCATGTGTTATCTCTAGGTTTGGTAGCTCTTTCTTTAGGATAAGATAGAGGGCTATTTTAGGCAACAAATATTTTGACTCCTCCATTCCCTTGAAATGAATACTGCGCTCAGCAGACATTCGAGGATCAAAACTGTATGGCATGTTTGAGAATTCTCGACTTACATCATTCCCTAATTTTTTCATCTCGTGATATAGGCGAGTGTGAAAACCTCCCATTGAGAAAAGTATTTTCAAGTTTTCTTTTTTCTGGAGATCAGGATTCTGCTTCAATGTTTCAGCTAGAGCTTCTGGAAGTTTTTCTAAAATATAATCTTCGCGAGCCTTCTGCATGTCAGATTCAAATTTTGAGACATTACCAATTCTCCTTAGCGCTTCCTCGTAAGGTAAGGACTTGTTAATGAGGTTATTGTAGGCACCATTGGACGCATATAGGCCCATAAGGTTTTTAAAGACAACATTATCATTCGGAACGTCCACAAGCATTACTCTCTTGTCTGATTTATACAAACCGTCGAGTAACGAAGCATAGAAGTCTTTCCACAAAAATGGCTTTCCATTATGCTTTTCCATATCCATCGCTTGTTCAGGGGTCAGGATACCATTCGATACGTCGTTGAAAATATCAAGTCGAGCAGAATCCCAACCAGCGTTTTCCTGAATAAGAATATCTGCATTTTTTAGACGTTCACCCACCGCTTGTCCGTCTTCTGCTGTTGAGTGTTTATGAAAAAAGAAATTGGTTTCAATTTTAGGAACATTTTCAACACCTTTTTCTCTTAGCAAAGAGTCTAAATCATTCTGAGCCGAAGATTTTTCTAAGTCTAAATTATTGCTTTTTAACCCAAAATTTTGTCCTTCCATATTCTTATTTTAGCTTAAAATTACTCTTTTAGGTAATCATGCCGTCGGGTCGCACCACAGTCATATGACTGTGGGTCTGCCGATAACAAGTTTTTCCTGCGGAGGGTAGAGGACTCGAACCTCTAAGGGCTTTCGCCCGCTTGTTTTCAAGACAAGTGCCTTACCATTCGGCGCAACCCTCCTTGTTTTTTGTTAGTTAATCTAGTATATCCTTTTTTTCTTCTTTTTCAATCTTATTTCTCAACCAACTCTTTTTTAAGAAATGTTCTTCATAATGACAGTTTGGACAAATTAATTCAAGATTTTCTAAATCATTATGATTTTTATTTCTATCTTTATGATGAACTTGTAATATCTCATATTTATTATAATCACATTTTTCACATTTTTTTCCTCTTTCTTTAAGCAGCTTTATCTTTACAGCTTGTTGAGATTTTACTTTACTTCGTGGACTTCCAATCTTATATTTTATTCCAGCTCTATGTATATTTGCACAACTTCTGCTACAAGTCTTTTTGTTAAATTTTGACATGATCATTTTTCCACAAACTATACATGGTTTTTCTTTTCTTTGACTAATGCCATAGCAATCCATACTACAAAAAACTCCACTTTTATTTCTTTTTATTTGGCTTGGTTTTCTGTAAATTGCTTTTTTACAGATAATGCAAAAAGTATTTGGATTTCTTTCATACTGTTCCACTAATCTAGTATACCACAAATAAATATTTAAATCTTTAAAATAAAATACCCAGCTACTCGCTAGTAGCTGGGTATTTTAAATAATGTTTTTTAATTAAAAATTATAATTCAGTTTGTTTTGTTTTAGAAAATATTTCTTTTATGTCACTCCATTTCTTTTTTGCAACAAAGAAAATGAAGATAATTTCTAAAATACCAATAGTATTAAAAATAAGAAGTATCGCAAACCACAACTTCTTGTCATTTTTAGTAGCTATCCACAACGAACAACCTTTCCAAAACAAGATCCAAAGACCTAATACTATAAAACCAAGAATTGCCCAGTTATTATTAATAGGAAAAAACGATTGTGTATAAAATTGATCCATCATTTTTATATTATACCAGAAGTAAAATTTTTGTGCTAATATCTTAAATATGAAAAGATTTTTGGGTATAGATTACGGGACAAAGAGGATAGGTGTAGCTATTTCAGACGAAGATGGTGTTTTAGCTTTCCCAAAGGAAATCATACTTAATAATGTGGATACTTTTGATAGGCTTAAAGAAATAATAAAAACAGAAAATGTTACCCAAATAGTGATAGGAGAATCAGTAGATTTTTCTGGAAAATTAAATACATTGTCTGCAAGGATTGAGGTCTTTATTTCAGAACTTAAAGAAAAATTTAATTTACCAGTTCATAAAGAAAAAGAATTTTTAACATCTGTTGAAGCTCGCAAGGGAACTGACACTAAAAAAAGTTTAAATCAGTCTCAGGTGCATAGTAAGGTGAAACAAATCAAAAGTGGAAGGATAGATGCTTCTGCGGCTGCTTTGATATTACAAAGATATTTAGATAAAATAAACAAATGATAATTACATTAGAAGATTTTAAAAAAATAGATATTGTCGTTGGGAAAATTTTATCGGCAGAGAAAGTTCCGGATACTGACAAATTACTAAAATTGTCTGTTGACCTAGGAGAAGAGACTTCGAGACAAATAGTTTCAGGTATCTCCTTATATTTTCCGGATTATACTGTATTAGTTGGCAAAAAATGTATGTTTATTGCCAATTTAGAGCCGAAAACAATTCGTGGAATAGAGAGTCAGGGAATGATATTAGCTGTTTCAACTGAAGATGGAAAATTTTCTCTTTTAGAACCAAATAATGATGTTACTGTCGGGACAAGAGCAAGATAGTGTTATAATATTTCAATGTTTAAAAATTTATTTAAATCAATTTCTCATGGAGCAGATATTGGAGATGAATCTATTAAATTTATAGAACTTATTAAAATAGGAAATAGTTTTAAGGTGAATCGTTATGGAGAAAAAAAAATTGAAGAAGGGATTTTGGAAGGAGATAAAGAAAAGATGAAAGAAACTTTAAATTCTTTTAAAAAAGAATTTAAAGTGGAGTCTGTTTATACTTTTTCGTCGATAGAACATAAAGCAGAGACTATTGCGAATGTTTTAATAAAAAGAGGGGATAAAGAGACATATATGATTGTAGATTTAGGAAATAAAAGTGTTGGAGTTTTTATTGTTTCTAATAATATTGTAATGTCTTCAATTATTTTAAATATAAGAGGAGTAGAAATTCCAGATTTGCGTGATGCATTAATGAAACATTTTATATATTGGCATACATATAAAGATATAGAGACAAAAATAAAACCTCCAATTAAAAAAATAATTTTATGTGGTGATAATGATAATTTGGAAAAATTAGCTGAATATTTTTCTTTAGGTTTGAAAACAAAAGTAGAATTAGCTAATGTTTGGACAAATATTTTAGATACAAGTAAAGATATTCCTGAAATGACCCGTGAGGAATCTTTCAAATATGCAGGAGCTATTGCAATCGCTCTTGAGAGATTTAAATAAAATGTGCCTTCGGTAGGAATCGGACCTACATTAAAAGGTTAGAAACCTTTCGTTCTATCCATTGAACTACGAAGGCCTGGTGCGCGCTGAGGGACTCGAACCCCCGACCTTCTCAGTGTAAATGAGTTGCTCTACCAACTGAGCTAAGCGCGCAGATACACACAAGGGAAGTGTATAGTATTTTCGGGTTTATTTCAATAGTTTCTTTATTAAACCTTGATATAATACTATACATACGGTATACTCTATATATGAAAGTTAATGAAAAAAGGAGAGCTATAATTTTACGTAGACAAGGAAAATCTATAAATGAAATAAAAAATGTTCTTAATGTATCAAAAGCAAGTGTAAGTTTATGGGTACGAGATGTTGTTCTAAATGAAAAACAAAAAAGTTTGTTATCTCAGAATGGACGTAGTGTAAACTCTATTGAAAAAAGAAGAGTAAGTCGAATTGCAAATACAAAAAAGAGAAGTGATCTCATTATTAATGGTGCTAAAAAAGAAATTAGTAATATCTCTCAAAATGACTTAAAAATGATAGGGATTGCTCTATATTTAGGTGAAGGAGGAAAAACAAAAAGAGGAATTGCACGTCTTACAAACAGCGACCCAGATATAATTAAAATTATAATGAAATTTTTTAGAGAAATATGTTTGGTCCCAGAAGAAAAATTTCGTGGTCATATACATACATTTTCTCAAACCAATGTGAAAAATTCTGAAAAATATTGGTCTGAAGTATCACAGATTCCAATAAATCAATTTTATAAAACATATATAAAAAGAAGCAACGCTAGTAAAAACAAGAGAAATACTTTACCATATGGTACATTAGATGTGTCAGTTAATGATACCAAATTATTTCTTACGATTTTAGGTTGGATGGAAAGACTTAAAGAATTAATTATATGAAAATTAAAATACTTTATGAAGATTCGAATATTTTAGCCATAGATAAACCCTCTGGTGTTTCGGTGCATCCAGATGGTAGAAGTAAAGAAAAAACAATTTCTGATTGGTTTTTAAAAAATTATCCTAAAACAAAAAATGTTGGAGAACCAATTAAGATAAAAAATGACGATAAATTTTTTGAGCTTCTTCCTCGTCCAGGTATAGTACATCGCCTAGATAAAGATACTTCTGGTGTTTTACTTTTAGCAAAGAATCAAAAAGCTTATGAATTTTTGAAAGAACAATTTAAAGGAAGAGAAATAAAAAAAGTTTATAATGCAATTGTTTTAGGTTCTATGAAAAATGATAGAGGAACTATAAGAAAACCAATTGGACGAAGTGGAAATGATTTTCGTAAAAGGTTAGCAGGACGTGGGGCGAGAGGGGAACTTCGAGAAGCTATCACTGAATATACTGTTTTGAAAAGATTTACCTCACCCCCGTCCTCTCCTTCTAAAGGAGAGGGGGCTAAATTTACTTATTTAGAAGTGCGTCCGAAAACGGGTCGTACACATCAGATTCGAGTGCATATGAAATTTATAAATCATCCAGTAGTTTGTGATTCACTTTATAATGGAGGGCACCCCTCTCCTAAAGGTATAGATAGATTGGCCCTACATGCTAAATCTATTGTCTTTAAAGATTTGAAAGGAAAAATAATAAAAGTTGAATCACCACTACCCAAAGAGTTTATAGAGGTGTTAAAATAATACTATGCAAACTGAAGTTAGAAATTGCCAGAACTGTAAGCAAGACTTCACAATTGAGCCGGAGGATTTTAATTTTTATGAAAAAATGAAGGTGCCTCCTCCGACTTGGTGTCCGGAATGTCGATTTATTAGACGTATCTCTTTTCAGAATACTTGGAATCTATATTGGCGCAATTGTGATAAATGTGGAGCTAGATCTGTTTCTGTTTATCCACCAGATAAAGAAGTGATAGGTTATTGCCCGACTTGTTGGTGGGGAGATAGTTGGGATGGGACAGAATACGCAATGGATTATGATCCAAGCAAACCCTTTTTAGAACAATTAAAAAAACTTTTTGATAAAACTCCTTTTGCTCTTCTTGAAGCAGATCATTTAACTATAAAGAATTCCGAATATTCTAATGGTATAGGGTGGTCTAAAGATTGCTATTTAACTTTTTGGGCAGATTATTGTGAGAATGTCTACTATTCCTCATTATTAAATAATCTAAAATCGAGTTTAGATTGTTTACGAGGGTTTTATTCAGAATTATGTTATGAATGTGTTGGGGTTAATAAAAGTTATCAAACTTTTTTCTCATATGAATGTCGTGATTGTGTGAATGTATGGTTTTCTCGCAATTGTTCAAGTTGCACTAATTGTATTGGATGTGTAAATCTGCGAGGTGCTTCTTATTATATTTTTAATATTAAGTACACAAAAGAAGAATATCAAGAAAAAGTCAAAGAGTTGAAACTTGATTCTTGGATGTCGTTACAGTCTCTTAAAGAGAAAGTACATGAGTTTTGGAATACCTTGCCATATAGAGAGTATAATGGAAACTCAAAAAATTTAAATGTGACAGGTGAAGATGTTTACAGTTCTAAAAATTCAAAGGAAGTTTATATGGTTGGTGGTGCCGAAGATTGTAAATGGACTCAATTTATTACTGTCCCGTCAGCTAAAGATTGCTGGGATTATTCTGGTTGGGGAAACAATGTAAGCCAAATTTATGAAAGTACGGGAGTAGGAGAGGGCACCAATCTAATATTATTCTCCAATTATTGTTGGTCAGAGAGTTTGGATTTGCAATACTGTTCATGGAATATCACTGGTAAAAATAATTTTGGTTGTGTAAATTTAAAAAGAAAAAAATACTGTATTTTAAATAAAGAGTATACAAAAGAGGAATATGAAAAACTCAGAGATAAAATTATTGAAGATATGAAAAAGAATCCATACATAGACAAGCTTGGACGGAAATTTTACTATGGAGAATTTTTTCCACCGGAATTTAGTAAGTTCCCATACAATAAATCAAATGCAATTAAATTTTTTCCAAAAACAAAGGGAGAAGTTTTAGAAGAGGGTTATTTTTGGGAAGACAGAGAAGGCACAATTTATAAAACTACAAAGAAAACAGATTCTTTGCCAGATACAATAAAAGATATAGATGAAAAAGTTTTGGATGAGATAATTGAATGTGAAAAATGTAAAAATGGATACAAAATAGTAAAAGGAGAATTAGATTTACTTCGTAAGATGAATTTACCAGTCCCACATGAATGTCCTAAATGCAGAGAAAATGAAAGATTTGAGAGAATGACAAAACCTAAAATGTATCATAGAACCTGTGCAAAATGTAATATAAACATTTATACACCTTATGCCCCAGATGGACCAGAGATAGTTTATTGTGTGAAATGCTATCAACAGGAATTTGCCTAGTCTTTAATACCCCTCTACTTTACAAGGAGAGGGGCTTAGGGGTGAGGTGAGTTAATTTGCCTTTAGAATTGGTTTATGTTAGATTAAAAACTGTTATGAAAATAGATAAAACAAAACTTACTTCAGTAAATGTTGAAGACAGAGGGAAGCTTGATTTCAATTCAGGAGATACTATTCGTGTTTGGTCCAAAGTCTTAGATGAAAAAGGGAAGACACGTCTGCAGGCTTTTGAAGGTATCGTTCTTGCTCGCAAACATGGTACAGAAATCGGTGCGACTTTCACCGTTCGCAGAATAGCTTCAGGTGTAGGCGTAGAAAGAATCTTTCCACTTTATTCTCCAGCTGTTGATAAAATTGAAATAACTAAGAAATCTCGAGCTCGTAAATCAAAACTATATTATGTACGAGTTAAAGCAGTAAAAGATGTCCGCCGAAAATTACGTTCTGTTGTCTCAGTTGCTGACGAGGAGGTAGAAGTGGAAAAAACAGAAAAATAAAAAAATTATAAAAAGCAAAACATAAAAATCCACTCTCTCGGTGGATTTTTATGTTGGTAATAATTAGTAGACGCTATGTACTTGAGGTGATATAATATTCATATGGGGAAGAGAGGACCAGAACCAAAAAGAATTATAAATGAAACCTGGAATGGGAATTTAGCCTATGCAATAGGTTTAATTGCTACAGATGGATGTTTATCAAGTGATGGCCTGCTAGTCGATTTAACCTCGAAGGACAGGGAGCAATTACTAAATTTTTCCAAGTGTGTAGGGGTAAACTTTAAGATAGGAAATAAATGGAATTTAAAAGGGGATGAATGTTTGAGGATTCAATTTAAGAATAGAATATTTTATGATTTTCTTTTGTCTATTGGTTTAACTCCTAAAAAGTCATTGACAATGGGAAAGTTAAAAATTCCTAGTAAATATTTTTTTGATTTTTTAAGGGGGTGTTTTGACGGAGATGGATGTTTTTATTCATATTGGGATCCAAGGTGGCGTTCAAGTCATATGTTTTATTTAGAATTTGTTTCTGCGAGTAAAAAACATATTGATTGGCTAAGAGAAGAATTAGAAAGTAGAGTTGGTGTTTTTGGTCATATTGGGAAAGACGGCAGGGGACGTACTTTTCAGTTGAAATATGGCAAAAAAGAAGCGATGGAAGTAATAAAGAAAATGTACTATAATCAGAAAGTTGTTTGTTTATCAAGAAAGAAGCTCAAAATACAAAGAGCTTTAGAGATAGAAAAGAAACAACAAAGGAAATATTTGACAAAATAATGCGCGGGTGGCGAAACTGGTCAGACGTACTACCTTGAGGTGGTAGCGCCCGCAAGGGCATGGAGGTTCGAATCCTCTCCCGCGCACTTGAGGTAATGTTTATTTAAATTTTATGAAAGTAGTAAAAATCGGAAAAGAAAATGCACAATTTCAGATTTTGAATGCATTGAAAACAAACAGAGAAAAGAGAAATCATGAAGGTTTTATTTTTGAAGGTGTTCGTAATGTAAATAATGCTCTTAAATATAATTGGGAAATCAAATCCTTCTTTTATTCATCAGAGAAAGGTTTATCTGATTGGGCAAAAAATATTTTAAAGAATTCAAAGGCCGAAACACATTATGATCTTTCTATCGAACTTTTAAAAAAGTTAAGCAATAAAGAAGAACCTTCTGAATTGCTTGCACTATCGGAAATACCTAAAGATGGTTTAAATAAAATAAAAATTAAAAATATTCCACTGATAGTTGTTTTTGACAGACCTTCAAGTCCAGGCAATCTTGGGACAATTGTTCGATCTTGTGATGCTCTGGGGGTTGATGGACTAATCATTACGGGTCATGCTGTGGACCTTTATGACCCAGAAACAATAAGTGCTACGACGGGCTCTTTATTCTCACTGCCCATTGTACGGCTTCCTTCTCAAAAAGAACTTGAGCCTTGGATAAAAGAAATGAAAATAAGATATCCAGAATTAAAAGTTGTTGGTACCGATGAGAATGGAAAATATTCTATCTATGAATATAATTTTAAAGCCCCCGTTATTCTTTTAGCAGGAAATGAAAAATGGGGTTTGAGTGCTGGATATAAAGATTTGGCAGATGATATGGTCAAAATACCAATACAAGGTTCAGCTAGTTCGCTCAATGTCGCCGTGGCTACCTCTATTGTTGTTTCTGAAATTAACAGGCAAAGAGGTTAAAAAATGCTAAAATCAAATTATGCAACTAAAAGATAAAATAGTAGTTATTACAGGAGGGTCAAAGGGCTTAGGGAAAGCTATGGCTTCTTGTTTTTTAAAAGAGGGTTCGAAAGTTATTGTCTGCTCACGAGATGAAAGTGAATTCATAAATTTAGAGGAAGGTATTTTAGGAATAAAGGTAGATGTGACGAAAGAGAATGAATTACAAAGTTTGGCAGAAAAAGTAGTTACTCAATTTGGCAGAATAGATATTTGGATTAATAATGCTGGTATTGGTATGGAGCATGTGTCTATTGAAGAAATTGATTCTGTTTTAGCACATGAGGTTATGGAGGTTAATTTTTTTGGAACTTTTTTTGGTTCTCGTTCAGTAATTAAATATATGAAGAAACAAAAATTTGGAACTATCTTAAATATAATTTCCTCAAGAGCTTTTGATCCGAGCCCTCTTTCTTCTATTTATTCATCGAGCAAGTGGGCAGTACGAGGGTTTACAGAATTGCTTCGCAAGACTTTAAGTATGGAAAATATTTCTGTAATTGCAGCATATCCAGCAGGCATGCAAACAGATTTTTTTGGGAAAACAAAACCAGTAGATTATAAAAATTATATGGAACCAGAATTTGTGGCAGAAAAAATTGTAGAAAATTTAAAAAAAGAAACTCTGGAAGAGGAATTAATTATAAAACGTTAGATAAAAATATGCTTTATACAAGAAAAGGGGACAATGGAACAACAAAAACATTTAGTTGTGATCAACGCATCTCAAAAAGTTCTATTATTGCTGAAGCACTTGGTTCTTTAGATGAAATAAATTCTTTTCTCGGGCTTTGCAAAGTGAAAGCAAAAAAAGAAAAATTAGATTTAAAAGGCCTTGCCTTAAGTCCTCAAAAAGGCGAGGCCTTGGCAGTTGATGAAATAGTTCATGATATTCAGAAAAATTTATTTATCATTCAAGCAGAGCTTGCAGGGGCTTCGATGTCTATTGATGAGGAAAAATTAAAAGAAATAGAAAATATAGTTGATACCATAGAAAAAGAACTTCCACCTATAAAATCATTTTTCATTTCTGGGGGGACAGAACTTGCTTCGCTCTTTGATGTTGCTCGTACTATTTCTCGCAGGGCAGAGAGGAGAGTGATTGCAGTAGCTGATTCTTACTCTGCCGAGGTTTCGAAGGACAAGGAAGGGAAAGTAGAAATAAAAGCATCTACCAAGGCTTATCTCAATCGTCTCTCAAGCGTTTTATACGCTTTTGCTAGATTATCTAATTTTAGGGCAGGTATAACGGAGGAAAGCCCAGACTATAAGTAAATTTTAAAAAATAAAGAAAGTATGTTATAACTAGCATTACATGGTGCCTATGGTGTAATAGCAGCACTAGGGTTTGTGGAACCCTCAGATTCGGAGCATAACCGAATAGGCACCCAATTATGAACATTTTTTACCCTATACAATTATTGGCAGATTGGCTTACTTATAAAGTTTTAAATTTCATTCCTGAAACACTACCGGCGAATACGGTTAATTTTTTTATCTATGACACTATAAAAATATTTATTTTACTTTCGGTTATTATTTTTGTTGTTTCAATAATTAGATCATATTTACCACCAGAAAGAATTCGAGCAATTTTGTCGCATAAAAATAAATATATAGGAAACGTTTTAGCTTCTTTGCTTGGCATTATCACTCCTTTTTGTTCTTGTTCGGCTATACCATTATTTTTAGGTTTTATACAAGCTGGAGTTCCATTGGGTACAACTTTTTCTTTTTTGGTTGCCTCACCTATGATAAATGAAGTAGCCCTTGTCTTACTTTTAGGAATGTTTGGCTTCAAAATTGCATTCATATATATAATAAGCGGACTCTTTATTTCTTTTTTTGCTGGAATTATTATTGGTAAAATGAAAGTAGAAAATCTAGTAGAATCTTTTGTTTATGAAAATAAAATAAATGGAGGTGATGGTTTTTCTAGAATGTCCAATAGAGAGAGAATTGTTTATGCGAAAAATTATACTTTGGATATTTTAGATAGAGTTTGGTTGTTTGTTGTAATTGGAATAGGAGTCGGAGCATGGATCCATGGCTATATACCGACAGATTTCTTGGCACAATATGCAAGTGCAGATAAATGGTATGCCGTACCCCTTGCTGTAATCATCGGTATCCCTCTTTATTCTAATGCTGCTGGTATCATTCCTCTTGTCAGTGCTTTAACAGAAAAAGGCGTGGCTATAGGGACGACACTTTCTTTTATGATGGCCGTCACAGCATTATCCCTGCCAGAGTTTATGATTCTAAAAAAAGTAATGAAAACAAAGCTTATTTTGATATTTGCAAGTATCGTTGGAGTTGGTATTATTTTTACTGGGTATTTATTTAATTGGATTTTATAATTTTAATACATAAAGATGCTTTCAAAAAATATAAAAGAAACTGAAAAGATTGCGAAAACATTTTTGGATAAGATATTGAAAGGCAAGAAAAAGCACAAAGGTGCTTTGGTTGTTGGTCTTTCTGGAGACTTAGGTGCTGGCAAAACAGCTTTCACAAAATTAGTTACTAAACATCTGGGAATAAAAGAGAGAGTCTTTAGCCCGACTTATGTCATTATGAAAAAGTACTCTCTCGCGAGGCGTCGGGGGAGTGCCCAAAGGGCGAGGGGGTCTAATTATAAATTTTTCTTTCACATAGATGCGTATCGTCTAGAAAGTGAAAAGGAATTATTACATTTAGGTTGGGAAGAAATTATAGGTAACGACGAGCATTTAGTTTTTATCGAATGGCCAGAAAATATTTCAAAGGCTATGCCGAAACATTCTAAATTTGTTCAAATTTCTAGCAAAGATAATGGTCATAGGAATTTTAAATTTAAATAATATGCAAGAAAATATTTGGAATAATCAAAATTTGATAAAAGTATTAAAAAAAGATGGAGTGGTTGTCATGCCGACGGATACTATTTATGGAATAGTGGGGAAAGCTTTGGAAGAAAATACAGTAGAAAGGATTTATGAAATAAAAAAAAGAAATTCAAATAAACCGTGTATTATTTTGATTGGGGATATTAAAGAACTCGAAAAATTTGAAATTATTTTATCAGAAGAAAAAAAGAAAATTTTAGAAAATTATTGGCCAGGTCCAGTAAGTGTTGTTTTGGATCCTTTTGCTTTCAGATTGCCTTTTCCCAAATCACTTAGAAATCTTCTTTTAAAAACTGGCCCACTTATTGCTCCTTCTGCAAATACGGAGGCGTTGCCTCCGGCTAAAAATATTGAAGAAGCGAAAAAATACTTTGGTGAGAAAGTGGATCTTTATATAGACGGAGGGGAGATTGAAGCAAAAGCTTCCAAACTAATCAAATTAAATAATGATGGTTCTATCCTTGTGCTTCGAGAGTAAAAAATAAACAGGCCTTGCCTGTTAAATTCCCTCATATCAGCCATGGCGTATATGGGGAAGGAGTGTACACATTACCGGTTGCTATTGACACTGCACGATATCCAATGTAATCTCTAAAGAGAATATCTTGGTGCCTCTGAAAAAACGTAGGGGGTGATGAGTGTTCATTAAAAAAGGAGGTGGCTCATGTCACGAGATTTAAGAATAAAAAGTATAATATCTGAGATAGGTTTTTGCCAACAGTTTTTTTCTGATTTTAGAGAAAGAGTGAAGTTTTATAATGGTAATGATCAAATTTCATCAAATGCCATTCTGGATTCTGGGTTCATCGATTTCATGGCAAAAAATGCAATCCAGAGACTTAAGTCACAAAAAATTCTACGACTAATCAAAGAAGAACCAATTGTTATAGATGGTTCTGAAGAAGAAAAATCATTGACTGAAATTTCTCACAATATAGGGCAATTTAGGGGAAATGAAGATCGTTGTTTTGATATTAAAGAACAATGGAAAGAAGGTAATGATGTTGTGACTAGAAATAATCCGATCACAGTAGAAAGGTATGAGCTATGTTCCGACAGGACTTATACCGAAATATTTCTTTCTGTTTCTTCTGATTTAGACAGTCTTTGTTTGTCCGAAAGAGAGATAGAAAACTTTTTGAAAAAAAACTCGGGGAAAATCCCTCAAAAAATAGTCAATAGTAATTGCCCAGCTATTATGTCTTTTATTTCTAAATATGATTGTGGATATTTCATAATAATAATTCATAATTATGATTATGGTAATTTTGAAATAAGTAGATACAATCTTGCGTCCATGGGTGATAATATCTTCAATTGTACGCGAAACCCTCATCATGTCGTGATACCGTGGATGGGAAATAATATGGAATAGTTTTTGGCTCAGAGGAATTTTTATCCTTTGAGCCTTTTATTTTTGTATTTTATAAGCTACAATGACCTTATAATATATGTCAAAGAAAAGCCTTTTGGAAAAAATATTTAGTGCCCCAGCAGAAGTCTTGGAAAAAAGCGTAGAATTAGAGCGAGAAATAAAGCACGACATAGAAAACGAGCAACCGATTAAAGAAGCGAAAGAATATTGGAAAACTTTAGGTCCTGGTCTCACGACTGGCGCTGCGGATGATGACCCTTCGGGTATTGCCACATATTCACAAATGGGAGCGTCCAGAGGTTTTAATTTGATTTGGCTTTCTCTTTTTTCTTTTCCTTTAATGGGTGTCATTCAAGAAATGTGTGCTCGTATTGGGCTCACGACAGGCGTTGGTCTCGCAACGAACATCAAAAGGCATTTTTCAAAAAAACTTTTATATTTTTGTACGGTGCTCTTACTTTTTGCAAATGTCTTCAACATCGGAGCAGACTTGGGAGCAATGGCTAAAGGCACTCAACTTATTTTCCCATATGTGAGTTTTGCTTTTTTAATTTTTGGCTTTGCTATTCTTTCCTTGGCTCTACAAATATTTGTTTCATATAAAAAATATTCAAAATATTTAAAATATTTGGCCTTAGTTTTATTTGCTTATGTGTTTTCTGCTTTTTCAGTACAGATCAATTGGGGAGATGTCTTTAAACATTTAGTTATTCCGACAATCACTTTTTCAAAAGAGGAAATAATTTTAATCTGTGCCGCTTTCGGTACAACCATAAGTCCTTATTTGTTTTTCTGGCAGACGAGTCAGGAAGTGGAAGAACAAATATTGAAAGGAGAAAAGACAGAAGAATCAAGGCGAGCTCTCAATACCGTGGAAGATATTCATAAAATGAGAATAGATAGTTGGTCCGGAATGTTGTTTTCCAATCTTATTATGTTTTTCATAATAGCGACTTGTGCGGCAACTTTATTTCAAAATGGAATTACAAACATAGGTACAGCAGCTGATGCAGCACTTGCCTTAAAACCTTTTGCTGGAAACTTTGCATTTATATTATTTGCAATTGGAATTTTAGGTGTTGGGCTTTTAGCTATCCCAATACTTGCAGGATCAGCTTCTTACGCTTTATCTGAAACTTTTAATTGGAAGTCTGGACTTTATAGAAAATTGAAACAAGCTTCTTCTTTTTATGGAGTGATAATCGTAGCGATGATTTTAGGTATAATCTTGAATTTTATTGGCCTTGACCCTATAAAAACCCTTATTTATTCAGCTGTTTTCAATGGCATCATTTCACCTGTGATCTTGTATTTTATTGTGAAAATAAGTGCAAGTGAAGAGATAATGGGAAATTTCAAAAATAAAAAAAGCACCAATGCCCTAGGTTGGTTTACAGTTTTTTTGTTATTTATCGTGAGTATTGGTACAATAATTTTTCTTTTTAGTTAATCAATATAAGATGAAAATTTCCAAAAATTATAATTTAACCAGATTGAATACTTTCGGAATAACCGTGCATGCAAAATTTTTTGTTGAAATAAACAAAGAGACAGATTTAAAAGAACTCTTAACGTCTGTTGAATTTAAAAACAATCAAAAATTATTTTTTGGTGGGGGAAGTAATGTTTTATTTACAAAAGATTTTGACGGTATTGTTATTTTTAATAAATTAAAGGGGATTGAAATCATAGAAAATAATTCTGATTTTGTTTTAGTGAGATCTATGGGAGGAGAAAAATGGCATGATTTAGTACTTTTCTCAGTTAACCAAGGATTTTGGGGTCTTGAGAATTTATCTTTTATCCCAGGAACAGTTGGAGCATCGCCGATGCAGAATATAGGAGCGTATGGAGCTGAATTAAAAGATACATTAGAAAATGTTGAAGCTTATAATATTGAAACGGGAGAAAAAAAAGTTTTTTCAAATAAAGAATGTGAATTTGGTTATCGAGAAAGTATTTTTAAAAATAAATTAAAAGGAAAATATTTTATTTCTGCCATAACTGTGAAATTAAGCAGAAAAGAGAAAAAAAATATTAATTATAAAGTTTTGCAAGAATATTTAACAGAAAATAAAATTGAAATAAAAAGTTCTAGAGATATAAGTGATGCCATTGTTTTTATACGTCAGAGTAAATTACCAAATCCAAAAGTTTTAGGAAATACAGGAAGTTTCTTTAAAAATATTTTTATCACTGAAGAAAAATTAGAAGATTTACAGAAAAGATACCCCGATATTCCTTATTTTAAAGAAGATGATCTTATTAAAATTCCAGCTGGTTGGCTTATAGAGCAATGTGGATGGAAGGGGAAGAGAGTCGGCAATGTCGGTATGCACGAAAAACAAGCATTAATACTCGTAAACTATGGCGGAGCAACGGGAAAAGAAATAGAGAATTTTTCTCTACAAGTTATAAACTCTGTTGAAGATAAATTTGGCTTGAAACTAGAAAGAGAAGTCAATTTGATTTAGTGTTCCTTGGGTGTATAATTGTTCTATTATCAAACATTAAATTTTTTAGAACTCATGAAAAAAAATATTATTTGGTGGTTTTTAATAGTAATCGTTGTTATAGGAGTTTTAGTTTTTATTACAATTAATAATAAGAATACAATGCCAGAAGAAAAAATTGCTAAAATAGGTGACACTGTTTCTATGAATTACACAGGCACGTTAGAAGATGGTACTCCATTTGATTCTAATGTTGATCCAAAATTTAATCACGTAAAACCGTTTGAATTTACCTTGGGAGCACAACAAGTTATCCCTGGTTGGGATAAAGGAATAGTCGGAATGAAAATAGGTGAAAAGAAGTTTCTTAAAATACCTCCAGAAGATGCTTATGGGCCGACCGGAGTTCCTGGAGTTATACCTGCAAATGCCACTATTAATTTTGAAGTCGAATTATTAGGAATTAAAGAAAAATAATTTTTATGATAAATATATTACCAGAACAAAAAATGAGATTGTATAAAGGTTTAAGAATTTTTCTTGTTGTTTTTTTGATAGCTGTTGGTGTTAGTCTTTTGACTGAATCTATTCGTAGCGAGAATAATAAACCAGAAAATAATATAACTTTTTCTGGGCATGGAGAAGTAAATGCAGTACCTGATATTGCCAATGTTTATTTTTCTATTAGCAAAGATGCTAAAACTGTAAAGGAAGCGCAAATTCTCGTTGCAGGAATTGAAAAAAGTTCCCTAGATCTTTTAAAGACAGATGGTGTTCTTGAAAAAGATATAAAGACAGCTAATGCTTCTTTTTATCCAAAATACGAATATAAACAAGCAGTTTGTCCGCCTATTCCTATGGGTGCTGGTACAGCAGGAACCACTATAAGTACTTCCTCGGCTTATTATTGTCCTCCTAGTAAACAAGTAATCACTGGATATACTGCATCAGAAAGTATAACTGTGAAAGTTAGAAATACTGATGATGTAGGGAAAATAATGCAAGGACTTGGAACATTAGGTGTTTCTGATCTAAGTGGTCCTAATTTCGCGATTGATAACGAAGATGGGTTAAAAGCACAGGCTCGCAAAAAAGCAATTGATGATGCAAAATCCAAAGCAGAAGTTTTGGCAAAAGATTTAGGAATTCACTTAGGTAAAATAACCTCTTTTAATGAGGGAGGAAATTACCCTACACCAATGTATTCTGCCAAGGCAGTCATGATGGATAGTGCTTCTGGTTCAGCTGCTCAAGCCTTATTGCCAAAAGGAGAAAATACCATAACCTCAGATGTCTCTATTACTTATGAAATAAGATAAAAAATTTCATCAATTTGAATTTGACTATTTTGGAATAAAAGAGTAATATAAAAGAGCCCTTGAAAAGGGGCTTTTTTAAAAGATTTAGAAAATAAAAATATGTCAAAAATTATTGAATATTTTAAAGAAACAAAAATAGAGTTAAAACACGTAATTTGGCCTACTAAAAATCAGACTCTTTTTTATACATTAATAGTAGTCATTCTTTCTGTCTTGATAGCTTATCTTTTAGGTATTTTTGATTTCATTTTCTTACAAGGTTTGCAAAAAATAATTTCTTTCTAAAACAATGTCTAAACAAGAAACAGAGGGAGTAAGAAATTGGTATGCTATTCATACTTATGCTGGATATGAAAACGTAGTTTTACGTAATCTAAAACAGCGTATTGATTCATTGGGTATGAATGAGAAAATTTTTAATGTTATAGTGCCAATTGAAAAAAAGATAAAAATAAAAGGAGGGAAACGAGTAGAAGTGGAAGAAAAGATTTATCCTGGTTATGTTTTAGTTGATATGATTGTTACAGATGATTCTTGGTACGTTGTTCGCAATACTCCGAGAGTCACTGGGTTCGTTGGCGCTGGAGTAAATCCGGTTCCATTAAAAAACGAAGAAGTAGAATATCTGTTTAAGAAAATGGATACCGGAGTGGCTAAACACAATATCGATCTTGCAATAGATGAGACAGTTCGAATTGTTGATGGCCCATTTAAGGATCTAGAGGGAAAAGTAAATTCAATAGATCAAGAACGTGGTAAAATAAAAGTACTTGTGTCAATGTTTGGTCGTGAGACTCCAGTCGAACTTGATTTCTTGCAAGTTAAGAAAACATAGATTAATATAAAGTTCATAAGGTTTAAAAAGTTATAAAGGAAAGAATAAATAAAATTATGGCAAAAAAAATAACAAAAAAAATAAAATTACAAATAGAAGCAGCAAAAGCAACTCCTGCTCCACCGCTTGGACCTGCACTTGGTCAAGCAGGGATAAATATTGGAGATTTTGTCACTAAATTTAATGCTGCTACTTCTAAAATGGCGGGAGACAAGGTGTCTGTTAATATCACTGTTTATGAAGATAGAAGTTATGATTTCGTTGTAAAGACTCCTCCAGCTACAGGGCTTATTTTGAAAGCTGCTGGTGTAGAGAAAGGATCAGGTAAAAATATCACTACTAAAGCTGGAAAGATCACTCGCGCTCAGGCGCTAGAGATAGCAAAGAAAAAAATGAAAGATTTAAATGCAAAAGATGACGAAGGGGCTATAAATATTATTGCTGGATCTGCTCGAAGTATGGGTATAGATGTAATTTAATTAGGTTCTAGTTGATAGGTTCTAGTAAAAATTATAATGCAAACACTAACTGAAAGGGATTACAAGAAAATTCTTATCTGTTTAACGCTTTACATAAGTTCTCTTTTTGCTGCGAATACTTTAGGAATAAAATTGATGCCTTTTCTTTTTGGTACACATCTTTCTGTGGCAGTTTTTTCTTTTCCTATTGTGTTTTGTATGACGGATATCATTGGGGAAGTGTATGGAAAGAAAATGGCAAATAATTTTGTTTTTGCTGGTGTTGTAAGTATTGCTTTATTTTTGTTGTATTCTTTGGTCTCTAATGTGATGCCTTGGGCTTATGAAGGTCTTTGGGTAAAAGAAGGGTATAATCAGATTTTTGGACTTTCAGTTCGTTTTTCTATAGCTTCACTTGTCGCTTTCGCTATTGGTCAATATCAGGATGTTTTTTCTTTTTTCTTTTTAAAGAAACGTATAGGTGAAAAGAAATTCTGGCTACGTTCAAATTTGTCCAATATTTGGTCAGAATTTTTTGACTCTGCTATTTTTATGTTTATTGCTTATCTTGGTATCTTACCCGTAAAAACTATCTTGTTGATTATTATTCCATGGTGGACCTATAAAATATTTATGGGTTTTCTTTATACTCCACTTTCGTATTTAGGGATTCGTTTATTAAGAGGCAAAAATAACAATGAAAATTATTCCAATCAGAACCAGAATATTTAAAGAGAATGAAGATTTAATAAAATTCATTCAAAAATATATAAAAAAGATTCCAGAAAAATCTGTTTTAGTTATCACTTCTAAAATTGTTTCTCTTTCGGAAGACAGAACAGTTGAATTTGAAAATAAGAAAGAAAAAAATACTCAGAAAATAAAACTTATAAAAAAAGAAAGCAGTTTTGCTATCAAAACTAAGCTTGTTTGGCTTACCATTAAAGATGGAATGGTCATGGCTTCAGCTGGAATAGATGAATCTAATGCAAAAGGAAAGTTTGTTCTTTTGCCCAAAGATAGTTTTCGATCTTCAGATTTTATTAGAAAAGAACTAAAGAAAAAATTTAAAATAAAAAATTTAGGTGTTTTAATTACTGATAGTAGAATTTTTCCACTGCGAGCAGGGGTTGTTGGAGTAGCTCTTGGTTATTCAGGATTTAAAGGGATAAAAAATTATATAGGTAAAAAAGATATTTTTGGTAGAGTTTTAAAAATGTCTAAAACTGATATAGCAGATAGTCTTGCTACCGCTGCCGTGCTTTGTATGGGAGAAGGGAAAGAACAGCAACCCCTTGCCCTTATAACAGACGCACCAGTAGAATTTATAGAAAAAGTAAATAAAAAAGAACTCCTTATCGATCCAAAAGAGGATTTGTATTTGCCACTTTTCCAAAAAATAAAAAAGAGCTAGTAAAGCATCTCAATCTCCAGATACTTTACTTTTAGGGTGTTTTGGGGTAGTTTAAAGAAAAATAATTCTTTTTTAAATTAAATTATTAGAGGAACAAAAAATGGACAATATCGCTGTAGACATTGATGATGTACTGGGTGATTTTACCAGTAATTTTATTTTGTTCCATAATAATAAATATGGGACAAAATTAGAAAAAAAAGATTTCTTTTCTTATCAGTATCCCATGATTTTGGGTGTTTCAGAACAAGAAACTAGATATAGAATTGATAATTTTTATATGTCTGATTATTTTAAGGAAATTATTCCTGTCTCTGGTTCTGTTGAAACTATTTCTTCATTAAAAGAATTAGGATATAATTTTTTTATAGTAACTGGTAGAAAATATTCTTTAATCCAAGAAACTAGAGAATGGGTTAGTAAAAATTTTGGGGGGATGTTTTCAGATATTCATCACACAAATTCCTATCATCCAGAAGGAGAAAGAATCAAGAAATCAAAGGTTTGTCTAGAATTGAATGCCCAAATAATAGTTGAGGATGATCTGATGCATATCAAAGATTGTTCCTTAAATGGCATAAAAGTTTTAGCTTATGATAATCCTTGGAATAGAGATATTTTACCCAAGGGTGTGGTAAGGGTTTTTAATTGGAATGAAATTCTAAAAAAAATAACTATTTAACCGCTTTTCGAAAATCGTTCGGAGGGCGGTTTTCATTTTTATACTTTTTGCCTTTTTATTATCGAAAGAGTATATTTATATTATGGTTGATTTAAAGAAATTACAAGAAGAAGTGATGGCAAATAAGGTAAGACATGGTTTTAATACCACAGACATTGCCCTTGAATTTTGTCGTGCACACGAAGAACTTTCTGAAGCTTTTTCAAAACATAATCGCGGACAGGAAGGTGTATCAGAAGAACTTGCAGATGTAGCTATTTTTTTACTTGGAATGTGTGAAATCCTTGGCTACGATTTAGAAAAAGAACTTGTAAGAAAAGTTGAAATAAATACAAAAAGAGTTTATAAAAAAGAGAAAACTCCTGATGGTAGAGAAGTATTGATTAGAGTAAAGACAGATGAAGACCCTTAAAATTTATTGAAATCTAGTATATGTAGTAAACGCATAGTCATATGCGTTTTTTTCGTCTTTTTTATGTTCTTCTCTAGAAGTTTCTAGAAAGACTATTGGAATAATTTCTGGGAAAAATGCGTCAGCGTCAGGGAAAGATGCATTGACGTGAGTGATGTAAAGTTTATCTGCTTTATCTATAAATAATTTATATATTTGTCCACCTCCAATTACAAAAACCTCCTCATCTTTTTCTTCCTTTCCTGGAGAGAGTTGGGGTGAGGTCTTAAGCAAAGCATCAAGTTCTTCTAGAGAGTGGACTATTTCTATTCCTTCTCTTTGAAATAAATTATCTTGAGTTAAAACAATGTTTCTTCTATTTGGAAGAGGATGGCCAATGGATTCAAAAGTCTTTTGTCCCATTATAACTGTGTGGCCTGAGGTTGCTTCTTTAAAATGTTTCATATCCGCAGGTAAATTCCAAAGAAGCTCATTCTTTTTTCCTATCTCATTATTTTTACCAATGGCAGCTATTATAGATAGAATCATATTTGTATGTATTAATATTATAATTTTAAATTGCTGATAATTTTTTCTGCAATTTTTTCAAACTGCACATTTCTTTCCTTTTCATTTTCAATTCGTTTGTTTTCAACTTTTATTACATTTGGTTTTTCTTTTTGTATTTCAACTATTAGTTTTTCAGCCTCTTCTTCATTTTTAACGCGACTTTTCATTTCATCAAGTGATCTTGGATCATTTTTAGATAATGATTTAGATCGCTCAGTTAAGTTTTTATAAGCGTCGTTTGTTTCACTAGAGACAAATATTCTATTAGCAGCAGTTATCCCGTGGGTTAATGTCCCATTTTCCATATATTCTTTTATTTTATCTACCAGTTCTTTGTTTCCCCACTCTATACCTGCCCGAAATATATCAATTTCAGATCTATCAAGGATAACAGTTTTACCCTTTCTAGTTAAAGGAAGAATATGATCACCATAAGACCTATTTAATTTTGCTGACCAGAGATTTAAAATATAGTCGATTTTATTTTTGTCCCAAAAATTGTTTTCATCTCTACATTTGTTAATGGTTTCACTTATATTTTTTTGACTGTTTGTATCTCTCAAACTGGTGCATTTTAAATAAACAATATCATCTGGATTTTTCCCTTCATTTTTAAACCTTTCTTTTAATTTTTCAATCACTCTTTTTAAGATTTCTGTTTTTCCTGCTCCATCTACTCCATCAAAAGTAATGAGTCTAGATTCGTTTTTTAATCCCTCATAAGATTTTTTAAAATCTTCTTTTGTTTTAATAAATTTTTCAATTCCTGACATAAAAATTTTATTTTTATATTATAATACTCATTATTTTACATCTGGATATTGTGGAATAATTTCTAGACCATTTATTGGAGGAAGTGGATTATATTGAGCTTGCAAATCTGTTAAAATTTCTGCAATTAGATTTTCGTCTTTTTGTTCAGCTCTACGAAATGCATCTTTTGGTAAATGTAGGTCTACCTTCGGATGGTTGTTTGTTCTTGAGATAAGTTCTTTAGCTCCTTCGTAATGAGTGTCATAAATATGAGCATTTGATATTGAATGAGTATATATTCCAGGGCGTAAGTCGAGACGTTGTGCAATCATACATTGCAAAAGAGCAAAGCCAAATACATCAAAAGGACAGCCGAGCATCATATCATTGGAACGAACTATATTATGCATATTTAAACGACCGCCAAGTATATTTATCGTAAAAGCGAAAGGGCAAGGCACGTTTTTTTTAGGTGTTCCTCCGTATCCGTCGTCTTTTGGGTCCCAAGTAATTATCACTCCATGTCGGGAGACTGGTTCTTTTTCTAAAAGTTCTATAGTTTTTCCTAGTTGGTCTCTTCCAAAATGATGTCGCCAACGCCATCCATAAGCAGATGAAATTGTCCCATCTGTTTCCATAAATGCGTCCCAGATCTTTGTAAATTTTCTTAAAAACGTTGCGTCTTTTTCTCCTTGAATAAACCATATTTGTTCAGCTATAGGTGATTTTATAGGATTTTTACGTAAGGTAAGGATAGGAAAACCGTCCTTTTCAATATCTATAGAAAATGAAAGTCCGGGTAATGCTTTTGAAGTATGACCCGTTCTCTCAATTACTTCATCAATACCTTCTGTCATTATTCTTTTAATAAGCCCCTGATAGATTGTGTCAAAAGTTGTCATATAGTGTATTATATAAGAATTAAAACTTTATGGAAAGTTATACAAAAAAACCTAAAATTGAAGTTCCATATATTCCTGAAGGACGTAGTATTTTATATATGCCCATGACGAACAAATATATGATTGAGGCTAAAGAATATGCAAAAGAGAATTCTTTAGACAAAGAAATGCCAAATACTAGTTTGATAGTGAAAAATGAAAAAGTCATTGGTCGTGGTGCAAATGGTAGTACTTATCATGAGACACATGAATGTGAACGGGTTAAGCAACACATACCAACAGGGGAGGGTTATGAACTTTGTGAAGGGTGTCATCCCAGGAACCATGGCGAGGCTCGTGCGATTAAGGATGCTCTAGATCATGGGTTTGATATTAAAGAAGCAGATCTTTATCTGTGGGGACATTGGTGGTGTTGCAAGCCCTGTTGGAATACAATGATTTCTGCTGGTATAAAAAATGTTTATTTACTTGAAAATAGTGAAGTGCTTTTCAATAAAAAAGATTCAAACAATGTAGTTGGTAGACAATTTGACAAAAAAGAATAGAAATGCTATTCTTTAAACATCATTCTCGACTAATAACATATTGGGAGTGACCCATTATGTACAAAAATAATATTACATCAAAACCGAAGAAATTCGGGCATTCTAAATTTGGTTTAAAATCAAAGCCTGCCCATAAATTTTCTAGTAAACCTGTCCACAAATTTGCTGGCAGTAATTTCAAGAGAAGCAACAACCGTCCTAAAAAGAGAGGTTTTTCTGAGCGCATAGATTTTTCTCGTTTTATTAAAAAAGGGGAGCGGGTAGAAGAGAAGTCTTATGTTTCTAAACACACTTTTATTGATTTTCCTTTTGATACCCAAATTCATAAAAATATAGCGAGAGCAGGATTTATAAATCCGAGACCTATTCAAGATCAAGCTATTCCTTCGGTTCTTTTAGGTAAAGATGTTTTCGGTATGGCTAATACCGGAACAGGGAAAACAGCAGCTTTTATTCTTCCTTTAATTGAAAAGATTGTGAAAACGAAAGGACAAAATAAAAGGGAAACTATTTTGATTATGGCTCCAACAAGAGAGCTCGCTATGCAAATAGATTCTGATTTTAGAATGTTATCTTTTGGTTTGGGAATTTTCTCTGTCTCTTGTGTTGGTGGACTTCCGATAATGAAACAGATAACAGAAATAAAAAGAGGAGTTTCTTTCGTCATTGGTACACCAGGAAGAATAAAAGATTTGATTATGAGAAAAGTCTTAGATTTATCAACTTGTCATTCTGTGGTTCTCGACGAGGCAGATAGAATGCTCGATATGGGATTCCGGGATGATATGGTTTTTATCCTTAGTAAAGTTCCAAAAGAAAATCGTCAAACTCTTTTCTTTTCAGCTACGCTTTCACCTGAAGTTAAAAAATTAACAACAGAGTTTTTAGTTGATCCTGTTTTCATTTCTGTCATATCTGGCGAGACTGCAAAGAATATCGATCAAGACGTCGTCCATACAAGAAGCAAAGAAGAGAAATTAGAAAAATTACATGAAATATTAAAAAGAGATGGTTCAGATAAAGTTTTGATTTTTAGAGAGATGAAACACAGCGTAGATACTCTTACTAAAGAGCTTTCACATATGGGATTCAAGGTAGGTTGTATTCACGGTGACAAAAGAAGTCGTGAGCGTATCCGTACCCTAGAACAATTTAAAAAAGATCAAATAAATATATTAATTGCGACAGACGTCGCAGCCCGCGGCCTTGATATCCCAGATGTGACTCATGTCATCAACTATGATATTCCGCAAACTTATGAAACTTATGTGCATAGAATAGGCCGTACTGGCCGCTCTGGTAAGAAAGGAATAGCTCTTACATTTGTATAAACAAAAAATCCCCACTTGGGGATTTTTTGTTTTAGTTTTATTTTGCTTTTACGAGTCCTGCTTTTAGGAGAGTCTTATATATACCGTTTTTCTTGATTGTTCTCATGCCTCGAGTTGAAACTTCTATCTTTATAGTTTTATTTAATTCAGGCACAAAAACCTTCTTTTTTTGAAGATTTGGATATTTCCTTTTCTTGCCGGTTGGGTTGAATTTTGTGGCACGAGTCCTATTTGAGTACCCGCCTCCAACCAATGAACCTTTTTTTGATATTGCACATGTTTTCATAATGTAGTTTCTGTATGCTATCATAGAACTAGGCTTTAGGCAACTAGGCCCTAGGCTTTAGCTAAAATGGATACAATTTTTTTCATAGCCATACTTATAATGTCAGTTGTTATTCATGAGGTTTCTCATGGTTTTGTTGCGTTGCGTTTTGGTGACAAGACAGCTCTTTATGCAGGGCGTCTTACTCTAAACCCACTCAAACACTTAGACATGTTTGGTTCTATAGTTTTACCAGGGCTCCTCATTTTATCTCATTCTCCATTTATGTTTGGTTGGGCAAAACCAGTACCATACAATCCACTAAACCTGACAAACAAAAAATGGGGGACAGTAGCTGTGGCTGCCGCTGGTATCATCGCTAATCTTTTTATTGCTGTTTTTTTTGGACTCATTTTACGTTTTATTGTGAATAGCGGAGTAGATAGTGGAGTGTTTGTTAGACTTGGTTTTATAATTTCTTCTATTATTTTAGTTAATCTTGGTTTGGCTATTTTTAATCTTGTTCCTATCCCTCCCCTTGATGGTTCTAAAATACTTTTTTCTCTTCTTCCTAACTCCTTGTATTCTATTATTACTTTTTTAGAACAATACTCTCTTATTTTGATAATTGTTTTTATTTTTTTCTTTGCTGACAGCTTATATCCAATAATATCTAATTTATATCAGCTTATTACCGGGCTTGCAATTTAAATTTTTTAATAGTATATTATTTCTAATAGTCCTATGGGGCTATTTTGTTTAATTATGCCAACAGTAAATCAATTAATTAAAAAGAATAGAGTTAAAACCAAAGCCAAGTCAAAAACGGTTGCTTTGGCGCGAGGATTTAATGTTTTGAAAAATAGACCAGTGTTTTTTCCTGCACCCTTTAAAAGAGGTGTCTGTACAAAAGTTTCGACTACTACTCCTAAAAAACCAAACTCTGCTCTCCGAAAGATTGCTAGAGTTCGTTTAACCAATGGCATGGAAGTGACAGCTTATATCCCTGGTGAAGGACACAACCTACAAGAACACTCTGTTGTGATGCTTCGTGGGGGACGTGTGAAAGACTTGATTGGAGTAAGATATCACATTGTTCGAGGAGTACTCGATACTCAAGGAGTTGAGAAGAGGAGACAAGGTAGATCTCTTTATGGAAACAAGAGACCAAAAGTAGTTAAAAAATAAAAATTATGCGACGTAAAATAAACAATCGAAATATAGTTAAGCCAGATTTCAATTATAATTCTCAAAAATTGGAGAAATTTATCAACTACGTTATGTGGTCTGGTAAAAAAGAAACTTCAAGAAAGATAGTATATAAAGCTTTTGATGTTATAAAAGAAAAAACAGGCAATCCAAATCCTCTTGAGATTTTCGACTTAGCAATGAAAAATGCAGGACCACTTACAGAAGTTCGTTCAAAGCGTATTGGTGGTGCGAACTACCAGGTGCCAAGAGAAGTACGTCCTGAAAGAAGACTCGCTCTAGCTATGAGATGGATTCGTGATGCTGCTCGTAAAGGTAAAGGACGTGAAATGCACTTAAAACTTGCTGACGAGCTTATTGCTGCTTCTAAGAATGAAGGTTCTGCTATCAAGAAAAGAGAAGATACTCACAAGATGGCTGAAGCCAACAAGGCTTTTGCTCATTTCGCTTGGTAATATAAATATATGGAACGAGACTATCCACTAGAAAAAGTTAGAAATATTGGAATTATTGCACACATCGATGCTGGTAAAACAACTACGACAGAACGTGTGCTTTTTTATACTGGCGTTTCTCATAAAATAGGAGAGGTTCATGATGGAGAGACTACCACAGACTGGATGGAACAAGAAAGAGAAAGAGGTATCACTATCACTTCTGCTGCTGTCACTTGTTTCTGGACGCCTACTTATGCTTCCCCAACAGACAAAAGTAAAAAACACCGTTTTAATATTATTGATACACCTGGGCACATAGATTTTACCGTA
This sequence comes from Candidatus Nomurabacteria bacterium, assembly GCA_023267215.1. Taxonomy (GTDB): domain Bacteria; phylum Patescibacteriota; class Minisyncoccia; order Phycocordibacterales; family UBA9973; genus UBA9973. The sequence goes on along the minus strand of JAHFNS010000002.1, from coordinate 146,997 downwards.
GAAGTGAAAAGATCTCTTCGTGTACTAGACGGCGCTGTTGTTGTTTTTGACGGAGTGGCTGGAGTTGAACCTCAATCAGAAACAAACTGGCGTTATGCTGATGAAGCGAAAGTTCCTCGTATTTGTTTTATAAATAAATTAGACAGAATAGGTGCATCTTTTGAACATTCATATGCAACTATTTTAGATCGTCTAACCAAGAAAGCTGTTCGCATGCAAATTCCTATTGGTCTTGAAGAAAAACATGAAGGTGTTGTGGACTTATTCACAATGAAAGCTTATTACTTTGAGGGAGAAATGGGTAATAAAGTTATCGAAAAAGAGATTCCAGAAGATATGAAGGCAGATGCAGAAAAATATCATCATGAACTTATTGAAAAGATTGTAGAACAAGATGATGCTGTCATGAATGATTATTTCGAAGGAAAAATTCCTGATGCTGTTGTTTTGAAAAAACTTTTAAGAAAAGGAGTTATCGCTAATGAAATTTTCCCAGTTTATGCTGGATCCGCTTTAAAAAATAAAGGAGTTCAGCTAGTGCTCGACGGTGTTGTAGACTATCTTCCTTCTCCGCTTGATATTCCACCTATTGGGGGGACAGATCCAGACAATAATGATGAACCTATTATGAGACATGCTTCGGACGAAGAGCCTTTTTCTGCTTTAGCCTTTAAGGTTGCCACGGATCCGTTTGTTGGGCAACTTATTTTCTTTAGAGTTTATTCCGGAACTCTTTCCGCTGGTTCTTATATCTATAATCCTCGTACTCGCAACAAAGAACGTATAGGACGAATACTTCGTATGCATGCGAATGACCGAGAAGAAATGAAAAAAGTTTTTGCTGGAGAAATCGCGGCGGCTGTTGGACTTAAAGACACTATCACTTCTGATACTATTTGTGACGAAGAACACCCAATTGAGTTAGATAGAATAATTTTCCCTGAGCCTGTTATTCAACTTCGTATTGAACCAAAGACAAAAGCAGACCAAGAAAAAATGGGTATGGCACTCAATCGTCTCGCACAAGAAGATCCTACTTTCCGAGTTAGTACTGATCAAGAAACAGGGGAGACAATTATTGCTGGAATGGGAGAACTTCATCTGGAAATTATTGTAGACCGCATGAAAAGAGAATTTACTGTTGAAGCTAATGTAGGTAAACCACAAGTGGCTTACCGTGAGACCATTACCAATAATGCAGATGCAGAAGGTAAATACATAAAACAATCTGGTGGACGTGGAAACTACGGTCACGTTAAAATTAAAGTTAAACCAATGACGCCTCTTACAAAAGAAGAAGTGGAAGATTTACCAAAAAATACAAAAAGAGCGAATGGTTTTGAATTTATAAATACGATTAAAGGAGGTGCTATTCCACAAGAATATATTGCTCCCTGCGAAAAAGGATTTAAAGAAGGTCTTGATCGCGGAGTACTTGCGGGATTCAAAATGGTTAATGTTTCTGTTGAACTTTGGGATGGTTCTTTCCATGAAGTGGACTCCAATGAAATGGCTTTTAAAATCGCAGCTTCTATGGCTGTACAAGATGCTTGTAAGCGCGCAAAACCAGTTATTCTTGAACCAATGATGAAAGTGGAAGTCGTTACTCCAGAAAAATTCATGGGAGACATCACAGGTAATCTTTCTTCCAAGCGTGGAATTATTGAAGGTATGGAAGATCGCGGAATGAATAAAGCGCTTCGTGCCGTTGTTCCTCTTTCTGAAATGTTCGGATACATGACAGGTCTTCGTTCAATGACTGAAGGACGTGCATCTTTCACTATGGAATTTTTACGTTATGACATAGTCCCACAAAACGTGGCTGAAGTAATAATCTCGTCTCGTAAATAAACTTATTTTAGAGCCTTTTTATTGGTTTTTGCTTGACTTTTTACCGTAAATATGCTAGCCTACTAAATAGGAACAATATTGTTCTTAATCAATTAAAGAGGAGTCTAAAATGACAAATCAAGTTATTACACCTGCCACCTCAGGTCAGTTAGTTGCAATCGGCTTTAAAATTGCCGGAACAATCACTCGTGTTTTGGGAGATAGTGGAAAGCTTTCATTTGAAAGTGCCAATCACTTTGTTTTAAGTCCAGATCATGAAGTTGAAAAACTTACCGAAAATTTTTGCAAAGAAATTTTTGGAATTGAAATTGACCCATGGATTGAAGAAAAAAGACGAATTGAAGTTTTTTACAAAAAATTCTTCAGTCGTACTATTGATTGGTCAAAAATAGTGCTTCCTGCATGGAACGAAAAAATGAAACGGCTGGAATATATCTTTACTGATATTACTGAAGATCAATATTTTGAAGCCTATGCAAAAAAATTTGGCAATAATGCGGTTTGGAAATATTATGACAACATTGCCGAATCCATTAAGGAACAGCAGGTACGTCCCACGAGTGATTACGCAACATGTCATGTCGGTGGGGATGAACCGGATTTGCTTAACAAAAGTTATGATGATGGAATTAATGAAAATATAAAATTCATGATTCCAAAAGAAGGTATTATCTCTGCTTTCCGATATCGTACTGAAACTAATAAAATGTACGACGTCAAAGGGCTTACTCGTTTTGCGGCCCTTGATTCGGTTGGCGGTGCCATGAGCATGAGCCGCAATAACGATGGTCAGTTCGACGTGAGCTACGACTATCGTGATTACCGTTATCCCGACCACGGCCTCCGTCAAGTAGATTTCTAAAACTGGTAACTTTTTAACTTGTTACCTAAGTCCTCAACTATGTTGAGGACTTTTTTTATGATATAAATAATTTGGCTGTTAAGCTGATCCATTTTAAAATGGATGACAGTTTGCCATAATATAGAAACTGCCTGTGGGAGTCTAGGGAATATAAAGATTCCAAACAGAGACGGCTTTAGAGCCGGAACAACTCAATATGTTTTTTTTAAAGACATGTGGTGGTATGGATGGACTCTCACAGAAAGGGCCCTTGATTCGGATGGCAATGCCATGAACATGAACCGCAATAACGATGGTCAGTTCAACGTGAGCAACGACAATCGTGATAACCGTAATCCCGACAACGGCCTCCGTCAGAAGTTTCTAGGCAAAAGCCCTTCAATATAAGGGCTTTTGTGTTCCAAAAGATTTTATCCAACCTGTTGTCATCATAGATATTTTTTCAAGTATTTGTGCGAGAATAATATATTGTTTTTCTTTTATTATATTAAGTTCATATTCTAAACGAATAAGATGTTTTAGTACTTCAATATCTCGACGTGCTTGATTTAGGGTCTGTATTTTGTCTTGTTTACTTCGAAGTGCAGAATCTATCAAAAGAGTTAAAATTCGTAGAACATATTCTTCTACTTTTTTATGAATGCCGAGTTTATTTTGTTTCGGCATTTTTGTTTCTAATTGATATATTATTTTATATAATCTCTTTATATGGAGGATAACGGGGAGCTCAATAATATTACTGGAGATGTTGGGGGGGGGTACTCATAGTGATTTATTCTATCATATAATTTCAACTTCCAATCTTCTTTCCGCTTGGCGAGAATTTCGGTGTGGAAAAAATAAAAAACCAGATATACAAAAATTTGAGTTTAATTTAGAAAAAAATATTTTAGACATTCACTTTTCTCTTCGACGAAAAACATATATAAATGAACCGTATGTACCATTTTACGTTTATGACCCAAAACGCAGACATATTCACAAAGCAGAAGTGCGGGACAGGGTAGTGCATCAAGCTATTTTTCGCCAACTTTATAAGGTCTTTGACTCATCTTTTATATATGATTCATATGCTTGTCGATTTAATAAAGGAACTCACTCGGGAGTTAATCAATTAGAAAGATTTTTACGAAAAGAAACACAAAACTATACTCGCAATGTTTGGGTTTTGAAGTGTGATATTTCAAAATTTTTTGATTCGATAGATCATGAAATTTTAAAAGATATTCTTTTTTCAAAAATTAAATGTCCAGAAACAAAATGGTTATTAAATAATATTATAAAAAGTTTTGAAAAAACTAAAGGGAAAGGATTACCCCTCGGCAATGTGACAAGCCAACTTTTTGCTAATGTCTATATGAATATTTTTGATCAATATATTAAACATAAATTGAAAATAAAATATTATGTTCGTTATTGTGATGATTTTGTAATTGTTTCTCAGGAAAAAAAATTTCTTGAATCCATCATTCCTAAAATTTTTGAATTTTTAAAAACAGAACTCGAATTAAAATTACACCCCAGAAAGGTTGAAATTAGAAAATTATCTCAAGGAATAGATTTTCTTGGTTATGTTATTCTTCCACATTATAGAGTTTTACGCACTAGTACTAAAAAAAGGTTATTACGAAAAGCGAAGGAAAATTTATCAAAAGGATCAATAGATTCTTATTTAGGAGTTCTTTCTCATTGTAAAGGACATAATATAACAGGCACTATCATTGCAACGAGGAAATAGTTTGTTGATTTTTGATTGGTTTTTTAGTATATTTTACTTATGAAACAATCACGACAATTTACAGCTTTATATAAAAAATCTGGCAAATGGTATTCTGGCTGGATAGAGGAAATTCCAGGGGTCAATACTCAAGGTAAAACTTTGTCTGAAACCAAAAGAAATCTAAAAGAAGCACTTTTGCTTATACTTGAAAGTAATCGTCTTTTATCAAAAAAATCTGAAGGACGATCTATTATTACACGAGAAAATCTTGCTGTTTGTGCTTAATTTCTTATGAAGCAAATTGATCTTATAAAACACATTCGTAAATATGGGTGTGTTTTTCTGAGGGAAGGTGGTTCTCATAGTGTTTGGTGTAATACTTTTACAGGTAGGACATCTACTATTCCTAGGCATAATGAAATTAACACTCATATAGGAAAAAAGATTTGTGAAGATCTAGGTGTGCCAATAATTAAGAAAAGATAAAACTTATCATTGCAGTAAGAAAATAAAAAATTTGTTATAATTACTTGATGGACTTTAACCCAGATGGAAATTTTGTAGTTTCTCAAAAAGAGAATATTTTAAATAAAATTAGTGAAAAAAAAGCTGAGATTGTTAAGGAGCTATCTACTTTTTGTGAAGAAAGTGATAACTCTTTAGATTTTGTGGATTATGGATTAGAGAAAGATTCAGAACTAATAAAAAATACAAAAATTAAGGAGGGGGAGGTTTTTGAAGATTTAAGTGATTTGGAAAAAGAGGAAGTTATTGAGGGAGTAGAGTCTTTTAAAAGTTTTTTAAAGGGTCCAATTTTTACCGACAGTTTTCATGAAAATCAGAAAGAAAGAAATAACTGGGAAGATGAAAATGAGATTAAAATTATTGAATCAATGGGAGGTGATGTTTTTAATTATTTTAAAACTAATCGTTTAAGGGTAAATTCTTGTCAGTCGGTTTTAAATTTTTTGGATATTTTATCTGAAGATATAAAAAATTCAGAAATAAAAGATAAACTAGTTCTTCTAAGAAAAGAAATACCATTAGAATTTACTAGTAAAGAGTTAGCGGACAATGAGTATATTATTCATTCTATAGAGAAAGACAAGGATGCGGTTATCTATCATGTATTAAACGATAAGGGGAAGATAGAAGTAGTTAAAAAGTTAACAAAAATTGTAAAGAAAGCCTTATCACTATTAACAGAAAAAAGTAAATAAGTTTTCCACTTGTTCACTTTTTAAAAAGGTGTATTATTCTACCTAATGTTTAGAATGCAATTAATTCTTAAGAATCGACCCCATATTCGCACTTTTCTCTCTTTTATATTTTCTATTAAAACAGCCCCTGTCGTGGGGTTATTTTTTTGTCTAATAAAGAATAAACTATATGCCTAATAATATTCTTACAATAGAAGGTGTTGTTATAAACAACACTGAACAAATTCGTCGTAGAATCGAGATTGATCAAGAAAGTGGATTGATTACTAAAGTAAACGAGCCGACAGGTTCCGCAGATTTTGTTTTTAAAGATGAATTAATTTTCCCGGGTTTTATAGATATACACGTTCATGCAAGAGAAGATATAAGTCATAAACAAGACTATAAAGAAGACTTCAAAACAGTTGGGGAGGCTGCTATAAATGGCGGAGTGGTAGCGATAGCGGAAATGCCTAATAATCCCGTCCCTCCAACAAATGATGAAAACTATGAACAAAAAAAAGAATTAACTAGAAAGTCTTCCATAGAAATATTACTCTATGCTGGCATTGGACTCTACACAAAACCTCTTTCAAAATTTGTACCTTATAAAGTTTTTATGGGTCCTTCTATAGGAGAATTATTTTTTAGCTCTAAAAAAGAATTAGAAAATACTATAAAATTATATGAAGGACAATATGTAAGTTTTCACTGTGAAGATTTTGAAATTTTGGAAATGAATAAAGGTCAATCGACTCACGAACTGCAAAGACCACCTGAAGCAGAAATCTCTGCTGTAGATTTTGCGCTTTATTTAATAGAAAAATACAAACTCATTGGGAAAATTTGTCATTGTTCCACCATAGAAGGAATTAAAAAAATAATAGATGCAAAAACACGTGGAATAAATGTAACGGTAGAGATAACACCTCATCATTTATTTTTCTCTAACCAAGATGGATTTGCCTTAGATAAAAATAGAGAAAAGATGCTTCAAGTTAATCCACCTATTCGCGGGACAGAGGAAAGTTTTTATTTGATTAATGCTTTAAAAAATGGAGATATTGATTATTTAGCCACTGATCATGCTCCACACACAATGACCGAAAAGGAAAAAGGGATTTCTGGTATACCACATTTAGATACTTACGGACCTTTCGCCACTTGGCTTATGAAGGAACATAATTTTACAGAAAAAGAAATTGTTAGAGTTTGCAGTTATAATGGAGCTAAATTTATCAATCAATTTACAAAAAATAAATATGGAGAAGTAAAAGAGGGATATATAGGATCTTTGACGGTAATTGATATGAATAAACCAGTTCTTATTACAAAAGAAATATTGAAAACAAAATGCAAATGGTCCCCATTTGAGGGGATGACTTTTCCGGGGAGTGTAATTATGACTATAGTAAAAGGTAAAATATATGAGAAGTAAAAATAATAAAAAAGTTAAATTGATATTAAAAGACGGAAGTTCCTATGAAGGTAAAAGTTTTGGTGCTAATATTTCTTCTCTAAAATCTATTTCTGGTGAAGTAGTTTTTGCAACCGGTATGGTAGGTTACCCAGAAGCTTTAACAGACCCATCTTTTAGAGGTCAAATTTTGGTTTTAACATATCCTCTAGTTGGTAATTATGGTGTGCCCAGAAAGGAATTATGGGAATCTGAAAAAATACAAATATCAGGATTAATAGTTTGTAATTATATTGATACACCGTTTCACCATGCATCTCAAATGTCTCTTGGAGCTTGGTTGAAAGAACAAAATATCCCAGCATTGGAAATAAAAGATACCAGAAGACTTACTCAAAAATTAAGAACAGAGGGAGTAATGTTAGGCAAGATTCAATTTGATCAGAAAAAAAACAATGAAAAAATTTCCTTTGTAGATCCAAATTTGAGAAATTTACCAGCTGAAGTTTCTACAAAAAAAATAAAAGAATTTGGTATCGGGAGAGAGACGATTGTAGTTATAGACTGTGGAATGAAATTTAATATATTGAGGAGGATGGTTGCTCGAGGATTTAAAATCGTTGTAGTTCCCTGGGATACAGATGTCACAAAACTTGATTTTCCATTTAGGGGTGTGGTAATTTCCAATGGTCCAGGGGACCCAATGAAAGCGAAAGCAACAATAAAAAATGTTAAAAAAATTATTAAACAAAAAATTCCTATTTTAGGTATTTGTTTGGGGAATCAAATTTTAGCTCTTGCTTCTGGTGGTACTACTTACAAACTTAAATTTGGGCATCGTAGTCAAAATCAACCTTGTGTACAAAATGATACAAAACGATGTTATCTTACAACGCAGAATCACGGATTTTCTGTCAAAAAGATACCGACTGGATTTAGAGAATGGTTTTATAATGCTAACGATAATACCAATGAAGGGATTATTCATAAAAAATTGCCTTTTATGTCTGTACAGTTCCACCCAGAAAGTTCTCCAGGGCCACTTGATACTGATTGGATATTTGATTTCTTTTTAGAAAAAGCTGGTTTAATAAATAAAAAGGATAAAATAAAATGAATAAGAAAAAATTTAAAAAAATATTAGTGTTGGGATCTGGCGCGTTAAAAATAGGTGAAGCAGGTGAATTTGATTATAGCGGTAGTCAGGCGATAAAAGCCTTGAAGGAAGAAAAAATAAAAGTTATTTTAGTAAATCCAAATATTGCCACTTTTCAGACATCAAAATCTTTAGCAGATGAAGTTTATTTCTTGCCGATTAATGATTACTTTGTGGAAAAAGTTATAGCCAAAGAAAAACCAGATGGTATTATGCTTTCATTTGGTGGACAGACTGCACTCAATTGCGGTTTGAACTTAGAAGCAAAAGGTGTATTTAAGAAATATAATATAAAAGTTTTAGGAACTTCCACAGAATCTATTAAACTCACAGAAGATCGGCAACTTTTTGCTGATCATTTAAAAAGTATTGATATTCCCATTCCACCTTCCGGTTCAGCTGTTAATCTAAAAGGAGCACAAAAAATTGCAAAAGAAATAGGTTTTCCACTTATGATTCGTGCAGCTTTTGCCTTGGGTGGACAGAAATCTGGAGTAGCTACAAATGAAAAAGAATTGGAAGAAATTGTTGAGGGAGCTCTTGCGATAAGTCCACAAGTCCTAATAGAAAAATATTTGCATTTCTTTAAAGAAATAGAATATGAAGTCGTTAGAGATGAATTTAATAATATAGTAACCGTATGTAATATGGAAAATTTTGACCCATTGGGTATTCATACAGGTGATTCTATAGTTATTGCACCTAGTCAAACATTATCAAATCGAGAGTATTATAGTTTAAGAGAAGCAAGTATAAAAATTGTGCAAAGTCTCAAGATAGTTGGCGAATGTAACGTACAATTTGCTCTTAATCCATCTGCTTCTACTGTGGATGGGAAAGTAGATTATTTTGTTATTGAAGTTAACGCACGTCTTTCTCGTTCTAGTGCACTTGCATCGAAAGCGACTGGTTATCCGCTTGCTTATGTGGCAGCTAAACTTGCTTTGGGTAAAAGTTTAATTGAAATAAAAAATAAAATTACAAAAGTAACGCAAAGTTTTTTTGAACCTGCCCTTGATTATGTAGCTATTAAAATGCCGAGATGGGATTTGGAAAAATTTAAAGGCGCAGAAGAACAAATCACTAGTGCTATGAAATCAGTGGGGGAAGTTATGGCTATTGGTAGGAGTTTTGAAGAAGCTTTACAGAAAGCAGTACGCATGCAATCAGGTCTCATAGAAGGTGTGACTGATAATGGATTTAAAGATGAAAAAGAATTAAAAAAATTTTTAACTATTCCTACACCAAAACGTCTTTTTGCTTTGACAGCTGGATTAATGAAGGGGATGACAGTAAAAAATCTCTACAACATAACAGGTGTAAACCCTTGGTTTTTGTCTAGATTAGAGAATATTGTACGAGTAGAAAAAGAATTGTTAAAGACTCATAAACAAAAAAAAGAAATAAAAAAAGAAGAAATGCTTGAATTAAAACAGACTGGTTTTTCTGATAAGAAAATTGGCATACTCTGTGGAAAGACAGAATTTCAAATTCGTAAATTAAGAAAAAGTTTTGGTATTAAACCAAGCATATTTGCTATTGATACTCTTGCTGGGGAAGTGCCTTCCAAGACGAATTATTTGTATCTGACATATCATGGTAATCATAACGATGTATTACCACTAGGAGATAAAGCGATTGCAGTACTTGGTAGTGGCCCCTATCATATTGGTTCAAGTGTTGAATTTGACTGGTCTTGTGTTTATACGGCTATGGCGCTTAAAAGACACAAAAAAAAGTCTATTATTATAAATTGTAACCCAGAAACTGTTTCTACTGATTATGATATGTCAGATCGTCTTTATTTTGAGAATTTGTCTTTTGAAACCGTAGCTGATATTTTTGAATTCGAATGTGCGTATGGACTTATAATATCTGTCGGTGGTCAACGTCCTAATAATCTAGCTAAGAAACTTTCTACCGAGGGATTTCACATTTTAGGTACCAGTGCTTCTGATATTGATCGAGCCGAAGATCGAAATTTATTTTCTGCTCTTTTAGATAAATTAAACATTACACAACCTAAATGGCAGAGTTTCACTAACATGCAAAAAGCTTTGAAATTTATAGAGATTGAAGGTTTCCCAGTTTTAGTACGTCCATCGTATGTTCTCTCTGGTTCTGCAATGAGTGTATGTTATAACAAAAATGAATTGCGGAATTTTGTAAGTAAAGCCGTAGTATTAAGTGGGGAATATCCTATTACTATTTCACAATACATAGAAAATGCCAAAGAACTTGAATTTGATGCAGTAGCACAAGGAGGTCAGATTATGATTTATGGTATTTCCGAACATGTAGAGAATGCTGGTGTCCATTCTGGTGATGCTACTATTGTGTATCCGACCCAGAGAGTTTATGCTTCTACAGAATTTCAGTTACGAGAAATTTCTCAAAAAATTGCTAAAGAACTTAATATTACCGGGCCATTTAATATTCAATTTTTAGTTAAAGACAATCGACCATCTGTTATTGAGGTCAATTTGCGTGCTAGCCGTACTTTTCCACTTTTATCCAAAGCGATGGATGCGAATTTTCCTGAAATAGCAGTAGATGCTTTTTTTGGCAAAGCTTTGGCACATAAATTTATATATCCCAAAAATGTAATTGTGAAATCACCACAATTTTCTTTTGCTCGATTGCTTGGTGCTGATCCAGTGTTAAGAGTAGAAATGTCTTCTACTGGGGAAGTGGCTTGTTTCGGTAAAGATTATGATGAAGCGTTATTAAAATCAATTTTTAGTACTAATAAGTTTGATGTTGATAAAAAAACTGTCCTTCTTTCTTTAGGGGGAAGTCTCAATAAAGCTAAATTTTTAGAAGCGGTTAATACATTAATAAATATTGGTTATAAAATTTTTGCTACTGATACAACTGCAGAATTTTTAAAAAGTCACAATATAGATTGCATGGTTGTGCGGAAAGCTTTTGAGCAATCCCCAAATGCTCTTGATATTATCATAAGTAAGAAGGTAGCCTTTGTGGTGAATTTGAGTAAAAACAAATTGGAGAGTAAGATTAAATTAAATAGTATTACAGATGGATTCCGTATAAGGAGAGCCACAGTAGATAATCAGATTCCATTATTTACTGATTTGCATTTAGCTAGGGCTTTTATCAAAGCTCTTGGGCATTACAAGATTTCAGATTTGGAAATTAAGTCGTATAAAGAATATTTACAAAATTAATATAAAAATAAACTTATGCATCATATTTTAAATACGAAACAATTATCGAAGATAGATGTTGAAAGAATTTTGAAAAATGCAGAAAAAATGGAGAAAGAATGTAAGACTGGAAAAGTACAAAAAGTTTTAAAAGATAAAGTGGTTGCTTGTGTTTTTTTTGAACCTTCCACTAGAACACGTTTGTCTTTTGAAACAGCGGCGTTAAAATTGGGAGCCAGTGTCATTTCAGTAGAGAATGCAACAAGCAATTCCTCAGCTTATAAAGGAGAATCTATAGAAGATACGACACGAATGCTTTGTTCCTATGCGGACCTGATAGTAATGCGCCATTCCAAAACGGGTACAGCAGAGGCTGCGGCTAAAGTTTCAAGTAAGCCGATTATAAATGCTGGTGATGGAAACAATCAACACCCTTCACAGGCTTTGCTTGATCTTTATACTATAAAAAAAGAACATGGGCGACTTAACAATTTATCTTTTGCTTTTGTCGGAGATTTATTAAATAGCCGACCACTTCATTCTCTTATCCCTCTATTGAATTTATATTCTAAAAATACTTTTTATTTTGTTTCACCAAAAGAATTAGAATTACCTAAAGAATACATTGATTATTTTAAGAAAAAAAATATTTCTTTCAAAAAAATAAAAAACTTGGAAGAAGTTTTGTCTAAAGTTGACGTTCTATATATGACACGTGTGCAAAAAGAACGTTTTGTTAATATGAAAGATTATGAAAAAGTCAAAGATACTTTTTTGCTCAAAATGAAACATTTAGAAAAATTAAAAAAAGAAGCCATCATCATGCATGCCCTGCCTAGAGTAAATGAGATTGAGCAAGAGATAGACCAAGATTCGCGTGCGGCTTATTTTCGTCAAGCAGAGAACGGTCTTTATGTTCGTATGGCATTATTTCAATATCTTTTTGAGGTATAATTAAATATAATAATATGCTTTACACTCCATTTTATGATCCAGAAAAATCTTATGAAGAAAATTTAAAAAATGGACCTTTTGGTGCATTTGCTGACGGGAAGGACTTTTCTTCCCAGAATGGGAAGGAGAGCCCTTCCCGTCTTTATGATTTTTTAGGTTTTAAAATAAATTCACCCTTTGGTATTCCAGCTGGTCCGCTTATTAATGGTAATTTTGTAAAAGCAGCACTTGATAAGGGTTTTGATATTGTTACTTATAAAACTGTTAGAAGTGAGAAATATCCTTGTCACTTATGGCCCAATATTTTATCAGTAAAAATTAATGGGGATTTAACAATAGAAAAAGCACAAAGTAAATTAGTTGCGAATAGGGATTATCAGGAACCTTTCTCTATAACTAATTCATTTGGAGTTCCTTCTTTTGAACCAACTTTTTGGCAGAAAGATTTAATAGAAGTAATAAAATATGCGAAATCAGGACAAATTGTAGTTGGTGCATTTCAAGGGACCAAGAAAAATGGACAGAGTGTAGAAGAATATATTAATGATTATCGTATCACTGCCAAGTTTTTAAAAGATACAGGTGTGCAAGTGATGGAAGTAAATTTAAGTTGTCCCAATGAAGGTACAAATAATTTACTTTGTTATGATACTGATCGTTCAGTATTAGTAGCACAAGCTATTAAGGAAGTGATTGGAAATATTCCATTAATTATAAAAATTGGATATTTTGCTGACATTGAGGAATTAAAGAATTTTGTGAAAAAGATTGGTAATATTGTGCAGGGAATATCTGCTATTAATACCATTGCTGCAGAAGTTGTAGATGAAAATGGGAACCAAGCATTACCCGGTAAGGGGAGACTTCGTAGTGGAATCTGTGGACATGCGATAAAATGGGCAGGACTTTATATGGTGAAAAGGTTAAAGGAATTAAGAAAAGAATTTGGATTTAATTTTACAATTATTGGTGTTGGAGGAGTGATGACACCAGAAGATTTTTTTGAATACAGAAAAGCAGGAGCAGATTTCGTAATGTCTGCTACGGGGGCAATGTGGAACCCATATCTTGCAAGAGAGATAAAAGAAAAGTTAATATAAAATTATGAATGAAATTCTTGATATTTTAAATAAAGTTGGAGCGATATTACCGAAGGGGCATTTTGTGGGTACTTCAGGATTACATTTTGACACTTATGTAAATAAAGATTTTTTATATCCACATACAAAAGAAACTTCTGAAATATGTAAAATATTAGCAGAAAAATATAAAGATAAAAATATTGAAGTGGTTGTGGGTCCTGCTTTGGGTGGAATTATTCTTTCTCAATATGTCGCAGGGCATTTAAGTGAAATGTATGGTAAGGAAGTTTTAGGAATATATACTGAAAAAAGTCTTGAGGGTAAACAAATTTTTACTCGTGGATATGAAAAATATGTAGAAGATAATAAAAATATTTTGATAGTTGAAGATATTGTCACTACTGGTGGGTCTGTTTTGAAAGTTATAGAAGCGGTAAAAAATGCTGGTGGAAACATTATTGGAGCTTGTGCTTTGGTAAATAAAAATAAAGATTTGGATATAGATATTTTTAAAGTGCCTTTTGGGGCACTTTCTGATCTTTACATACCGACATATTCTGCCGAGGATTGTCCTTTGTGTAAAGCAGGTGTGCCGATAAATATTACTGTTGGTCATGGAAAAAAGTATTTAATAGAGAAGAACCTCTCCCCAACCCCTCTCCTTAATAAGGAGAGGGGCAAAGGGGTGAGGTAAATTTATGATGAATAGTTTAGAAAAATACAACGAAAGAGCAAAGAAAATTAATTCACTTTTATGCGTAGGTTTAGACGCAGATTTTTCTAAAATTCCTGAAAGATTTTTAAAATTAGAATTTCCACAATTTGAATTTAATAAATATATTATAGAAGAAACAAATGAATATGTGGCTGCTTATAAACCAAATATTGCTTTTTACGAAGCTAGAGGAGACCAAGGCCTAAAAGAGTTAAAAATGACTATGGAATATTTACAACAAAAATATCCAGATATTTTTACTATCCTAGATGCGAAACGTGCGGACATTGGTAATACTAATAATGGCTATGTGTATATGGCTTTTGATTGGTTAAATTTTGATGCGATAACTTTGCATCCGTATTTAGGGGAGGAAGCTCTGAAACCTTTTTTAGATAGAAAAGATAAAACTTCTATAATTCTCTGTAGGACCTCAAATTCTGGAGCAGGAGAATTCCAAGATTTAGAAATTGAAGATAAAAAACTTTGGCAAATTGTGGCGGAAAAAGTTTCAAATATTTGGAATAAAAATAATAATTGTATGTTAGTGGTTGGGGCGACTTATCCAGAAGAAATGAAAAAGATTCGCTCATTCGTCCCTGATATGACTTTCCTTGTTCCGGGGATAGGGGCACAAGGAGGGGATGTTAAATCAGTCATTGAATCAGGATTAAATAAAGAAGGATTAGGATTAATAATAAATTCTTCTAGGGGTATCATTTTTGCAGATAATCCAAAAGAGGAAGCTAGAAAACTTTTTGAAGAAATTAAAAAATATAGGGCACTGTCATAAGATTTGACATTTTTTATCAATTTGCTACTATACTAACAACTGCACTTTTGCAGTTTTTCTGTTGGTTTTTTTATAAAAGCATTAAAATTATTAGTTTAATTAAGCCCGCCAGAGGCGGACAAGTTAGTAATAAGGCCTTAGTGACTGGTTCTCGTACACTGAGTTCTCATTATTAAAAAAATATTATGGCAGAAGAATTTAAAAGAGATAAACCGCATATTAACGTCGGCACCATTGGTCACGTTGACCATGGTAAGACAACCTTAACTGCGGCAATTTTGCATGTGCTTAATATGGCTGGTAAAACAGTCAGACTTCGTGGTGTTGACCAAATCGACAATGCCCCAGAAGAAAAAGCTCGTGGAATCACTATTAACATTTCACACAATGAATATGCTACTGACGCTCGTCACTATGCGCACATTGATGCTCCAGGTCACGCTGACTACATTAAAAACATGATTACAGGTGCCGCTCAGATGGACGGTGCTATTTTGGTGGTTGCCGCTACAGATGGTGCTATGCCACAAACCCGTGAACACGTTCTTCTTGCAAAACAAGTTGGTGTTCCAAAAATGATCGTTTTCTTAAACAAATGCGATATGGTTGATGATAAAGATATGCTTGATTTAGTGGAAGAAGAAATTCGTGAACTTCTAACTAAACAAGGCTTTGATGGTGTAAATGCACCTATCATTCGAGGTTCTGCCTTGAAAGCTCTTGAAGCAAAAGATTTGAACGATGAATGGGCAAAGAAAATTCTTGAATTAACCGATGCTCTTGATACTTATATTCCTATTCCAGTAAGAGATGTTACCAAACCTTTCCTTATGCCTGTTGAAGATATATTTTCAATCGAAGGCCGTGGAACAGTTGTTACTGGTAAAATAGAAAGAGGAGTAGTAAAGGTTGGTGAGGAAGTAGAAATTGTTGGAATTAAACCTACTCAAAAAACAACCGTTACTGGTATTGAAATGTTTAACAAAAACTTACAAGAAGGTATGGCTGGAGACAATGCCGGAGTATTGCTTCGTGGATTAAAGAAAGAAGATATTACTCGTGGACAGGTCCTTGCAAAGCCAGGTACAGTTACTCCACATGATAATTTTACTTGTGAGATTTATGTTTTGAAAAAAGAGGAAGGTGGACGTCACACCCCATTCTTTAAAGGTTACAAACCTCAATTCTATATTCGTACGACAGATGTTACTGGAGATGTAACTCTCGCTGAAGGAGTAGAAATGGTTATGCCTGGAGATACAGTAAAGATCACAGTTAAATTAGTTACTCCAGTTGCCCTTGAAGAAGCGCAGAGATTTGCTATTCGCGAAGGAGGTAAAACAGTAGGTGCAGGAGTGGTCACAAAAATATTGGGTTAATATGCCATGGCAACCAAAGAATTAAAAATAAAAAAACCAAAAGTTTTAATTGAGAAAAAGCCTAGAAAAACTTCTCCTAAAAAAGTTCGCTCTACAATTGGAGCAAAAAAAGAAGAGGGAAAAGTGGTTTTACGTATCAGAGTTCGTGCTTACGAGAGCAAGATATTGGATGCGTCAGTTAAACAAATTATAGATACAGCCATGCGTTATGACGCAATTATTATTGGACCAATTCCATTACCAACAGAAATTAAAAAATATACAGTTAACCGTGCATCTTTTATTTACAAAAACACTCGAGAACAATTTGAAATAAGAGTACATAAGAGATTGATTGACATTATAAATCCAAATGGAAAAACAGTTGAAGCACTTACTAATCTTTCTCTTCCTTCGGGAGTTGATATTGACGTAAGAATGCTGTAAGGTAAAGCCCCTAAGTTAAGCTTAGGAGTAAAAAAACAATGAAATTCATATTAGGAAAAAAAGAAAATATGACAGAATATTTTTCCCCCGAGGGACAGGTTTTTCCTGTGACTATCGTTAAAGCAGAACCAGTGACGGTGACTAGAGTTTTTGAAAAGACAAAAGATGGATATAATGCTATTCAGATAGGTTTTGGGACCCAAAAAGAGCATAGAATTTCAAAGGGTAGTCGTGGAGCAATGAAAGGTGCTTTTTATAAAGAATTAAAAGAATTTAAATTAAAACCAACTGATAAGAATGATGCTAAGGAAGGTGACATTATTGATATCTCAACTTTTGTAGTAGGAGATAAACTTCAAGTTTCCAGTATTTCCAAAGGTAAAGGTTTTCAAGGTGTCGTAAAGCGTCATGGTTTCGGAGGAGGTCCACGTTCACACGGTCAGAAACATTCTGAAAGAGAGCCAGGTTCTATCGGTGGAGGACTTCGTACTCACGTTCCGAAAGGAATGAGAATGGCAGGAAGAATGGGGGGAGATCGTATCACACAGAAAAACTTGAAAGTTATATTTATTGATAAAGAAAATAATACAATGCTCGTGAAAGGAGCGATAGCTGGGAAGCGTGGAACTTTAGTTGAAATAATTTCAAGATAATATGGAAACAAAAACAGAAGCAAAAATTTATAATCAGAAAGGAGCGGAAGCAGGCAAAATAACATTGCCAGCGAAAGTTTTTGCTGCTAAATGGCGTGCTGATCTAGTGCATCAAGTTGTTGAAGGGATGCGTTCAAATAAACGTGCCGGAACTGCAGATACGAAAGATCGCGGAGAGGTACGTGGAGGAGGAAAGAAGCCATGGAAACAAAAGGGAACAGGACGAGCTCGTCATGGATCTACCCGTTCTCCTATTTGGGTTGGTGGAGGCGTCACACATGGACCATTAGCCGAAAAGAATTATAAAAGAAAAATTTCAAAGAAAATGCGCGCGCAAGCCCTTTTCTCTGTTCTTTCAAAGAAATTGAAAGATAATGAAATACTTTTTGTTGATTCACTTTCTATGTCCGATAATAAAACAAAGAAGGCAGTAGAAGTCATGAAGAATCTTTCAAAAGCTTCTGGATTTAAACCACTTGCAGCTTCAAAAAAGCCTAGAATTTTAGTTGCCTTAAGTGGTCGAAGCGAAAAAACAGAAAAAAGTTTCAGAAACTTGCCACAGCTTGAAATAGTTTTCGTTAAGAATTTGAATCCATTGGATGTTTTGAAATATCAGTATCTTTTAATAGAAAATCCTGAAGAAAGTGTTAAATTTTTAGAATCAAGAGGATAATATAGACCCTAAGCTGGGCTTAAGGAATCCCCTAAGCCCAGCTTAGGGACAAAAAATTATGTCAGAAACAACAAAGAAAAGTCCAATAAAAAATCCCAGAGTAACTGAAAAAGCCAGCAACGTTTTCGAGCAGAACGTTTATACTTTTAATGTTGATGTTTCTGCAAATAAAAAAGAGATCAAGAAAGCTATTTTTGCACTTTACAAAGTTACACCAGTAAAAATAAATATTCTTCCTATTCCTTATAAAAACGTTATGTCTAAAGGCAAAAAGGGAGTACGAGGGGGAGGCAAAAAGGCAATCGTTTATTTAAAAAAGGGAGATAAAATAGAAATCATATAATAAGATGAAATCATACAAACCTACAAGTAAATCAAGGAGACAGATGACGAATATAAACTATCGTGAGTTTTTGACTGAAACAAAACCAACCAAATCTCTCACTTACGGTTTCAAGCGTTCTGTCGGAAGAAATAGTGCTGGACGTATCACTATGAGGCATAAAGGCGGAGGACACAAGCGTCTTTATCGTGATGTTGATTTTCTATATAACAAAAAAGATATTCCGGCAAAAATAACGACCATTGAATACGATCCAAACAGAAGTGCCTTCATTGGTCTTGCTGTCTATAAAGATGGAGAAAAGAGATATGTCGTTATTCCAAAATCAGTAAAGCCAGGGATGACATTTATCGTGTCTCTAAAAGCAGAACTTACAGCTGGTAATAGATTGCCACTCCGAAATATTCCAGTTGGAACATTTGTTTATAATATTGAAATCAAACCAAGAGGCGGAGCTAAAATCGGACGTTCTGCAGGAATCTTTGCACAAGTGGTTGCAAATGCAGATGGATATACAAATTTGAAAATGCCTTCTTCCGAAGTTCGCAAAATCGATGAAAATTGTTGGGCATCTATCGGAACTGTTTCCAACGAAGAACATCATTTAGAAAATTATGGTAAAGCAGGACGAAGTCGTTGGAAGGGAATCAGGCCAACAGTAAGAGGTACAGCCATGAACCCTGTAGACCATCCATACGGAGGAGGTGAAGGCAGACAAGGCCGTGGAACTAAACGTCCAAAGACTATGTGGGGTAAAGTGACAGGAGGACGCAAGACTCGCACACCTAAAAAATACTCAAATCTATTTATCGTTTCTCGTAGGAAGACTGGTAAATCAAGAAAATCTCAATAAAAATAATAAAATAAAAAAACGGACGCTTCTGCGTCCGTTTTTTTATTAAATATTACACAATATATTCAAAATTCTGCAACTAGATTTTGAATGAGTTAACAAATTTAATGGTCATTTTAAAATTCGACCCGCACACTTACTTTTTAATGGTTTTTCAAACGCACTTTAGTGCAATTGAAAAGTAAGTGTGCGGGTTTGACTTTATTCTGTATTTTGATATGATGATTAGAAGCTCGTTAGGAGCTTTTTGTTATGACAAGATCAATCAAAAAAGGCTTAAATATCGATGAAAAACTATTAGGGAAGATAGCTGGCAAAAATCCGCTTCAAACTCCAATGATTAAGACATGGAAACGTGCCTGTCAGATTTCACCAGAGATGGTGGGTTTCACTTTCGGCGTGCATAATGGCAAGACTCACATTGAAGTTTTGGTGACAGAAGACATGGTAGGTCACAGACTCGGTGAATTTTCTCCAACTAAGAAGTTTATGAAACACGGAGGTAAAATGCAGAAAGAACTTGAACAGAAAAAGAAAGAAGCTGAAATTACTCAAGCTAAATCCGCTACAGCAGCTGCAGCTGACGTAAAGAAAAAATAATTATTCAACAAACTCATAATAAATCATGAAAGCATTTTTAAAAAATTACAGACAAGCCCCAAGAAAAGTTCGCTTAGTGGCAGGACTCGTAAAAGGGAAGAGTGTTAATGAAGCTATACCGATGCTAGATTTTTTAGCAAAGCGTGCAGGTTTTCCAATCAAGAAACTTTTGCTTTCAGCTGTGGCTAATGCAGCCCAAATGGGGGTAGAAAAAGAGAATTTATATATTAAAGAATTAAGAGTAGATAAAGGTATTGTGATGAAAAGGATGATGCCAGCTGCTATGGGTACAGGACACAGAATAAACAAACGTACAAGCCACATCACTCTCGTTTTAGCGGAAAAGGCACAACCAGTAAAAAAAGTTAAAAAGGCGAAAAAAGAAGTAAAGAAGGTTGTTGAAGTAGAAAAAAAAGAAGTTAAAAAAGTTGTTAAAACAAAAGCAGTAAAAGTAAAAGCTAAAAAATAATTATGTCAAAAATAGTCCATCCATATGCACATAGATTGGTAATGCTCCGAGACTGGAAATCTCATTGGTTTGCTGATCCTAAAAAATATTGTGATTATTTAAAAAGAGATGTTTTAATACGTGAATATTTAGAGAAAAAATTACGTAGTATGTATGTTTCTTTGATTGAAATTGAAAGGAATCAAAAAACAACTCGTTTTATTATTAAAACTTCTCGTCCAGGTTTGATTATTGGTAGAAATGGTGAAGGAGTAATAAAATTGAAAGAAGATATTTTAAGGAAGATTAGTAAATTGAAACTTGCTAAGCCAGAAGATTTCAAATTGGAAATTGTTGAGGTAGGGAATCCAGAAGCAGATGCGACAATTGTTGCTTATATGATTGCTGAAGGATTGGAAAAAAGAATGCCTTATCGAAGAGTAATAAAACAAATTGTTGAAAAAGTAATGATGGCTCACGGAGTAGAAGGAGTGAGAGTGGTACTTTCTGGTCGCTTAGGTGGTGCTGAAATTGCTCGTACGGAAGAATTGAAACGAGGAAGTATTCCGCTTCAAACTTTCCGCGCGGACATTGATTTCAAACGTGAACGTGCTACCTTGCCATACGGTGTTGTAGGCATCAAAGTTTGGATTTATCGTGGTAAAATATTTTCTAAAAAACAAGAAAATAAATAAAATATTATGTTAATACCTAAAAAAGTAAAATTTAGAAAATGGCAATCAGGACGTAGTAACCCAAAAGGAACTACTCCAGATACTCGCGGAACGAAGCTTTCCTTCGGTTCTTATGGGTTAAAAGCTTTAACGCAAGCACGAGTTAAATCAAACCAAATTGAATCTGCCAGGAAAGTTATTTCTCGTACTTTAACAAAAGCTGGTAAGTATTGGGTACGCATTTTCCCTGATAGACCTTTTACTGCTAAAGCGGCAGAGGTAGGCATGGGAAAGGGTAAAGGAGATCCACAAGGATATTGTTTTGATGTTTTACCAGGACGTATTATATTTGAAGTAGATGGAGCAGAAGAAAGTGTTGCTCATGAGGCACTTCGAAAAGCAGGAACAAAACTTCCAATTAAAACAAAAATTGTTTCAAGAATACATAACATATAATCATATGGTAAAATCAAAAGAAAATTTAAAAGGAATGAAGACAGAAGAGTTGAAAAAAGAACTTATCGATTTAGAAGAAAAATTGAGAATTTTAAAATTCAAAGCAGAAGGTTCAAAGTCAAAAAATGTGAAAGAGTCTTTGAACTTAAGGAAAGACATAGCTAGAATTTTAACAAAAATAAATAAAAAATAATTACGAATTACAAATTTATGAAAATAAAAACGACAAAAACAATAGAAGAAAAAAATACACAAAAAGGTAATACCTTGAGTGGTGTTGTTGTTTCAGATAAAATGGATAAAACCATAGTAGTATCTGTTTCTAGGTTTGTTAAACATCCTAAATATGGAAAGTTTTATAAAATAAACAAGAAATATAAAGCTCATGATGAAGGGAACCAATACAAGATAGGAGATAAGGTAGAAATAACAGAAACTAGGCCAATTTCGAAAGATAAGAAATTTAAAGTAATTAATAAGTAATAATTTCCCGCTTCATCCGCCAAAGGCGGGCAAGGAGTCGGATAAATGTATGATACAAACAGAAACATTAGTAAAAATAACAGACAATGCAGGAGGTACCGTAGGAAAGGTATTTAAGATTTTGGGTAGCTCCAAGAAGAGATATGCTTCTATTGGCGAAAAAGTTATAATTTCTGTTAAAATAGCAAGTCCTAGAAAAGGAGTAAAAAAGAAAGATGTGCATCAGGCTGTAGTGGTTCGCACGAGAAATGCATATAGAAGAAAGGATGGATCATATATTCGTTTTGATGACAACGCAGTAGTTTTATTAGAAAAAGGCAAGCTCGATCCAAAGGCCGGACGCGTCTTCGGACCTATTCCAAGAGAGCTAGCTGAAAAAGGGTTCCAGAAGATAATTTCTTTAGCACCAGAGGTAATATAATAAAGACTCTATGCTGGGCTTAGGGGATTCCCCTAAGCCCAGCATAGGGGCAACAAACATGAAAATAAAAAAAGGAGACAATATAAAAGTAATAACGGGAAAAGACAAAGGCAAGAAAGGCAAAGTTGTCTCTGCTTTAATTTCTCAAAATAAAGTTATTGTGGAAGGAATAAACATGATGAAGAAACATCAACGTCCTAGGAAGTCTGGAGAAAAAGGGACAAAGATTGATGTCGCTATGCCGATACATGTTTCTAATGTTAAAAAAATAGATTAAAAATATATATGAATAAACATTTAACTGTCAAAGAAAAAGAAGGAGAAAGTTTTGAAAAAATGAAAAGAGATTTTCATTACAAAAATAAAATGGCTGCACCGAAAATGGTGAAAGTTGTATTAAATATTGGTACCGGCACAGCTATAAAGAAAGATAAGAATAAAAATGATTCTATTAGTTTGCGATTGGCAAAAATAACAGGACAAAAAGCAGCCTTAAGAGGTGCAAAACAATCCATTGCCTCTTTCAAGGTTCGTCAAGGTGACCCTATCGGTATTGTTGTTACACTACGTGGAAAGAGAATGTATGCTTTCTTGGAGAAACTTATAAATGTTGCTCTTCCTCGTACCAAAGACTTTCGTGGTATCAATCCTGGAGCAGTGGACAATATTGGTAATCTAACAATCGGTATCAAAGAACACACTATTTTCCCAGAGACGGCTGATGAAGATATTAAAGACGTATTTGGTCTTGCCATCACATTAGTTTCAACATCAAAGGACAGAGAGGAAGGGAAGATGTTCTTTAGTTTGATAGGAATACCCTTCAAAAAAGTAGAAGACAAGAAGAAAAAATAAAAATTTGACTCTTTAGCTCTTTTTTGTTAGTATATAAGAGTCTAAAAAATAGGTCTGATCTGTGTTTCTCCTTAAGATTTTTATGAAATTTTAAGAAAAAATACACGATATCATCTATATAAATAGGCATTATTTTTAATTATGGCAAAAACATCAGTTATCGCAAGAAGTAAAAAAACACCTAAATTTTCTACACGACAGAAAAATCGATGTTTTCGTTGTGGAAGAGGTAATGGTTTTATGAGAGATTTCGGCATATGTCGTATCTGCTTTAGAGAATTAGCAAATGAGGGAATGCTTCCGGGTGTTAGGAAGTCTTCTTGGTAGAAAAATAAATATATGGATCCAATTTCAAACATGATAATAATGTTAAAAAATGCAAGTCTTCGAAGTAAGGAGTCTGTCTCTTTTCCTTACTCTAAAATGAAAGACGCTATTTTAGAGTGTTTGAAAAAAGAGGGATATATAAAACAAGTTTCTAAAAAAATTAAAAAAGGTTTTCCAACATTAGAAGTTGAATTAGTTTATGAAGATAAAAAACCAAAAATTTCTGAAGTAGAAAGAATTTCCAAACAGTCTAGACGTGTTTATTTCAAAATGAAAGAGATTCATTCAGTTAGAAATAGTTCTGGACTTCTAGTACTTTCTACCCCAAAGGGTATTTTATCAGGCAAAGAAGCGAGAAAAGAACAGGTCGGAGGAGAAGCGTTATTTAGATTATGGTAAATAATTAGACCCTAAGCTGGGCTTAGGGGACAGAAGCCCAGCTTAGGGTCATAATAAATTTTATGTCAAGAATAGGCAAACAAGAAATACAAATACCAAATGGAGTTAATGTCACAAAAAGTGGTGATCTTTTAAAAGTTGTTGGACCAAAAGGAACACTTACAAAATCTTTCCGAGATGATATTGATATTAAAATTGGAGATAAGATAATTACTTTGAATATAAAGAGAAATGATAAATTCTCTCGCGCTCTTTGGGGTACGTATGCTTCCCATATAAAAAATATGATTAAAGGAGTAGAGACACCGTATCAGAAAAAATTAATATTAGAAGGAGTTGGATTTAAATCTGAAGTTAAAGGTAAGGAATTTGTTTTTGCTTTAGGGTTTTCTCATCCAGTTGTTGTAAAAATACCAGAAGGTATTACGGCTACAGCAGAAAAGAATAATATTACGATTATAGGGATTGACAAAGAATTGGTTGGGAGTTTTACTGCTGCTATTCGTGCCCTAAAAAAACCAGAACCATATAAAGGCAAAGGAATGCGTTATGAGGGTGAAGTTATTAGACGAAAACAAGGTAAGAAAACAGCATAATTAGACCCCTAAGAGGGACAAAATGATATGAAAAAGAAAGATGACAAGAGAATAAGATTGAAGAAAAAAATTAGAGCAAAGATTTTTGGTGTTGCTACTCATCCAAGACTTTCAGTTTTTCGTTCGAATAAGTTTATCTATGCCCAGATTATTGATGATGAAAATGGAAAAACTTTGGCACAAGCGAATGATGTCAAGTTAACAAAAGGAACAAAAACAGAAAGAGCTAAAGAGGTAGGCAAAATGATCGCTCTTGCTTCTCTTGAAATAAAAGTTACAAAAGTTATTTTTGATAGAAATGGATTCAAATATACAGGTCGCATAAAATTAGTAGCAGACGAAGCAAGAGCTGCTGGACTTAAATTTTAATTATGTCAGAAGAAGAAAATAAAAAAAAGAATAACAATCGCCGATCTTCATCTTTTAATCGACCAAAACCAGAATTTGATCAGAAAATTTTGAGTATTCGTCGCGTGACTCGTGTTGTCGCTGGGGGACGCAGATTTTCCTTTAGTGTTGCATTAGTAGCTGGAGATAAAAAAGGTTCCATTGGATTAGGTTTGGGAAAAGCAGGGGATACTTCTTTAGCTATAAATAAAGCTTTGAGAAATGCTAAGAAAAATATGGTTTCCTTAAAACTTACCAAGGCAATGTCTATTCCGCATGAAGTTTCTGCGAAGTTTTCAAGTTGCAGGGTTGTCCTCATGCCAAATAAAGGCCGTGGACTTGTGACGGGAACAGTCGTTCGCGATATTGCAAAATTGGCTGGCATGAAAGATATTACTGGTAAGATTTTATCTGGTAGTAAAAATAAATTAAACAATTCTAAAGCAGTTATGGCAGCTCTTTCGCAAATTTCTACAAAGTATACAAAATTTGTTCCAGAAGTTGTTGTGGTTGCAAATAAAGAAACAATAATTCCAGAAGTTGAAAAATAAATAAAATAATTTTATGCAAATACATAATTTAAAAAGAGAACATAAAAATAAAAAAGACCGAATAGTTGGTCGTGGAGGTAAACATGCCAAGACTTCGGGCCGTGGAGGTAAGGGTCAGACAGCTAGAGCTGGTAACAAACGCCGTCCAGAACTTCGCGATATCATTAAAAAATTACCTAAAAACAGAGGTTATAGGTTTCATTCTATTCGTAAACAAGTTTTGCTTCCAAAAGAAAAAGTTCTTTCGACTGATGGCAAAATGGAGACTTTTTCTGAGATTAGAAAGCGTTTATCTATCAAAGGTGGTAAAATAGTTATAAAGTAGAAAGTTTATAAAGTAAAATGCAAAATTTTCTGAATAAAATAAAATTGATTTGGACAGATCCGATTTTAAGAAAAAGGGTTTTGTTTGTTATTTTTGCTTTGTTTATTTTCAGATTACTTTCTGCTATTCCTATTCCTGGTATTGATACAGTGGCTCTCAATCGTTTTCTCACTAACAACCAATTTTTTGGTATTTTAAATATATTTTCTGGTGGTGGGCTTTCCAATCTTTCTATCATAATGTTAGGTGTTGGGCCCTATATTACCAGTTCCATCATAATGCAGCTTTTGACTATCATGATTCCTGCTCTCAAAAGAATTTATCATGAGGAAGGAGAAGCAGGTAGAAAAAGATTTACTCAATATTCAAGATTACTCACTATTCCACTCGCAGCTATCCAAGGTTTCAGTCTTTTAGCTATTCTTGAAAGTCAAAAGATTTTAGTAAACTTAACAACCTTCGATCGCATGGCCAACATTATTATTGTTGTAGCTGGTGCAGTGCTTTTAATGTGGATAGGGGAGCTTATGTCTGAATTCGGTATTGGAAATGGAGTATCCTTAATAATTTTTGCTGGTATTGTTTCTCGATTGCCAACGGAAGTGAGTCAACTTATTTTTTCTTTTGATGTTTCTCAAATTCCTTTATTTTTGATGTTTATTGTGGCTGGAGCTCTTGTTATTGCTGGAGTTGTTGTCGTCACAGAAGCAGAACGCCCTATCCCAGTTACTTATGCCAAGCAAGTTCGAGGTATGAAAATGTATGGTGGAGGTTCTACTTATTTACCACTTCGAGTGAATCAAGCGGGAGTTATCCCGATCATTTTTGCACTTTCTCTCTTACTCTTTCCTCAAATGATTGGTACTTTTTTAGCTAGTTCTTCAAATGCAATTTTGCTTTCAATTTCAAAAGTATTGATGTCTTTTTCTCAGACTAGTGTTTTATACGCTGTACTTTATTTTATATTGGTATTTCTTTTCACATATTTTTATACAGCTGTCACTTTTGATCCTGAAGCACTTGCTACCAACCTTCAAAAGAACGGTGCATTTATCCCGGGTATTCGTCCAGGAGTCTCTACATCTGCCTATATTTCAAAAGTTTTAAGTCGCATCACTTTACTCGGCGCAGTCTTCCTTGGTTTCATCGCAGTCTTGCCGTTAGTCGTAAGAGCTGCTACTGGTATCACAGCCATTGCCTTGGGTGGTACAGCCCTCCTCATCGTCGTCTCCGTTGTCCTAGACTTGATCAAAAAAGTCGACGCCCAAGTCTCAATGAGGGAATACTAGATATAGGCTTTTAGGTTTTAGCTTAATATAAAGTATCAAAATAAAAAACTCCTGTAAGGGAGTTTTTTATTTTTGTAATTTTTTCGTCTCAGCTAGTGCAAGTTTAAAGACACTTCTTAGAGTAGTGGCAATTTCTTGGGATTCTATTATTACTCCCAACTTTTCTTTCCAAGAAGCAATCATTACTTTATTATTATAAATTTCTATATCAGTCGGTACAGGGAATTGTTCTTGAGGAACAAGAGTGGTATCTCGGTATTCGACAGCATCGTTTGCTTTTCTTACTCGGGCTAGGGGAGTATCGGCAACGAAAGTATGCACAAATACTTTTTTTTTCGCTCGTCTTTCGTAATAAGTTGAAAAGTATTTTGGAAGCGTCTCGTGCATTTCCTCGTAAGTAGAAGTGGAGTAAATATCTCCCTTAGAGGAAAGGGAATCCTCATATACATGTTCTAGTCCAGCTAATCCTTCATAAAAGCTCACTCGTGGTCTGTCTCCGATTCTATGCAGAGCCACAAGATCAGGTAATAAATCTGTTGCAGTTTCTGCCAGAGTTTTTTGCTTTTCAGCTTCGCTTTTCAAATACTGAACTAGGTTCGTGGGGGAGAGGGCGACATATTCTTGTTTTGGTTCTTTGCCAGATACGCTAACCAAATTCTTACTAGCTAGACTATCTAAAATTACATAGCCAGTTGAACGATTAATACCAGCCTTACGTGATATTTCTGCTACTGTACCCCTTCCTAGCTCTAAAATAGTCAAATATATGGCTATTTCCTTGTCTAAAAAGCCACTTTCCTTTAATAATTTCTCTACTTTTATTAATTGTTCTTTATCCATTCTGCTATTGTATCAAAAAGCTTATTTTATGTCAATAAAATATAACAGAATTCTGTTAATATCTTTTTAAGTTTGTTTTATATGACTTAAACAAAACTAATATGGTAATTTTTATTGACAATCATATTTCATTATGCTATACTCTGATTAAATAAATGTTATTCACAATTTAATAGAGGAGTTGAAAATGAACGATATAATAAAAGAAGAAGTAGTTTTAGGACTTTTAGCAGGGATTCAAGACCCTGACTTGAGTAATGAAGAGAGAATAAAGGCATGGCAAAAAACTTTTGACTTTATAAAATTACCAATAATTGTGTGTTCTACGATAATAGACAAAAAAGAACATTACTGTTATGAATGTGAGGATGAAAAAGTTGGTCAAACTGCAGTAGAGTTTGAAAAAAATCTTCGAATAGATCTTCGTCTACTTTATAACTTTCAGAATAAAATTAAAAAAATTGAAGAATATCTTGAAAAATATTCTAATTCCAATAAATAATAAAAAGGGAGTACTAGTTATGAGAAAACCCATTAATATCATGATTATGGGAGGGAATATAAGTTCCACTATGAAGAATGAAGGCAAAGAATCTGGTTTCGAAGACATTCCTAATTATCTCGAAAAGACATCTAAAAAACCTGGGCTGGTCTTTTCTAAAATATCTATGAAAGATAGCAGGGAATTAAAAGATGACGAAAGAAAACTTCTTTTACAAGAAATCAAGGGAAGTGGAGCTGAACATATTGTTGTGACTCATGGGACAATTACCATGAGAGAGACTGCAGAGTTTATAAAAAAGAAACTGCTCAGAGATTCAAGAAATAAAAGCAAGGTAATTTATTTTGTTGGTTCTGAATATTATATGGACGATAATATGACTGACGCTTTATTTAATTTAGGGTTTATCTTAGGTAAAGTAGAATCAATGGAATCTGGAATTTACTTGTATCTTAACGGAGCAACAAGTTGTATCCAATAGTAAATGTTTAACAAATACCAAGGGTTCCCCTTGGTATTTTATTTTGTCTTAGAGTATTTTTCTATTTCCTTTAGAATATCTTTTGTGACTTTTGGGATGGGTTGATTGCCGTTGATTATTTTTAGTTTACCTAGGCTTTGAAAATATTTTACAGTTTTACCGACTTGGTCTTTGTGCCATTTGATTCTAGTTTTTATTAAATTATTTGTATCAAGGATTTTATAATCCTTTTTCATATTTCCAGATTTACGTTTCATAGAACGTTTGTAAACTTCACTGTCGGGGAGGCTTATATAAAGTGCCAAGAAGTCTTCTTTGTTCGAAGCGAATATTTTCTTTAATAGTTGAGCTTCTGGTTTTAACCTTGGATTGCCTAAAAATAATAAATCTTTATTTTTAGGTTTATTTGATATTTCTCTGATTAAAAACTTCTTCATTAGTGCCACAGGAGCAGGCTTTCCTTGTCCTGTCGTGCGTCTTACCCATTCTCCGTCAGCACTTTTTTCTTTTAACAGTTTGCGCCAGTAAATTCCAGACTCGACAGACTTGAGAGGGTATTTATCTTTTAGAATTTTTGACTGAGTATCTTTACCAGAGGTAATCATCCCGAGTAATATGACGTGGAATCCAAGTTTTTTCATGTACCTATTAAAGCATATTTATCACTAAAATTCACCTCACCCCTGACCCCTCTCCATTTCTTAAAATGGAGAGGGGTGGATGCAGTAGCAGACGGGGTGAGGTTGATTTATCTACTTAAATTTTGTATTCTTAGATTATGTCAAACGAAACTATTGAAACATTTGTGTTTTTTGGAATAATGGGCTCCGGAAAAGGGACTCAAATAAAGCTCTTAACAGATTTTTTAAAAGTAAGAAATGGGAAAGAGGTAGTGTATGCTGGTCCAGGGGAAGGGTTCAGAGAGCTTATAAATTCAGGGAATTATACAGGAAATATTATAAAAGAATTTCACGATAATGGGATACTGGTGCCCGACTTTATAACTAACTCGCTTTTTACTAATATTCTTATCTCTTCTTTGACAGACCAAAAGCATCTTGTAGTCGATGGGTATCCAAGAGCAGTAGCTCAGTCAAAAAATTTTGAGGATCTCATGAAATTTTACAAAAGGTATAATATAAAAATAATTTATATTAATGTTAAACAAGAAGAAGCTGTAAAAAGAAATTTATCACGTGGACGTAAAGACGATACTGAAGAAGGAATTTCTCGAAGAATAAAAATGTTTTTTGATGATGTTGTTCCTTCTATGGAATATTTTAAAGGAAAATCAGATTATGAGATGATTGATATCAATGGTGAGCAAACTATTGAAGAAGTTCATAAAGAGATTATTAGCAAATTAGGTTTTGCTTCGAACTAATTTATTTATGAAAGAAGAAATTATTGTCATTTCACTAGGTGGTTCACTAATTATTCCTAATGAAATTGATGTTGATTTCTTGAAAGACTTTAAAGAATTAGTTATCTCTCAAATAAAGATAGGTAAAAAATTTATAATAATAACTGGAGGTGGAAAAATTTGTCGACGTTATAATGAAGCAGCTAAATTATTATCTAATCCTTCAAATGAAGACTTGGATTGGATAGGGATTGCATCTCTCCGATTAAATGCTCAACTCTTAAGAGTTGTCTTTAGAGACTATACATATCCTAAAATAATAAAAGATCCCACAGAACCTATTGATTTAGAAAAGCCGGTAGTTATAGGTTCAGCTTATAAACCTGGTTGGAGTTCAGATTGGAATGCTGTACAAGCTGCAAAGACGATTGGTGCGAAAAAAGTTATAAATCTTTCCAACACAGATTATGTTTATGATTCTGATCCGAAAGTAAACAAAGATGCGAAAAAGATTGAGAAGATTTCTTGGGCAGATTATAGAAAATTGATTCCCAAAGATTGGCACCCAGGATTAAACTCTCCTTTTGATCCAATAGCGTCAGAGATGGCAGAGAAGGAGGGGATGGAGGTAGTGATAATGAATGGCAAGCCGATAAGTAATTTAGAAAAGTATTTGAATGGGGAAGAATTTTTAGGGACGACTATTTCGTAAATTTTGAAAATCAAAAATTTTTGAGCCTTCGCCCTCGGGGGCATAAGGGCAGGGGACCAACACGACTCTTAAAATTTTTATTTTCAAAATCTTAAAGTATAAAACATGGCAATAATAATTAAAACACCAAAAGAAATAGAAATACTAAGAGAAGGCGGGAAAAGACTCGCCACTGTTTTGTATAAGGTTAGAGGCATAGTGAAACCTGGTATTTCTACGAAAGATTTGGATGCCTATGCTTATAAGCTCATAAAAGAAATGGGAGATGAACCAGCCTTCTTGAACTATCTTCCAGAAGGAGCAGAAACTCCGTACCCAGCTTCACTTTGCGTCTCAGTGAATAATGAAGTGGTGCATGGAATTCCTAGTGAAAAGAAAATCTTAAAAGAAGGAGATATAGTATCTCTTGATTTGGGTTTGAAACACAATGGACTTTTTACAGATATGGCTATCACTGTGCCTGTGGGCGAGGTGAGTAGTGGATCTCAAAAATTAATAAATACGACAGAAAAGGCATTGGAGGTAGGTATAGATGCTGCACGAGGAGGGTATAGAGTTGGAGATATAGGTGCTGCTATCGAAGGTTTTGTTCAAAGACATAAATATGGAATCGTAGAGGTTTTAGCTGGGCATGGTGTCGGCAAATATATTCACGAAGATCCTTATATTCCTAATTTTGGTAAAGCAAATACTGGTGCGAAGCTTGTGCCAGGGATGGTCATAGCCATAGAGCCAATGTTAAATAATGGAACAAAACATGTAGATCTAGATAGAGATGGATGGACTTTTCGAACGGCTGACGCGAAAAAAAGTGCTCATTTTGAACATACGATTTTAATAACTGATGGTGAACCAGAAATACTAACGAAAGTCTAGAAAAAATCTAGAAAAATACTTTTTATAAGGTCCTCGGTTCCCCGGGGCCCCGAACCCCGGCCAGACCATTCTAAAAAGTAATTTTCTAGATTTTTTCAAAACGGCTTGTGATATAATTAAACTATGGCTGAAGCATTTTTAAATGAAGCTCCAAAATTTAAGACTCCAGAAGAAGAGCTTAGTTATTTGCGTGCACATGTCGCCGAGAGAGAACAAGAACTCATAAACAATGGTCATTTTGAACACGGAAGTGAAGATGTTGTAAAAGAAGTCATTAAAAATTATAGAGAAAAACCAGTAGAGGAAGTTGTGCATAAAAATAATGTTTTAAACAAACAAGAAACTGAAGAAATTGTTTTAAAATTAAAACCAGAACAGCACGATAAAATAATGGAAGAACTTTTAGGAATTATGATCAGTAAGGGTATCCGCAATGCTTTGTCTGTCGTAGAGTCAATGAACAATCCTCATATAGATAATGACTTCCATCGAATATTGATTCAATATTTAAAAACGGGCAAAGTGCCAGATCTAAAGGAAGGCACTTCTTTATATAAAGCTTTAAATATGACTCTTTTTGAGATAACCTTGCCTCCACCCAAAGAAGAAACAGATAAACAAAAGGGTTTTAAGGAATTTATTGGAGCCATGGAGCAGTTTTATGCTGGGATGCAATCTATTTCGGAAGGTAAAAACAATGAAAGAGAAAATTATTTTACACTAGAGATAGCACTTAATCATATCTCTGATGAGGTGATTATTTTTGCTGGAATACCGAATAAACATCTTTCACTTTTTGAAAAACAAATTCTTTCTTTTTACCACGATGCAAAAATAAAAGAAGTAGCGGAAGATTATAATGTTTTCAATGAACAAGGCAGTTCAGCTGGTGCTTATGCTATATTTTCTGAACGTTCGGTATTGCCGATAAAGACTTATGATCAGATTGACTATGACCCAATGAACAACATTCTAAATGTTTTTTCTAAATTGAAAACAGAAGGAGAAGGAGCAGCTATTCAGCTTGTAGTGGCGCCTGCAGGTGAAAAATTTATTAATGAATTTCATATGATATTAGATGATGTAAAAAGTGGAATGTCAGTGAAACATGCAAATGATAACTTATATAAATTTAATCATGCATTATTGAAAGCGACCAAAGAATTATTTTTTGAAAAAAAGAAAAAAGAAGAGGTAAAAGAAAAATATATAGCTGGAAGAAGAGCAGTAGATGAAGGGGCTGCTGAAAAAATAGGCAATAAAATGAAAAGTTCAATTATGAAAGCAAATATTCGAGTCATTGCTTCTGCTCCGACCAAGGAAAGAGCTGAAGATATTTTATCGGAAATAGAATCATCTTTTAATCAATTTTCAGAACCAGCCAGCAATTCTTTTGTTTTTGAAAAAGCAGAAGGAATTGCTTTAAAAGAACTTTTTCATGATTTTTCTTATCGTGTATTTGCAAATAATAAAATTTTGCCAATGAACTTGAAAGAGCTTTCATCGGTCTTTCATTTTCCAATTGGCATAGGTAGCCAACCTCAATTAAAAGAAGCAAAAGCTGGTATTGCCCCAGCTCCTATTGAGATGGGGAAGGAGGGTATTATACTAGGTGTAAATAGTTATAGAGGTAAAGATACAATGATCCACATGTCTCGTGAAGACCGTATGCGACATTTCTATGTCATCGGTCAGACGGGTACAGGTAAGACGAATATCATGCTGAATATGATAACTCAAGATATAAAAAATGGTGATGGTTGTTGCTATATCGACCCACACGGCACAGATATCCAGACCATATTGTCTCGCATTCCGAAAGAGCGCGTGGATGATGTGATATATTTCGACCCAGCTTATACGGCACGACCAATGGGCTTAAATATGCTCGAATATGACCCAAATTATCCTGAACAGAAAACATTCGTAGTGAATGAAATGATGGGTATTTTCAATAAACTTTTCGACATGAAAGTGGGAGGAGGGGCTATGTTTGAACAGTATTTCAGAAATAGTGCCTTCTTGGTGATGGAAGACCCAGAGTCTGGCTCGACCTTGCTTGAGATCACCAGAGTCTTGGCAGATAAAGAATTTCGCGATAAAAAAATTGCTAAATGTAAGAATCCGATCATTAAACAATTCTGGGTTTCAGCTGAACAAACGAGCGGAGATCAATCTCTGGCGAACTTCGTGCCTTACATCTCTTCAAAGTTTGATAACTTTATTTCAAACGACATCATGCGTCCTGTCGTCCTTCAACAAAACTCCGTATTTAATTTTAGAAAAATAATGGACGAGAAAAAAATTCTACTAGTCAATCTTTCAAAGGGTAGACTAGGGGATATAAATGCGAACCTTATCGGTCTTGTTTTGGTGGGCAAGATTCAGATGGCAGCACTCTCGAGGGTGGACATGTTTGGTAAACCCATGAATGACTTTTATCTTTATATAGATGAGTTTCAAAATGTGACGACGGATTCTATCTCATCTATTTTATCTGAAGCTAGAAAATACAGATTGTCATTAAATATCGCTCATCAGTACATCACTCAGCTCGATGAAAAAATAAAAAATTCTGTTTTTGGAAACGTCGGTTCTATGGCAGTGTTCCGTGTCGGCACAGAAGATGCAACATTCCTAGAACCAAAGTTCAAACCGATCTTTAATGCGAATGATATCACCAAGCTCGACAATTACAATGCTTACATGAGTATGCTTGTAAATGGTCAGCCGACAAAACCTTTCAATATTAAAACCCTAGCCCCAGAAGAGGGGAATAAAGATATTGTCGATAGCTTGAAGCAACTTTCATATCTAAAATACGGCCGTGATAGAGAAGAAGTCGAAACTGAAATCATGGCAAGGTATTCCTCCATGCAATAGAGAATAAAAATATAAAAAAGCACTATTTTATATTTTTGTTGAGTAATTCTCTAAAATCTGCTAGGATAGGTGTATTATAATTAAATTTTAATAAAAAGTTTTTATGAAGCATCCAAAAGAAGAACAAACATATGTGATGATAAAGCCAGATGGCGTCCGAAAAGGATTAACAGGTGAGGTTATTAGACGTCTTGAACAGCACGATTTGAAGATTGTTGCTCTTGAAATGTTTCAGCCTGTCTATGATCAAATGGATAATCATTATCCAAAGAACGAAGAATGGATTACTAGACTTGGTGGTAAAACAGTCAGTACTTATGAAAAATATGGCTATGATTTAGTTGCAGATTTTGGTACTACTGATCCTGCAAAGATTGGTCCAGATATAAGAAAATGGTTAGTTGATTATATGCTAAGTGCCCCTCTTGTGAAAATGGTTGTACAAGGCGTGCATGCTGTTGATATAGTTCGTAAAATTGCCGGAGACACTTTGCCATATAGAGCTGCTGTTGGAACAATAAGAGGAGATTTTTCTATTGATTCTCCAGCACTTGCAAACAAAGAAAAGCGTGCAGTTATGAATATAATGCATTGTTCAGAAACACCAGAAGAAGCAGAACACGAAATCAAGCACTGGTTTGGAACAAGTCCTACATATACCTATAAACGTTTTGGAGTAGACGAATAATCACTATTAAAATCCCCGAAAGGGGATTTTATGTTAATATAACCAACATGTATGAAGTTGAAGTAAAAGCTAAATTGAGAGATAGACAAGCTATTATAAAAAAGCTTAAGGATTTTGGGTGTAAATTTTCGGAAGAGTTGCATCAAATTGACCATATTTTTGCTCCCAATGATGTGTTTTTTCCACCACCACTTAATACGCCTATACTTCGTGTTCGTGAGCAAAATAAGCGTTATTTTTTTACCTTAAAAATTTCCCAATCTGGGAGACAAGATTCTATGGAGAGGGAATTAGAAATAATGGATAGTTCAATGATGATTGAAATAATGAAATTTATAGGATATAAAGAAGTTTCAAAAGTTGATAAAAAGAGAATTCAAACAAAATATAGAGATATGGTAATAGAGCTAGATAAAGTTGAAGATTTGGGCGAATTTATTGAGGTGGAAAAAATAGTGACTCATACTGATATGGAAATTAGAAAAAATATTCAAAAAGAATTGTGTGAATTTTTGGAAACATTGGGTGTGGTCAAAGAAGATTTATTAATGAATTCCAAGTACGATATTATGCTTTTTGAGAAATTAAAGGGGAAATAAATTTTATGATAAAAGTAATTATTTTTGACGGAGTTAATTGTATAACATATCAAGAACCACTTAGTATCGGCCTCGAGAGAGATTATGGAATACCTTTGGAAAAATCTCTCCCATTCTTTAAGGGACCGTTGCAAGATTGTGTGGCAGGTCAAGCTGATGTTAAGGAAGTTATTCTCCCTTATTTAGATTTATGGGGATGGGAGAAGGGGGTAGATGAAATTTTAAAATATTGGTTTGAACGAGATCATAAGATGGACACAGGACTAATTTCTTATATAAATGAATTAAGAAAAAAAGGAATACTGTGTCTACTTGCTACAAATAATGAAAAATATCGTTTTGCTTATATGTTGGACAAAATGAATTTTAATAAAATATTTGATAAGAATTATTGTTCTGCTTTAATGAAATGTAAAAAGCCGAATCAGGAATTTTTTGCAAGAATATACGAAGATTTACAAAATATTAAAAAAGATCAAATACTATTTTGGGATGATAAGGCTGAAAATGTGGAAGGAGCTAAAAAGTTTGGAATTCAAGCAGAACTTTATACTTCTTTTGAAAATTTTAAAGAAAAAATGAAGCAATATCTTGCAGAATAATTCAGAAACGAAAAAAAAGTTTCGTCTAGTTGCTAACACTTTAGACTTTGCTATACTTTTAGTAGGGTTATTTCCAATTATTACCTAGAACAATATTTTATGGAAACTTCGATCGTGTTTGACCTTGGTCTTTCACGTCTAGTATCCACTTAGCTATAAGCTATGGTAATACATTGGAAATAACCCTAAGAATAATTCTCCATTTGTGTGGGGATTTTTTCTTTTTAAATCAATATTTTCTTGCTATAATAAAACTAATGAAAGATACAGCAAAAATAACATTTTATGGAGGGACAGAAACAGTAACAGGAGCAAATTTTCTCCTTGAAATTGATGGCAAAAAGATATTAATAGATTGTGGGCTCACTCAAGGTCTAGAATTAGCTGAGGATACCAATTGGGATCCTTTTTTATATGATCCTAAAGATATAGATATCCTTTTCATTACTCATTCTCATATAGATCATATCGGGAAGATACCAAAATTAATCAATGAAGGTTTTCAAGGTAAAATTTATTCTACAAAACCAACTCAAGCTCTTACTCTTCCGATGTTAGAAGATACAGCTGGTATTTTATCAAAAAATAAATATTTTAATTTAGATAAAATATATACTGAGGAGAACATAAAAAAAGCTTTTGAACGATGGTCTTCTTTTGATTATCATGAAGTTATCTCAATTACTCCAAATTTGAATGTAGTTTTAAAAGATGCTGGACATATTTTAGGTTCGGCAATGATTGAGTTTATTTATAGTGGGAAAAAGATTGTTTTTACGGGAGATTTGGGAAATTCTCCATCACCCTTGTTGCCTGATACTGAAAAAATTACTGATGCTGATTATTTGATAATGGAGTCTGTATATGGAGATAGAAATCATGAGTCTAGAAATGACAGGAAATCTCTTTTAGAAAAAGTAATAAAAGATAATTATAAAAGAAAGGGAACACTTATTATGCCCACCTTTTCCCTTGAACGTTCTCAAGAACTTTTATTTGAATTAGATAATTTAGTAGAAAATAATCGTATTCCAGTGATGCCTATATTTTTTGATTCTCCACTAGCTATTCGCTTAACTGAAATATTTAAACAGTTTAGAAATTATTTTAATGATGGAGCACAAAAAGCATTTTCAAAAGACAAGTATATATTCGATTTTCCAGGACTTCATTCGACTCTTCACACTAAAGAGTCACAAATGATAAATGATGCACCAAATCCCAAAATAATTATTGCTGGTTCAGGGATGTCTTCTGGCGGACGTATCGTGCATCATGAAAAACATTTTTTACCAGATCCCAACAACACCATCTTACTTACAGGTTATCAATCTCTTGGAACCTTGGGACGTCAGATAGAAGAGGGGGCAAAAAAAATCCATATTTCCGGAGAAGAAGTGAATGTAAAAGCACACGTTGAAACTATTTTAGGATATTCAGGACACAAAGATAGTGATGGACTTTTACAATTTGTAGAAGATATGAAAGATAAAGTCAAAAAAGTTTTTGTGGTTATGGGTGAACCAAAATCAGCTATGTTTTTAGCACAAAAGATTAAAGATAATTTAGGAGTCAATACTCTTGTACCGAAGGAAGGAGATAGTATTATTATAAATTTTACGAATTAATATCAAATTTATGGAAATAAATTCAAGTCCTTACAATAAACATGGCCACGATCAGATAAAAATTTGTGTTTCTGGCTCAGCCGATATCAGTAACTGTGATACAAATACAATGGAAATATCTAAAGAATTAGGTCGTGAGATAGCACGTCAAGGAGCGGTTTTAGTGACTGGAGCTACCACTGGTTTTCCATTTTGGGCAGCTGTGGGGGCTAAGGAAGAAGGTGGAATATCGATTGGCCTTTCTCCAGCTGCTTCCGAAAAAGAACATGTAGATGTTTACAAGCTTCCAGTAGATTATATGGACTTAATTATTTATACTGGTTTTGGTTATCCAGGACGAGATCTTCTTTTGACTCGTTCTTCAGATGCTGTCATTTGTGGTCCTGGACGTATCGGTACTATTCACGAATTTACTATTGCTTTTGAAGATTATAAACCGATTGGTATTTTGAAAGGTCCTTGGGATATGGCAGAAGAGCTAGAAGATATAATTAAAAAAAGTCATCGTCCAAATGATAAGATTATTTCTGGTGGTGATGTGAAAAAACTAGTAGCAGATATAATCGCTATGGTTAAAAAATATAAGATAGACGATAAAAAGGTTTTATAACCTAACTCTTATTATTTAATACTTTCTATTATTCTTGAGAATACTTCTCTGTTATTTTCTGCCAAGTCGGAAAGAATTTTTCTATCTAAAAGAATGCCTTTTTTCTTCAAAGCATCGATTAATTTTGAATAAGACATTCCGAGTTCTCGAGCACCGGCATTGATTTTAATATTCCAAAGTTTTCTATTATGTGATTTTTTATCTTTTCTATGAGCAAAAGAATAATTTCCCGAATGCAATAATGCTTCTTTGGCTTGACGTTCTTTAGTACTGCGACCATGTCTAAAACCCTTGGTCTGTTTTAAGACGCTTCTTCTTCTTTTTAATGCATGTACTCCTTTTTTTACTCTGGTCATGGATAATTTAGCTAAATGGTAATAAGTGACTTTTTGGTTTATTTTTTATTATAAAATTTCTGCCTTTTTTTCCAGCTAGTTGAGTATTTCTTGATTGTTTGGCATTAAAATGGTTGAAACCTGATTTGCGGGCTATCACTTTACCATTTTTTGTAATCTTTAATCTTTTTGCGTATGACTTATTTGTTTTCATATTATTTTGCTTTTTCTATTGTTGTAATTAAACCTTTTGGTCCTCTTTTATAAGCATCTGATACTTTGTATTCTTCTGTTATAAAATGAAGTACTCTATCCAATCTTCCTTTCAAAAACTTTTCATCCATATACTTTGTACGCCCAGCCAAGAAAAGTTCAACTTTAATTCTATGTCCTTCCTTTAACCATTTTGAAGCAGTTTTGGCTTTAAGTTCTAAATCGTGATCTCCAGTACCTATTTTTATCTGAATAGATTTTGTTTCTGTTGGCTTAGAACCAGCTTTTGCTTTCTTTAATTTTTTGCTTACCTCGTATTGGTATTTACCGAAATCCATTATCTTTCCGATAGGTGGATTGGCATTTGGAGATACTTCAATCAAGTCCAAATTCTTA
This sequence comes from Candidatus Nomurabacteria bacterium, assembly GCA_023267215.1. Lineage (GTDB taxonomy): Bacteria > Patescibacteriota > Minisyncoccia > Phycocordibacterales > UBA9973 > UBA9973. The sequence goes on along the minus strand of JAHFNS010000002.1, from coordinate 107,215 downwards.
CTTTGGGCCAATTCTAGGGCATCTTTTATACTTAAAACACCGAGATTTTGACCTTCACTATCTATAATACGAAGTTCTTTTACTCTTATTTGGTTGTTTATTCTTTCTCGCAATTGATAATTTAATACTTAAAACTAAGAAGAGTTTAGCTTATTTTGCTTATAAAGTCAACTTATTTAAATTACTACTTTTTAAAAATAAAAGTGATATAATCCTTTTATGAAAAATATTGTTACCGTAGGTGGGGGTACGGGTAGTTATACTATGCTTTCTGGTTTAAAAAATCTTGAAAATGTCTCTCTTTCTGCTTTAGTCTCTATGGCAGACAATGGAGGCTCTACGGGGGTTCTTCGAGACGAATTAGGTGTATTGCCGCCAGGAGATGTCAGACAGTGTCTTGTTGCTCTCTCTGAGCATAGTGAAGTAGTCAGAAAATTAATGAATTATCGTTTTAGTGAAGGAGGGCTTAAGGGTCATAGTTTTGGTAATATTTTACTTGCAGCACTTGAAAAGGTAACAGGGGATTTTGTTAAAGGGGTTGAGGTGGCTTCTGAAATTTTGAAAGTTAAAGGCAATGTTATCCCTATAACAAATGATAAAGCAGAATTGTCTATTTTGCTTTCAGATGGAACCTTATTTGAAGGTGAAGTTGCAGTTGATGGTGTGGATTTTCAAAAATCTAGTTTAAAGAAAATTTTTTATAAAAATGAAAATGTAAAATTAAACAAAAATGCAAAAGATGCTATTTTAAATGCAGATTACATAATTATTGGTCCTGGAAACTATTTTTGTTCAGTAGTTCCCAATCTCATTGTGGCTGGTTTTAAAGAAACTATATTAAAAAGTAAAGCTAAGATAATTTTTCCTGTAAATCTGACAAATAAACAAGAACATACCAAGAATTGGAAAGTAAGTGATTTTGTTAAGAATGTAGAAACATATTTAGGAAGATCGATTGATTTTATACTTGTAAACAATGAGAGACCAACTAAAAAACAAATTGAAAGTTATAAACTTGAAGAAGGGAGTGGGGTTTTAGTAGAAGATGATTTAAAAGATGAACGGGTAATCAGAGCACCTTTGTTGTCACATTTATTTTTTAAATATGATAAGGCTGATGCAATAAGTAGTGTCAGAAGTTTTATTCGTCACGATACTCAAAAGATTGCAGATTGCGTAGAGAATATCATAAAAAGTGAGAGTATTAAATTAATATTTGACTTTGATGATGTGGTATTTAATAATACAGAACAATTTAAAAAACATATGTTTTCTTCCATTAAAAAAGCTGGTGTAGAGCAAAATTTTGCAGAAGAATATTATAAAAAAGTAAGGACCAAAGAATTTTCTTTAAAAGATTTTTTGAATTATTTATTTAAACAAAAAAATATAAAAAAATCTTTAGTCAAAAAAGTATATGAGGAAATAATGTCTCAATGTCCTAATTTTTTAAATAAAGAAATACTTAAGATAGTAAAAAGAATAGGGAAGCAGAATTGTTATCTTGCGACAAACGGTGATGAAGAATTTCAACTAGATAAGATTAAAATGAGTAAAATTAGTGCATTGTTTAATGCAATTTATTCAGTACCAGGAAGTAAAAAGAAAATTATAGAAAAAATTTGTGAAGAAAATTTGAATTCTCGTGTAATTTTCATTGATAATAGGGTAGAATTTTTTAAAGATATAAATATAAAAAAATACAAAAATCTAAAAACTATTTTATTTAATGGAGATAATTTTGAAGATATAGAAAAAGAAATAAAATAAAAGAAATAATTTATGGCTCATTACGCAGAAAACAAAAAAATATATTTTAATTATGAAATTTTAGAAAAGTACGAGGCAGGTATTGAGCTTTTAGGTGTGGAGGTTAAATCTGTCAGGAACGGAAGGATGTCTTTAGAGGGTGCATTTATTATTGTCAGAGGTGGGGAAGTTTTTTTGATAAATGCTAACGTGGAATCTTATCAAGTGAATAATATGCCAAAAGATTATGATTCATTGCGAAATAAGAAACTTTTGCTTACTAAAAAAGAAATAGGAAAACTTACAGATAGTGAAAAGAATAAAAGTTTGACAATAGTTCCTGTTTCAGTGTATAATAAAGGGAGAAAAATTAAAGTAGAAATTGCTTTAGTGAAAGGAAAGAGAAAACTAGATAAACGTGAAACTATAAAAAGACGTGAAATAGATCGTGAAATAAGACGCGAAATAAAAACAAACTAAAGAACATTGAAAGGCGAATATGGGACTGCAAGGCATAGACAGTTGGCTTATTGTTTAAGATGCATATCGAGTATAGACGTAATCTCGTTAAAATTCGTCTAAATGTTAATTGCAAAATTGACTGATAAAGTAAAGGCAGCAGTTTCTCCATACTTCGGTATGAACGACTTTGCTTTTGCTCGAGTTTCCGCTTTAGCGTAAGCTCGTGTCTATCTCATAGACTTCCGATATATGAGAATGGGCATAATATTATCGGGATAGAGGAAAGAAGTCTCGACTTTCTTTCGAAATAAAGAGAATCGATTGAAAAATATTTTGCTCATTTAATAATTTTTTAATTTAAAACAAAAATATGCTAAATATGTAGATTTCTTAACAAAAACCTTCTGCACGCGGATTCGATTTCCGCCAGTTCCACAAAAGTTTGACAGAGTTATTCTTTTTGTGCTATACTATAAAAGTAGCTTTAAGTACATTTTAATTTTTTAATTTAATAGAAGGAATAAGTCTATGGCTCTTGAATTTGGAGTTTTTAAAGAAATTTCAGATGAGTTATTAAAAAGTCTGGAATTTAATGAAACAGGAGAGATTCTACTCTCTTCTTTTGAAAAAGAAATTAAAAAGATTTCAAAAAGACATCCTGAAATTTCGGATGTAGAATTATATAAATTTTCTTCGCATTTTGTAAATTTTACGAAGAAAATGACAGGAAAATTTGTTCTGTCTTTAATCAAGAGTAAATTTGCTGCATAATCTTGTATAAATTAGCCTACGAAAGTGGGCTTTTATTTTTGTCATTTTTGTGCTATTGTCTATGAATGGATTTTAATTTTTTGAATCAAAAAGAACCTAAAAATAAGGGCAAAAAAAAGAAAGAAAACCCCAAGTTTTCTGGAAACTTATTGGGAGCTATTTTGATTTTTATGACCATCACTGCCCTTTATTTAATGATTTCTGGTACCTCTAAAAATGTACCTGAAATTTCTATTTCAGACTTAGCTAAAAGTGTGACAGCAGGAGAGGTGAAGGGGATATTAGTGGAAGGAGAAAAGTTAACGGTTACTTATAAAGATGATTCAGTAAAAACTTCTAAAAAAGAAACAGAATCTTCTCTCTCGCAAACTCTTTTTAATTATGGAGTAAAATCTGAAGCATTAAATGCAACAAATATAGAAGTAAAAAATGAAAGTGGTTTTGGATATTGGTTTATGAATTTATTGCCTTTCCTTATACCAATAATTTTTATTTTGTTTTTCTTTTGGTATCTTTCTCGTCAAGTTAAAGGTGCAGGCATGCAAGCATTTTCTTTTGGTCAATCCAAAGCTCGCATTACTGATCCAAATGATAAAAATAATAAAGTTACATTTAAAGATGTCGCCGGATGCAAGGAGGCTAAAGAAGAACTAAAAGAAATTGTTGATTTCTTGAAAAACCCAAAAAAGTTTTTAGACATTGGCGCAAGAATTCCAAAAGGAGTAATTTTAACAGGTGCACCTGGCACAGGAAAGACATTGCTTGCAAGAGCTGTGGCGGGAGAGGCAGGAGTACCTTTTTTTCATTTATCTGGTTCGGAATTTGTAGAAATGTTTGTGGGTGTTGGAGCATCTCGCGTACGAGATCTCTTTAAAATGGCCAAAAAAGCAGCTCCAGCTATTATTTTTATGGATGAAATAGATGCTATTGGACGCACTCGTGGAGGTGGCTTTGGAGGAGGGAATGACGAACGTGAACAAACATTAAACCAAATATTGGTTGAGATGGATGGCTTTGAGCCAAATGAAAAAGTGATAGTTATGGCTGCCACAAACAGACCAGACGTGCTTGATCCAGCTCTTGTCCGTCCAGGAAGATTTGATAGAAAGGTGATGCTTGATCTACCAGACCGCATAGACCGTGAAGAAATTTTAAATATTCATGCACAATTAAAACCATTAGCTGAAGATATAAATTTGAAATTAATAGCTGAAAGAACTCCTGGATTCTCTGGTGCTGATTTATACTCATTGATGAATGAAGGAGCGATACTTGCTGCACGCGAGAACCGTAAAAAAGTTTTTCAATTTGATTTAATTCGTGCTATTGAAAAAGTGATGCTTGGGCCCGAAAGAAAAAGTCATTTACTTTCTAAAAAAGAAAAAGAAATAACAGCATATCATGAGGCGGGGCATGCACTAGTTGCTTCCGTGCTTCCACATGCAGATCCTGTGCACAAAGTATCTATCATTGCTCGTGGAAATGCAGGAGGATATACTTTGAAATTACCGTTAGAAGAAAGAAGACTTCAATCTAAAAAAGAATTTATAGATGACATTGCAATGTCTCTCGGTGGATACGTGGCAGAGAAAATGATTTTCGGTGATATTACGACTGGCCCATCTAGTGATCTGCAAGTCGCTACCAATTTAGCTCGGGCTATGGTGACTCGTTGGGGAATGTCAGATTTGATTGGACCTGTCACCTTAGGAAATGATGGTGGAAAATTGAGTTGGGGAGAAACAAGAGAAGATGGATATTCGGAAACAGTTTCCACGAAAGTTGATTCTGAAGTTTCGAGAATTATAAATGATGGAATAAAGTCAGCGGAAAAAGTTTTGACAGAACACAAAAAAGCTCTAGACGCTATAGCCAACAAACTCATAGAGGTAGAAACATTGGAACAGGAAGAATATAACAAGATAATAATTGCCAATGGGATAATACCGAAGAAAGTGGAAGGAGAAGCGAAGTTGGAAATAAAAAGTTAATATATAAATATATTGTTTTTATTTAAGAAATAATATAGTGTGTTTATATCCGCCCTTAGCTCAGTTGGTTAGAGCATCGAGCTTATACCTCGAGGGTCCTACGTTCGAATCGTAGAGGGCGGACAAATTTTAGAAAACAGTAAAAATATATTATAATCAACTAATGACTCAAGATGAAGCGCTTAGGATAATGAAAACCGGCGCGAATGTTTTTCTTACTGGTGAACCGGGGGCCGGGAAAACTTTTACTATAAATAAATATGTGGATTATTTACGGGAGCATGAAATAAATCATGCTATTACTGCGAGCACAGGTATCGCTGCGACGCATATTGGAGGGATGACCATACATTCCTGGAGTGGTATTGGTATTAAAGAAACTTTAAATAAATATGACATAGATAGGATTTCTAGCAGTGAATATATCTGTCGTCGAGTAAGGAAGACGAAAGTTTTAATAATTGATGAAATATCTATGCTTCGAGCGGAGACACTATCGATGATAGATGTCGTGTGTCGAGAGATAAAACAAAATAGTGAACCATTTGGTGGAATTCAAGTAATATTAGTTGGAGATTTTTTTCAACTTCCACCGATTGAGAAGAGAAAAATAGAACAGAAACAAGAAAGTCTAATGGAAGAAAAACAAGCACGTTTTGCCTATGAGTCTGATGCTTGGATGCGTTTACATCCAGTCGTTTGCTATATTTGCGAGCAACATCGTCAAGATGATACCTCGTTTTTAGATCTTTTACTTGCTATTCGACACAATAATTTTGATGAAGAACATGAAGAGAAAATAAAATCACGTTATATACAAAATGGAAAATTTCCAGAAAATATCACAAAACTTTTTTCTCACAACCTAGACGTCGATAGGGTAAATGATGGAATGCTTTCAAAGATAGAAGGAGAAAGTTTTAAATTTGAGATGGAATCAACTGGTTCGCTACCTCTCGTAGCTGCACTCAAAAAGGGGTGTTTATCTCCAGAAGTTTTGGTTTTAAAAAAAGGAGCAGTGGTGATGTGCACAAAAAATAATCAAAAAGAACATTTTGTAAATGGTACACTTGGCACAGTAGTTGATTTTGACTCATATTCTAAAAATCCAATTATTAAAACCAAAAATGGTAGAGATATTATAATTACCCCCATGGATTGGGTAGTTGAGGAAAATGGAAAAATAAAGGCGAAGATTACTCAAATACCACTTCGTTTGGCTTGGGCTATGACTGTACATAAAAGTCAGGGAATGAGCATGGATGCAGCGGTGATGGATTTATCGTCTGTTTTTGAATATGGACAAGGTTATGTGGCGCTCTCACGAGTGAGAAGGCTTGATGGTTTGTATCTTTTGGGATGCAATGAACATGCTCTCAAAGTGCATCCACAAATATTAGAGCAAGATAGTCTTTTTCAAAAAGAATCAGAAGAAGCAGAAAAAACCTTTGATGCACTTAGTGAAGAAGAAATAAAAAGAATGCATAAAAATTTTGTGATTGCTTTAGGAGGGGAATGGAAGGAAAAGAAAGAGAAAGCTGAGCCCCACTTGAGAGCCGAGCTCCAAAGCGGGGTTATGGGCCGCCTAGAACAAATCCGTACCAAACACCAAAATGCTTACAAAAAGTGGACTAAAGAAGAAGAGGAAGAAGTAGTGTCACATTTTAAAAAAGGTGAAGCAATAAAAAATATTTCAAAACTATCCGGTCGCCAAGTCGGTGGTATTCGTTCAAGATTAATTAAATTAGGATTAATAGAAGAAAAATAAATTATTTAAGTATTAACACTTATAGACGATCGTCTAAAAGTGTTGAGTATTTTTATTCAAAGTGGAATTCTCCAGCCTTCTCGTGAACTTTTTGTTTTAAGAGGGGATATTTTGAGAGTTCGGAATCTAGAGATATAAGGCGAATGGCTTCGGTGCGGGCGGCTTCTACCATTTTCAAATTTTTAATTGCTTCCATTCCGAGATCAGAAATGCCCCATTGTTTCGTACCTCCCAATTCTCCAGCACCTCTTAAAGTTAAATCTAATTCTGCTAATTCAAAACCATTCTTAGCAGTTTTTAAAGCTTTCAATCTTTGAATTGTTTTATCTGATTTTGCTTCTGCAAATACATAACAATATGCTTGATAATTACTTCTGATTACTCTTCCACGAAGTTGATGAAGCTGGGCAAGTCCAAATCTTTCTGCTCCCTCAATGATTATGATTGTCGCATTAGGTACGTTCACGCCGACTTCGACGACAGACGTTGCACACAAAATATTTATTTTCCCATCGGTAAAGTCTTTCATCACATCCTCCTTTTTCTCTTTGCTCATTTTTGAATGGAGCACTCCTATTTCATATTCTCTGAATACTTCTTTCTTTAAACGTTTCGCTTCAGCAGTAACAGCTTTAATTTCTAATACATTAATTTCTTTTCCCGCCCTGTCGCTCGCGAGCGACGGGGTCCGATCAGGTTCGTTGATTCTAGGACAAATCACATAGAGCTGTCTCCCATTTTTCAATTCTACTCTCACTTTTTCATAAGTTTCATCACGTTTTAGGGGTGTGATAATTTCTGTGATTATTTGTTTTCTGCCAGCTGGCATTTCATCAAGTAGGGATAAATCAAGATCTCCATAAATTGTTAGAGCCAAGGTGCGGGGAATTGGTGTCGCTGTCATAGATAGTAAGTGGGGAGCGATGTTGTCTTTTCTGACAAGTTTTCTTCTTTGGGCTGTACCGAAACGATGTTGTTCGTCTATCACTACTAATGCTAAATTTTTAAATTTAACTGTTTTTTGGATGAGGGCATGAGTGCCTATCAGGATGGGTATTATTCCCTCAGCAGTCCATTTTAAAAGCTGGGAGCGAGAGATATTTGTCCATCCGGATGGATTTACCTTAGAGGGGAATTTACGACAACCAGAGCCTGTAATAAGGCCTATATTGATTGGTAAGTGTTTGAAATACTGGATGAAAGACTCAAAATGCTGAGCTGCTAGGATTTCAGTTGGAGCCATATAAGCGACTTGCAAGTTGCCGAATCCTTGGTTTTTAGGAGTTTGTTTGACTGTCGTATAAGCGGCTGTGGCTGCCACAGCTGTCTTTCCACTTCCGACATCACCTTCAAGTAAACGAGACATTGGAAAGTTTCTTCCCATATCATCTAAAATTGTTTGGATAGATTTTTTTTGTGAATTGGTTGGGATGAAAGGAAAACGTTTTATGAATTCTTCTTTTTCTTTTTCGTTCACTTTTATTTGAAATGATTTATTTTTTCTATATTCAAATTTATCATGTTGTCGTTCAAGCTGAATACAAAAAACTTCTTCAAAAGAGAATCTTTTTCGTGCCGACTCTCTATCTCGTGCATTTTTTGGTTTATGAATCCAGATTAAAGATGTTTTTAATGTTGGTAAACTATATTTTTTCAAAATATCTTCTGGAATATAATCTTTTACTTTATCTAAAGTCTTATCTCGTAGTATTTTTTCTATTGCATGATAAAACCACTTAGAAGTGATGCCTTTAGTCTCGTGGTAGATAGGATAGGAAAATCCTTCCAAATTATTCTCCCCCTTCGCAGGAGGAGTGCCCAAAGGGCGAGGGGGTCTAAAAAGGCTATCATGCGAATCTATTGGCATATTGGGGGCTTTTTCAAATTCTGGATTTGCTAGATAGGTGCCATATTTGCTTTCTGTCACTTTTCCAGTTAATTTCACAGTGTCTCCTTCGTGAATCATTTTTGCTAGATAGGCTTGGTGAAACCAAGTGATTTTTATTTTTCCAGACAAATCTTCTATTTGTGCTTCACCCATAGGGATTTTTGATTTAAAACCTTTTTTTGTTTTTAAGTTTGAAATTCTTCCACAGACTGTCGTTGTCTCTCCAGCAACTAATTCAGATATTTTTTTTATTTCACTTATGTCGCTATACCTGACAGGGAAGTGAAAAAGCAGATCAGCCACAGAGAAAAGTTTTAACTTGTTTAAAGCTTTTTTTTGATTTATATCTAATCGAAATTTTACTTCGAGCTTATCAGATAATTCCATATTTACTAAATAAATTTGAAACTTTGTACAATGTTTTCGAGAACAGAATTGATTTTGATTTTATCAAATTCCTTGATTTCTCGCTCTGGAGGATAGTTATAAATATTGCTTGAATGTATTGTATATTCTATAGCGTAACATTGATTATTATAAATCGTTCGATAACTAGTCGTATCGTAATAATTTCCAGCACCAGTGTCTGTAAATGTAACTTTTGTGAATTCTCTAGAACCTATTGTAACTTTATTTACAGTTTCCATGTTCCTGTTGTCGGAAAATACACAATTTTTTACTGCATTTGAGTTAGAACTTACTCCTACTGTAAACTTTGCTTCTCCGAAATTTGTGTTTGGTAAAAATGATTTTGGAATTTGAATGACTGCCAAAAGAAGTCCAAGGTCAGGAGTTTCGACCCTCCAATTTTGAGAATTTTCAGTTTCTTTATCTGAAATAGAAAATTGACTTGGATAAGAAAAAGAAAAAGTTTTTGCAGAGTCGACATAAGTTGTATTTTGGATATTTATATCAACTAAAGGTTGGTTTTTATTTTTAAATTCATAAAAACCTACGCCAAGCATTAGAAGTATTAAAATAATTATACCAACAAACATTATATTTTTTTTATTCATATTTTTTTTCTTGGCGGAGAGAGCGAGATTCGAACTCGCGGTCCTTTTAAAGGGACGACAGTTTAGTAAACTGTTGGTTTAAACCACTCACCCATCTCTCCAATTTATGGAGAAAGTATAACAGAAAAATGGAAAAAAGCTAAGAATATGTTAGAGTAATTAAGTCGAAAGGAGCCGTGTCAGAGTGGTCTAACGTACCTCTTTGCTAAAGAGGCAAGGGCTTCAAAACCCTTCGACGGTTCGAATCCGTCCGGCTCCGCAAGCATTATTTCTTTTTGAAGAAAGATAATATTGTCGGTAAGATTGAAAGAAATATTATCAATAAAATTATTGGCAACAAATATTTATCGATATTTGGGATGTTTTCTCCTAAGAAATATCCGAGTAGGGGAATGCCTAAACCCCATAATATCCCTCCGATAATATTGTAAGTGAAGAATTTTTTGTAATGCATTTTTCCTACCCCTGCCAATATCGGAACGAAAGTACGAACGATGGGTATAAAACGAGCAAGAATGATTGTCTTTTTGCCATAATTTTGATAAAAAATTTCTGCTTCAGTGATATGTTTTTTTCTGAAAAAAAATGAATCATCACGATTGAAAATTTTTGGTCCTATTTTTTTACCAAAAAGGTAACCAACTTGATCACCTAAAATAGCTCCTAACGTAGTCAATAAAATTAATATAGAGATATTAAAATACCCCTGCGAAGCAAGTAATCCAGCAGTGAAGAGTAAAGAATCACCTGGCAAGAAAAAACCGAAAAATAATCCAGATTCAGCAAAGATAAAAAAGAAAATTCCTAAATAACCGATAGTTTTTATCAACAAAGACAAATCAAAATGAATAATCGAATCCATAATCTATTTTAGAGCTGCATCAATTTTTGATTTTACACTAGAAAGTGGTTCTGCTCCATCGATGGTACTGACAACTTTTCCATCTCTTAAAATAAATCCTTTGGGTGTTCCTGTCACTCCGGCTTTAGTACCTTCAATTTTAGAATCATTGACAGCTTGTTCATATTTGTTACTATCCAAACATTGATCGAAAGTTGCAGTGTCTAACCCTATATTTTTAGCAAAAGTTTTTAAGTTTGAATTAGAAAATCCTCCTTGATTCTCTCCATTTTGATGTGAGTAAAGATAATCATGAAATTCCCAGAACTTGCCTTGATCTCCTGCACATCTAGCAGCTTCGGCAGATTTTGTAGATTCATCTTCTTTGCCTCTATTTTTTGCTTCATCTCCTAAAAAGGCCCAATCTCTAAAAACAAATGAAACTTTTCCGCTATCTATATAATTTTTAGTAATATCTGGCATAAAAGGAGTCCAACTTGGGTCACCTTTTTTTAAATATTGAATCACAGGTGAATCATTTTTTAATGAGCCTCCAACTGCTGCACAGAAAGGACATTGAAAATCTTCATACATAACAATCACCACTTTTGCTTTTGAATCACCAAGAATTCTATCCATGGCTCCGATTGGAGCTATGTTTGTTATTTTTTCTCCGTTACCATTTATTGGATTTGTTTCATTTTTTTTGATTGAAGAAAAATATATTGCTCCAGCTATCAATACTCCAGCGATGATTATAGCCATAGGCATTGATAATTTATTTTGTTTTGTGTTTACATCTATTTCCATATTTTTATAGTTTTTTACGTATTTATAATCTTTTAAGTATACTCTGTAGTGAAATTTTTAGCAAAAACATAGATTGTTAACATGTTCTGTCAATTTGAAAATTATGCTATCATATCTCATATGACAATAATGGATGAAATTAAACAAAAAACGTGGGGTTTTATATACTCTTTCTTTTTACCAGTTCGTAAATTTCTATTGAAAATAGGTGTTATTTGGCATAAAAAGGGTAGGCAAAAATATCACATCGGCTGGCTCGCACCTCATAAGACCCTAGAAGGATTAAAGAAACATCTTTTTGAAAAATGGGGCTTTGGTAATCATTTCATTGCTTGGATAGATGAAGATCAGGTTTTGAGTTGGAGAAAACTGACAGATTTTGAAGACCAATATCATTTGCGAGTTTATAAAGACGGAGAAATTTGTGGGCATTTTGAATATACTCCCGAAGCACACCCACTCGAACATATGGAAGAAAAAGGGGAGCAAGATAAAACAGAAGATTTTTTGAAATTCTTAGGGGGTTTCGTAGTACAGAGAAAATATATTTCACATTTAAAACTTGACCCTGATGCTTTCGACCCGAAGTCAGAAGTTACGATAGGAAAAATAAATTAAATAAACTCCCTAGATCCCCCTTATCAGGGGGACTTTACCTCACCCCAATCTGCTATTAAGCAGATTTTCCCCTCTCCAAAATTTTAATTTTGGAGAGGGGTTAGGGGTGAGGTTGTATTTTGGATTTTAATTTTACGTAATGCAAGTAAACCGACACTCGTGTGAAGAATTAATGCAATTAATGGGTTAATTAAATCTGCCCAATTGTTTTCCCAACGGATTATTATTACCATGATGGTTAAAATAAAAGAAACTGCCCACATAAGCCATACCAATGTGCTTTCATCCTTTGGATTTTTCCATACATTTTTAAGAGTTGGAATAAAAGCTAAAATATAAGCTGGTTGTAATAATAGATTTGCATATACTGCTGAATGTAATATATACCAAATTATCAAAGATAAAATAGATAGAAGAATTATTACTTTTTCTGAAGTGTTTATTTTAAAATTTTGATTTTTAAAAAGAATTAAAGAAGTAATGATAATACAAGTGAAACAATCTGTAAAAGCGAGTGCCCCTTTAAAAATGTCATGAGTAAAAGAAATATAGGTGAGTGAATTGATAAGAGTAATTAAAGCAAAAAGACTCCAAGTGACAATGTTTGGTTTTATAGAACCATTTAAAATATTTTTATTATATAAAATAAAAAATCCTAAAAATATAAGAGAACTTAGAATAGTTAAAATTAAAGATATGAAAGTCATAAAATTTTATTACATATATATTAACAAAGCTGTATTTTAATACAACCCCCTAAATCCCCCTTATCAGGGGGACTTTACCTCACCCCAATCTGCTATTAAGCAGATTTTCCCCTCTCCAAAATTAAAATTTTGGAGAGGGGTTAGGGGTGAGGTGTTCCTTCCCTGACAAGGGGGATAGGGGGTTGTATTGTAGTTGACAGAATGATTTTTTTAGTTTAGAATAAGAGTAGAAAATTCATCATAAATAGAGGATAATATGCAAGTATTATTAGATCAACAGAAGCTATTGGAAATAACAGATTTTGATTGTGCGAATAAGCCAATAGAAAAAGAGTTTACTTCGAGTTTTTCATTAGAAGAGATTTTTTCTTATGAAAAAAATGAAGAAGATTTTAAAATAAAATTTTATACTGAGGCTGGAATTCTTGGTTCTATTATTACAAAACCGAAAGACCTCAATGTATCAAACACAGGTTTTATTGTAGTAGTTATCGCAGAAGGAAGTAAGTACTCTATTTCTTTGTTATTTAAAAAAAGGAAAAATTTTTTTGGGACATTTAGTATCTCAAAGATTTAATGAAAAGTTTACAAGGGCCAGTTTTCTGGCCTTTTTTATTTCCCTTTAGATTCAGGCATTGCAAAGTCCCAGAGTTTACCGGCTACATTGTTTGGTTTTCCGAAAAGAGGGTAGTGATGCAAATCTATAAATGGCAGACTGTTGCATTCTATTATTCCGCAATGTTGTTCGGTGTACCAAGGTTCTTCTATCTTTTCTATTATGAGATCAACGCCAACGAGTGGATCTTTCAAATAGGCTCCTAATTTTTCTAACATCTTAACATTTTCCGGATGGATTAAATCTGTTACTTCTGTCGTTGTCCCACCAATGCCACGACTAGTCTTTTGAGAAAAAGTGATGACCTTGTGGGCGGCTGGAATATCTTCCATTTTAATTCCTTCGCGTTTTAATTCTACTTCTGCATCGGGGTCAATAATTATTTTATGGAATATAGGTCCTTTTCTTTCGGCGCGCTCATTTTCTTTATCCATCAATTCTTGCAAAGTATGGATTCCGTCACCTGTCACTTCTGGTTGGTCGCGTCTCACAACGCCGACTAATTTACTATTTACTAAAGTTGCTCTAAAAAGATATCCTCGCAATTCTTCTTCTATCACGACGAGAGGAGAAAGCTTTTTTGCTTTTTCAAAACCATAGATTAATTTTTCAGGTGTATCTATATGTATCAAAGTATGACGAGAACGTGAACCCAAATTTGGTTTCGTGATCACGGGTTTAGTAATTTCATTAAAAATTTTAAGTGCCTTCTTTTTTGTAAAAGCCACTCCGCCACGAGCAACAGGCAAATCTTCTTTTAGAAATTTTATTTTCATGATACCTTTATTGTCCATCCAATCAATAGCTCCAGATTCTCCCTCTTCTCCTCGAGGTAGACCATCAAAACTTATTCTTTTTCCTTTGTATTCGGCAATAAAAGAATCTTTAATTAAACCCATTTTAAATTCTCGCATTTTTATTCCGCGTCTCTCTGCTTCTTCCCAAAAACATTTTGTACGCAATGTGTCTTTACTGTCAGGTCGTTCTGAAAAATGAGCAAACCCTAAAAAAACCATTAATTGCATGAATGGAATAGAAACCCTAGAAGAGATTGCTTCCGCTGTGCTTTTAAAAAGCAATTCCATGATATTAAAAAGTGGTTGGCTAATATAATCCAAAACAACTGATAAATAGGCTACAAAATGATTTTCTTGTGCTGGTTCGCAATCTTTACAATATTTCATGTTTTTTATTATAGCTTGTTATGAAATATTTTTCCTCTTGACTTTTTGTTAAAAAGGTATATAATATAACAAAGGTTAGAAACCGTTCCGTTCTGTAAAAAACACAGAAAAATCGGCTCAAGTTCTTAAAAAACTATAGGATGGTGCAAAATGCCAAACAAAAACAACACCGCACGTGGCAACAAGCGCGTTGACAGTCTCATAAAGAGAATTCGTCAGAATGTTGCAAATAATGACTTGCGTTTCAGGGCGCATAACAAGGTTAATCACTTTACAAAACCTGAACTTCTTGAATTTTTGGGAGTCAAAGAATTTGTTTCAAAACTTTTTCAAAAAACAAAAACCCTTACTATTCCTAAAAGTCCAGAGTTATTTACAGTCAGTGAAGATACAGTGATGACTTTTCTAAAATCAGTTCTCGAAAGAGAAGCTAGATTAAAAAATGTCGTTCCGTTCATTGATAAAGATCTTTGGAATTACTTTAACGGAAAAACGGTTCTTGATATACCTAAAGGCTTTATTACTGTAGTGTATCGGTTTATTCCCAACTTAACTCACAAACAGATTCTTGAAGAAGCTGAAAATACTGGAATTAAAAAAGTCTATTCTTATCTTGAAGGACTTTCTATAATCTGTAAAGTTATTCTCTTCGGTGAAGTTGATATAAAAGGAACAGGTGTCATCGTCTACTTTAAAGTTGATGGTGTTGACACTTTGTACCGCTTTCGCGCGTATCGCATCGATGGTGGTCAGCTCTACGTCGACGTGGGCAGGGTCAATCCCGACTATGAGTGGAGTGCTGGCAATGGTGTCTGCTTCAGCAACTGAAACTATGTTTCTTAATAAAAAAGGGTCCTTAGATACTTTGTGTCTTAGGCCCTTTTTCTTTTTTTAATATATAATAAAGAAGGAATTCTTAATAACTCTTCGGTCACGGCTTGAGAGTGGGGATTCTAGAAAAATAATTTGTGAGAGTTGTGTCGGCCAAGGCTTACATAAGAGGGCAGTTATATTTCTAAAACAAAAAAGAAAATGTTGGTGGAAATAATTGGTGGACTTTTATGTCCCAAATAAAATACAGCACAGTCTCTGGCATTTAATTGCGCTTAGGCTGGCAGTGAAAAAGATGATTATTTCCACAATTTGTACCGCTTTAACGCGTATCGCAACGATGATGGTCAGCTCAACGTCAACGTGAACAAGGTCAATCCCGACAATGAGTGGAATGCTGGCAATGGTGTCTGCTTCAGAAACAATATCTTTCTCCTTGGATTATTTCTGAGGGGTTTTCTTTTCAAGTCCTTTTTTCCAACCACCCAGCATTCTGCCGATTTCATTTAAAAGTTCTGAAAGAGTAGAATATTTTTCACTAGGAATACATTTGTTTTCCCAAGCAATTTGTAAGAAGAACTTTACACCATCTAGTTTAGAAATAGCTATTGTGAGCCTCTGTATTTTTTGTTCTGGTGGTAGATATATTGAAATAAAAATGTTTTCTAAAAGAGCCAGAAAATAATCTCCAATTTTTTCACCTAAAATATAGCGATGTGCCTTTGGAAAATCATTATATATTTTAAACCAAAAAGAGTAAGCGATTTTTGCTTTTAGAAGCGCTGAAGGCGCTGCGGGGGGGGGTGATACCAATATGAGACGATTTATTCATACATACGATAATATCATAACTATAGAAAAATTACTTCAAGCTTGGCAGGAGTTTTTACATGACAAGAAAAAGAAAAATGATGTGATATTGTTTCAATCTAAATTGATGGATAATATTTTTGATTTATATATTGATTTAAAAAACAAAACTTATGTGCATGGTGGTTATAAAGCTTTTAATATTTCTGACCCAAAACCGAGACAAATTCATAAGGCGATGGTGCGAGATAGATTACTTCATCACTTAATTTATCAAGAATTCTATGGTTATTTTGATAGTAAATTTATTTATGATTCATATTCTTGCAGAATAGAAAAAGGAACTCATAGATCTATAAACAGATTTAGGCAAATGATAAGAATTGTTTCTAAAAACAGCGCTAAAACTTGTTTTGTATTAAAATGCGATATTAGAAAATTCTTTGCAAACATAGATCACAATATTTTGAAAGATATTCTGACAAAGCATGTAAAAGATGAAGACATTATCTGGTTATTAGAACAAATAATAAATAGCTTCCACACAAATACAGATATCAGTGATAGTGTATATATACAAAATGACACACTTTCTGCCATGGCAGAGAATGTGTCATTGAAAGGTTTACCACTTGGTAATTTAACTTCTCAACTTTTAGTAAATATCTATATGAATGAATTTGATCAATATATAAAACATAAACTGAAAGTAAAATATTACATTAGATATGCAGATGATTTTGTTGTTCTTTCAGACGATAAAGAATATTTAGAAAACACACTGAAAGTAATGAAAGAATTTTTAGAGACTAAACTAAAGTTAAATATGCACCCAGATAAAGTATTTATTAAAACAATCTACTCCGGTGTAGATTTTCTTGGTTGGGTGCATTTTCCGAAGCATAGAGTATTACGCACTGCTACAAAAAGAAGGATGTTTAGGAATATTAACAAAAATCCCAAACCAAATACTATACAATCTTATTTGGGGATGCTTAGTCATGGGAATGCGTATAAATTGAAAAGAAAAATAAAAGAAAACAAAATTTAACAGGCCTTGCCTGTTTATTTTCTAGTATTGTAGTTTCCGGTGACGATCCATTTATAAGTTGTCATTTCGGATGGACCCATCGGGCCACGGGCATGGATTTTTTGAGTTGAGATACCTATTTCCGAACCGAGACCAAAAACAGCACCATCAGAGAAGCGGGTGGAAGCATTGGTATAAACAACAGCTGAATCTATTTCATTCAAAAACTTTTCAGCATTGTTTCTATTTTCTGTCAGTATTGCTTCAGAATGTTTGGAAGAATATTTTTGAATAAATTTTATAGCCTCATCAATATTTGGAACTATTTTGATAGACATTTTCTGGCTTAAAAATTCTCGTCCGAAATCTGTTGCTTTGGCAATTTGCAAAAGATTTTCTGGATAAATATTTTCTAAAATTTTATGGCTTTCAGGATCGGCAAATATTTCTACATTTTTTTCTACTAAAAGTTTGGCTACTTTTGGTAAAAATTCTTTTGCTATTTTCTTATGTACGAGCAGTGTGTCGAGTGCATTACAGACGCTTGGGCGTTGTGTCTTTGCATTAAAAATAATTTCAGCTGATTCTGAAAGTTTTGCACTTTCATCCACATATGTATGACAAACTCCAGCACCAGTTTCTATGAGAGGGACTGTAGTATTTTCTCTTATGAAATTTATTAAATTTGCACTTCCACGAGGGATGACAACATCTATCAAACCATTAGCAGAGATTATATCTAAAACACTATTTTTTATTTTTGGATCAATAAATTGAATTATTTCTGGACTTACATGAGCTTTGACCAGAGCATTTTTTATAAGTTTACAAAGTAGCAAATTACTTTCTCTCGCTTCTTTGCCACCTTTCAGAATAATAGCGTTCCCTGATTTGATGCAAATAGCAGATACATCTGTCGTCACATTTGGTCTTGATTCATAGATAATACCGATGACTCCGAGCGGTACTTTCTTTTTGCAGATTTTTAAACCTAGATTTTCTCTACAATCAAAAATCTCACCGACTGGGTCTTTCATTTTTATTAAACTTTCAATTTCTTTTGCCATACCTTCTATGCGTGTCTCATCCAAGAGAAGACGGTCGTACAGGGGGCTTTCTTTATTAATTTTTTTTAAGTCTTTTGCGTTAGTTTTTATGATTTCTTTTTTGTTTTTTAACAATTCTACTTTCAGATTTTTTAGAATCAAATTTCTTTTTGTGTGTGTTAAAAGTCCAAATGACTTGGATGCTTCTTTTACATTATGTAGTTGTTTTTGAATCTTTTTATTCATTGTTATTTTCCCCAAAGCTCCGCTTAGGGAATTACTTAAGCGGAGCTTTTGAAAGTTTTTTTGCTCTTTTATAAGCGGAAGTGACAGCTTCTAACACAGTTTTCTCTAAATTTTTATTTTTGAAAACTTTTAAAGCAGCCTCTGTAGTGCCACCCTTGGAAGCGATTTTCTCTATTAACATAGAATAATCAGCATCTTTACTAAGTAGGGCAGAAGCTAAAAATGTTTTTCCTACCAATTTTTTACTTTGTTCTTTTGTCAGTCCTATTTTTTCTCCGGCTTTTGTTAAGTATTCTGCTAGAAGAAAAAAATATGCAGGTCCGCTACCAGAGAGGGCTGTTATTTTATTTAATACATCTTCATTTTGTACTTCAAAATTTTCTGTAATTTTGTTTATAAAATTTGTAGATTTTTTTATTTCTAGTTTTGATAAATTTAATTGTTTCCAAGCCGCTATGCCTACCCCTACCGATAATCCTAAATTTGGCATCATTCTTATTACTTTTTTACAATCAGAAAGATTAATTATTTTTTTGATTGGAAAACCTGCCATAATTGAAATTATTATGGTGTTTTTATTTATTCCATAATCCTTCAATTCTTTTATTGTCTTGGGTGCGTCTTGAGGCTTGACTGCTAAAATTATAAAATCAGATTTTTTTATTCCACTCAAATCTTTTTTATCTACATCAACAGTAAAAATTTTGATTGAAGAATCGTTTGAAAGATTTTTAGCTATGGCTTTACCCATTATTCCGTAACCTATAATTGTTATATTCATATTATTTTTCTGTCCTGCGTGGCTTTAGCGAAGCAGGAGCTATAAACCTTGTGCCTGGAAAATCTTTTCCCAAGGCTTTAATGATTATATCTTTTTCTTTCCCATTGCCTACCAATGTTTCCACTCCGTGACTTGTGGCATATTTAGCAGCAGAAACTTTTGAAATCATTCCTCCTAATCCCAAATCTGATTTATCTACCGAACAGAGATTTTCGATCTTAGAATTGATATTTTTAACTTCTTTAATAAGTTTAGCATTTTCATTATGATCAGGGTTGCAAGTATGTAATCCATTTTGATTGGTCAAAATTATGAGTTTATCTGCCTTAAGGCCGACAGCGACTTTGGCGCCCAATATATCATTGTCTCCGATAGTTAAGTCTTCTCCCTTCATCACATCGTTTTCATTAATAATCGGCAAAATTTTATGAGAGAGCATTGCTTCCATATTGGAAACTAAATTTTTGAAACGTTCAGGGTTGGTGAAATCATTACTTAAAATTAAAATTTGACCAATAGAGATTTTATATTTTTTAGCTTCGCGGTAATAATCATGTATTAAAATAGGTTGTCCGATAGCGGCAGCAATTTTTTTCCTATGTGGGTTGGTGAAGGGGACACTTGGCAATCCTGCGCCGATAGCGCCAGAGGAAACCAAAACCACTTGGTGCCCTTTTTTTATCAAAAAAGAAATTTCCTTGGTAAGTTTCGCTATCTTTTTTTGATCAAGTCCATTTTTACTCGCTATGACCTGAGTTCCAACTTTTATAACTATTCTCATAATTTCATCTTATATTACTTGAGAGGATATTGAAATGTTGACAAAAGGTTTAGTAAGTAGTAATTTAAAACTAAATTTGTCAACATATAGAGGAACTGCTATGGAAAATATTCCTTGGTTTTTGGTAGTAGCTATACTTTCTTTCGTTGTTTTCTTTACTTTCATGATTTTTCTTTCTTATGAGATAAGACTAAGAAGAGAAAAAAAGAAAAGTGAAAAAGAAAAACAACAAAAGGAACAAAAACAAGAACAAGAAAAAGAAGAGTATTTCGAGAAATTTAGGAACTCTTCCAAAGTACATCCAATAGGAATGTACTATGAAAAGAATTAAAAAATAAAATTTCTGCTCAGCAAAATTGTTGAGCAGTTTTTATTCTAATTCTCTGCCAGAAATAAATTTATAAAAAAGTGAAAGACCAAAGCCTAAAGAAAAGGCGAATATATATTCTTCTATGGGAATACTTAAAAATAATATTCCACTTAATTTTTCAATCTTCCAGGTTGTCATTACAAAATCTGGATTAACTAATAAAAGTATTTGAAAAATAATAAAAGTTAATATGGTTGCAAATAAAGCACTCAAAACTTGTATTTTAAATATTTGTGGTTTTTTGATGGCTATAAAAATACCAATTAAAATTGGTGCCATTATGTAGGAAAAAAAAGAATTAAATCCTAAAATATCTGTAATGAGAATAAAACTTATTACTGTTATAAATAAAGACATCCATGCAAATATGTAATGTTTCTGTCCTGGTTTATTTTTTGAAAAAGAAAAGAAAAATTTATACCATTCTGTTATTATTCCACTGAATAAAAAAGCATACAGGAAATCTTCTAAAGGAAATAAAATATAATTAGGATGCCAATAATCAAGCAGAGAATATCTTTTTCCTATCATTACGGCTAATATACCAAATAAGGTACCTATGGAAAGCATTTCTCTTTTATTTGTTTCTTTATTAAAAAAGATAAAAATCCAAGGGATAGTAAGGAAACATACCCATAACAAATATGTATAAGTCTGAAAAAATGAAACTAGTTGCATGATAAATATACTATCACATCTAATGTGCGATTGTGAAAGCGATTACTTTTCTGGCACCATTTTGTTTTAATATTTTTTTTGCTTCAGTCAAAGTGGTGCCGGTGGTTGTCACATCATCTATTAAAATTATATTTTTGTTTTTTATTAATTCAGGATTTTTTATGGCGAAAGAATCAATCAAATTTTTTAATCTATTATGTCGCTCTTTAATATTGGCTTGATGCTCTGTCTCTTTTATTTTTGCTAGAACATTTTTTTTAAAAATAAAATTATTCACAAGCTGCACATCTACGCCATGGCGTAGATGTGCAGCTTTATTATTTTTATCTATTTTTATTAATTCTTTACAAATTAGTTCAGCTTGATTGTAGCCACGTTCTCTGTATCTCTTTTTGGAGAGGGGAATAGGAATTAAAATGGGTTCTCGAAAATTATTTAAAACACTTAAATCAGACAATTCTTCTATAATTCTACCATACATAACTTCAGCAAAAATACTTGCCAGTCTTTTTTTACCTTTATATTTTAAAAGCCAAATGGATTTTTTAATGGGTATATGGCGATAGTCAAAAAAGGGAAATATCCAATTAGCGCTTTCTCTTTCGGCAGTGGGAGATTCTGAAAGGCATTTTGTACACAAATCTGAACCTCTTTTATCACAAGAAACGCAATTCACAGGAAAAACTATGTTTAGTATGGTGTTTAATATTTCCATATATGCTATAATTATAACTATATTTTAAGAAAATGGATAATCCAATTATAAAATTTTTTTCCAATTTAAATCTTTTTAAAGGAGGTGATACGAGTAGCGCTGTTGGTATAGACATTGGTTCTTCAGCTATAAAAGTAGTGGAAATAAAAAAAAGAAAAGGCAAAGCAATGTTGGAAACTTATGGAGCAATATCTCTCGGTTCTTATGCTCTGACTGATGCAGGACGAGTGACCAATCTTTCTATTGAGAAAATAGTGGAGGCCCTAAAAGAAGTTTTTAAACAAGCTGGAGTCACGACCACTTCTTCTGCTTTTTCTATCCCAGTGCAGTCAAGTTTGATTTTTACTATTTCACTTCCTTCTCAAGTTAAAAAAGGGGATGTTGCGTCTATTATTCCGACCGAAGCTCGAAAATATATTCCATTGCCGATTACAGAAGTTTCTCTTGATTATTTTATTTTACCTCAAAAAGAACTTTCTTTTGAAGAAGCAAACAATCCAGATTTGACTTCTATTTTACCAGAAAAAACAGAAGTTCTTGTCGTAGCTATCCAAAACGATGCAATTTCAAAATACCGTTCTATTGTTTCTCAGTGTGAATTAGATGCTGGATTTTTTGAAATTGAAATTTTTTCTTCCATTCGATCCAATTTTGAGCATGAACTTTCCTTGATTCTTTTGATGGATTTTGGAGCGTCTGGCACCAAACTTTCTTTAGTAGAATTTGGTATGATTAAAAGTCACCACACGGTAAATCGTGGTGGAGCAGACATTTCTGCTTCCATTGCCCAATCCCTCGGCGTTTCATTTTCTAAAGCAGAAGAAATAAAAAAAGAATTTGGCCTTTTTGAAAGTCCCACTGAAAAAAACTTAGCGGATATAATAAAAACTCACATCGATTATATCTTTTCAGAAACTAATAATGTATTATTAGGGTATGAAAAGAAATATGATAAAACTATCAGTAAGGTCATATTTACTGGAGGCGGATCATTACTCAAAGGATTAAAAGAAGTGGCTTCAGACAACTTTCGAGCGGAAATAGAGATAGGTGTTCCTTTTTCTAAAGTTGGAGCTCCAGAGTTTTTAGAAAAAGTTCTTGAAACTACTGGTCCAGAATTCGCTGTTGCATTAGGATTAGCCTTGCGAAAATTGCAATAAATTGAGATAATATAATAAACAAAATGGATCAAAATTTTCAAACATCTTTTATACCCAAAAAGCCGATGATTGAAAAAACGGCTATTTCAAGAGAGCCGATTGGTTTATTTACTATTGTTGCTATTTTTATTTTTTTTATAGTAGTTATCATAACTCTCGGCCTTTATTTTTATAATGGATATTTAGAAAGAAATATTGTTCAGATGGAAAATGATTTAAATTTAGCACAGAATCGTTTTGAACCATCAAAAGTTCTTCAGCTTCAAGTTTTAGACAAACGTCTACGTGCAGCAAGTCAAATTTTATCAAAACATGTTACCATTTCACCTATTTTCCAAGCGCTTCAAGCACTTACGATGAAGACTGTTAGTTATAATAAATTTGACTACGAATTAAATAATGGCAAAAATTCAAAAATATTAGTAAAAATGAGTGGAACGGCATTGGGGTATCAATCTATCGCACTTCAATCAGATCTTTTTTCAAAAAATAAAAATTTAATTGATCCTGTTTTTTCTAATCTTTCACTCGACGATAAAGGTAATGTACTTTTTGATTTGGATTTTTCAGTTGATCCGACTTTTGTTGATTATAAGAATATGCTCAAGACAAAGAACGAGAATCTTTCAGGTATTTTAAATAATGGACAAACAATAAATTGATTATGTTTAAATATATTTTGCCGACCATTTTAATAGGAGTTGCTGTTGCAGGATTTTTCATATGGACTGATCCTATTTACAAGGACATATCTTTAAAAAGAGAAAAAATATCTTCTTACAATGAAGCCTTAGATAATTCTAAAGCCCTTGAAGCTGAGAGAGACAAGTTGACTCAAAAATATAATTCTTTTGATGTAGAAAGTTTATCTAAGCTACAAAAGCTTTTGCCTGATAATGTTGATAATATTCGTTTAATTTTAGAAGTGGAAAAGATTGCAACACCTTACGGTATGGCTCTCAAGAACGTAAAATATGATACAGATAGTACGGCGGGTGTTGTGCCAACTCAATCTGGCAACACAGGAGGAGAGAATATTGCACAAAAAAATTATGGTATTTGGAATCTAGAATTTTCTACCCAAGGGACTTATAGCAATTTCATTAATTTTGTAAAAGATTTAGAAAATAATCTTAGGATTGTTGATATCTCTTCAGTTCAATTTTCTTCAGATACAACTCAAGGATTAAATTCATCACTTGCTGAATCTTACAGATATGATTTTAAAATAAAAACTTATTGGCTAAAGAATTAAAAAATAATAATATGTCAAAAATAAAAAATATAATCATATTTACAGTAATAGCAGCAGCTTTAATCTTGATATACATTTTTTTTATTAAGAAAGCCCCAGATCAAGGTAATTTAATTTCTTCAAATACGAGTGGAATAGTTTCTGGCACAAACACTTCTACCTCTAATACTTCAGGTCAAAATTCTTTAATAACTAAAGATCTTCTTTCTGTGCTTTTGAGTGTAAAAAATATAAAGTTAGATGATGCGATCTTTTCAGATGAAGTTTTTGTTAATCTGCATGATTCTAGTATCTTACTCAATGCGCCAAACGATGAAGGAAGGGCTAATCCTTTTGCTCCGATTGGTTTTGAAAAAATGACTGCATTACCAACAACATCACCAATATCTATTATTCCTTCTACTGTTGTGACACCAGACAACTCTTCACTCTTGCCCATAGTACCATCAACAACTACAAAAATTACTTCTCCAGCAGGTTCGGAAAAAACAACAAAAACACCAACTAAAAATCCAAAGACACCTTAATTAATTATGAGTTTTTTAGAAGAATTAGAAAAAAAGGGCGTAATCAACAAGGGCCAAATAGATGAAATAAAAAATCTTGCTAAAGAAAAGCACGAAGGTAATATCGATGAAGCTTTAATCGAATTTGGTATTAGAGAAGAGAGAATTCTAGAAATGAAGGGAGAATACCTTCAAATGCCTATAAAAAAAGTAAACGCTAAAGAAATTCCATTTGAAGTTTTTAAATATATTCCGGAGGATGCAGCTACTTATTATCATTTTGTTCCAATTGAATTTAAAGAAGGAATACTTGAGATAGGTATACTGGATGGAGACAACACTCAGGCTGTCGATGCTTTACAATTTATTTCAGCTAAATTAGGTATTCCTTTTAAAATTTTTCTTATTTCCAATAGTGATTATAAAAATATAATGGAAGGGTATAGAGGAATATCAGTAGAAGTTGAAGAAGCCTTAAATGAAATTAATGAGGAAACAATTAGTGAAAAAAGTTTAAGTGAATCGAAAAACCTAAACCAAGAACTGAAAAATGTAAAGCCAAACGAAGAAGTAAAAATAGTGGAAGATGCTCCAATTATTAAGATAGTGGCTGTTATTTTACGTAATGCCATAGAAAGCAATGCCTCTGATATACATATAGAAAATACTGGACAAAAAGTAAAAGTCCGTTTTCGAATAGATGGTCTTTTACATACAACAACAGTTTTACCACCAAATGTTTATAATGGGGTAGTGGCAAGAGTAAAAATTTTAGCTAGGTTGCGTTTAGATGAAAAAAGAAAACCTCAAGATGGATCTTTCAGTACTAGCCTCGATGGACACAAGATTGATTTTCGTGTTTCTACTATGCCTGCTTATTATGGTGAGAAAGTAGTTATTCGTATTTTGGACTCAGAAAAAGGAGTAAAACCTCTTGATCAGTTAGGACTCTCAAAAAGAAATCTTGAAATGCTTCGAGATGCTATTACCAAACCTTATGGACTTATTTTGATCACTGGTCCGACAGGTTCTGGAAAATCCACCACTTTATATTCAATGATGAATGAGCTTGATAAAGAAACAAGTAACATTGTTTCACTAGAAGATCCAGTCGAATATCATATGCCGGACATCAATCAATCTCAAATGATGCCTGAAATAGGATACACCTTTGCTTCGGGGCTGCGTTCTATTCTTCGTCAAGATCCAGACATAATAATGGTTGGAGAAATTCGTGATAAAGAAACAGCTCAATTGGCTATTCAAGCTGCTTTGACAGGGCATCTTGTTTTATCTACTTTACACACCAATAATGCTATCGGAGCTATTCCTCGTTTAATTGATATGGGTGTGGATCCATACCTTATCGCTCCAACACTTATTTTGTCCATTGCTCAACGTCTAGCTCGAACGACATTTCCGGCTTGTAGAAAACTTGTACCGATGGATCCAAGTATCAAACTCCAAATAGAAGATGAGATAAAAGATTTGGGAGACGAATTTAAAAAAGAAATTGAAATTAAAAATGAAATGTATGATACTGTACCGACTCCAGACTGTCCTTCTGGCACTCGCGGTCGTATTGCTATTTTTGAAATGTTCAAAATAGATAAAGAAATGCAAGTGGTAATTTTAAAAAATCCAGTTGATTCAGAAATTTATAAAGTGGCTCGCAAAAATGGAATGTTGATGATGCGAGAAGATGCGATGTTAAAAGCGATAAATGGAATTATTCCATATAAAGAGGTTTACGGTTTCGTGAATGAGAATGAGTAATTTTTCATTGTTTTTTATTTATAATTAAATATCTATATGATTAATCAACCATTGTTAGATTTTATTAAACAACAATTACAGTCGGGTTTAACAAAAGAAAAAATAACTAGTGAACTTTTAGCCAACGGCTGGAATGCACAAGATATTGAAGAAGGGTTTAAGAAAGTTTTATCTTTAGAAAAGAATAAATTTGAATTTTTATTCAAAAATAAAATACATTATAAAAAATGGATTATTTTTTTCAGTATAATAGTATTATCATATTTTGTATTATCAAAAATACCTTTTTGTCATGAAAATACTATTAGAAATGAGGTCGCAGATATCGAAGCTGCTCACATAGATGAATCTTTTCACTCTGGGAAAATAGAAGATTTTTATCCTGTTGAAGCAGTAGAAAAATACAGAATGCCTGTAGGTATCTGTACATTTCCAGACGGGGGAATGTCTAAAACAGTTGATTTTACTATTTCAGTTTTTGAAGATAGTCAAAAAACAAAAGTACTTTCTTATTTTGATAAAAAAACTTTAGGTTTGCACTCACTAGCAGGATCATATGGGGGTGGAAAAGGAAATAGTGCAATTACTATTTTTCCATATAGTGATATTGAATATGAAATAATTGTTTCAGCTTATGGTTATGGTGAAGATAAAAGTACTTATCTACCTGTATATTTAAAGGTAGATAAATCTAAAAAATCAGTTGAATTAATCAAATCAACAGAATCTAAATATCTTGCTAAGGAGAAAGCATTATTTGAGGATTCTACTGGGAAAATAAGTGATTTTTCAAAAAATTTTTATAAAACAGTTGAACAATATTTTCAAGAATCTAGAAAAGTAATAAAAGCTATTAGTTTTAGTGGGTCTGTAATTTTGACTTTAGATGATGGCAGAGAGGTTTATTTGAATGGATTTTATTCTTTAGATAAAAACGACGAGACTTTGGATTATAAGTCAATGCAAAATTTTCTTGATAAGAATGTATTAAATAATTATGTGAAAGTTTCTTTGCCGTCAGTAATATACTTCACTAAGCAAGGTTATGGATTAAAGAGTAAATATAATCTTTCTAATATTTCCAAAATAAATAACGTTAAAATTTTTCTTTCAGATGAATTATTAAATAGAAAGATAAGAGCATTTAACTATTCTGATGCTTATAATTTTGATTTCACCGATCGCGAGGTTTTAAAACAGATTTATTCTAAGACTAAGAACGAATTTAATAGAGAATATATTGTTAAAAAAATTAATGCTTTGAATTATTCAATACTACTTGATGATGGAAAAATAATTTACCCTATTAATCTTCATAAGCTTGATGAATCATTAATTGGAAAAAAAATAAAAATTGAACCATTGAATGAAGAAAAATTTATAGACTTTAATTTAAGTTGGAATAGTGATAGATATGGATTTTATGAAGAAAAGGGGATGGATCCGTGGAAACCTTATGGTAAAATTTTTGTTTCTAATTTTACTATTAAATAGTCTTATATTTAATCCACATTTGATAAGTATTTGCATTAAATTGATATTTATGTATAATACATATATATTATAAATATAATAAAAACATATGAAATCTATAACTTTCACAAACAATTTATCTTCTGAATTAATGGAATGGATGGAAACTTATTCTACTCGTCAAAAATTAACTAGACGAGCTGTTTTAGAAAAAGCCTTAAATGATTTTAGAAAATCGGTTCGTCAAAATGAATATGCTCATTCTTTTAAAAAAGCATCTTTAGATTTAGAAATAAAAAATATGGCAGAAGATGGAATGGGGGATTATTTTAAGGAACTTATAAACCTTGAAAAATAATTATGTTGCAAAAAGATATTTATTTGGCGAATCTTAATCCAGCTAGAGGCAAAGAACAAAAAGGGAAGAGACCAGTGGTTATTATCTCTGGAAACACAATGAATAAAAATTTAGGTGTTTTCATTATTTGTCCTATTTCAAGCAAGATTAAAAATTATGCTGGTTGTGTAAAACTTGATAAAAATAAAATAAATAAATTAAGCAAAGACTCTGAGATTATTACTTTTCAGATACGTACTATTGCTAAAGAAAGAATGTTTAAAAAAATTGGAGAAATTACGGGTGAACAATTGAAAGAAATTTTCTTTTCACTAAATGAAATATTTTATTACTAAAAAGTTGTCCACAAGCCATTTAATTGTAGTTTGTTTTGTAGTATAATTAACTAATTATGGATTATAAACAAAAACTAGAAGAATTTATTGAGACAGTGATGAACCAGAATGGTTCGGATTTACATCTAGGGGTAGGGAAGGTGCCTGCTATTCGTGTGATGGGTGAACTTATCTTTCTTGTAAAAGAAGCAATCTTAACTAAAGAAGATATGGTTGGTATTTTGAGTCAAATTTTAGGAGAAACAAAATTAAAAAAATTTTTAGAAGATCAAGAAGTAGATTTTTCTTATGATTTCCGTGGGGAGGCTCGTCTTCGTGGTAATGCTTTCTTTCAAAAAGGATTGATTAGTATTGCTCTTCGATTAGTACCGAAAGTGAAATCTTTTGAAGAATTACATTTACCGCCAATTATCGGAGAGTTGGCTCGTAAAAAACAAGGATTTTTCTTGGTGGTTGGCCCTGTCGGACAAGGCAAATCAACTACTTTGTCATCCATGGTAAATTTAATTAATAACGAACAAGCTCGCCATATTATAACGATTGAAGATCCGATTGAATATGTTTTTACCCCTAATAAATCCATTATCGATCAACGAGAGATTGGTATTGATACCAAAGATTTTTATACAGCTTTGAGATCAGTTTTTCGGGAAGATGTGAATGTTATAATGGTGGGTGAAATGCGTAATCCAGAAACGATTGCTACAGCCGTAACAGCAGCCGAAACAGGGCATCTTGTTTTATCGACCTTGCACACAAATAATGCTTCTCAGACAATAGATAGAATTATTGATTCTTTTCCAGGTGATCAACAAGAACAAATTCGTACTGAACTTGCTTCAAGTTTACTTGGTATTTTTTCTCAAAGACTTATACCAAGAATTTCTGGTGGACTCGTTCCTGCTTATGAATTGTTATTAAATAACGATGCAGTTTCTAATTTGATTCGCGAAAAACGCACGAAAGAAATTGATGTGATTATAGAAACAGGAATGGAATCTGGTATGATAGATTTAAACCATTCATTAATAGAGTTAGTTCGTGCAGGAGAAATTACCATAGAGAATGCTTATCAATTTTCTTTAAATCCAAGAGGTTTAGAACGTTTAATTTAATAATTTTTCCCCTAAGCTGGGCTTAGGGGAAGTTTCCTTAAGCCCAGCTTAGGGGAAATCAAAGACAAAAAATTATGTTATTCAAATATAAAGCAGTAGATGATAAAGGAATAGAGAAAATAGGAGAAATTGATGCACCGAGTCAAGATCTAGCTATCAGTGGTCTTCAACGAAGGAATCTCATTATTGTTTCCATTAAAGAGGAATCAAAAAGTAAAAACTTTCTTTCTTTTTCTTTTTTTGAAAAAGTGCCAATGAAAGATATTGTGATTCTTTCTAGACAAATCTCTACTTTATTCGGAGCACAAGTTTCTGCCTTGAAAGCTTTTACAATGCTTGCTACCAACACAGAGAATAAAATTTTATCTAGAAAACTTACAGAAATAGGTGATGATATCCAAGCCGGGATCTCTATTTCAGGTGCTTTAGCAAAACATCCGGATGTATTTTCTAATTTTTATGTCAATATGGTCAAAGTGGGTGAAGAGACTGGTAAGTTGAATGAAACTTTCGACCACTTAGCAAATTATTTAAATCGACAATACTCTCTTACTTCTAAAACAAAAAATGCACTTATTTATCCAATATTTGTCATCTGTACTTTTTTTGTAGTTATGGGGCTTATGTTTGTCGTTGTTATCCCAAAATTATCAGCTATTATTTTAGATTCCGGACAAGAAGCTCCAGTTTATACAAAAATAGTTATTGCTGTTTCAAACTTTTTTGTGAATTATGGTTTTATTTTTATTATCTTTATGATTCTTCTTGGTTTGTGGCTTTGGAGACTTTCTAAGACAGAAAAAGGGAAAACATATCTTGATAAAGTTCGTCTTTCTATTCCCGCAGTTGGTAATCTTTATACGAAACTTTATCTTTCCAGAATTGCAGACAATATGGATACGATGCTTACCTCAGGTATTCCGATAGTTCGAGCGATAGACATAACCTCAGAAGTTGTAGGTAGTAGAGTTTATAAAGAAATTTTAAAAGATGTAGCAGATGGAGTGAAGTCTGGTCTATCTTTCTCTGTTGCCTTTGAAAAACATGGAGAACAAGTCCCAGGTATTTTAATTCAAATGATAAAAGTAGGTGAAGAAACAGGTTCTCTGGGAGAGATTTTAAAAACCCTAGCAGATTTTTACAAAAAAGAAGTGGATGATGCTATCGACACTCTAGTGGGTTTGATCGAGCCAATAATGATAGTGGTTTTAGGTTTAGGAGTGGGTTTGCTCTTAGTTTCTATTTTGATGCCTATTTACAACCTAGCTGGCAATATACAGTAGTGTGGATAACCTTATTGCTTTTAGATGATTGGAGAAGTTATAATATAAGGATATAAAAAATAAGTCGAAATTATTATTTTATTAATTAATTTATCCTAAAAAAATAGGATATGGAATGTAATATGAAAAATTTTAAAAGAGGTTTTACGTTGATTGAACTTTTGGTTGTGGTTGCTATTATTGGAGTTTTGGCTTCAGTTGTTTTGGCATCTTTAAACACTGCTAGAACAAAAGGTACAGATACCGCCATAAAGGCAGGTTTAAGTAATGCCCGAGCTCAAGCAGAATTGTTTTTTGATTTAGCTGCATCTTATGACAATGTATGTACTTCTGGAACTAACAATATTGCTCCAATGATAACAAGTTCAGCTGCAAAACTTGCTCCAGGCCAAGCAGTTGGTGGAGATACTATAGGTTTTACTTATAGTGCTTCAGGGGGGACAGGAGCAGCAGTTTGTCACGATAGTACAACTGGTTGGGCAGCGATTGTATCTTTGAAAGATCCTACTGCTACTACAAATGGAGGTTTAACTGGTGGTGGATGGTGTGTTGATTCGTCAGGTGCTTCAAAAGAATCTACAAGTCTTGGATCAAATGTTACACAATGCCCATAATTAGTTATGAATCTTTTTTTAACGATAGTTTTTTTTGTCCTAGGGCTTATCATTGGCAGCTTTTTGAATGTCGTTATTTTTAGGTTCAATACTGGACGTAATTTTGGAGGGAGAAGTGGATGTTTGACTTGCAAAAAAGAACTCCGCTTCTACGAACTTATACCTTTGATTAGTTTTCTAGTACTTGGTGGTAAATGTTTAAAATGTAAAACGAAAATCTCACTTCAATATCCCATAGTAGAAATAATTTCAGGTATCATTTTTGCTGGATTGTTTTTGAAATTTCAAGATGTTTTTTATATCAATACTCTTGTTTTTTCTATTTCTTATGCCTATTATGCAACACTATTTTCACTTCTGTTAGTAATTGCTGTTTATGACTACAAGCATAAAATAATACCCGATACATTTTCTATCGTTTTTGGTGTTATAGCTTTTATAGGTTTATTCTTTTTCAGTAATTATTTATTTTATCCACATATTCCGCCTATTTCTGAATTTTTATCAGGAGTATTACTAGCTTTACCTTTTGTCCTTTTATGGCTTGTATCTAAAGGTACTTGGATGGGCTTAGGAGATGGAAAATTAGCCTTAGGCCTAGGATGGTTGCTTGGATATACGCGATTATTTTCTGGAGTCGTTTTAGCTTTTTGGTCAGGGGCATTAATTGGAATTATTCTTATAATTTTTTCTAAAAAGCATAAAATGAAAAGTGAGATTCCTTTTGCTCCGTTTTTAGTTTTAGGAGTATTACTGGCTTTCTTTTTCGAATTAAGTCTTTTTTCAGTTAGTTTCTAATAAAAAATGGTTAAAAAATTTCGTAATTATCAGGCAGGAATGACCTATGTGGAACTGATAGTAGTTCTCAGTATTTTTTCGGTTATGACCTCTATTGTGATTTTTAATTATGGAAAATTTGAAGAAAAAGTAAATATAAAGGTTTTAGCAAATGATATTGCTTTAAAAATAGTGGAAGCTCAAAAATCTTCTATGGCTGGGCTGTGGAATACTAATGCACCTCTCGATTGGAAACCATCTTATGGTATCAATTTTAATACTTCTAATGATACTAATAAGAAAAATTTTATTTATTTTACTGATCTTAATGCTGATGCTTATTACAGAGATCTTAGTTGTTCTGGAGAATGTTTAGATAGAATTTCTATTACCAAAGGGGATTATGTGTCAGAGTTAGGAATTATCGGAGATGGATGTCCAGCGACTGTAAATAATTTAAATATAGTTTTTAAACGTCCGAATTCTTCTGCTATCATTACTTCTGATCCGGCTTTATTATGTAATATTTTTTATGTTCAAATAAGCATTTCTTCTCCACAGTTACTTAATGCTAAAATAAAAGTATACCCTTCAGGTAGAATCCAAATTAATTAATCTGCCAAAATTTTTTAAATAATATAAAATATAATGATAAAAAAATATAAATTAAAAAAATTTAGGCGGATAAATACAGGATATACGATTATAGAAACGATGATTGCTATTTCTCTTTTTTTAGTGGTGGTTATGTTTGGAATGGGTTCGTTGTTAAATTCTAGTTTGATTCATAAAAAATCTCAAGATATGCGTTCTATTATGGATAGTTTAAGTTTTGTGATGGAAGATATTTCTAGAAACTTACGAACGGGATACGATTATCATTGTATAGATGACGGAAATCTTACTGCTATTTCTCTTCATAATTGCACCACTGGCGGGAGCGGTATTTCTTTCAAATCTTCTTTTGGCAATCAATTAGTATATGCAATTTTTCCCGATGGCAGTATCCAAAAATCTTCTGATGCTGGGACAGATGGTACTTTTATAACTCTTACTACTCCGGAAATTAAAATTGATTCAGTTTCTTCTAGCTTTTCAGTATTTGGTGCATTGAAACAGCCGGATGATTTTGAACAACCTTTTGTAACTATTAGATTGTCAGGTACGATAACTTCAGAAAATAATGTAGTCACTCCTTTTTCTTTACAAACTTCAGTTTCGGAACGATTAATAGACAATTCACTTTAATGAAAATGAAAAATTTTTTTAAACAAAAAAATAATGCTCGCTCTGCGAAGTTAAGACAAAGTAGGGGTTTTACTCTAGTCGAAACTCTTGTTTCTATTTCTATTTTTTCTTTATCTATTATAGCCGTAATGTCATTTATGTCTCAGAATATTCCTAATACACAATATGCTAAAAATAGAATAGCAGCTATTTATTTAGCCCAAGAGGGAGTTGAATATCTTAGAAATATGCGTGATAACTACGTTTTATTTACAAACACTACCGGACGCACTTGGTCTTCTTTTAGGGATGCTAGTATGGCTGATATAGAAAATGTTAATCCAATGCCTTTTAACAACAATAATAATTTTACTCGTACGATGGAAAAAACTATTATAAATAGTAATGAAGTGAAAATTTCCTCGACTGTTTCTTGGAATCAAATAGGCAGGTCTTATAATATAACTTTGTCAGAAGTTTTATTTAATTGGATGGAGTAGAAATGATAAAAAAACAAAAAAAACAGAATAAAGGGTTTGTGTTACTTTTTACTATTATGCTTTCGAGTATTATTTTAGCAATAACATTAGGTGTGGCAAATGTTGCTATCCAAGAAATAAAATTTAGCACAAATGCTAAAGAAACTAATAATGCTTTTTTTTCGACTGATACTGGAGCTGAATGTGCTCTTTATAATGACAAAACTTCTGGAAATTCTTTTGTGCAGACTGGTGGTTCTGGTACTGTTGAGTGTCTCGGAAATATTTTTCCATTAAGTGGTTCTTATCCGGTTTGGAATTTTAGTGTTTCAGGATTGGGAAATGAAGGACAAGGGTGTGCGAAAGTAGTTGTTGATAAGTCTAATCTTTTAAAGACTGTTATTACATCTAAAGGTTATAATGAAGGAGGTAGCGTTGTTGGTTCTTGTACTCCGGGCCCGAATAGCATAGAAAGACAACTTGAGTTAAGCTATTAATATATCTATGAATCTTATAGAAGCTGAAAAGAGAATAAAAAAATTGCGAAGTGAAATCGCAAGACTGCGAGATGCGTATCATACGAAGGATATTGGTACTGATGATGTTTATGATTCTTTAAATAATGAATTAAAAGTTTTAATTAAAAAATATCCAGAATTTGAAGATTTAAATGCAGGAGAAAATAGAGTTGCTGGTAGGCCTTTAGATAAATTTGAAAAAGTTAAACACAAAACTAGAATGCTTTCATTAAATGATGTATTTAGTGAAGAAGAATTATATGACTGGGAGAAAAGAGTAAAGAAGCTTTTATCTTCAAATACAAAAATAAATTATTTTTGTGAAGTTAAGTTTGATGGCTTAGCTGTAACTTTAATTTATGAAAAAGGGAAGTTTGTAAGAGGTGCGACGAGAGGAGATGGATTTATTGGAGAAGATATTACTCAAAATTTAAAGACTATAAAATCTATTCCCCTCGAATTATCTCCCCTCCTTGGGAAGGAGGGGGAAGAGGGTGGTAATTCAAAAAATCACCACCCTGCCTTTGGCACCCCTCCTCAAAAAGGAGGGGAAGAAATCCCAGATTATACAGAAGTTCGTGGAGAAGTTTTAATGAGTAAAAAAACTTTAATAAAACTTAATTTTGAGAACGAAAAGAATGATAGACCCCTTTTTGCAAATTCTAGAAATGCTGCTGCTGGAAGCTTAAGACAACTAGATCCAAAATTAGCAGCAGAAAGAGAATTAGATTTTTTTGCCTACGATATAGCTGAAGTAGAATTTTCAAGGTCGGACCTTAAGTCTTCAAAAAGGCCCGACCTTTATACGCACTCGGAAAAACATGATTATCTAAATAGGATAGGATTTCAAATAGATAAAAATCAAGCTATTTGTAAAAACTTAAAAGAAGTTACAGCCTTTATAAAAAAATTTGAAAAAATTAGACCAGATTTTCCTTATGGCACAGATGGTGTCGTAATATCAGTTGATGATTTAAAAACACAAGAAATTTTAGGTGTTATCGGTAAAGCTCCACGATATATGGCAGCTTATAAATATCCAGCTGAACGAGCTACAACTATTGTAAAAGATATAAAAATAAACGTAGGACGTACAGGAGTCTTGACGCCACTTGCTATTTTTGAACCGACTTCTGTTGCAGGTTCTGTTGTATCTAAAGCGACACTTCATAATGCAGACCAGATAGAGAGATTGGATTTAAGAATAGGAGATACTGTCGTTATCGAAAAAGCAGGAGATGTTATTCCGAAGGTAGTGGAGGTTTTGACACGCATGCGTACTGGTAAAGAAAAAAAATTTAAAATGGTTTCGAAATGTCCTGTTTGCGGAAGTGGGGTTGAGAAGAAAGAGTCTGGTGGGAAAAAGCCGGGCTTTAAGAATTCAAAAAAGCCCGGCTTTGAGGAGTCAGACAAATTATCTGTTGCTTTTTATTGCACTAATCCTAAATGCCCTGCCAAAAATGAAAGATCATTAATTCATTTTGTTTCTGCTTTTGAAATTTATGAATTGGGTCCAAAGATTTTAAGACGTTTTAAAGATGAAGGTTTGATTACTGATGCAGCAGATATCTTCACTCTTTCAAAAGAAGATATTGCGCCACTTGAAAGATTTGGAGAAAAATCAGCAGAAAATATAATTAAAGAAATAAAGTTAAAAAAGAAAATTCCATTTTCTAAATTTCTCTTTGCACTTGGGATATTACATGTTGGAGAGGAGACAGCGCGAGATTTAGCTAATAATTTTGGTACACTCAATAAACTTTATAACGCTGAAATTGAAGAAATAAATAGGATAGAAAACATAGGACCTGCCGTTTCTAGTAGTGTATATAATTATTTTAAAGAAAAGAGTAATTTGGTCTTTATAGAAAAGTTATTAAAAAATGGTGTAACTATAGAAAAAGTTGAAAAGAAAAAAGAAGGGAAACTTTCGGGTTTAACTTTTGTTTTGACTGGTACATTATCATCAATCTCCCGCACCCTTGCTAAAGAAAAAATTATTTCTCTCAGTGGTAAAGTATCAAGTTCTGTTTCTAAAAATACTTCTTATGTTATAGCTGGAGAAGAAGCTGGGTCTAAATTGACAAATGCTCAGAAATTAGGGGTAAAGGTTATAAACGAGAAAGAATTTTTGGATATGTTAAAATAGAATTCCATGGGAAATATGAAAAATAAATTTAAAATTTTTATAGTATTTACTGGATGTCTACTTTTTAGATTAATTCCTTTAAGAGCACCTAATGTTGAACCTATAATGGCTTCTATTATGCCTCTAGGACGTAGATTTGGGGCTCTATCGGGCTTTGCTTTTGGGTTTTTAAGTATCTTTCTTTATGACGTTTTAACTCATTTTGGAGCTTGGAGTTGGACAGCAGGTATTACTTATGGATTTGTTGGTCTTGCTTCATTTTTTTATTTTAATAGATTTAAATCATCTATATTAAATTTTGCAGTATTTGCATTCTTTGCGACAATTTTCTTTGACTTAATAACTGGAGTTTTATTTGCTCCAATGTGGGGACAGACAATATTAAATGCTCTTGTTATGCAGATTCCTTTTACTGCTCTTCATTTAGCAGGGAATATTGGTTTTGCTCTTACATTAAGTCCACTTATAAATAAGTGGCTCGTGTCTAAAGAATTTTTTTCACTTAATTATTCTAAACAAGAATTAGCCAAAATTTAATTGGCGGTGTTGGTGAGTTCAGTACCCAGAGGTACAAGCCCCATTAAGGGTATTCTAGTATATTTTGACTACTGGAATTTAGGTATGTGAGTTTCAAGTTGTTTTAAAATATCTTCAGTAGAATTGATTGTGTCTAGAACAATTTCGTCTTTTAAAGAAGTAACATTTAAATCGCCATAATGTTTTTCTAATTCGTTCAGATTTGTAATTAATTGATTCGGTGTAGGATTTTCAGATCTTTTATTAAAACGAGACTCCCAAATTTTTCTATCAGAACAAATAACCAATGCTGAAATCAATCTCATGTTGTGGTTATTACACCAATCATATAAATTTTTTATTTCCCCTTCTTTATTAAAAGGAAAATCAAGCACTATTTGAGTATTAAACAAAGAATTAGTCTCAAGTATTTTAAACATTGAATCATAACTTATTTTATTTCGAGTTTTATGGTCACTAATATAAAGTGCAGAGATATCATAAATATCATCTTTTCGTAGAATGGGAATTTCTCTTTCAGTGGCAAAAGCATTTGAAATAGTCGTCTTTCCAACACCAGGACGACCTCTGAATAAAATTACTGTTGTTTGTTGATTATTCATGATTTTAGGCACGTGAGCCATGCCGATACTAAATACTTACTGCGGAGGCGGAGAGATTCGAACTCTCGGTGGGTTTCCCCACACAGACTTTCCAGGTCTGCGCACTAGACCGCTATGCGACGCCTCCTCACACTCTAATTTACCTTATTTTAATAAAAAAGTATAATATAAGTTAATGTTAACCTTTTTTATTATTTTAGTGGTATCCATTATTGCTACTTCATTGAGTTCGATGTCTGGTGGTGGAGCATCTGTAATAAATATTCCAGTGTTGCTCTCGTTGGGTATATCTTTTCCTTTAGCGACAGCAGCACAAAAAATAAGTTCAATTTTTTGGGTTTTACCAGCTTCTCGTAATTATCTTAAGGATAGGAAAATTGATTGGAAGTTTTTATCTATTTTTAGTCTTATTGGATTAATAGGTGTTTATTTTGGAACATTAATCGTATTTTCTATTAATCAGAGAACTGCTGGGATAATTGTAGGAATATTGATATTAAGTTTGGTAATATATGTGCTTCTTAAAAAAGATGTTGGTTTATCAGAAAAGAAAGTTTATTCAAAACTCAAACAATCTGTCGCTTATTTTTTTGGATTAATTTTAGGGTTTTATGAAGGATTTTTTGGCTCTGGTAATGGAATACTATTTTCAATAGTAACTTTAGAAACAAAAGGTTTTGATTTTGTTGATGCTCTCGGTTATTACTATTCAGTAGTCTTTCCATGGGAAGTTCTTGCTATAGTAATGTTTCTTTCTAAAGGATATTTTAGTTTAGAAATTATGATACCTACTATAATTGGATCTCTCATTGGGGGATATATAGGTTCGCGATATGCAAAGTATAAAGGTAATAAATTTATTAAAATAATGTTTGTAATTATTGGTACCATATTAGGTGTAAAACTTTTGTTTGGTTTCTGAAATTTATTATCTTGTGAAAAAAGTAATTACTTTAAATAAAAAAGAAGGAGAAACTCCACTTGAAGCGATGGAGAATTTTCGCAAGAAAAATCCTAAGTATTTAGATGTGCCCATGACTTATGCTGGTAGACTGGATCCTATGGCAAGCGGGGTTTTATTAATTCTTACAGAAGAGGAAACAAAAAACAAAGAAAAATATTTGATGAAAGAGAAAGAATATGAATTCGAAGTACTTTTTGGTTTTAGTACTGATACTTATGACATTTTAGGGAAGGTGATAAATAAACAGAATATAACAAAAACCAATCTACGCCATGGCGTAGATGTAAAAAATTTAGAAGGGGAAATAAAAAAGAATTTAAAAAGTTTTTTAGGTGAAAGTGTGCAGAAGTACCCCATGTATTCTTCGAAGACAGTAAAAGGCAAACCATTGTTTGCTTATGCCAGAAATGGGGAAGAGGTGGAAGTTCCAGAAAGAAAAATTTTTATTAAAAAATTAAAATTAGAGAAAATAAGAAGCACAGACAACAAGAAATTGTTTGAAAATATAGAAAAGAGGATTAAAAAAGTGAAAGGGAATTTCAGGCAGGATGAAATTTTAAAGATTTGGAAGAAAGAATTACAAACAGAAAATAAAAGAGAATTCTTAGTAGCTAAATTTAAGACTAAATGTAGTAGTGGTACGTATGTGAGGACTATTGCAAACACATTAGGAAATAAGCTCAAAATACCGTCTTTAGCTTTTTCAATAAAAAGAACCAAAATATGGTAAAATTAATATAAGTCGGATAGTTTATTAATTAATAAAAAAATTATATGAAAGGATTTAATACAAACATAGAGAAAGAAACAATAGAGAATACAAATTTTCGTAAAGTTTTATACACCGGCAAACATAGTCAATTGGTTTTGATGAGTTTAAAGCCAAATGAGGAGATAGGTATGGAGGTACACACTGAGAATGATCAATTTTTCCGTTTTGAAAAAGGAGAAGGGAAATGTATTATTGATGGCAATGAATATGTTTTAGGTGATGGTTCTGTCATTATTGTTCCATCTGGTGCAGAACATAATATCATTAATACTTCTAGCACAGAAGATTTGAAACTTTATACTATCTATTCTCCAGCTCATCATAAAGATGGGATAGTGCGGGCAACTAAAGCGGAAGCAGAAGCTGACGGTCCAGAGTTTGATGGTATAACAACGGAATAAAATTTAAATGGACATTCAAACAAAATTAACAATACTTTTTGGTGTTATAGTCGTTGGTTTTTTAATCGTGGACCTTGGTTTTTTAAATAGGAAAAGTCATAAGATTGGATATAAGGAAGCATTATATCAATCACTTTTTTGGGTATTAATTTCTCTGGTTTTTGGTCTTTTGATTTTTCAATTTCTTAATAAAGAAACAGCTATTGAATTTTTTAGTGCATATGTTACAGAGAAAATGCTTTCTGTAGATAATCTTTTTGTTATTATTTTAATTTTTAGTTATTTCAAATTAGAAGAAATTTATCATCATAAAGTTTTGTTTTGGGGTATTTTCGGGGCTATTATTTTTCGTGCTATTTTTATTGCAGCTGGTGCTTATCTTGTACATCAGTTTTTTTGGGTTTTGTATATTTTTGGAGCAATATTGCTTTATACAGGTATAAAATTGTTACTAGATAAAAAAGAAGAACATATTGATTTTAAAAATAATAAAGTAATAAAACTTGCACATAAAATTTTACCTTTTACTTCTAGTCCTCATGGTGGCAGATTCTTTTTTAGAGAGAATGGAAAATTTTACTTTACTTTACTATTTATGGTTGTTCTATTAGTAGAAGTAACTGACATTATTTTTGCTGTTGATTCTATACCAGCAGTATTTGCTATTTCCCAAAATTCATTTGTTGTATTTACTTCAAATATTTTTGCGATTATGGGTTTACGAGCCTTGTTTTTCCTAATTGAAAATGTATTACATCATTTTCACTATTTACAAAAAGGTCTTGCGATTATCTTAGTTTTTATAGGGTTAAAAATGTTTTTCCCCATTTTCGGAATTCATTTGTCTTCTTTTATTTCGTTTGGAGTTATAATGTTTGCACTTTGTTCGTCAATGATTTTATCTGTTATTTTTCCTAAAAAGATATAAAATAATGTTAATGACTAAAGATAATAATATATTTGAAGAAGAATACAAGAAGCTTAATAAGGCCCAAAAAGAAGCTGTGGATACTATAGACGGTCCAGTGATGGTTGTAGCAGGTCCAGGCACAGGTAAAACTCAAATATTAGCTTTAAGAATAGGTAATATTCTAAAAAAAGGTACTACTGAATCTGATGGTATTTTGTGTCTTACTTTTACGAACGCAGGTGTAACTGCCATGAAAAAGAGATTGCGTACCTATATTGGCAAAGAAAGTTCAAAGGTAAACATCTCTACTTTCCATAGTTTTGGGATGAAAATTCTCGAAGAGAATTATGCTATTTTAGATTTCATTTCTCCACCCAAATTGCTTGACGAAAAAGATGCCATTACACTTTGCGATAGCATTTTAGAAGAAAACGACTGGCAATATATTCGTCCTAGAGGCGATTCCTCAAAGTATTTTTTTGATTTAAAATCACTAATTTCTCTTTTGAAGCGTGAACGTATGACTCCTCAGTTTTTTAGAGATCAAATAAATGAAGAAATAAAAAAATTGGAAAATGATCCTAATAGTATTTCTTCAAGGGGAGAGACAAAAGGAGAACTGAAGAAAGATATAATTAAAAAAATAGAAGGATTAAACAGAACACTGGAAGTTGTAAAGTTTTATGAACTTTATGAGAAGGCAAAAAAAGAACAAGAATTTTTAGACTATGATGATATCCTA
Organism: Candidatus Nomurabacteria bacterium; assembly: GCA_023267215.1. Taxonomy (GTDB): domain Bacteria; phylum Patescibacteriota; class Minisyncoccia; order Phycocordibacterales; family UBA9973; genus UBA9973. The sequence continues at coordinate 65,553 of JAHFNS010000002.1, read as the reverse complement.
GAAAATTTGGTACGTATAGTAGAAATATCGGAAGATGTAAAGGCTAACATCAAAGAGCAATATTTATATGTTTTAATTGACGAACATCAAGATTCGAGTGGTGTACAAAATGAATTTTTAAAGGTTGTCTGGGGTGATGTCGATATGCCGAATATATTTGTGGTAGGGGATGATCGTCAGCTCATTTATGGTTTTGGAGGTGCATCTCTTGCTTATTTTGAAGGTTTTAAAAATTATTTTGGTAAAGCAAAATTGATTACCTTGATAGACAATTATAGATCTACCCAAGTCATTCTGGACGCTTCACATGTATTACTAGAGAGTAAAGTAAATTCCGAGAAATTAAAAAGTCAGAGTAAGGAAGAGTATCCTATTCGTCTCGTTGAAGCTTCGTATGAAAGAGATGAGATTATTTCTTGTGGTATTGAAATCAAAGAAAAAATAAAATCTGGCATAGACCCAAATCATATTGCTATATTGGTGCCAAAAAACAAGCAGGTACGCAGTGCAATTTCTATTTTACGAGATATGGGTGTTCCTATATCTGCCAATATTTCAATAGATTTTTTTGAGAAAGAAGAAACTATAGCACTATTACGAATTTTTAAAATCATTTCTGATCCTTATGATAGTGTTACTATAGCAGAATCCATATTTGATAAATTTTCAAATATTCCTCCGATCTTAGCGCATAAATTTGCCAGAGAAAATAATATGAGAAGTATTTCTTTAGAAGCAAAAGATAACAAACAAAGTCTTTTTGAAATTGATTCTCCTGTCGAAAATTGGTTTAACAAATTACGTTCTTGGCTTCTTCTATCTAAAGATATGAAAGTCTACAGTATCGTTCAAAAAATAGCAGACGACTTTTTTCTTACTAATGTGAAAAATCACGAGGAGCTTGTGGAGAGAGTGGAAGTCGTAAGAACATTTTTACATCTAGCTTTATCTCAAAGTGAAAGAAATAAAAAACTTACCCTTAAGAGTTTTGTAAATTTTATTGAACGCTTAGAAGCTTATGGAGAACATATACCACTTGCTGTGTTTTCTGCTGATGAAGGAGTAAAGGTTCTTACCTTGCATGGCTCTAAAGGTTTAGAATTTGATACAGTTTTTATTGCTCACATGAATGAGAAATCGTTGATGTCTGGCAAGAAACAAGCCTTCACATTGCCCGAGTCTATTTTAGAAAAGATTGAAAAGAAAGATATTGAGACAGCCAAGAGAGAATTGTATGTCGCTATTACTCGGGCGAAAAGATTTTGTATAATTTCGTACGCTCTGCACTCTTATACTGGGGCAGAGCTAGAACTAGCTTACATTATTAGGGATCTTCCCGATGAAATATTTTCTAAACAAAATGCTGATGAAACAGAAAAAATAATTCTTGCCCACAATCCTAAAGCATATATAGAAAAGAAAGACTGGAAACATGAAAGTATGGGTTTGAAAGAATTAGTAAAATTAGTAAGTAATGAATATGAGGAACGTAAAGTCTCAGTATCTTTGCTTAATAATTTTTTTGAATGTCCTTGGAAATGGTATTTCAGAAATTTACTTCAATTACCAGAAGCGAAGAGTGAAAGCTTAGAGGTGGGTGATAGAGTGCATAAAGCCATCGACTATATCTTAAAACAAAACAAGAAAATAACAAAAAAAGAAATAACTGATATTGTAGGAGAAGATAAAGAAGCATTACAAATTGTTTTGAAATGGATGGATGATCGTTTAGGAGATATAAATAAAGATAGAGAAAATGAACAGCCGGTGTCTATAACAGATGACCGTTTTCCACATTTGAATATTTATGGAAAAATTGATTTAATAGAAAAATTGGATAAAGAAAATATAAGAGTGACAGATTTTAAAACTGGTAGTGCTAAAAAGAAAAGCGAAATAGAAAAAATGAATGAAGAGGGTAGAATGAGCAACTTAATGCGCCAGCTTTCCATGTATTCTTATCTTTTAGAACAAAGTCCTAAATGGAAAGTAAAAGTTTCTGAATCTAGATTGGAATTTTTGGAGGCTAAAGATAAAAAAGATGCTTTTTATAATACAAAAATACAACCAGAGCAAATCGTTTTACTAGTAGAAGATATTAAAGACTATGATTCTCTTTTAAGAGAAGGCGGATGGATCAACAGACCTTGTAATTATAATTCTTACGGTAAAAATACTGAATGTGAGTATTGCAAAATGGCAGAGATTTATAAGTAGTTAAATCTTTTAGAAAAGCTCTTTTTGTGCTATATTTTTCTAATGAGTGAAGAGATAAAAAAAGGTAGGCCTGCCTGCGCTGGCAGGGAACACCCACTTTCTATAGTAATAAATGACGCGGTAAAGATTTTTACCGAGCTTGGTTTTGAAGTGGCTACAGGGCCTGAACTTGAAGATGTTTGGCACAATTTCGATGCATTAAATGTTCCTAAAGATCATCCCGCTCGTGACATGCAAGACACTTTTTATATCAAAGGAAAGGAAGGAGAGGTATTGAGAACACATACTTCAAATGTGCAAATTAGATATATGGAAAATTTAGTTAAATCTGGAGGTAAACCACCGTTTGCCATTATTGCTCCTGGAAAATGTTTTCGTAATGAAGCAACAGACGCAACTCATGAAATGCAATTTTATCAAATCGAAGGTTTAGTAATAGGAGAAAATATAAATATGTCCAATCTTAAAGCGACACTTTCTTATTTTTGTAAAAAAATGTTAGGTGAAAATATTGAAATTAGATTTCGTCCAAGTTTTTTTCCTTTTACTGAACCATCTATAGAATTTGATATGAAGTTCAATGGCAAATGGCTCGAAATGGGTGGGGCTGGTATGGTGCATCCAGATGTTTTAAAAAATTGTGGAATTGATTCTACAAAATATCAAGGTTTTGCTTTTGGTCCAGGACTTGAAAGATTAATGATTATTAAATATGGTATGCCAGACATTCGCCCAGCTTATCAAGGTGATCTAAGATTTAATCAATTTTAAAATATGAAAATTTCTTACAACTGGTTAAAATCATATATTCCGGAAATTCCAAGTGAAGATAAATTATCTGATATTTTGACTTTTCATCTTTGTGAAGTAGAGGGAACAGAAAAAATAGTAGACGATACTATTTTCGATTTAAATATTTTGCCAAACCGAGCCCATGATTTACTTTCTCATCAGGGAATAGCTCGTGAAGTTGCTAGTCAGTTAGGAGTTAAATTTAATGATCCTACATCTTTTTATAAAATTCCAGAAACAAAACCGACTAAACTAAAGATTAAAATAGAGACAGATAAATGCCGTCGTTATATGGGTAGAATTGTGAGGAATGTGAAAATTGGTCCTTCGCCAGATTGGGTTAAAAAACATCTAGAGTCTATTGGGCAGAGAAGCATTAATAACATAGTTGATGCGACAAATATAGTAATGTATGACTCTGGTCAGCCATGTCATGCTTTTGATTTAGATAAACTGGCAGACGAAATAATAATCATTAGGTCAGCCAAAGAAGGAGAAAACATTATAACCTTGGATGGAAAAGAAATAAAACTTTCAGTTGCAGATATGGTAATTGCAGATAGTAAAAATGTTCTTGCTATTGCTGGAGTCAAAGGTGGAAAAATGGCTGAGGTAGATGAGAATACAAAAAATATTTTAATAGAAGTTGCCAACTTTGATCCCATTTCTGTGCGTAAGACCTCAAAGAGAGTAAATGTTTTTACTGATTCATCAAAAAGATTTGAAAATAATTTATCTTCAGAACTTGCTTCATATGCAATGAGAGAACTATCAGGACTTTTGGTTGAATATGGTGGAATGGAATTTGAGGAAATTATTGATATCTACCCAAAGAAACAAGAAACAAGAAAACTTTCTTTTTCTGCTGATAAAATGTCAAAAGTTTTAGGTATAAATATTTCATTAGATGAAATAAAAGATATTTTAAGTAGATATAATTTTGAATATACACAAAGTGACAATAATTTTGAAATTATTTTACCGCCGATGCGTTTTGATCTAGCGATAGAAGAAGATATGGTAGAAGAAATTGGAAGAATTTTGGGATATGAAAAATTAGAAGAAAAACTTCCAGAAATAAATTGGAGTTCAAAAATAAATGAAAATTTTTCCAAAATGCTTTGGGCTCGTAATAAACTTTTAAACGATGGATATAGCGAAGTGATGACTTATGCTTTTAGAGATAAAGGGGAAGTGGAGGTACTTGCTTCTGCTTCTGATAAAAAGTTTTTAAGAACAAATTTGAGTGATGGGTTAAAAGAGAGTTTGAAATTAAATCAACTCAACATGCCACTGCTTGAAATGAACGAGATAAAGATTTTTGAAATTGGAACTGTGTTTAAAAAAAGTGGAGAAGAAATGCACGTTGCTTATAATGAGAAGAAAAATATTATTGAAGTCACATTAGATGATTTTTCTAAAGATATGGATTTAGATTTTAAACTAGAGCCTAAAGCCTATGGCCTAACGCCTATGTTTAAGCCTTGGTCCATCTATCCATTCATCTCTCGTGATGTCGCTGTGTGGATGGCAGAAAGGGAAGATCCTGAAAAGTTAAAAAAGATACTCATAGAAAATGGAACAGATCTTCTGATTAAGGAACCTTACGTATTCGATTCGTTCACAAAAGACGGTAAAACATCATATGCTTTTAGACTCATTTTCCAATCATACGAAAGAACACTAAAAGACGAAGAAGTAAGTGAAATTATGGCCAAAATAAGCCATAAAATAAGCGAAAATTCAAGTTGGCAAATACGCTAGTCAATTAGTTTTTGTGTTATTATTAATCACATGAAAAGATTTAAATTTTATTTGGTTTTATTAATAATTTCTTTTTTGGTAGGATATTTACCTGGTATCATATTTGAACCATCTGGAGGTTGGGAGATGGCAGGTCTTGTATTTATTCCTTATTGGTTTTTTCTTGGAATACTAGACATAGTTGTCCTTATGGTATATGAATTTAAACATTTACCAACTGAGCCGGACTTTGGCTCTCAGAGAAAATATAGTATTTATTTTTTAGTTTCTGGTTTTGCTTGTTTTCTATATAAAATATTTTTCTTCTTTTTATATTTTAATCTTTCCTATGAACAATATAGGGTGATTGCCTTTACGGAACTGCCGATGATATTTTTTATTTTGTTAATTTTAATTCTAAATTTATATCATTTCAGTCTAGTAAAAAAGAATATATATTTAGCAAGAAAAATTTTTATTTTTCTTGCTTTTTCCATAATACTGTTGGTGATGTACACTGTGTTATATATGCCTGATGATTTTTCTAGATTTAATGCGGATAGGAAATATTCTACCTTGGAAAGCACAATATCAAGTTTAAATGTTCTAGGTTGTGAAACAACCCAAAATAGCGATATCTGCAAGAAAGAGATAGCAATAAAAACCAACGATACAAAGTTATGCAGAGAACTACCTGATACTAGTGATTCTAGAGAGAGTCCAAGATTTGAATGTCTATATAAGGTAGCTATGAATACAGGGGACAATGGAATCTGTAATTTAATGAAAGAAGTTATAAAAGATAAAAGTTCCTTTGATCAGTGTTCTATGGTAATTAATGTTTACAACGCAAAAAAACAAACAGTGGGCATGAGTAATGCTGATATTCTTAATAAAGCTGTTAATTTAAATGATATGAATATTTGTAAGGCAATAAAAGAATCAGACACTTTTAGTAATTGTGAATTAGCGATTGCTGTAAACAATAAAATTAATGATTGTGAACGAATGGATAAATTTAATGGATACAAACAAATTGAAAAATGTTATCAATATTTTGGCTATAATTATGTATATCAAAATGGGGATGAGGATGGAGATGGTTTATCTGATAGCGCAGAGAGTAATGCTTGGCATACAAACATGTTCAAAGCTGATTCTGATGGAGATGGTTATAATGATAAACAGGAGGTATTAGATGGAACGAATCCCTTAGATGGTCTGAGTTTTAAAAGAATAAATTAACTAGTTTTTTATGTTATTTTTTGTTATAATGCGTTAAGCAAAATTCTATTTTGCTTTTATTTTTTGACTTTATTTAATATAAAATGGCTAAAGAAAAAGACACTAAAAAAACAAGCGGAAATGGGCACCATTATGATGCTTCGGACATTTCGGTCTTAGAAGGTCTCGAGCCTGTCAGACGTCGTCCAGGAATGTATATAGGTACCACTGGCATAGACGGACTTCATCATTTAATTTGGGAAATTTTTGATAACTCACGCGATGAAGCGATGGGTGGTTTTTGTACTGACATAGAGGTTGTATTATTACCTAATAATCGTATTCGTGTTGCAGACAATGGCCGTGGTATTCCTGTTGATATACACAAGAAAACTAAAGTTTCAGCACTTGAAACTGTAATGACCACATTACACGCTGGAGGAAAATTTGGAGGTGAAGGTTATAAAGTTTCTGGAGGTTTGCACGGAGTAGGTGCGTCTGTTGTAAATGCACTTTCTATTTATTGTAAAGCAGAAGTCCATAAAGATGGAGGTAAATATATTCAAGAGTACTCTCAAGGTAAGAAAAAATCTGCAGTAAAAAAAATTGGTTCTTCTAAGTTAAATGGAACCATTATTACTTTTGAGCCAGACCAGGAGATCTTTAAAGACATTAAATTTGACTGGAATACTGTTGTCAGTCATATTCGTCAACAAGCATATTTAGTAAAGAAATTAAAAGTTTCAATAATTGATGCAAGAGAATGGAACAATAAAAAAGGACTAGACGATAATGATGTTTTTTATTTCAAGGATTTAAATCTAGAATTACCGTCCACTTCTTTTTATTTTGAAGGAGGGTTGATTTCACTTATTAAATATTATAATAAATTTCAGAAATCAATCCAAGATAATATTTTTTATGTGGAGAAAGAATTAGATGGTGTAGTAGTTGAAATAGCTTTGCAATATGTTGATGACATTGTAGACAAAATTATTCCATTTGCAAATAATATTTATACTGGAGAAGGTGGTACACATGTGACTGGTTTTAAAACTGCTCTTACTCGCACTCTTAATACTTACTGCAAGAAAAATGAAATGATGAAAGATTCCGAGGGAGGTTTTACGGGAGATGATGTATTGGAAGGATTGACCGCAGTGATCTCAGTTAAGTTAAGAGAAATTCAATTTGAAGGACAGACAAAAGCAAAACTAGGTTCAATGGAGGCTCAAGGAGCTGTGGGAACAGTGTTTGGAGAAGCTTTTACTAGTTTCTTGGAAGAAAACCCAGATAATGCTAAGGCTATAATCAATAAGTCTATTTTGGCGTTAAAGGCACGCAAAGCAGCCAAGGCAGCTAAAGATTCTGTACTTCGCAAAGGTGCTCTTGAAGGGATGACTCTTCCTGGAAAACTTGCAGATTGTCAAAGCAAAAGTGCAGAAGAATCTGAATTGTTTTTAGTGGAGGGAGATTCTGCAGGAGGTTCGGCAAAACAAGGAAGAGACAGACGCACCCAAGCGATACTTCCTTTGAAAGGAAAAATTTTAAATGTTGAAAGAGCAAGAATTGATAAAATGCTTGCCTCTAAAGAAATAAGATCGTTGGTCATTGCTCTTGGTACTTCTATTGGAGATACTTTTGATCTTGAAAAAATGCGTTATCACAAAATAATTATTGCGACAGATGCCGACGTGGACGGTGCACATATCCGCACACTTCTCCTCACTTTGTTTTACAGATATTTCAGACAAGTTGTGGATGCAGGATATATTTATATTGCCCAACCCCCACTTTATAAAATAAAGAAAGGTAAAGAGATTAGTTATGCTTATTCTGATGAAGAAAAAACTAAATTAATTGGTAAAGAAACAGATGTTAGTGAAATACAAACAGTGGAAGAGACAGATGTCGAAGGTCCTGAGCTAGTCGAAGGGTTAGAAGAAGAGGTAAAAACGAAATCAAATAAAATACACATTCAACGCTATAAAGGTCTCGGAGAAATGAATCCAGAAGAACTTTGGGAGACAACAATGGATCCAGCTCATCGTATTCTCAAAAAAGTTAATATAGAAGATGCCGAAGAAGCTGATAAAATATTTGAAATCTTAATGGGCTCCGAAGTTCCTCCAAGAAAATCATTCATCCAATCCAATGCCAAATTAGCAGAGATTGATATCTAAAAATCTATGGAAATAGAATACGAGGCAAAATTTATAAACGTGGATAAAGACGAAATTCGTACACGTTTAGAAAAAGCTGGAGCTAAATTAATTCGACCAGAATATATGCAACGTCGGGTGCCTTTTAATTTGCCTGAAGGAAGAGCAAAACATAATACTTGGTTAAGAGTTCGTGACGAAGGAGACAAAATTACTTTGTCATTCAAAATAATTGATGGAGAGGAGATACATAATCAAAGAGAAATTCAAGTTGTTGTGGATGATTTTGATAAAACTTGCCAGATATTGAGAGATATAGGCTGTGTAGAAAAATCGTATCAAGAGAGCAAAAGAGAACTTTGGATGTTGGAAGATGTGGAAATAACCATTGATGAATGGCCTTTTTTAGAGCCTTATATCGAAGTGGAAGGCAAATCAGAAGAAAAAGTAAAAGAAGTTAGTAAAAAACTTGGTTTTGATTATAGTCAGGCTGTTTTTGGTTCAGCTGGTAAAGTCCTTGCTCTAAAGTATGGAATTCCGGAAGAAGTTATAAATAATAAGTTCCCTAAACTAATTTTTGGTGACGAAAATCCATTTTTAAATTTTAAGGATAAATAATTTATTTTATTTTCTCTAGAATTTTGGGGATTTTTTTGAAATCTTCTATTAGAGTTTCTCGCATTCCGCCATTATAAAGCGCAGCGGCTGGATGATAGAGAGGAAGAAAGTGTTTCGTGTTTATGTGATTAAATTTTTTTATTAAAAGTTTGCCGTGGACATCAGAAATTTTTTCAGTAGGAAAGAAATCATTCATTGAATGTCTGCCTAAAAACACTATCAATTTTGGATTTATAAAGTTGAGTTCTTCTATGAGCCATTCTCTGCAGGCATCTTTTTCTTCTGGAAGTGGATCGCGATTGTTGGGCGGGCGATATTTCACAATATTGGTGATATAAATTTCTTCTCGCTTCATTTTTATCGCTTCCAGCATTTCTGCCAAGAATTTTCCCGCAGCTCCTACGAAAGGTATACCTTGTGTATCTTCACTTTTTCCTGGAGCTTCGCCAATAAAAACAATCTCGGAAGCAGGGTTGCCATCTCCGGGGACAGGCTGAGTGGCTGTACTTTTTAATTCGCACTCACAGTCTTTAAACCACTTTTCATGTATTTTTTTGAGCTCTTCATTTTTATCCATAGCTTAAGAAATTTTTTCTGCAATTTCTTTCTTCAATTTCACAACGAGTTCTTCTTTTGAAATTTGACCAAGCTGTCCTTTATCGCGAGATTCTAAGGTAACTTTATCGGCTTCTATTTCTTTGTCGCCAACAACTATCCAATAAGGAATTTTATTATTTTTAGCATCACGAACTTTTCCACCGAGATTTGCTTCTTCGTCATCTAGTACTGCACGAATATTATTTTCCTTCAATAGTTCATAAACTTTTTTGGCATACTCATTATGATTTGTTCTGACGGGTATAATTTTTACCTGTATAGGCGAGAGCCAAAGAGGGAAGATTCCAGCGTAGTGCTCAATAAGAACTCCCATAAACCTTTCGAAAGATCCGAATATTGCAACATGTAAAATAACAACACGGTGTTTCTTGCCGTCTTCTCCAACATAATCCATTTCAAAATTATTTGGTTGATTAAAATCAAGTTGTACTGTGGTTAATTGCCATTCTCTCCCTATTGAATCTTTTACTTTTATATCAATTTTAGGTCCATAGAAAGCGGCTTCTCCTTCTTCTATGCTATATTTGAGGCCCATCTTTTTTGCAGAATTTACTAATATTTCTTCAGCTTTTTCCCATACTTCATCACTTCCAAAATATTTTTCTTTATTTTTTTTGTCTCGAGTAGAAACCTCAACCTTATAATCATCAAATCCAAATATCTTATAAACTTTTTGCATTAAACCAAAAATCATTTCGATTTCTGATTCAATTTGATCAGCTCTTATAAAATGGTGAGTGTCATCTTGAGTTAAGTTTTTAACACGTAAAAGTCCAGCTAGTTCTCCACTTTTTTCGTTTCGGTATACAGTTGTATTTTCTGCTATGCGTAATGGTAGATCACGATAACTATGTGGTTCTGCATTGTATATTTCAAAATGATGAGGACAATTCATGGCTTTCATTACAAATTCTTCACCGTTTTCATCTGTCATGACTGGCATCATCGCATCGTATTTACCCATATGGCCACTTTTTATATAAAGTTCTTTTTTTGCTATGTGTGGAATTGTAACGAAAGAATAACCTAAATCCTCCTTTTCTTTTCTAATAAAATTTTCTAATTGAGTTCGAATTATGTTACCCTTTGGTAGATACATTGGTAACCCTTTTCCTACTAATTCAGAAACTGTAAACAATCCCATTTCTTTGCCGATTTTCTTATGGTCTCTTTTTAATGCTTCCTCTCTTTGATTTAAATATTTTTCTAATCCTTCTTTAGTTTCAAATGCGAGCCCATAAATACGTGTGAGCATTTTGTTTTTTTCATCTCCACGCCAGTATGCTCCAGCCACACGATCGAGCTTGAAAGATAGGGGATCAATATTTTGAGCTGGATTCTCTAAGTGGCCACCTCGACACAAATCAGTAAAACCTCCACAAGTATAAGTAGTTATTTTTTCTCCACGGTCTGATATTTCATTTATGAGCTCTATTTTGTATTCATTTTTGAAAAAGTCTAAAGCATCTTCTTTATTTAATTCTTTTTGTTCCCATGTTGTCCATTTTGGCAATTCTTTTTTCATGGTATCTTCAATCTTTTTAAGATCACTGTCAGATATTTTTTTATCACCAAAATCTATATCATAATAGAATCCATTTTCGATAGAAGGTCCTAATGTTAGTTTGACTTTATCAAATTTATATATTTTACCGACGGAAGCTGCCAATAAATGTGCCAACGTATGTCTTAAATTATGTAATTTTTCTTCTTTTTCCATAAATTTCTAAAGTTATTATTAAAATTAAAATCGCCCCGACAAAAATGAACGACATTTCATTTTTGTCGGGGCGAGTCTAGTTCGCGGTTCCACCCAACTTTGTTCTCTTTTTATTTTTTGTAGATTAGCTTTTCAGTCCTATTTGATAGGATTATGGTTGGTGACCATAACAATCTCTACTCCTTAAATAATAGCACTATTTTTACAAAATACAAGAATTTTGCATTTCCACTAGAATATGCTACTATAGGATACATTATGGTAGTACGAATGAGACATACAAAATCGCATACAGCAAACCGACGTTCTCATCACGCATTGATGAGCACGGGTCTTACCAAATGCGCAAATTGTGGCAATTTTAAAAAGCGTCACACTGTTTGTGCATCTTGTGGATTTTACCGCGGAATGAAAGTATTAGATTTGGTCAAAAAAATAGAAAAGAAGCAAAAAAAAGAAAAAGCAAAGAAGGCAGAGGCAAAATAAATTAGGCTCTAGACCCTAGGCAATTAGTTTCTTAACTAAAGCCTAAAATCTGAAGCTTAGCGTCAAACATTATGGCAAATAGGCACCTTTCAAGATCAATAGTTCTCCAAACGCTTTTTGAGTGGGATTTTATGAATGCTGAAGAAAAAGGCAGACTTTGGACTAGGGAAAAAATAAAAGAGGCTTTAAATAGAAATCTAAAAGAATTTGCTCCAGGATTAGAGGATGATGTTTTTGTGTTGTCTTTAGTAGAACAAGTTTTAAAAAAATCAGAAGTTATTGATGAGATAATTAAAAAAGCTGCGCCAGACTGGCCACTCCAAAAGATTTCTATTGTTGACAGAAACATTTTAAGAATTGGTTTAACTGAACTTCTTTTTGGTGATAGAAATCAAGTTCCACCCAAGGTGGCTATTAATGAAGCAATAGAATTAGCGAAAACATTTGGTGGAGAAAATTCTGGTAAATTTATAAATGGAGTTTTGGGAGCAGTTTATAAAGAGATAGGTGAGCCTGGTAAAGAACAAATAAGCAAAAAGAAAAAAGTTGAAGAGCCAATAGATATTAGCAAATTACCAATTGAAAAATTAGGGGGAGCACTAGTATATGCTAAAAAAAATGAGAATACCCTTTTTGCTTTAGTGCATGATGTTTTTGGTTATTGGACTTTATCAAAAGGTAGAATTGGAGATAATGAAAAGATTGCCAATGAAAGCACAGAAGAAGGAACTATAAGAGAAATAAAAGAAGAAATTGGATTGGATATTACTATAAAAGAAAAACTTGGTGAAAATGAATATGTCGCGTCGCATCCAGAGAATGGTAAAATTTTAAAGAAGGTAGTTTATTTTTTAGCAGAAAGCGAATATCATGAACTCCAATTAGGTACTTCTGGTGGATTAGATAATGCTCGTTGGTTTCAACTTTCTGAGATTCCAGAGCTTCGCATTTACAACGATATTATTCCACTTATTTCAAAAGCGATCGAAATTATTAGTTCCGACCAAAGTCGGAATCTCGACAAAGGTCGGGATAATAAATAAAATAATATGATTCAATTTTCAAATTTTGAAAAAGATACAAAAATATTTTTTAAAGATAAAAATTTATTAAAACAAGCTTTTATACATCGTTCCTATATTAATGAAAATGGAAGTGTGCATCTTTCTCATAATGAAAGATTAGAATTTTTAGGAGATGCCGTACTTGAACTTGTCGTTACGGATTTTCTTTATAAAAAATATCCTAACTATACGGAAGGAGAATTAACCGCTATTCGTTCTGCATTAGTTAATGCTATTATTATTTCAGAGGTGGCTTTAAGAGTCGGAATGAATGATTACTTACTTTTATCTAAAGGTGAATCTAAAGATAATGGAAAAGCTAGACAGTATATTTTAGCCAATACTTTTGAGGCATATATTGGAGCGGTTTATTTAGATCAAGGTTATGATGTTGTAAAAAAATTTATAAGTACTACTCTTTTACCACATACAGAAGAAATTGTTTTGAAAAAACTTTGGCGTGATGCCAAAAGTTTGGTTCAAGAAAAAGCGCAAGAATTTGTAGGAGTTACTCCTTTATATAAAGTTTTACACGAATCAGGTCCGGATCACGACAAGCATTTTACAGTAGGCATTTTATTTGGACCTAATTTAATAGCGGAGGGAAAAGGAAAGTCAAAACAAGAAGCAGAACAGTCTGCAGCTCTAAATGCATTAAAAATAAAAAATTGGATGGAATAATACTTATGCGACTTCAGAATCTTGAAATAAATGGCTTTAAATCTTTTTCTAAAAAAACAACTTTAGAATTTCAAAATTCGATTATTTCTATTGTAGGTCCAAATGGCTCTGGTAAATCAAATGTAGTAGAGGCTCTCCGTTTCGTTTTAGGAGAACAGTCAATAAAGTCAATGAGAGGAAGCTCAGGTTCCGATTTGATTTTTAAAGGATCCAAGACTTTACCAAAAAGTTCTCGTGCTTCTGTCACAATATATTTTGATAATTCTGATAAGGTTTTTAGGCTCTTCCAAGAAGGAGGTGAAAACATAAATTTAAATTACGATACTATTTCAATTTCCCGTGAAGTCTACTCTGATGGGTTAAATAAATATATTTTAAATGGAACAGAAGTAAGATTAAAAGATATTAACAATCTTTTGTCGTCTGTAAATATCGGTTCTTCTGGTCACCATATTATTTCTCAAGGAGAAGCAGATAGAATATTAAATGCTTCTTCGAAAGACAGGAGAGAGATGGTAGAAGATGCTCTTGGGCTCAAAATTTATCAATATAAAATAAAAGAAGCAGGACGCAAACTAGAAAGAACTAACAATAACATGAAGGAAGTTTCCTTACTCCGTCGTGAAAATGCTCCGCATTTAAATTTCTTAAAAAAACAAGTGGATAAATTTGAAAAAGCAAAAGAGATGCAAGTATCTCTTTTGTCTTTATATAAAGAATATTTAAAGAAAGAGAGTATTTATTTAAATAGAGAGAAGTCTAATTTGTTTAACGAAAAGAGCAAAATAGAAGGAGAGCTTGAAAATATAAAACACAAGATATCTAGCATTGATGGAGTGAATGAGAGAGTGGAAAGCGAGAAGGAAAGAGAATTAAAAATTCTGGAAGAAAAGATTCGTGGTATTCGTAATATCAAAAGCGAAATAGAGCGCAAATTGGGAAGATTAGAAGGAATGATAGAGATGGAAGAAAGGAGAAGCAATAAAGCTCCGGAGGTAGTAATAAAAAATCCTGAGGAGATAAAAGCGATATTTGAAGAAATAACTTTGGAAATAGAAGGAGCGATAATAGAAGAAAATATAGCAGAAATAAAGATAATCCTTTTAAGGATAAAAGAGATTTTACAGAAATTCTCTGGAAATATAATTTCTTCAGGTCCTCGGATTCCTGGGTCGCTATCCCAGCCAGACCATGAAGAAAATATATTTCCAGAGAATTCAGAGTTAAAAAACAGGCAAAAAGAAGTTTTTACTGAAATGGAGAATATAAAAGATGAAGAAAAAAATATTTTTGAAAAAATAGAGCATTTAAAGAGTGAAATAAATAAAGAGAACGAAGCTCTACATTTGAAAGAGAAAGAGAAATTTGATTATAGAGTTAAGCATCAAGAATTCACGTCTTCTTTGAATTTGATATCTGTAAGAGAAGAAAACTTAAAGAGAGAAGAAGAAACCTTTGAGAACGAGATAAAAGAGGGGGGAGCCTTAATCGGTGCTGAAATTTTGTCCTATAAGAATTTTGAAACGAACGAGGAAGTAGACAGAAATAGCCAAGAAGAATTAAGAAGAAAAATAGAACGTATTAAAATAAAATTGGAAGATGTTGGTTCAAATGGAGGATCGGAAATATTGAAAGAATTTGAAGAAGTTTCACAGAGAGATAACTTTTTGGCGAAAGAAATGGAAGATTTAGCGAAAAGCATTGAATCGCTTCGTGCATTAATGGCGGATTTGAAAGAAAAAATTGATATAGAGTTTAAAGAAGGTGTGAAAAAAATAAATGTAGAATTCACTAATTTCTTTTCATTAATGTTTGGGGGAGGACATGCAGAACTTTCTGTGGTGATTGAGAACAAAAAGAGAAAAGGCGAAGAAGAAGAGGGAGAAGGGGAAGAAATAACTTTTGAACAAGGTATTGAAATAAATGTCTCTTTGCCACATAAAAAAGTAAAAGAACTAAATGCGCTCTCAGGAGGGGAAAGATCTCTTACTTCTATTGCTCTTCTTTTCGCTATGTCACAGGTAAATCCTCCTCCATTTTTAGTTTTAGACGAGACGGATGCAGCACTCGATGAAGCAAACTCTCGTAAATATGGAGATATGTTGGAAAAACTTTCACACCATTCTCAACTTATCGTCGTCACTCACAACAGAGAAACGATGTCTCGTGCAGGTATATTATATGGTGTCACCGTCGGTTCTGACGGTGCTTCCAAGCTTCTCTCTGTCAAATTAGACGATGCTGTCGCTATCGCCAAATAGAGATATTATCTTACTCTAAGTGTTAGAATAGAAAGTTGTTATGTTCCCCCATATACGCCATGGCGTATATGGGGGAATTGGTGTATAATTTATCTATGAGTTCGCAAAAGATATTTTATTATAAAGGGATGAGAGTTAGTTCTTTTGGCATCCCAATTTTTTCAAAAGGTAGGGAAAGTCGTGCAAAAATCAAGAATAGAAAAAGAACTTTTTATAATGTTACTTTTATTTCTCCTTTTAATAAAGATTCTTCTAAAAATTTAATTGTGATGTATGACATTCCAGCTGACAAGAAAAAAGAGAGAGATTGGTTTCGAAGACAACTAATAAAATTTAATTACATAATGATTCAAAAAAGTGTTTGGGTTGGACCTTCTCCATTGCCAAAAGATTTTTTAGATTATTTGAAGGAAATAAAAATAGGGGATAACTTTAAGACATTTAAATTAGCTAAATCTTACATTAATAATAAAAAAGTATAATTATTTTTTATTCCCTCATATCAGTCATGGCGTATATGGGGGATAGAAAGATATAAACACGTAAAACTTGACATGTAAAGAGAGAGTATCCTTAGTGAAATTTGCACAAAAATCACAATTTAAACTAGGAAGGGGTATGTCATGATAATTAAATTATTAAAAAATCTATTGCTCATTTTGGGATTCATAGGATGTATAATTGGGGCTTATTTCTCTTACACTGAACAATGGGAAGTATCTTCTTTCGTTTGGACTTTTAATTGTTCTGTTGCATGGATAGTTTTTTTTATTAGAAATAATCAAAAAATCCTAATAGGAGAACCGAGAAGTTAAAGAAAAAAAGCCGATAGATTTACACAATCCATCGGCTTTTTTAATATTATTTAAATTCCACTTTTTCTTCTACACCTTTAATTATTTCACTCGGCTGAAAAAAGCTGTTTATTTTTACAATATTTTTTGTTATAGACATATTCCCATCTTTTTCTAATTTAATTTCAAGCAACATACCTTGCATTGTTTCGGGGGAGAAACCTTGATCAAAGATAAAATTACCGAGTGAATAAGTGATAAAGCCCATGCACGAACTTTGAATGCAATCTTTTGGGCTGTAAACTTCTGTGTCTTCCACCACATGCGGATGACTACCAATAATTATTTTTGCTCCCGCATCTATAGCTTTATGTGCTAGATATTCTTGTCTTTGGTTGTGTTTTAATTTGTATTCATCTCCGAAATGGAAGGACACTATTAAATAATCGACTTGCTTTGAAGCGTTAGTAATTATTTCTGAAAAGCGAGGATTACTTGCGAGGAGAAGTCCAGCATCTTTATCGGTCGCACTCATCCAATTTGGCCCGACATCTGAAAAACCTAAATAGCCTATTTTTATTCCATATTTTTCAATAATAGCTGGTTGCTCTGCTTCAGTTTCATTCATTCCTCCTCCTGCATAGAGAATACCGTTTTCTCTTAAGCGTGCCAAAGTGTCAGCGTATGCATTACGTCCCCAATCTCCGACATGATTGTTAGCTACAGAAACGATATCAAATGAAGCATTTTTTATAGAAGGAAGTACAGAAGGATTCATTCTAAATGAATATAGATTGTGCATATCTTTACCTTTGTCTGAGACAGGTCCTTCTAAATTTGCGAAAGTAATATCAGAATTTTTTAATATTCCTAAATTTTTAAAAAGTGTGGAGTAATCTCCATTAAAATTTTTATTTACAGAATTTTTGACTCCACGATCAAGCATTATGTCTCCGCCGAAAGAGAGAGTTATAGAGGTTCTCTCTTTTTCTTTAACAGGAGGAATTGGAGCTTTTTCTTCCATTAAATACAAAACAGGGAAGAGTAATCCGAAAAAGATAAATAATATATAGAAAAGTTTTTTCATACTAATACATAATCTATTGTTTTTCTTTCCAAATCAACACTTTTTACTTTTATTTTCACGTTATCACCTAAGCGATATTTCTTCTTCTTTTTTTGTCCGACTAATTCTAATTTTCTCTCGTTATAAATATAAAAATCATCTGCCATATCTCGCACGCGCACAAGCCCTTCGCATTTTGTTTCTTCTTCTTCTACATAGATGCCCCATTCTGTTATCCCACTGATAACTCCTTTGAACACTTTTGAAATACGAGAAGACATGTATTCGACTTGTTTATATTTTACAGAAGCTCTCTCTGCATCAGAAGCAAATTTTTCTCGCTCGGATGTATATCTAGAAATTTCTTCATAAATATTTAATTTCTCCTTGCCGACTTTCAATCCTTTTAAATAGTCAGTCAAAAGTCTATGGACCACTATATCTGGGTAGCGCCTGATAGGGGAGGTGAAGTGGGTGTAATATGGAAATGCAAGTCCATAATGTCCAACATTTTTTGTAGAATAAATCGCTTTGGCCATAGAACGAATAACAGCTCGATGCACAGTATTCGCTTCGTTTTTTCCCTCCAAGCTTTTTAGGAGATTATTTATCTCGTATGTCGGTATTGCCCCATTTACTAAGGATATTTTGTGCCCTAAGCTTCTCAAGAAGAAAGCCAAATCTTCCATTTTTTCTTTACTGGGATTATCATGGATACGATAGACAAATACACCACCTTCTTTTTTTGTACCCTTAGAAATGGTTTCTGCAACTTTCTTATTTGCTAATAGCATAAATTCTTCAATTAATTTATTAGAGTCACCTCGTACTTTTTTTATTACTTTTACTGGTAAACCACTTTTATCCAAGATAAATTTTACTTCTTCTTGTTCAAGGGAGATAGCTCCTTGTTCAAACCTTTCCTTGGTTAATTTTTTTGCTAAATTATTCAAAGTAGAAAGTTCTTTATGGAGTGGTGCCGAACTCTCTTTAATAGATTTTTCTGCTTCTTCGTAAGTGAATCTTTTTTGAGAATGTATGATGGTTTTTCCATACCATTCTTTTTTTACTTGTGCATTTTTATCAATAACAAAAACTGCACTCATAGTGAGTCTGTCTTTGTTTGGTACTAGTGAACATAAATCATTTGAAAGAGCTTCTGGGAGCATAGGTATTGTTCTATCTACTAGGTATACAGAAGTACCTCTACTTTTTGCTTCTTTATCAAGCTCACTTCCTATTTTTACATAATGAGTCACGTCAGCTATATGTATACCTATTTCATATTCATCTTTATTTAATTCTTTAAAAGAGATAGCATCATCAAAATCCTTAGCATCTTCTGGGTCTATAGTAAAAGTAAGAGTTTTTCTAAAATCACGTCGATTTTTATAATCTTCTGTTCTAATACCAAGAGATTTTATTTTTTTTGCTTCTTCCTCTACTTTTGTAGGTAAATCACTATTGAAACCTTTTTCGATAGCTATGGCATACATTTCGGCATTGTTTTCCCCTGGTTTCCCTAAAATTTTTACTACTTTTCCTTCGGGAGCTTTTTGTGGGTCTTTCCAAAGATTTATTTCTACATAAACTTTTTGCCCAGCTTTAGCACCAGAGAGCATCTTTTCAGGTATCAAAATATCTGTATACATCTTTGTATCATCTGGCTTTAAAAAATAAATTCCATGTCCTTTCTTGCCCGCCATAGCTTTAGCGTCGGCGGGTTCTAACACTCCAGAAAAACCAATCTTCGCACGAGAGATTATTTTTGATACTTCTGCTGTCAGGCGTCCTTTGCCCTTGGGATGCAAGATAATCTCAACCATATCGCCGTGGAGAGCTGTATTTAAATGCTTAAAATCAATTTCTGGGTCTTCCTCAAAATCTGATACCTTTACATACCCAGTGCCTTTAGCAGAAATAGAGATAATTCCTTGCAGTGTTTTATTAATTTTGTGTTTTTTATTGCTCATTAAGCTAAATATAGCATATTATTTACATTTTCTATAAAAAGTTCATAATTAGTTTATATGAAAAATAATAAAGGTTTTATAGGATTGGGTCTTATATTAGCAATAATTGCAGTGTTAGCTGTTGGTGGTGGAGCTTATTATTTAGGGACAAAAAATATTTCTGTGTCTAAAAATACAGTGGTGGATAATTCTCAGACAGTACCAGCAGAAAATCAGAATATTGATTCAACTCTTAAATCAAATATCGAATCTTTTTTAATAAATGGACCATATAAACCAGTCAATAAAAATGACAAAGTTACTTGTAAAATTACACTATATGGTTATGAAAATAATTTTGCCTACACTTTTTCATCATGCAGTGAATTTGATAATAATCAAAAATTAATTACAGGAGGTAGTTTTCCTGCAAGATTTAAATACGACTCATTATATAAAATTATTTCTTATAATGAGGCTGCAGACGGAGAAGGATACAGAGACTCTGTTAAAGAATTATTTCCAGTTAAATTCCAAGATTTTATTATAAGTCGTGATGAACCTAACATGGAAGATATTTCTTCTGAAATTTTTAATAAGCAACCAGGTGCAATAAAATCAATAACAGCCAAAGGTAATAATCAGTGGACACTGGCGGTTGATTTATTAAGTATAAATCACAAATGGGTACCTGGAGATGATTCTGGGCCTTATGTTAATCAAAATACAAAAATTAGAAATCTTCTAGTTACAAAAGATACAAAAACTTATAATTGTGGAGCTGACCAAAAGCCTGATGTTTTACAAAATGCGGTAAATTATATTACTAATGTTCAAAAAAATATAACTCAAGCAAAATCAGATATAAAAGGTAGGATAGGTGGTCCAGTAGAATTGATGACAGACTGGCGCACACTTAATTTTGACATAAATGGAACTAATATAACGGCAATATATGATATTTGTTTACCTTAACAATAAATTAAATGAGTTTGCCTTTTTGGGGAATTATGTTAGACTGTCTTTATGTTAAAAATAAGATTACAAAGAATCGGCAGGAAGAACGATCCATCATTTCGGGCTGTTTTGACTGATTCAAAAAATAGTACAAAGAGTGGTAAATTTTTAGAAATAGTCGGTACTTATAATCCAAAAGCAGGGGAGACAAATTTTAAGACTGAAAGAATTCAATATTGGGTTTCAAAAGGTGCTCAGCTTTCAGATACAATGCACAATTTTATGGTGCATCAAAAAGTGATAGAAGGTAAAAAGAAAAATGTTTTGCCAAAGAAAAAACCAACTTTAAAACGAAAGGAATTAAAAGCAAAGAAATAAAAGAAAAGAGTTGACCCTGTCGCTCGCGAGCGACGGGGTTGAAAGCTAAAAAATAATTAGTTATACTTATTGTAGGCAGTGCAAATAATTTCTTAAGGTCGTAACGCTGCACAAACATTAAAAATAAAATATATTTCTAAACGATATGCAAGACGCAGATAAAGTATTTCTAGAGTATGTAGTTAAAGCATTAGTAGACAATCCGAACGATGTAAAGATCGATCGTACTGTTGATGAAATGGGAGTGCTTATTAGTTTGACAGTAAATCCTGCCGATATGGGTAAAATTATTGGAAGAATGGGTAATACTGCAAAAGCTATTCGTACCTTACTACGTATTATAGGGATGAAGAACAATGCTCGTGTCAATTTGAAGATTAACGAACCAGAAGGAGGTACAAGACCTATAAGTGGAGAGTCTTCAATGAAGACAGTTGATCAAGCAATGGAAGATTTGAAAGGAATCTAAAAGCTAAAAAATCCCCCGAAAGGGGGATTTTTGTTATAATATAAAATATGCGTTTTCACATAATAACAATCTTTCCAGATATTTTCGATTCATACTTAAATGAATCTATTATTGGGCGGGCGATAAAAAATAAGCTTATTTCTGTGAAGTTTTATAATCCACGAGATTTTATTAAAGCTCCAAAAAACAACTATCGTCCAGTAGACGATAAACCTTATGGTGGAGGTCCGGGGATGGTGATGCAAGCAGAGCCACTTTTAAAAGCTGTTGAAAAAGCAGTTTCTAAAATAAAAAACAAAAAGAAAATTTTAATTATTAACTTCATACCCAGCGCAGAAAAGTTTACAACGACTTATGCCAAAACAATTTCTAAAAAATATACGGATGTGGTTTTAATTTGTGGAAGATATGAAGGTATAGATGCACGAGTAGATAAAATTCTAAAAACAAAGAAACTTTCAATAGGGGATTATGTTTTAACTGGTGGAGAAATTCCAGCCATGATTTTAGTCGATTGTGTTTCTCGTCAGATAGAGGGAGTACTTGGTAATTTTGATTCAAGAGAAGAAGAAAGAGTCTCTTCAAGTGAAGTTTATACACGACCAGAAAAATTAGTTTATAAAGGAAAGAAATACAATGTACCTAAAATATTATTATCCGGGGACCACAAAAAGATAGAAGATTGGAAAAAGCATGAGAAGAATGATAAAATAAATAAGTGAAAGATTATTTAAAATGGCATGGTATAAAATCTGATATTGAAAATTCTGGTAAAGAAATTCTTTTTCGTGATAGAGAAATATGGTGGTGTTCGCTTGGAGAAAATGTTGGTTTTGAACAAGATGGTAAAAATGAAAAATATGAACGTCCCGTTTTAGTTTTTAGAAAGTTCAACAAGGGGATGTTTTGGGGATTACCACTTACTTCAAAAGAAAAGAATGATTCTTTCCACCATAAACTTGTATTACGTATGAAAAATGAAAATAATGAAATTGAAGAAAAAATTTCTATGGTTATTTTATCTCAATTAAGATTATTAAGTGGAAAGCGTTTAATTCGTCGTGTTGCTCGCATTAATGAAAATAATTTTAAAGAAATAGAAAACAAGGTTATTAACCTTATAAAAACAAACGAAAACGGACCCCTTTCGGGGCCCTCGAGTGCCTAACGGCAATTTGTACTTAAATAGTATCATATTATCAGATATCTATGCAAGCGAAGTTATTCACAAGTCAAATTTAGTTATATTATTCAATATATGCGAACAATTCAAAGAAAAATAGCTTCAGCTTTGATTTTTAGTAAAGATGGAAAAATTCTGATGGGTAAAAAAGATCCTCAAAAAGGTGGTGTTTATTCTGATTCTTGGCATATTCCAGGAGGAGGAATTGATGAAGGCGAAACAATGGAGCAAGCTGTTACTAGAGAAGTGCTAGAAGAAGTTGGGATTGATATAACTAATTATCGTAAAATTCAAATTTCTACAGTTGGTGAAGGTGTAGCTGAAAAGATACTAGAAGATATAGGTGAAAAAGTTTTATGCAAAATGGAATTTAATAGATTTGAAGTTCATATTGATGACAAAAATGCTGATGATATAGAGTTGCATTTAGATGATGATTTAATTGAGGCTAGGTGGTTTTCTAAAGAAGAGTTAGTTAATGTAAAACAAATTCCTGGTGGTAAGGAATTTTTTGAACAAATGGGGTATATATAAAAAGTTAGAAATAAGTTTACCCCCACCTATTTAGATGTTTAGTTGACAAAAAATAGGTGTGGGGGTATACTAGTAAACAAGAGATTGATTGAGTTTCGGATGTATCTCCTAGTTTGTATTAATAGGACTTAATCATAAATATCTAAATAATTTAAAAAGAAGCTAGAGAAAAGCATTTTTTGTCTGTTTTTCTTTCGTTTCTCTTGTCTTGTTTAGACTAAAATTATCATGCAAACAGAAAAGCGTCCGAAGAAGTATTTTGCGAGACACAAAGAACCGTTGATTGAGTTTCCAAACTTAATCGAGGCTCAGACCAAGTCCTACAAATGGCTGGTTGAAGAAGGACTCAAAGAAGTTTTCAAGGAATTTTCTCCGATCATAGATTACTCTGGGAAAAAATTCGAACTTGAATTTACTTCTTTTTCTCTTAGTGAATCAAATTGTGAAGAGAATGAAGCAAAAGTAAACAAAATATCCTATCAGGGACTTTTGAAAACTCGAGTAAAGTTAAAAAATAAAATTTTAGGCACCATAAAAGAACAAGAAATTTTTATGTCTGAGTTGCCTTTAATGACAAATCACGGGACTTTCATCATTAATGGTGTAGAACGTATTATTGTGCCACAACTTGCACGTTCTTTCGGGGTATTTTTTACTGAATCTGAAAATAAAGGCAAAAAATGTTTTGGAGCTAAAATCATTCCAGCTCGTGGAGTTTGGATTGAGATAGAATCAGAAGCTGACGGAGCAATATATATAAGAATAGATAAAAAGAGAAAATTTCCAGCGACGGCACTTTTACGTGTTATGGGTTATGAAAATAATGAGGCAATATTAAAAGCATTCGAAAAAAATTCTCTTTGTAAAGAAACCATCGAAACTTGTTTAGCTAAAGATGTGGCCAAAACATTAAATGATGCTTATATTGAAATATATAAACGTTTAAGAGACGGAGATATGGCTACTCCAGAAAATGCTAAAGAATTTATTAATTCTTTATTTACCGCTGAGAGATATGATCTTTCTCCTGTTGGACGATATAGATTCAATAAACGTTTTGAAAAATCTTTAGATGAAAAGGAACTTGAACGTAGAACTATTTCTAAGGAAGATTTAATGTCGGTAGTTCTTAATATAATTGTTTTAAACAATACTGTTGGTGCTAAATCTGATGATATAGATCACTTAGGGCAAAGACGAGTAAGATTTGTCGGAGAAATGCTTCAACAAAAAGTACGAACAGGAATGATGCAAATCAAAAGAAATATTCAAGACAGAATGTCTATTATAGATATTGATACTGCTTTACCTATTCATATAATTAATCAACGTCCTCTTCAAGCTCGAATTAAAGAATTTTTCACTACCAACCAACTTTCGCAATTTATGCTTCAAGAAAATACTTTAGCGGAAATGGAGCATTTGCGTACTCTCTCAGCATTAGGACCGGGAGGACTCACTCGTGAACGTGCAGGACTCGAAGTTCGAGACGTACATCCTTCTCACTATGGAAGAGTTTGTCCGATTCATACCCCAGAAGGTCCCAATATCGGACTTATTTTACATCTTTCCACTTATGCAAAAATAAATGATTTTGGAATCATAGAGACTCCATATATCAAAGTGAAAAATGGAAAAATAACAGGAGAGGTTCAATATTTAAATGCACTTGAAGAAGAAAAATATAATATTGCTCATGCAGGTATTCCTTATGATGAAAATGGAAAAATAACAGAAGAGAAAGTAGCAGCTAGAATAAAAACTCAGGCTGGAATGATCTCTCGAGAACAAGTTGATTTTATTGATGTTGCTACAAATCAGGCTTTCTCTATTGCTACTTCTATGATTCCTTTCCTAGAACATGATGATGCAAATCGTGCACTCATGGGATCAAACATGCAGAAACAAGCTGTGCCTTGTGTGCTTCCTGAAGCGCCATTAGTAGCGACTGGTGTCGAAGCTCTGGCCTCTAGAGATTCTGGCAGAATGGTAATTGCAGAAGAAGATGGTGCTGTTTCTTACCTAGATTCAAAAAAAGTAGTAGTTAAAGGGAAATCTGAAAAAGAAAAGACATACCAACTCGTTAATTTTTTGAGAAATAATAACTTTTCTGCTTTTCATCAACGTCCTAGTGTAAATGTTGGACAAAAAATAAAAAAAGGTGATGTACTTGCAGATACGACAAGTACAGTAGATGGACAAATTTCTATTGGCCAAAATGTATTTATTGCTTTTCTTTCTTGGTCTGGTTTAAACTATGAAGACGCTATAATTATTTCTGAAAGACTCGTGAAAAAAAGTAAATTTACTAGTATTTATGTTGAGGAATTTGTTTGCACTGTTCGTGATACAAAACTAGGACCAGAAATTACTACCCGAGATATACCAAATGTTGGAGAATTAAAATTAAAAGATTTAGATGAAGATGGCGTTGTTCGTATTGGGGCAGAAGTCAGAGAAAATGATATCTTAATTGGTAAAATTACTCCAAAAGGTGAAACTGAGCTTACTCCAGAGGAAAGACTTCTTCGTTCAATTTTTGCTGAAAAAGCAAGAGATGTTAAAGATACATCTCTTCGAATGGAACATGGTAAACGAGGACGTGTGATAGGAGTCAAGATTTTTTCTCGCGATTTAGGGCATACCCTTGAAGCAGGAATTATCAAAAAAATTATTATTGAAGTAGCTCAAGTCAGAAATATTTCAGTTGGAGATAAGCTTTCTGGAAGACATGGAAATAAAGGAGTTATCTCTAGAATTCTACCAGAAGAAGATATGCCTTACGGAGCAGATGGTGTACCTGTTGATATTATTCTTTCACCTCTCGGTGTTCCTTCTCGTATGAATTTGGGTCAGATTTTAGAATTACATCTTGGAATGGCGGCTAATACTTTAGGATATCAAGCCATTGTACCTCCATTTTTAGGAGCAAGTCATGAAGAAATAAAAGAGGAATTAAAAAAAGCTGGTCTTCCAGAAAATGGTAAATTAAAACTTTTTGACGGACGTACGGGAGAACCTTTTGATCAAGATATTGCTGTTGGCTATATGTATATGTTGAAACTTCATCATATGGTGGAAGATAAGATACACATGCGTTCGATAGGTCCTTATTCTCTTATTACTCAACAACCTTTGGGTGGAAAGGCTCAAGGTGGAGGACAAAGATTCGGAGAAATGGAAGTTTGGGCACTCGAAGGTTATGGGGCTGCTTACACATTACGAGAAATGTTAACCATAAAATCTGATGATATTTTAGGTCGATCTGCTACATTTGATTCTATTATTAAAAACGAAACCATTAGACCACCAAATTCTCCTGCTTCGTTTAATGTGTTGCTTAATTATTTACGAGGACTTGCGCTTGATGTAAATCTAAAAAAATACAATGAAAACTTTAAATAAAACTGATTTTGATTATATTTCGCTCAAACTCGCATCTCCTGAGCAAATAAAAGAGTGGTCTTATGGAGAGGTTACTAAGCCTGAGACAATAAATTATCGCACTGGCAGATCTGAACGTGGAGGTCTTTTTGACGAAAAAATATTTGGACCGGAGAAAGATTATGAATGTTATTGTGGAAAATATCGTCGTATTCGTTACAAAGATATTATTTGTGAAAAATGTGGAGTGGAAGTGACACGTTCCATAGTGAGACGAGAAAGAATGGGACACATTGAATTAGGAACTCCTGTTGCTCACATTTGGTTTTTACGTGGAGTACCTTCTAGGATGAGTATCCTTCTTAATATTTCTGTTTCTGATCTTGAGAAGGTCATTTATTTCGCTGGTTATATTGTCACCAAAGTACATGAAGATGAAAAAGATATCATTTCTCAAAATTTGGAAAAAGAATATAAAGCTAAATTAAAAAATGCAGCTGATGATGAGACTCGAGAAAAATTAAAAAATTTGTTTTCAGAAACTAAAAAAGAGATTTTAGAAATTTATGAAGGGAAAGTTTTAAATGAAATTTCTTTTCATCATTATTCTTTAAGATATGGAACTTGTTTTGAAGCTAATATCGGAGCAGAAGCTATTTATTCTATTTTTAAAAATTTAGATTTAAATAAACTAAAAAATCATACTGAAAAAATGCTTGAAAAAACAAGCATTGTCGAAAAAGAAAAATTACAAAAGAGACTTTCTTTAATTCGTGCTATGACCTATGCCGGGATAAGACCAGAATGGATGTTTTTGACAGTTATTCCTGTTATTCCTCCAGTATTACGTCCGATGGTTGCTCTCGATGGAGGTCGTCATGCTACCAGTGATTTAAATGATCTTTATCGTCGAGTAATCAATAGAAATAACCGTTTGAAAAAATTGAAGGAAATAAATGCGCCAGATGTTATTTTAAGAAATGAAAAAAGAATAATCCAGGAAGCTGTCGATGCTCTTATAGATAACTCTATTGCTAAGCAAAACGATAGTGCAGCGATGAGTCAATCTCAAAAACGACCACTTAAATCTCTTTCAGATAATTTAAAATCAAAGCAAGGTTTATTCCGTCAGAATTTACTCGGTAAACGAGTAGACTATTCTGGTCGTTCTGTCATTGTTGTTGGACCTGAGCTCAAACTCAATCAATGTGGTTTGCCAAAACATATGGCTCTTGAACTTTTTAGACCATTTGTTATTTCAAAAATTTTACAAGCAGAACTTGCTTTTAATATTCGTGGAGCAAATAAACTTATTGAAGAACGTACACCAGAAGTTTGGGCAATGCTTGAAGAAGTGATAAAAGGGAAATATGTTCTCTTGAACCGTGCACCGACTTTGCATCGTCTAGGTATTCAAGCTTTCAATCCTATTTTGATTGAAGGAAATGCTATTCAAGTGCATCCACTTGTTTGTGCCGCATTTAATGCTGACTTCGATGGAGACCAGATGGCTGTATATTTACCTCTCTTAGAAGAAGCACAATCTGAAGCGAAAGAATTAATGGCAGCTAATAAAAATTTATTAAAACCTCAAAATGGAGAACCAATAGTGCATCCCAGCCGAGATATAGTCCTTGGTTCTTATTGGATGACGAAATCTGTCGACGGAGAAGAAGGAGAAGGGAAATATTTTTCAAGTCCCAACACAGCCATAACAGCTTATGAATATGGCATTGTATCTTTAAGGGCAAAAATAAAAGTATTGGCCACAGATTCTCATAAATATAAAAAATTCAATGAAGGGGTTTTTGACACCTCTGTTGGTAAGCTACTTTTTAATAGCATCTTACCAAATGATTTTTCTTATGTTAGTGATGAAATGAATGTTAAGAGATTATCATCTTTAGTAGATGAATTAATCATGCACTATGGAGTGGACAAAACTCCTCCCATTTTAGACAAGATAAAAAATTTCGGTTTTTATTATTCAACTATTTCCGGTACGACTTGGGGATTAGATAATATAAAAGTACCGAAAGAAAAAACAAAAATAGTTGAGGAAGGTAAAAAACAAGAAGAAAAAATAATTTCTGAATGGAGTGATGGTCTTTTATCAGAAGAAGAAAGATATCAAAAGATTATTGAAATTTGGACTCAAGCTAAAAAAGAGTTAGAAAAAATATTACCTCAGTCTTTAGATAAAAATGGTTCAGCTTTTGATTTACTTACTTCTGGGGCTAGAGGTTCGATGGGGCAACTAATTCAGATGACGGGAATGAAAGGGCTTATTCAAAACAACCAAGGTAGAACATTAGAATTTCCAATTATTCCTTCTTATCATGAAGGTCTCTCTCCTATAGAATATTTCGTGACGACTCATGGTGCTCGTAAGGGTGCATCAGATACTGCCTTAAATACTGCTAAAGCCGGATATTTGACACGTCGTTTGGTTGATGTGGCACAAGATGTGGTCATTACAGAAGAAGATTGTGGTACCAAAGAAGGAAAAATCGTTACTCGAGAAAATATTTCTGGAATTGAAATCCCTCTTTCTAAAAATCTTCGTGGACGAGTATTGGCAGCTGACTTGAAAGATAAAGATGGTAAAATTGTTTATAAAAAAGGATTTTTAATTACAAAAGAAGAAGCTTATAATATCGAAGGAATGGGTTTTGAAGAAGTATTTGTTCGCTCTCCTCTAACTTGTCATACTACACATGGTATTTGTCAAATGTGTTATGGATTAGATTTGGGTAGAAACCATCTAGTTGATTTAGGAGAAGCTGTCGGTATTATCGCGGCTCAAGCTATCGGTGAACCAGGTACCCAGCTTACTCTTCGAACATTCCATGCTGGAGGTGTGGCAGGAACAGATATCACTACTGGTTTGCCTCGTATTGAAGAAATTTTTGAAAGACGTATTCCTAAGAATCCAGCCTTAGTTTCAGAAACTGACGGAGAAGTTTTTGAAATAAAAGATAGAGATGGAAAAGAAAAAATAATTAGAGTACTTTCTGATAGTAAGGTTGATGGAAAAGATAACGAAATAGAATATTTAGTGCAATTCAGAAGAACTCCGATAGTCAAGGTAGGACAAAAAGTAAAGAAAGGGGAATTGCTTACAGATGGGTCTGCTGATATTGCTGAAATATTCAAATTTGGAGGCAAAGAGTTGGTTGAAGAATATATAATTCGAGAAATAAACAAAGTTTATGAACTTCAAAGTGCTTCAATTTCCAGAAAACATACAGAGATAATTATTCGTCAAATGTTCTCACGAAGAAAAATAAAAGATGCTGGTGAAACCAATTTCTCTGCTGGAGACATTGTTGAAAATACAGCCTTTATTGAAGAAAATAATAGAGTTGTTAAAATAAACTTAAAAGAAGCGAAAGCAGAAATAATAGTGCTCGGTATTACAGAAGTTTCACTTCGTACTAAGAGTTGGCTCTCTGCTGCTTCCTTCCAAAATACCAACCGTGTTTTGATTGAAAACGCAGTCAAAGGCGGAATAGATTCTTTGAGAGGATTAAAAGAGAATGTTATTATTGGACGATTAATTCCGGCTGGAACTGGATTTAAAAGTAGAATAGCTTCTCCCGAAGAGGGGGAATAAAACTTTATGAACAACTCTCCAGTAGAACAAATTAAGGAGAGGCTTTCAATCGAAGACGTAGTCTCTTCTTACATAAAGTTAGACAGGGCGGGTGCAAATTTCAAAGCCAGGTGCCCCTTTCATAACGAGAAAACGCCGTCCTTTTTTGTGTCGGTAGATAGAGGCACTTACTATTGTTTTGGCTGTGCAGCTAAAGGAGATATCTTTACTTTTGTGGAAGAATTTGAAGGGCTTGATTTTAAAGGCGCCTTAAAAATTTTAGCAGAACGTGCCGGAGTTACTCTTGCAACTTTTAGTAAAGAAAAAGAAGGAGAAAAAGAAAGATTATATAGAATCATGGAAGAAGCTACGAAATTTTTTGAAAAGAATTTGGTAGATAATAAAGAAGTGTTAGCTTATTTAAAAGAAAGAGGGTTGAAAGACGGAAGCATAAAAGATTTTAGGATTGGTTTTATTAGAGATGATTGGCGTTTGCTTTATACTTATCTTCGAAATAAAAATTTTACAGACGGGGAGATAGAACTTGCAGGACTCGCTAAAAAAACAGAAAAAGGAATGTATGATCGTTTTCGTGGTAGAATAATCTTTCCTATTTCTGATTCAAGTGGACGTATCATTGCTTTTTCTGGAAGAATTTTTGAAGTAGAGAGCGACAGGCAAGGCCTGTTAAAAAAACAGGCCTTGCCTGTTGCTCCAAAGTACTTAAATAGCCCAGATACGCCTATTTTTAGTAAATCAGCTGTTCTATATGGTTTGGATAAAGCTAAAGATTCTATTCGCAAGAATAATTTCTCTATTTTAGTGGAAGGACAAATGGACCTTATTTTGTCTCATCAATCAGGTTTTAGAAATACTGTAGCGACCTCTGGGACAGCATTAGCCGATTCTACTGTTTCAAAAGAGAATGTTGTTTCAAATTTAGGTTTATTACGTAGACTTTCTGGCAATATACTTTTGGCCTTTGATGCTGATAAAGCAGGTTTTAATGCATCAATGCGGGCTGCTAAGATCGCTCTTTCTTTTGGGATGGATGTGAAAGTCATTTCTATGCCTCTAGGTTTTGATCCAGCAGATTTGATTTCCCGTGGCCATAGTCAAATGGGCGAGGCTAAAAGTGGAACAGATGCATGGCGTCTAGTAATACGTAATTCTAAGCATATTGTAGAATTTTTATTAGATAAAATTTTAAATAATTATAAAGAAGATACACGAAAAGCGGGGAGAGAAATAAAAGAAAAAGTGTTGCCATATGTTGACGCCCTTGAAAGTTCTATAGAAAAATCCCACTTTATTAAACTTATTAGTAATAAATCTAGTATTACTGAGGGAGCACTTTTAGAGGATTTAAAGAAAGTGGAATCATTATTAAAATCTGAAACAGAAGAGATAAAAATAGCCAAAGAAAATATTGAAAAAAGAGAAAGAAAAGATCCAATAATACGTAAACTTTTAGGTATAGCCTTTTGGCAAGAGGGTATACAAAACAGAATAATAGACCCAGAATTGATCTTTAAAAGATTAGAAAAAATAAAAGAAGTTTATAAAGATAAAAAGGAAGATTTAATTTATGAGGCTGAAAGATTTTATTTTAATAGTGAAAATTTACAAAAAGATATAAATGAAATGTTATTAAATCTGGAAGAAGATTATCTAAATGAAGAACGTTTTAAAAAGACCATAGAGCTTCAAAATATAAAAGATAAAACAGAAGAAATAGAAATTTTAAAAAAGATAAAAGAAATAGATAAAAAAAGAGAAGAAATTAAAAATAATCGTGGTCGTTAATCATCGTTTATGGCGGGGTTCCGCAGAAAGCGGTAAAAATAAATATGAAAAAAATAAAAAAAGCTATAAAAAAAACAACTAAAAAAGTTACAAAAAAGGTAATTAAGAAAAAGAAGATTGTTAAAAAGATAAAGAAGATAGAAAAAAAAGTTATAAAAAAAATAGCCACAACTGAAAAAAAAGCAGATGTTTTTGCTCGTTTATCTAATGAGCTTATAGAAAAAGGACGAAAAAGAGGATTTATTACGTATGATGAGATATTAAAGACTTTTCCAGATATTGAGAATAATATTTTCTTTTTAGATGAACTTTATGAAAAATTTTCTGTTGCTGGTATAGATGTGTTAGAAGGTGGAAATTTACTTAATTTAGATAATGAACTTTCAGATAAAGACTTAAACAAATCAACTATTCATGATTCTATCCAAATGTATTTAAAAGAAATAGGTCAATATTCACTCATTCATGCGGTAGATGAAAAAGATTTAGCGAAACGCATAGAGTTGGGTGATATAGAGGCTAAAAATCTATTAGCTCGCGCCAATTTACGTTTAGTGGTTTCTATTGCTAAAAAATATGTGGGCCGAAGTGCTAATTTAAGTCTTCTTGATTTGATTCAAGAAGGAAATTTGGGATTATTTAAAGCAGTTGAAAAATTTGATTGGACTAAAGGATATAAATTTTCTACTTATGCCACTTGGTGGATTCGTCAATCTATCACCAGAGCACTTGCAGATCAAAGTAGAACTATTCGTATTCCAGTGCATATGGTAGAGACTATTTCAAAATATAAACAAACATATAGAAAACTTAGCCAAGATTTAGGACGAGAACCATTGGCAGAAGAAATAGCTACAGAGATGGGTATTCCCGTTGAAAAAATTCATGTTATAGAAAATATTAGTCAAGAAACTGTTTCTTTAGAACAGCCAGTGGGGGACGATGATGACAAATCGACTCTTGAAAATTTTATTCCTGATGACAAAATTTTACGTCCAGATCAAGAATCTTCTAGGCGTATTTTATCCGATCAGATTCGTGAAGTTTTAAATGAACTCTCTGATAAAGAAAGACAAATTTTGGAGATGAGATATGGATTAATTGATGGTATACAACATACACTTGAAAATGTTGGAGAAAAATTTGGTGTCACTCGTGAACGCATTCGTCAGATTGAAGCGAAAGTACATGAAAAACTTCGCCAGCATGAAAAAATCGCAAGATTGAAAAATTACTTTGATTAGTTTGTATGTGTGATATACTTATTAAGTTATCATTGGATTTCACTTAAAATGTCGTTTAAGTGGAAATATTATAAATTAATTTTATTAATATTATGTGTAAAAATTGTTGTAAAAAAGGAGGTTGCACAGGAGCTGTCATTGCTAAAGTTCTTGTGGTTATTGGAGGAATAAATTGGGGCTTAGTAGGCTTAGGAATGCTTTTAGGCGTAGCAGGAGGTTGGAACATTGTTAATATGATTTTAGGTTCTGTCCCTGTACTTGAAGCCATAGTTTATGTATTAGTCGGTATTTCGGCTATTATGATGATTTTTGGTTGTAAATGTGGAAAGTGTAAAGATGGAGTTTGTGAATCTTGTGTGAAGGGAGATGCTCCAAAAATGGAAGGAAGTATGTAAATTAAAGTTTTTAAAAAACACAAATTAAATACTTTCTTGCAACTCGCATATCAACCTGGAAACCATAGACTAATTTCTAGAAGCGTATGTTGCAGAAGGTATTAATTTGTGTTTTTTTATTTGCTTTTTTGCCTTAAAATGCTATATTATTTATATAGAAATGGCTTCAATTTCAAACGTTATTTTTTATATTTTGACCTTTTTGTCTGTCTACGTGCAGGTGTTTTTTCTGATTACTTTTTTAGAAAATAGGAAAAAAATAATTATAAGAAAAGGACCTATTAAACTTATAAAATATCCAAAAGTGACAGTCATTGTTCCTTGCTGGAATGAAGAAAAAACAATTTATAAAACAGTTCGTTCACTACTCAATTTAAATTATCCAAAAGATAAATTAAAAATATTTTTAATAGATGATGGCTCTACAGATAAGACTTGGGATGTCATTCAAAGATTTTCAAAATATTCAAATATAAAAATTTTTCGTAAAGAAAATGGTGGCAAATATACTGCTCTTAATTTAGGTCTTGAAAGCGTAGAGACTGATTTTTTAGGTTGTTTAGATGCTGACTCAGAGGCAGATCCAGAATCCTTAACTAGAATTATGAGTTATTTTGAAAAAGATAAAAATATTATGGCAGTATCTCCATCTATCATAGCTATTAATTCAAAGAATATGGTTCAAAATGCTCAAAAAGTTGAGTATGATATGTCTGTTTATACTAAAAAAATGCTTGGTTTCTTAGGGGCTATTCATGTGACTCCAGGGCCACTTACTATTTTTCGTAAAAAAGTATTTGATGATTTAGGTCCTTATCGACACGCTCATAATACAGAAGATATGGAAATTGCTTTTAGAATGCAAAAAAATCATTATAAAATAGAACAATGCAATGATGCTTATATTTATACCAATACTCCCACAACTATTAAAAAGCTTTACAAACAAAGATTACGTTGGATTTATGGTTCTATAAATAATATGATAGATTATCGAAAAATAATTCTTAAAAAGAAATATGGTAATTTCTCGCTTTTTACCGTACCTTACAATGTTCTTTCTATTATCGCTGTTGGTTTTCTCTTTGGAAAAATGTTTTACAGTTTTGGTAAGTTTTTGTTTTTTAAAATTTTAGAGTTTAGAGACATAGGTTTTAATTTT
This sequence comes from Candidatus Nomurabacteria bacterium, assembly GCA_023267215.1. Taxonomy (GTDB): domain Bacteria; phylum Patescibacteriota; class Minisyncoccia; order Phycocordibacterales; family UBA9973; genus UBA9973. Next base: position 31,048 of record JAHFNS010000002.1, on the reverse strand, counting down.
AATTCTAGTATAAAGAACTTTGATCCGTTTTTTATAAATACTCAATCTCTTTTTTTTATTGGTATTACACTGTATTTATTGGTTGTCTTGTCTATAATTATAGGTAGAAAAATTTCTGAAGGAAAATGGAACTTTTCTTTTAATATATTTTATTTCTTTATAATTTTTAGTATCGTTGGTCCTTTTTGGCTTTTAAAAGCAGTTTTTAATACGATTTTATCTAGAAAGCCAGCTTGGAGGTAGAAATTAGTTACGAATTGATAATTACGAATTTTGAATGAATTGATATGGATACAAATCACATAGATTGGAAAAAATATTTAATAGTTTTTTTATTTACTATGACTCTTTTTTTAAGTGCTAGTTATGTTAGTAATTATTTTAGTAATAAAAAAGTTGATCAATTGAAATTAATTCAAGATAAAATATCAATTGATATTTTATCTTCTGAAACTCAATTTTCTTTACTTTCAGAACTTTCTTGTAAAAATATTTCTGATTCTGTGTTTTCTGGTGAACTTAGTGAACTTGGTAATAAATTAGAATGGGGACAGCAAAATCTAGGAACAACTGATACAGTTTCTTATTTAAAAAAATATTATTCCTTACTTGAAATTAAAGATTATCTTTTAAATAAAAAAATATCAGAACGTTGTCAAACTAAATCCGCTTTTATTCTTTACTTTTATACAACAGCTCTAAATTGTAGTGAATGCGAAAGGGAAAGTGTAGCTCTTTCAGCTCTCCGAGATAAATATCCTGAACTTCGAGTTTATTCTTTTGATTATAATGTTGATCTTTCTGCTGTAAAGGCAATGATTCAAATATATAAAATACAAGACACAAAGCTTCCTGCTTTAGTTGTCGATGATAATGTGTTGACGGGTTTTCATGGAATAGATGAACTTGAAACAATAGTTAAACAATCTTTTAAACTTCAAGAAATAAAACCAGTAGATACAATAAAATCTATTAAAACAACAACAAATAAGGCTCTTTAGTTTATCAATTAAAAAGAAAACAAAAAATGAATGAAGTAAAAACTTTTAAAATTAAAGGCATGCATTGTGCTTCTTGTGCAAGTATTATTGAAAAAACTTTGGAAAAGATAGAGGGAGTGGAATCGATTGAAGTAAATTCTGGCACAGAAAAAGCTAAAATTTCTTTTGATTCTTCTAAAACAAATGGAGAAGCGCTTTCTAAAAAGATAGAACCACTTGGGTATTCTTTTGTTTTTTTAAAAAAAGAAAAAGAAAAAAATATTGAGCTTAAAGAAATGCGTAATAAACTTTTTTTACTCATTCCGATTGTTATGGTGAGTGTTTTTGTGATGGGATGGGATATTTTTGCTCAATTTAAATTAACATCTGAGATGTCTTATTTTTGGAGTGAGTTTTTTCACCATCTTTTGCCAATATTAGCTGCTTATACTTTATTTGTAGTAGGTAAACCATATCTATTTGGTCTTTATCGGTTCTTTCGTTATGGCAAAGCAAATATGGATACTTTAATTGGTCTTGGTACGAGTGTTGCATTTCTTTATAGTTTTATCGTTAGTGCTTTCAAAGAAAGTCTCAAATCTTTTATAAATATTAATCAGAGTTATTATGATGTAGTTATTGTGGTTATAGCATTTATTACTCTTGGTAAATTTCTTGAAGCTAGAGCAAAAATTAAAACTGGAGATGCTATAGAAAAACTTCTAAACCTTCAGGCTAAGGTAGCTTTGGTGATTCGTGAAGGTAAAGAAATAGAAATACCTATTGATCAAGTTGTTCATGGGGATTCAATAATTGTAAAACCAGGAAGTAATATTCCTGTTGATGGTGTTTTAACTGAAGGTTCATCATACGTAGATGAATCTATGATTTCAGGTGAGCCGATGCCTGTAAGTAAGAATATTGGTGATAATGTGGTTGCTGGAACGATAAATACGACAGGATCTTTTACATTCAAGGCTACAAAAATAGGTTCTGAAACTATGCTTGCTCATATCATAAAAATGGTAGAAGAAGCACAAAGTAGTCGTGCTCCTATTCAAGCATTAGCTGATAAAATCTCAAGTGTCTTTGTTCCCGTTGTTTTAGTATTATCTTTTATTACTTTAGGTTTGTGGCTTTTGGTAGGTACACAGTATTTAGGATTTTCTCAAGCATTATCTTATGGTTTGGTATCATTTGTAGGTATTTTAGTTATTGCTTGTCCTTGTGCATTAGGACTTGCTACACCAACAGCTATCATTGTCGGAGTAGGGAAAGGAGCACAAGAGGGGATTCTTATTAAAGATGCTAGTACACTAGAGAAATTAGGTAAAGTTGATGTAATAGTTTTAGACAAAACAGGAACACTTACACGTGGTAAACCAGAACTTATTTTAATAAAGAATTTATCTGATAAAAAAGATGAAGAACTCATTTCCATTCTTGCTTCTCTTGAGAAAAATTCCGAACATCCCATAGCCTCTGCTATCATTGCTTATTCAAACGAAAAGAAAATAAATTTAATACCCGTAAGTGAATTTAATTCTATAAAAGGTAAAGGGATAGAGGGTAAAATAAATGAAGTTGTATATTATGCTGGAAATACAAAATTAATAGGAGAGCTTAATTTGTCGTTTGATATTGAATCAATTGAAAAGGAAACACTAGAAGGGAAAACGCCAATTATTATTACTACAAAAGAAAAAATACTTGGTTTTGTTATGGTGGCAGATGCCATAAAAGAAGAAGCAATAGAAGCAGTAAAAAATTTGCATAAGCTTGGTATTAAAGTAGTTATGCTTACAGGAGATAATAAAAATACAGCAGAATATATTGCAAAAGTTATTGGTATTGATGAGATTGTATCAGAAGTAATGCCAGAGGATAAATTAAATAAAATAAAAGAATTACAAAAAGAAGGTAAAGTTGTAGCGATGGCAGGAGATGGAGTAAATGATGCTCCAGCGCTAGCGCAGGCAGACATAGGCATAGCTATGGCTACGGGGACGGATGTAGCGATAGAATCAGCTGGTATAACACTTTTGCATGGAGATATCTCTAAACTAGTTAAAGCAGTTAATCTTTCAAAAATTACAATGCGAGGTATTAAGCAAAATCTTTTCTGGGCATTTATCTATAATGTTGTTGGTATACCATTAGCTGGAGGATTATTTTATCCAATTTTTGGATGGTTGCTATCTCCGGTATTTGCAGGTTTTGCTATGGCATTTTCAAGTGTTTCAGTTGTTAGTAATTCACTTCGTTTGAAATTAAAAAAGTTATAAATTTATTATTAATTATTTAAATATATTATTATGCAAAAAACATATACATTTAATGTAAACGGAATGCACTGCAATGCTTGTGTAATGCTGACTGAAAGTGAACTAAATGAGATAGTAGAAGTTTCTCATGTGAAAGCTTCACTCGCGAATTTTAGTGTAGAAGTGACGGGGGAGTTTGGAGATAAAACACCAGAACAGATAGCAGAAGAATTAAGTGTAGTCTTAAAACCACATGGCTATACACTTTCACTTGAAAAAGAAGAGAAGAAAATAAATTGGTCCGATTTTAACCTTGCTATACCTGTCGCTTTAGGATTTATTGCTTTTTTTATTCTTTTACAAAAACTTGGCATTGTGAATTTGATAAATGTATCAAAAGTTAGTTTTGGTACGGCTTTTGTCGTGGGGCTTGTTGCTTCAGTCTCTACCTGTATGGCAGTAGTCGGTGGGCTCGTGTTATCTATGTCAGCAAATTTTTCCAAAGAAGGGGATAGCGTTAGGCCACAAGTATTATTCCACATTGGAAGACTCGTTTCATTTTTTGTTTTGGGAGGAGTGATAGGTGCACTCGGTTCTGCATTTCAGCTTGGAACGATAGGTACATTTATTTTAAGTTTAATTGTTGCTCTTGTTTTGCTTATCCTCGGTATCAATCTTCTAGATATTTTCCCATGGGCTAAAAAACTTCAACCGACTATGCCAAATTTTGTCGGTAAATATGCCCATGGTTTGAAAAATATTAATCATACACTCACTCCACTCTTGGTTGGTGTCGCTACATTCTTTTTGCCTTGTGGCTTCACTCAGTCTATGCAAATTTATTCGCTAACGACTGGTAGCTTTATCACTGGCTCTTTAATAATGTTTGCCTTTGCACTCGGCACGCTTCCAGTGCTCTCACTTCTTTCTTTTAGTTCTCTCGGTATACATAAAAAAGCACAATCTGGAATATTCTTCAAAACAGCTGGACTCGTCGTGGTATTCTTTGGAATTTTTAATTTAATAAATGCTCTAGTCGGAGCAGGAATTATTCCACCAATTTTTAATTTTTAAAATATGAAAGAAAAAAAATCAACTTATCTCTCAATAATCTTTGTTGTTATTTTGATAGCAGGAGTATTTATTTTTACGAATATCAAAAACCCTGCAGGAGATGGAGGTAATAATGTGAGTGTCGTTGATGGCAAACAGATTATTACAATCAATGCCAAGGGCGGATATTCACCAAGAATTACGACAGCTAAATCAGGTATACCTACAGTGATAAAAATGGAAACGAATGGAAGTTTTGATTGTTCTTCTGCTTTATCTATCCCAAGTATTGGTTATCGTAATAATCTTCCTCCTAGTGGAGAAACTCTTATTGATGTACCTGCTCAAAAAGCTGGCTCAAAAATCCAAGGTATATGTGCTATGGGGATGTATAACTTCACAATTGATTTTAACTAGATAATATAAGGCTCAAATATCCATTGACAGATAGACTTGTTTATGCTATACTATTAGAGTATTAAGGTTGTTCCTTTAAATAAAACAATCACAAAACAAAAGGAGGTTCCAATGGAACCGAAAGAAAGAATAATTCAAGCAATTAAAGATGAAAAAGAACTAGGCAACGAACTTAAAAAACTTCTTATTCATCTAATTGGTATTTGCCCAGGAAGGGGAATACAGTGTGATATTTGGGAAAATTTAAAAAATTCTCCAGTATCTCAAAATTATGAGTTTGAATGTTCAAAAAAAGTCATTTCTCAATTAAGAGATTTGAGGTTAATAAAAAACAAAAATATGTTCTATTATCTTAGTCGTGAAGTTGATGATACTTGGGGTTTTAATATTCACTATGAATTTAAAACTTTACTGGACGGTGACCGTGCAGCTATATATATAAAGCCAGTCGGCCTAGAATGGCATACCTTCTCAAAAAATATGGCAAAAGATATTGAAAATATTCAACTCTAAATTATTTTTTTTGTTTGTTTTTAAAAAAGTATTATGGATTTCCTTTGTTGTTCTTGTTGCAATAGGTGATTTGTTTTAAAGATTTAAATAAGTAAATAAATAAGCTTTAGCTTATGCAAGATCATTTTCAAATTTGTAAATGGTCTTTTTTGTTTTTTAGGGTAAATTAATTAATTACACATATCAACCATGGTGTATACATGTTTTTGATATTAGGAATTCTTGATATATTTTTTCATTCTCCATTTTCTACCTTTTCCTTTATTCATATTTTTATAATAAGGTGTTAATGCATGACAGTTTGGGCATAACAGCCTTAAATTTTTCTCTAGATTATTTTCAGAATTGCCATCTATGTGATCTACTTCAAGTGGCACCACCCCCGTTAATGGATGTTTTTTATGCCATCCACAAATTGAGCACCTATTATCATATTTTTTAATCAAATATTTTCTAAGCCAATTTGCTAAATTTCTTGCAGTTATTCCAACTCCACCACTTAATTTTCCTTTTTTCCATAAAGCGACATTTGTTCTATATTCTAAATCGCATTGGCATTTGTTTGAGCAAAATTTTATCTTATGTCTAATTAAAAGTTTGTCTCCACATCCAGCACAAAATCTTAAATAGTTCATTCTTTAAGTATACCACAATCTAAGGATATATGGTGGTCTACAAAATGTAAAATTAATTTAGTTTTTAAAATAATATTTGGATTTTAACCTCATATATGCTATGCTAAAAAGCAGTAAGCCGGCATAGCTCAGTTGGTAGAGCATTCGCTTTGTAAGCGAAATGTCCGGGGTTCGATCCCTCGTGCCGGCTCAATTTGTTATTCTATTCCTTCTTCTTCTTTTATTCTATGTTTCATTTGTCTTATTTTCTGTTGATATTCTGAAATAATTCTTAGATATTTTGAAACCTCTTTTTTTTCTACAATTTCATCTGAAAGATTATTAATATTTTTTCTAAACCTGTTTTTTATTTGCCTAATTAGTATTTTGCTTTTGTCTTTTACAAATCTGGAAAAGAGGATATAAGATCTGATGGTGACAAAAAGAGTTATATATCCAAATCTTTTTGCACCTTTTTTAGTAAGATGTTTAATTTTTTCTAGGTCTGGTACAAAAGGATGAGAATGTTCTGATTTGGCAACATGACCATTTCTAACAAGCACAAGTTCTCGTCCTATCATTGTGACGATACCTACAAGTGATAGAAAAAATAAAATTAAATAAAAATACATAATATTTTATATAGAATAACGCTTTATTTCTTTTATTTTTGCTTTATTCTCTTCTAAAAGCTTTCCTACGGTTTTATTTCCATCCTTAATAAATATTTGATCCAATAATGTTTTTTCTTTGAAATAAGTAGCCATTTTGCCTTCTAACATTTTTTTCTTTATGTCTTCAGGTTTATTAATTTCTGCAACTTCTTTTTGAAATATTTCAGTCATTGTTTTTTTTATTTCTTCATTTATATCATTTGAAGATATGTATTCTGGTTTCATTGCAGTTATATGCATAGCAATATCACGAGCGAGTTCAGGGTTTCCACCTTCCAATGAAACGACAACAGCCACTTTATTGTTATGTACATAGTTTCCTAAGATATTTCCATTTACCTCATAAGCATCTCCCAATTCTATATTCTCACCAGTTTTTTGAATTACAGGATCAATTAAGTTTTTTGATTCTGTTTTCATTTTTTCAACACCCTCTGTGAAAGCTTTGTCGGTTAATTTTGAAAGTAAATTTACAAAATCTTCATTTTTTGATACAAAGTCTGTTTCGCAATGTAGAGCAACTAGAACACTTTTATTATTTTCTGATTTAATACAGACTCTTCCGTCTTTAGTTTCGCGACTTGATTTTTTTAGAGCTATGTCAGAACTTATTTTTTTTAATATAGCTAAAGCTTTTTCCATATTACCCTCGGCTTCTTCTAAAGCATTTTTGCATTGCATTACAGAGATACCTGTTGAATCTCTAAGTTCTTTTATAAGTTCAGTTGTTATTTTTATAGACATGTGAATTAGTTGCTAGTTTTTAGTAATTTTTTTCTAGAACCTAGAAGCTATGACCTAATTTTTAATAGACATTTGTCCTTCTTTATAAGCGTTAGCTATGGTAGTAGTGAAAAATTTAATAGATGGTATCCCAGAATCATTTGCAATTATAGGATAATCTATATTTTTAATATTTGAATCAGAATTTGATAAGGAGACGACGGGTACTTTTGATTTGTAAGCTTCTGTTGCAGCTATGTGTTCTGCCTTAGAATCAATAATAAACAATACATCAGGATTTTTTTTCAAACCGATTAAACCACTGTAATATTTTGAAAGTTTTTCCATTTTTTTTGCTAGAACAACTCTTTCTTTTTTGGTATATTTTTCGAGACTACCTTCAGCATTTTCCTTATTATATTTTTCGAGTTCAGCGATTCTTTTTTTTATTTCTGTAAAATTACTCAAAGTACCTCCAATCCAGCGTATATTTACATAAGGCATGTTTAAACTTAGAGCTGTATTTTTTATAATTTCTCTGGCTTCAGGTTTTGTCCCGACAAAAAGGATAATTTTGTTTTGAGCACCTAAATTTTTGATAAATAATAGAGCATCTTCCAGCAAAACACTTGTTTTTTCAAGGTCGATAATATCGCCATTATTCTTGGTGGCATATATATATGAAGAAACAGAAGGGTGTCTTCGGCTCTTTCCATATCCATAATGTGCTCCTACTTCAAACATCTTTTCTACACTTGTGGCAGAATCTATATTTCTATTTTCTACTTTTTGCATAAGGGTTATTCTAGCAGAATGAGCTTATTTTTGCAACTTTGCCAAAAAGACTTTTTTCGGGTAAGATGGCAGTATGACTAACAGTATGAGACAATCACAACTTTTTACAAAAACAAAGAAAGAAGCCCCTTCAGACGAAGTTTCAAAGAACGCGGAGCTCCTTATTCGTGGAGGCTTTATTCATAAGGAAATGGCAGGGGTATATAGCTATCTACCTCTTGGTTTGCGTGTTATTAAAAATATTGAAAATATAATTCGTGAGGAAATGAATGCTATTGATGGACAAGAAATTACCATGACTGCTCTTCAAGAAAAAGAAACATGGGAACCAACTGATCAGTGGAGTGATGAAAAAATTGATGTTTGGTTTAAAACAAAATTAAAAAATGAAACTGAATTAGGGTTGGCTGTTACCCACGAAGCGCCAGTTACTAAAATAATGAAATCTTTTATTCAGTCATATCGAGATTTACCAAAATTTGTTTATCAATTTCAAACAAAGTTTCGCAATGAAGCTCGTGCAAAGAGTGGCATTATGCGATGTAGAGAATTTGAAATGAAAGATTTATATTCATTTTGTAAAGATGAACAAGAACATAATGAATTTTATGAAAAATCTAAAGTAGCATATCAAAACATTTTTAAACGTACTGGTATCGGACATATTACTTATTTAACTTTTGCGTCTGGTGGAATGTTTTCAAAATATTCTCATGAGTTTCAAACCATAACTGGAGCAGGGGAAGATACTATATATTTAGATGAAGTAAAAGGAATAGCAATAAATAAGGAAGTAAATAATGTTGAGACTTTATCTTTACTTGGTTTAGATAAAGATAAGCTAGTGGAGAAGAGAGCAGTAGAGGTTGGTAATATTTTTACACTCGGAACCCGTTTCTCAGATGCACTCAATTTAAAATATCAAACAGAAACTGGCGAGTTAAAGTCGGTATTCATGGGATCCTATGGTATTGGTCCAGGCAGGCTTATGGGCACAGTCGTAGAAGCCTTAGCAGACGATAAAGGTATCATTTGGCCAGAATCCATAGCGCCATTTAAGGTGCATTTGTTGGTTTTAGGAGACGATGAAGCAGTTTCAACTGAAGCAAATAAGATTTATGAAAGTTTGGTAAAAAATAACATTGAAGTTTTATTTGATGACAGAAAAGAAGTTTCTGCTGGAGAAAAATTTGCTGATGCTGATTTATTAGGCATACCATATCGTACAGTTGTTTCTACGAGAAGCATGAAAGACTTGTCCGCCGGGGCGGGAGGAGGAATAGAATTAAAGAAACGTACAGAAGAAAAAGGAAAAATTGTTTCTTTGGATGAATTAATTAATTTACTAGTCACTAGAACCTAGCACCTAGAACCTAACTTATTATGTTTGATAAATTTTACAAATTATTTTCAAATGACATTGGTATAGACCTAGGTACTTCGAACACGCTTGTATATTTGAAAGGACATGGCATCGTTATTAACGAACCATCTGTCGTAGCAGTAAATATCAAGACCAATCAAATTTTGGCTGTGGGTGAAAAAGCGAAAGAAATGTTGGGACGTACTCCTGGACACATTAAAGCTGTTCGTCCACTTGTCGATGGTGTTATTTCAGATTTTGAAGTGACAGAAGAAATGCTTTCATATTTAATAAATAAAGCGAATAAAATATCTAAAAAATTTATTAGACCAAGAGTTCTAGTAGGTGTTCCTTCTGGTACGACGAATGTCGAGACACGGGCTGTTTATGATGCTGCACGTTCCGCTGGAGCACGTGAAGTGTTTTTAGTAGAAGAACCAATGGCTGCAGCTATAGGTGTCAAACTTCCTATCAAAGAGCCTATAGGTTCTATGATTATTGATATTGGTGGTGGAACAACAGATATTGCTGTTATTTCATTAGGAGGGATAGTTAAATCAAAAAATTTAAAAATTGCTGGTGATAGATTTAATAATGATATTGTTTCTTACATGAGAGATGAATTCAAAATTTTGATCGGAGAGACGACAGCTGAGATGGTGAAAATGGTCATTGGTTCTGTACTTCCTGGCGAATATATGGAGACAGAAGTAAGAGGTAGGGATTTATTGACTGGACTTCCTCGAGAAGTAATAGTGACTGATTCTGACATTCGTGAAGCATTTTCTCAATCAATTAAAGAACTTATAGAAGGTGTTAAAGATTTGCTTGAAACGACACCACCTGAAATTTTATCTGATATTATGCATAGAGGAATTACTTTATCTGGTGGTGGAGCATTGCTAGCAGGGCTAGGAGAGCTTTTACAAAGTATCCTTAAAATTCCTGTTTATGTGGTAGATGATCCGCTTTCAGCTGTTGCCAGGGGGACAGGTATTATTTTAGATGATTTAGAATTCTATAGAGAAGTTTTAATTGGAAACCAAGATGAGTTACCTCCTAGATAAAAAAATAAGAAGAAATAAATATTTTAAATATGCATCTTTGGTTGTAGTTTTATTTTTTTTATTTTATTTTAGAATTGGTATTTTTAGTGGGCTTGCTTCTGTTTCGAGTGTTGTTTTTCGTCCGGTTTTAATTTTAGGAAATGATACTGGAGAAAAAGTATCAAATTTAAGTGCTTATTTTTATTCTAAAAAATCACTTCTTTTAGAAAATGAAGATTTGAGATCTAAACTAAAAGAACAAGAAGCTAGAATTTTAAATTATAATTCTGTTTTAGATGAGAATTTAAAAATCAAGGAAATATTGGGAAAAAAAAATGAAAAAGATAATATGATTTTAGCTAATATTTTATCCAAGCCCAATCAATCTCCTTATGATACGCTGATTATAGATGTTGGTAAAAAAGATAATTTAATTGTGGGACAAAAAGTTTTTGCGAGGGGTTTTGTGCCTATCGGACGTATTGCTGAAGTCTATTTAAATACTGCGAAAGTTATTTTATATTCAAACCCTGGCGAAAAAACAGAAGTAGTGATAACGGGCAAGGATACTTTTATGCAGATAATTGGGAGAGGCGGAGGAAATTTTGAGATGATTTTACCTCGGGATTTTGTAATAGAAAAGGGGATAGAAGTTGTTTTACCAGGGCTGACTCCTTACGTCATAGCGACTGTGCAAACGATAACTTCAGACCCAAGAGATGCATATCAGAAAGCACTTTTATCAAGTCCAGTGAATATTCAAGAATTGAAATTTGTGGAGGTAGAGAAATAATGCAATTTAAAATTGAGAAAAAATTAGAAAATAGCAAAGGCGAAGCCGGTAAAACATATCTGGGAAGAGTGGGACTGTTAACGACTCCACATGGAGAAATTAAAACTCCGGCTTTTGTTGCTGTCGGGACGAAAGCGACAGTGAAATCTTTAAACCCTGAACAAGTTCGTGACGCTGGTACACAGGTAGTGTTAGGAAATACGTATCATTTATTTTTACAACCAGGAGATGAAATAGTGCGTGACGCTGGTGGCATTGGTAGATTTATGAATTGGAAAGGGCCGACCATGACCGACTCTGGAGGTTTTCAAGTTTTCTCTCTTGGAGTTGCTTATGGAAAAGATATATCTAAAATTACTAAAATTACTGATCCTTCATTATTAATACCAGAGAGATTTGATGATTCTGATGCACCTAGACTTGCAAAAATAGGGCAAGATGGGGTTTCTTTTAAATCTCATCTAGATGGCTCAATTCATTACATCACCCCAGAGAAATCAATCCAAATTCAGCACAATCTCGGTGCAGACATAATTTTTGCTTTTGATGAGTGTACAAGTCCAGCCGAAGATTTAAAATATCAAGAAGAAGCATTAGAACGTACACATCGTTGGGCAGAGAGAAGTTTGGTGGAGCATTTAAAATTGGAAAATCAAAAGAAGCTACTTTTTAGCGACTCGCATATCAACCTGAAAACAATAAACGAAACTGACGTAGCGTATGTCGCAAAAAGTACTTCTTTTAATTTTCCCCAAGCACTGTTTGGTATTGTTCAGGGTGGGCGTGAAGAATCTTTGCGAAAAAAATCTGCAAAAATTATTGCAGAGACGAATGTAGATGGAAGATATTTTGATGGTTTTGGCATCGGTGGTTCTTTTGCAAAAGAAGATATGTCTTCTGCTGTGAGGTGGGTGAATGAAATATTACCGGAAGAGAAACCTCGTCATTTACTCGGGATAGGGGAACCAGAAGATTTATTTATGGGCATAGAGAATGGTGTGGATCTTTTTGATTGTGTTTTACCAACAAGGCTTGGAAGAAATGGAACTATCTATACAAAAAATGGAAAAATAATAATTACTAATAAAAAATTTAGAGATGATTTCGAGCCAATAGAAAAAGATTGTGAGTGTTATACGTGCAAGAACTATACAAAGAGCTACATCGCACACCTTTTCCATGGAAAAGAAATGTTGGCTGGCACGCTTGCTTCTATACACAACTTACATTTCATCACTCATCTAGTAGACAATATTCGCCAATCAATTTTAGATAATAAGTTTTTTGAATTTAAAGAAGAATTTTTGAAGGAATATTTGAAATAATTTTTTGATAAATATTAAAAAATCCTTTACAAATTTTAGAAAATTAAATATAGTTATATGTAATGAGAATTATAGAAGCTGGTCATTATTATTTATCAAAGGGACCAACTGTGTGGTCTAAAATTGGTTGGGAAATACTTGAGAAAATAAAATCTTCCGACGATAAAACCTTATTGTTTATTGATGACATTCACAAACTAGAAGATGTTTTTATTTTTGAAAAAAATTTGCCAAATATAAATTTTAACCCAAATCCAGATTATTTAATGATGGAATCAGAAATGGAATTTTTGGCTTTAGAAGTTTTATCTAGATTAAAAAAAGTATCAGTCTTAAAAAGTAAAAATGGAGTTACCAAATGGCATGGATTTAATATTTTTGACAAAAAAGGATGTAGCTGTGTTCTTTTGGATGCAGGGTTGATTTTGAAAAAATACGAATTGGGTTTTTTTGAGACTGTAAATATTCTTCCTTTTTTTTACCAACTAGAACAAAAGAGATTATTAGAAATAATAAAAAAAGTAATTCCAGAAATTCAGCTCAAGATTATTTTTTTTAATTCAGATGGTTTCTTTTGGGAGATGCAGGAGCAATAAAATAATTTTTAATTTTATTATGGTTTTTATTTATTTGAGGTTTTTTAAAAAAAGATGTTTGTAACTATACTTTACATTTGTTGTCAAGTTGGTATACTAATTAATCTATATGAAAAATAAAAAAATAAAGAAACATGGGAAAAATTTAAAGAAATTTTGGAAGCTCGGTATGGAGGAGTTTAATACTCAATTTTTTGATATTAATCAAAATGGAGAATTGGTTGTCAAAGAAGGATATTATCAATACAACATAATGGATATAGTAAAAAAATATGGTACCGCAACCCGTATATTTTTCCCGTCTATACTTGAAAATAGAGTACGTGATTTGATAGAACTTTTTAACGCTTATATTAAAATTTTAAATTATAAAGGCAAGTTTTATTATCATTATGTGATGAAGTCAAACCAAAATCGTGATTTTGTTTTACCAGCAATAGCAGAAGGTGCACACATAGAAGTTTCTTCAGTTAATGAACTTTTTCTAGTTAAAAGAATGTTGGAACAAGATAAGTTTAATCGTAAGATTAGAGTTACTTGTAATGGTCCTAAAACTGAAAAGTATATTAGTTTAATCGAAGAACTTCGCGAAAAAGGTCTGATTGTTATACCAATAATAGAAAATCATCACGAATTAGAGAGATTTAAGAAATTTAAAGGTGAAGTTGGTATTCGGGTAAATCTTAGTATTAAAATTGATGCCCATTGGGATAAAAAATACAATCATTTCGGTTTTGCGGAAGAGGAAATTTTAAAAATTGAAAAGATAAGAAATCTCTCAGTTTTACATTACCATATATCCACACAAAATGAAAAAATTGAAGGATTTGTCAAACCACTTAAACGTGCAATAGCTTTATACTCAAAATTAAAACAATATAATCCAAGTTTGGATACTATAAATTTTGGTGGGGGGATGGCTGTGCCTTATGAGAAAAGAAAAAGATTATTTTCTACTAAAAATTTAGTTCATCAAATGATAAAAACTGCTAAGAGAGAAAGTGATAAATTAGGAATTAAACATCCAAATTTGGTTTGCGAGTGGGGGAGTTATTTTACAGCACCTTCTCAAATTACTGTTTTTAAAATTTTATATGAAAAAAGTGTTTTTAAAAAACCTGATACGAAATGGTATTTTATTGACGGATCTTTTATTGCCCATTTAACTGATACTTGGTCGGCTGTTCGACAAAAATGGCATTTTACAACAGTTAATCATCTAAATGCTCGTAGGTTGCAAAAAGTTTGGCTAGCTGGTTCTACTTGTGATGCAGATGATCGTTACACTGCTTCTGGAAGTTATATACTATTACCGAAATTTACCGAAGATGTTTCTGATTTATATCTTGCAGTTTTTGACACAGGGTCTTATCAAGATACTTTTGAAAACAATCATTGTTTAATTTCTAAGCCAGCGATAGTGATTTGTCAAAATGGTGTAGTCAGATTATCTCGCAAGAGACAGACACCAGAAGAAATTGGTAAACTTTTTGGATGGAACGGAGATCATACTAAGTAGTAGAAAGTTATAAAGTTTGTAAAGTAAAAAATGTTAAAGAAAAATATTTTTTTTAGTTTAATTTTAGTTATTTTTTTAATAGCAATATTTTTTTTGATAAATAATAATTCTTCAAAAAATACTGAAGTTGGGCAAATTCAGTCTGTAAAAATTGCTGGAAAAATTTTAAAAGTTGAGCTAGCTTTAACGCAAAAAGAACAAGAGCAAGGGCTTTCTGGTAGAGATAATTTAAAAGAAGATGAAGGTATGCTTTTCGTTTTCAGCCATATAGATAAATATTCTTTTTGGATGAAGGATATGAAATTTCCTTTAGATATTATTTGGCTAAGTGAAGATTTTCATGTGATTTATATAAAAGAAAATGCTACACCAGAGTCATATCCAGAGAGTTTTTCACCTAGTCTCTATAGCAAGTACGTTTTAGAGGTTAATGCTCTATTTTCTCTAAAAAATAATTTGAAAGTGGGAGATGAAGTCCATTTTTCTTCCCCTTAAAGCTTGCCGTTTAAGCTCCTAAAAGAATTGCTATTTACAGTCATCACAAGTTGTTTTTTTGTGTTATTTTTTGTTGTTTTCCACTAGTTTTTTCTAGCATAAATTATTTTTTACCAGTATAATCATCTCATGGAAAAAGATTTTATTTTAGGGAAAAAAGAATTAGATAAAGTGAAAAGTATCAGGAATCGTGAGGGAGAAATAATTCCTTTCAATATAAATAAAATTGCGGATGCTGTCTATAAAGCATTCATTATAACTGTCGAAGGAGACAAAAAAGAAGCCAAAGATGTTGCCACTAAAGTTTTCCATAAATTGACTCATCAAAAAATAGAAAGTAAAGAAAAAAAGTTTGTTCCGACCGTAGAAATGGTTCAAGATCTCGTAGAATCTGAACTTATGGAACAAGGATATCATGCTACTGCCAAATCCTATATTTTATATAGGTCAAAAAGAGCTGAATTGAGAAAAGAAGTCGGTACTGTTCCACCGGAGAGTAAGAAAGTTTTTGATGAATCAAGTTCTTATTTTGTATCTTCTTATGAAGAGTTTATCTTTTATCGAACATATTCAAAATGGCAAGATGGGTTAGGTAGAAGAGAGACATGGGTAGAGACTATTGATCGCTTTATGGCTTATATGAAGAAAAGACTTGGAGACAAGATGTCTCTCAAAGATTTTACTGAAGTTAAAGAAGGAATTTTGAAACAAGAAATTTGTCCATCTATGAGATTACTCTGGTCTGCAGGCGAAGCTTGTGAAAAATCAAATGTTTGGGCATATAATTGTTCTTATGTCGCTCCTTCTGCTTGGCAAGATTTAGGAGAGATAATGTACATACTTATGTGTGGAGCAGGCTTAGGTTTTTCTGTTGAATCTGAAACTGTTCAAAAATTTCCACAAATAAGAAGACAGACTGGGAAGAAACTTACTACACATATTGTGGAAGATAGTAAAGAAGGTTGGGCTGACGCGTATGTATTTGGTTGTAAGACTTGGGCTGACGGATATGATATAGAATTTGATTATAGTAAAGTTCGTCCTTCGGGTTCTCGTTTGAAAGTGGCCGGTGGACGTGCTTCTGGACCTCAGCCTCTAATTGATTTAATTAATTTTACAAAAAAGAAAATATTAGGAAGACAGGGGAAACGTTTAACCAACTTAGATCTTCACGATATCATTTGTCAGATTGGACTCATTGTCGTTGCTGGCGGAGTTCGTCGCAGTGCACTCATCTCTCTCTCTGATATCGATGATGAATCAATGCGTAAATCAAAACAGGGACAGTTTTGGATTGATAATGGTCAACGCTCAATGGCTAATAACTCAGCTGTTTATAGTCAAAAACCTTCTGCTTCAGAATTTTTAAATGAATGGATAGAATTAATCAAATCAGGTACAGGAGAAAGGGGAATATTCAATAGAGGGGGTCTTATGACTCAGCTTCCAAAACGCCGAATTGATAATTGGAAAAAAGCTGGGATCATAGATGACCAGAATGTCATTGTAGGTTTGCCTGGATCAAATCCTTGCGGAGAAATTACTCTTCGCTCAAAACAATTTTGTAATCTTACATCCATTGTAGTTCGTCCACATGATTCACTAGAGGATTTAAAAAGAAAAGTTAGACTTTCTACTATTTTAGGTACTTATCAAGCGACATTAACCAATTTTGGTTATCTATCTAAAGAATGGAAAAATAATTGTGACGAAGAAGCTTTACTTGGTGTTTCTATTACTGGTTATTATGACAACAAAACAATTAGAAATGATAAAGTTTTAGCGGAACTTCGTGAAGAATCTATAAAAGTAAATAAAGAATACGCTAGGAAATTTCATATAAATAGTTCTACTTGTATTACTACCATCAAACCACATGGCAATTCTGGTCAGCTTCTTTATGTCGGTTCTGGTATGCATCCATGGTATGCAAAATATTACATTCGTCGCGTTCGTATCTCTACCAATGATCCACTTTATCAATTGATCAAAGATCAAGGAGTTCCTTTTAAAGCTGAAGTCGGATATTCTACTGCCAATTCTACTGTGGCTGTTGTTGAGTTTCCAATCAAGGCACCAGATGGCGCTGTCACTCGCGACCAAGTCTCTGCTATTGATTTACTGAACGAATGGAAAAGATTAAAAATAAATTATATTGAACATAATCCTTCTGTCACTATTTATGTTGGCAATGACGAATGGATAAAAGTTGCTAATTTTATTTATGAAAATTGGGATATTGTCGGTGGACTTTCATTCCTTCCTCGTTCTGAACACGTTTATCAACTTGCTCCCTATGAAGAGATTTCGAAAGAAGAATATGATAAAAGAATGAGAGAAATAAAACATATTGATTTCTCGAAACTTATTTATTACGAACAGGAAGATAATACTGTTGGTGCTAAAGAATTCGCTTGTGTGTCTGGTGTTTGTTCTATTGATGATGTGTTAGCCGAAGAAGCCAAAAAAGAAAAAGTTGAAGGTGTTTCAAAAGACAACTAATTATTTACTTTTTTGATTTTTTATTATATAGTAAACTTTGTCCTGTATTAGATAGTTGCTCCGACTTAGGTCGGAGAGGAAAGTCCGAACACACAGCCCTTTTGGGGCAAACGTAGCGGGTAACGCCCGTCGCCCGTAAGGGTAGAGTTGCGAACAGTGACGATGTCGATTTTGTCTGGTGTTTACATTAAGCAAAGTCGAAGTGAAACGGCAAAATACTTACGCGTGTGCAAGATCGTGTCCTGCGAAGCTTTATGCGAAGCAGGAAGAATCGCTTGAGCCCTAGAGTAATTTAGGGCCTAGATAAATAACTATCATCTCGATTTTAATCGGGAAACAGAATTCGGCTTATAGATACAAGACTAAAAACATGAAAAATCCTCTCGGAAGAGAGGATTTTTCCGTTGCACTTGCTTTTTTATTTCAAGTATGCTATACTCTGTTTGTGAGTGTAAGGTTTGACTTACATTTATCGTTAAACAACATAAGTGCCGCAAAAAACCCCGCAAGGGGTTTTTTGTTTTGACTAAATGTTTTAAATATGGTATGCTTATAAAAATAAATAATTTTGTAAATTGTCAATAAAAATTTTAAAAACCAGCCAATAGGAGGGCATCATGAGTAATAGTAATACGACGCTTTGGGCTTCGTACAAACAAAAGCCATCGGCAGAATTGAAAAAACAAATCGTTCTTAATTACGTAAATCTTGTTCATTATGTTGTTCACAGAACAAATTTAACCCAGAACGGGCTGCTAGACATAAGAGATTTTTTTCAATTTGGAATTGAAGGCTTGAGTGAAGCGATCGACCGTTTTGACCCGGACTACGGCACAAAGTTCGAGACATACGCCATCCAGCGTATCCGTGGCAAAATCTATGATGAGCTTCGGAAATTTGGTCATAAGGAAATTGAGTCTGACATCATAGAGCCAACGACTTGTTTTCCAACCTCAACACTTTCTGTAAACCAATCTGTTTATGATGATGGTGTGCAGTTGTACGAAATGCTTCCAAACGATTCAGAAAAACCTGATTCAATTCTTGAGAAACAAGAGTTGATTGGGAAACTGCATGAACTGAGTAATAGTGGTTTTGATAAAAGAAGAAGGACAATTTTAAGTCTTTACTACTATGAAGACTTGAATTACAAAGAGATTGCTCGAGTACTCAACATTACTGTTTCGCGTGTTTCGCAGATGCACACAGGAATGATAAAATCATTAAAATTAAAACTGGCGGAGTATAATACATGCCAGAATTAATTAGAGAAAGAATTAAAGAGGAGTGAATAAAAAATAAAAATTATTCACTCCTTTTCTTTTTGTTTGCATTTTTAATAAAATAAGATAGAATAATCAAATAAGTTTTGGGCCGTTAGCTCATCTGGTAGAGCACCTCATTTGCAATGAGGGGGTGGCAGGTTCGAGTCCTGTACGGTCCACAAATTTTGGTGTATCATACACCTATGCGTTATAAGATTTACACAAAGACAGAAAAGGCTTGGGATGCTATGTTTTCGGCTATTTCTCACGCCAAAAGTTCTATTTTGTTTGAAATGTATACTTTTTTAGATGATACAACTGATACACATGATTTTATTAAAATTTTAAAACAAAAAGCTCTAGAAGGAGTAAGGATCAAAATAATTATTGACTCGCTTGGTAGTTATAGTTTTTCCAATAATTCTCTAAAGATTTTAAAAGATGCTGGGGTTGAGGTGTTTATTTTTAAGGTACTTTTTCGTCATACTCACAGAAAGATTCTTGTCATTGATGAACGAATAGGTTATGTGGGTGGTATTAATATAACTAAATTTTATAAAAAATGGGATGATCTTTTAATAAAAGTAGATGGTAAGGTTGTAAAATATATAATAAGATCTTTTGCTCGTGTTTATAAAGATTGCGGAGGTAAAGACACATTAGTTTTGAAATATGACAAAGACATACAAGAACCGAAAGGCAAGGTTTGGTTTATGGAGCATTTTCCAATAAAGAATTCTTTTGGAATGAAAAAATATTATAGAGATAAATTGAAATTAGCTAGGAAAAAGATTCTAATAGTTACTCCTTATTTTATGCCAAATCGTTGGGTGGTAAAAGCATTAAAAAAGACTGCGAAAAGGGGAGTAGAGATAGAAATAATTCTGCCTCTTTTTGCGGATCATCCAAGTATAGCTAATGTTTCAAACTATTTTTATATGCAGAAACTTTTTAAGCATAATATAAAATTCTTTTTAACAAAAGATATGATTCATAGCAAGATGATGATTGTTGACGAAAAAGAAGGTATTGTAGGTTCACAAAACATGGATATTATATCTTTTGATTTAAATATAGAATCAGGAGTATTTTTTACTGAGCCAGCAATAGTAAAAGAATTAAATGAAATTGCTGAAAATTGGAAAAAAGATTCAGTGCCATATTCTCCTAAAATGAGAAATACACATCTCCTGGATTATTTTTATGAATTTTGTTTCAGTGTTTTTGAAGGAGCGATAATCTTTTTGAATAGACTAACTAGACCACTTTAATATCAATAAGAGTTATTGTTTAGAGGTATTTATTTTTATTAAGAAACCTAATCTATGTGCCAAGGCGCTTATTGTGCCACCTAAAATAAGAAGAAATATTATTTGACTAAAAGTATAATGATAGAAAAAATAAGTTAGAATTATCATTCCCAAAATATAATCGATCTGATCGAAAGGTGTCCAACTTTCTCCGGGTTTTATACTTATTATTCTTTTAAAAAATGATTTTATTAAATCTCCACCAATAGCGCCTAGGCCAAATAAAAAACCAACTAAAATGATTAAACTAAAACTATTGGCTCCATTTACTAAGTTAAGTTTTACTAAAATAAAATAGGAAAAACTTCCGAATATTATAGCCCCAATGAAACCACGCCAGGTTTTATTTTTACCGAAGATTTGTTCATTTATCGGAATATTAAAATATTTTATTTTTAAAAAAACAGGAGTTGCATTGGCCACCATTCCTGGTAATAGAAGAAAAAAAGAATAGTAAAGATAATTTAAATTATAAAATCCTAAAATAATGAGCATTAGGAAATAAGTATAAAAACCTCCTATGATATCGTCTAGCATTACGGCAGTAGCATTTTGATTTTGATTTTTGTTGATATTTTGTAGTGGAGGAATAAATTTAAAAATATCAATGATTCTAAAGATTAAAAAAGATATTGAAGAAAAGAAAATAATTTGAACTAAACTGAAATTAAATTCAAAAAGAAAAAAATTAGCTAGCCAAATACCGATCCATTCATCCACGCCGATCCATTGATGATCTTTCTTTCCATTTTTTTTCTGGATTTGTCCGATAGCCCAAAAACCAATAATTAAAAAAAATAAGAACAGAAACACATAAAAAGTTTTGCCTAAAAAGTAATAAACTAAAATAGAAAAAATTAAAGATGCCAGACTAGCTAAAGTTCCAGGAAATTTACTTTTCTTACATAATCCAAAGATGCTACATATTTGAAGCGAGATAGAATCAATCATTTTTAAAATAAAAAAGATGTGAATAGTGTGAGTAAACAGAAACATAAGTAGCAATAATAGTAAGGATGATATATAGATAGGCAACCATGTCTGGAAAATTGGTTACTGCTTGTAATATCAAAATTGGTAATAAAAATGTTTGAAGTATCATTTTTATTTTACCAGCTTTCAGAGCTTGTTTTTTGTCGTTAGGGGAGAAGAGAGCTTGGAAGGCTAGAATTGATTCGGCTAAGATTAAGAGAAAAGTAAAAAGATTAAAACCAAATGGAATAAGTATAAATATAATCAAAATTTTATCAGCTAGTCGATCGAGCATTCCTCCATAGGAATGATCATGATGTTTATTTTCAGGTATTGCTCGAGCTAAAATACCATCCAGAAAATCTGTAGAAATTATTAAAAAATAGAATAAAAGAATAATAATGGTTAATGTTATACTTTTATGTATAAGAATTTTTGAAATGAATAGAGCCAGCCATGGAGCAGAAAAAATTCTTATATAAGTTAAAATATCAGGCGTAATACCATATTTTTTGTGTAAAAATAATACAAATTTTTCCAATGTTTTTTTCACTGGCTCCGGGGGTAGGGATCGAACCTACGACCAATCGCTTAACAGGCGACCGCTCTACCGCTGAGCTACCCCGGAATATATTTAATTTAAAGGACTTCTTACATCTTATCAGAAAATGAGTAAAAAACAAGACAGATAAGAATATTACATTTGTGTTTTTGCACCCCTTAAGGGGTTTTACTCGTATACTAAAATGTAGTATTATAACAATATATGCAAAAAATTATTTCTTTTCTTGAATCTTACGCCTCTGTTTTTCTTCGTTTTGGAATGGCAATTGTGATTCTCTGGTTTAGTTTCCAGCAGTTTTTTGAAGCTAGTTCTTGGACATCTTATGTTCCAGATGGGGTCATAGGTATGACCCATCTAAGTGCAATTACTCTTGTATATTTAAATGCTATATTTGAATTGGTATTTGGTATATTACTTTTTTTAGGTTGGCAGACGAGAATTGTGGCATTTCTTTTAGCTCTTCATCTTTTTGATATTATGTATGTTGTAGGTTATGGAGAAATAGGGGTACGCGATTTCGGACTTGCTGTTGCCACACTTGTAATTTTTATGAATGGAGCAGATATGCTTTGTGTACAACAAAAAGAAAAGAATATTTGGAAAACAGAACAACCTCCTGAACAAAACTTTCAACCGCCAAAGAGATTTACTTAAGAACTATTTATTGAAATTTTAAATAAATAGTGGATTTTTTACTTATTTTAGGCTACAATGAAAGCATATTAATAATAATTGTAAATAAATATTTATGGCAAAAAGAAGTACAACATTAGGTCCAAAAAAGAAATCAAGACATTCTCGTAAGACAAAGAAGAGACTTGCAATCAAAGAAATAATGCTTGCAAAAAAGGCAACCAGAAAGAAATCCAAATAATTTTTTCAGATTTAATTTAAAGTATGAAACATATAAAATCAATATTTGATTTTTTTGATAAATTAGAAGATAAAATCAGAGGAAAATTAAGTCATTATCCTATTATTTATGCTTTTATTGGAGGTGTAGGAGTGGTTATCTTTTGGCGAGGTATTTGGCATACTGCTGATTTTATTACTGAAGTTATTTTTTCTATTCAACGAAATGGATCAGTTGATTTAGGTACTCTTCCTTGGTGGGATGGACCTTTGTCTATTGTCGTAGGTAGTGTTTTACTTTTATCGACTGGTTTGTTTGTTTTTGATTTTATTGGCACTCAAGCAATAATTTCAGGGATTAAAGGGGAAAAAAGATTAGAAGAAAAAACAGAAGAAGAAATAAGAACAGAAACAGGGGCTATAAAAGATATACAAGAAGAAGTAAAAGAAATGACACGTCATTTAGATAAAATTGAAAAAGATTTGAAAAATAGATAGATTATTATATTTATGTTATAGTATACATACTATGGAAAATATAAAAAATTATAGCGTTTGGATTATAGGAGCAGTGTTATTAATCTTTTCTGTCGTGTTTTTCTTTTCAGCACAAGATTTTTCAAAACAAGGATCTTATGTTGAAGTAAAGGGATTATCTGAAAAAATAGTAAAAGCAGACACAGCTATTTGGTCAATTAACTTTGAAGTTAAATCAAATAATGTTGATTCTTTATATGCTGATATAGAAAAAAATGTTGCTACTATAAAATCCTTTTTGAAGGAAAAAGGTTTTGAAGAATCAGAAATAAATGTTGCTCCGGTAAATACATATCAAGATACTTATAAAGATGCATTGTTTAGATACAATTCAACTACTCAACTTTCTGTTTATACCAAAAAAGTAGATTTAATGAAAACTGCATCAAAAGATACTTTGATTTTAGTAAAAAATGGGATTGTAATGAATCAAAATTCTGTTTCATTTGAATTTTCAGATATCAATAGTATCAAACCAGAAATGTTAGCTGAAGCGTTAAAAAATGCCCGAGAAACAGCACAAAAAATTGCTCAAGAATCAGGATCTAGTTTAGGAGGACTTCATCGCGGGAACCAAGGAGTATTTGATATTACAGATAAAGATCCAGGATCACCTGAATACAAAAAGATACGTTTAGTTTCTACATTGAGTTTCTTAATTAAATAAAATCAAAAATCTAGAATAAATTAACTACTTTCTTGCAACTCGCATATCAACCTGAAAACAATATACTTTCTTTAGGAAGCGTATGTTGCAGAAAGTATTAATTTACTTTAGATTTTTTTAGTGTATAGCCACAAGTAATGTACCCGCTAAAACAAGTGCGAGGCCTATACCTGTCTGTAAGGTAATTCCTTCTGTTAAAACGACGACAGCAAGAATTGCAGTAAAGACTACAGATAATTTATCTATGACTGTCACAGCGACTGTAGGCCCGACAGATAGGGCTTGATAGAAGAATATCCAAGACAAAGCTCCACCAACGCCTGAGAGAAGAACAAAAATCCACTGTTTTGAGGATAGAGAAGAAAGAGCTGTTATTGTTAATTTACCAAAAGATAATGCAGCTATAGAGACAATGACAGCCATTGTAATACCTCGAATAGCTGTAAGTAAATTTGCATCCACTCCTTTGAGTCCAAGTTTAGCAAAAATTGTTCCCAAACTTGCCATAAGAGCCCCTAATAAAGCATATATTATATACATGAATAAATTATAGCAAACTTCAAAAATTTTGCTATTTTTGGTATAATTAATAGATGAATTCCGAGACTAGAAACTGCCAAAACTGCAAACAAGACTTCACTATTGAGCCAGAAGACTTTAATTTTTATGAAAAAATCAAAGTCCCTCCACCGACTTTTTGTCCACCTTGTCGTACACAAAGACGTTGGGCTTTTCGTAATGAACGAGGTTTATATAAAAGAAAATGTGACTTTTCTGGTAAAGAAATTTTTTCTATGTATTCTTCTGATTCGCCAGTAAAAATTTATGAAAGGGACGTCTGGCTTTCTGACAAATGGGATGCGATGGATTATGGAAAGGATATTGATTGGACTCGACCATTTTTAACTCAACTTTATGAATTAATGCTAGAAGTTCCTTTTAAGTCCAATAATATGGTTCGTGGGGTAAATAGTAATTATTCAAATAATGCCACTGATCCTAAAAATTGTTATCTTGTTTTTAATACCACTTGTCCAGAAGATTGTATGTATTCCAATGGTATCAATTTTTCACGTGATTGTGTAGATGTGTCTCATATTTCAAAATCTGAAACTTGTTACCAAAGTTTTTGGCTAGATACATGCTACAAGGTATATTATTCTTTGCAATGCGCTGATTCTAGTGATTTATGGTTTTGTAAAGATTGTGTAGGTTGTATGAATTGTTTTGGTTGTGTAAATCTGCGAAGTAAAAATTATTATTTTTTTAATGAACAATATAACAAAGAAGAATATGAAAAGAAAGTTAAAGAATATAATTTACATACAAGAGTTGGTATTGAAAAGGCACAAAATAATGTAGAAACTTTTTGGAAAAAATTTCCAAATAAAAATCATCAGGGTTTAAAGAATTTAAACTGTATAGGTTCATATGTAACGAATTCCAAAAATGTTAAAGAGTCTTTTTTAATAAGAGAAAGTGAAAATTTAAAATATTGTCAATATATCCAAGAAACACCAGGTTCAAAAGATTGTTATGATTATTCAAACTGGGGAGATGCAGCAGAGTTGGTGTATGAGGCTATTTCTTGTGGTTCTGGTGTAGGGAATATAAAATTTGCATTCTTAACCCAAGAAAGCACCCACGATACTGAATATACGATAAGTTGTAGAGGGTCAGAGGATATTTTTGGATGTGTGGGAATACAAAAAAAGCAATATTGTATTTTAAATAAAAAATATAAAAAGGAAGAATATGAAAAACTGGTAGAAAAAATAAAAAAACACATGGATGAAATGCCATATGTAGACAAAATGGGTCGTGTATATAAGTATGGTGAATTTTATCCAGTTGAGATGAGTCCTTGGGCTTATAATGAAACTATCGCACAAGAGTATTTTCCGCTTACCAAAGAAGAGGTAATTGCGAAAGGATTTAGATGGCGTGAACCAGATGTAAAAAATTATCAACCCACTATTTTGTCTTCAAATATACCTGATGATATTACGAAAACGGATGATAAAACTACAGAAGAAGTTATTGAATGTTCTCACAAAACGAAATGTAATCATAATTGCACTAAAGCTTTTCGCATTATTCCAAACGAGCTTCAGTTTTATCGCAAGATTGGTGTACCTATGCCGACGCTTTGTCCTACTTGTCGAACAATGGAAAGATTAAAAATGCGTTTAGGTGTAAAACTTTATGATCAAAAATGTATGTGTAATGGTACAGAAGATATTACTGGAATTTATAAAAATACAATAAAACATTTACATGGAGATGGTCCATGCGGAGAAAAATTCAAAACAGGTTATGACCCAGAAAAAGGTGATATAGTATATTGTGAAAAATGTTATCAGCAGGAGGTATATTAATTTCTCCTAAGCCCAGCTTAGGGGCAGTTATCCACAGTTTTATGAAAAACAACAAAAAACAAAAGAAAATAGTGATGGTTAGTGGAGGTTTTGATCCAATTCATCCGGGGCATACACGTCTTTTTGAAGAGGCAAAAAAACTCGGAGATAAATTAGTGGTAGTTATTAATAATGACAACTGGATTCGTATGAAAAAAGGTAATGGTTTTATGAGTGAAAAAGACCGTGCTGAAGTCATTTCTTCTTTTCGTCATGTAGATGAAGTATTTATTTCAGAACATAAAAAAAACACAAAAGATATAAGTATTTGTAAAGAATTGTCAAAAATAAAACCTCATATCTTTGCCAATGGTGGAGATAGATTTGCGGATAATATTCCAGAATTCAAATTATGTAATGAATTAGGTATTAAAATGGTATTTAATGTTGGCAAAGGTGGGAAAATAAGAAGTTCTTCCAAGCTCTTAAAAGACTATTCAAAAAAAATAAAAAAGTAAATTAGTTTGAATAATTTTTGTGATATAATATAAGTATGAATATAAATCTACAAGGGAAAAATTTTGAACTCACAGAAGCTATTAAAGATTATGTTTTAAAAAAAGTTACTAATCTAGAGAGATTACTTTCTAGCATTGAAGAGGCGGGTGGAGAAGTGATGGTTAATTTTGAAGTAGGAAAAAGTACTCAACACCACAAAGGGGGTGAAGTTTTTCATTCTGATTGTTTGATAAATATTGATGGTAAGAAATTTTACACTAGTTCTGATAAAGAAGATATCTATCAAACGATAGATGAAATAAAAGAAACTCTTTTTAGAGAAATAAGAAAAAATAAAGACAGAGAACAGACTTTATTTAAAAGAGGAGCATCAAGTGTGAAAAAAATGTTGAAAGGTCTTTCAAAACGTAATCCTTTTACCTCAAAATATTAAAGATATAAAGTTGTAGAAAACATTAATTTATATTTTTATATAATTTATTTCTTTGCCGCCTTCGGGAATAATTTTTAGAATTTTAAATTCACCATTTTCTAATTTAGCATCAGTGATGATTATTCTTTTGCCTTCTTTGAAAAAGAAAGTTCTAGGCCAAGTGGCATAAGCGCGGAATTTGTTGTAATTTTTTATAGGATCATCATTTAGATCTATGAGTCCATCTTCTTTTTTAATTTTTTTGCAATAGGTAGCTTTTGATTCGTCTTGTTTTTCTCCCGAGGTGTCGGGGGAGTAGCCATTAGCCAAGGAGGTCTTTAAAGTTTTCACCAATAGTTCTCCTCCAATTTTTATCAAACGAGTTCGTAATTCTGCTGCTTTTTCATTTGGTTTTATTTCGACTTTTTCTTGAGCTATTATTAGCCCTGTGTCCATTTTATATTCCATTTTTTGAATACTTACACCTGTTTCTATGTCTCCATTTAAAATAGCAGATTCGACAGGGGAAGCACCTCGGTATTTTGGTAATAAGGAATAGTGAATATTTATAGAGCCTAATTTTGGTAAATTTATAATATTTTCTGGAATTATTTTTCCATAAGCAACAACGATAAATAAATCAGGTTGGGTTTCCTCGAAGCCCAGCTTAGGAGAAGTTCCCTTAAGCTGGGCTTCGAGGAAAGATTCTGGTTGCAAATACGGAATATTGTTTTCTATTGCCCAGACTTTGACAGGTGGGGGAGTGATGAGCATTTTACGGCCTTGTGGTTTGTCAGGTGCAGTAATAATAAGCGACGGTATATAGCCATTCTCTTTTAAAATTTGGAGTGTCTCACTTGCCACATCTGGTGTCCCCCAAAATATGAAATTTAGATTATTTTTTTGCATTTTAATTTTTTTTAGAACCCAGAAACTAAAAGCTAATTTTTATTATTTAATAGGCAACTCCTCTTTAATATCTTTAGCATGATCAATAAAAAGTATGCCTTTTAAATGATCTGTTTCATGTTGAAATATTTGAGCGAGTAATCCAGAAGCACCTCTTTGAAATTTTTTACTGTTTTCATTATAAGCAGAAATTGTTGCTTTTTTAGATCTGTGGGTTTTTCCATAAAGCCACCTAACAGAAAGACATCCCTCAGGAAGCCATTCTTTTTCACGAGAGAGTTTTAAAATTTTTGGATTAATAAAAATTAAGTCATTTGGCATTTCATTTTTTTGTATTTTTTCAAATTCTTTCTCTCCTCTGACAAAATCTTTATGAAAAATTTTTCCAGAGACAACAAAAATAGAAAGAGGATATCCTATCTGTGGTGCAGCTATGGCCACTCCATCACTTTGACTTTTTAAAGCAAGAGACATTTCTTTTAATATCTTTCTGATCTTTAGAGTAGCAATCTCACTTACAGGAATTTCTTTCGTATTTTGACGTAGAACCGTACTATTTTTTTGTACTATTTCTTTCATTACTTAATTTCTTTTAGGTATTCTAAAAGTTTACTTAATTTTACAGTTTCTTGGGATCTATTAGACATATCTCGAACAATTACGGAATTTTCTATTGCTTCTTTTACTCCGAAAATAATAGCATAAGGAATATTTAATTTCTCAGCAATAGCCAACTGAGAACCGAGACTATCTTTTGAGAGTGATTGAGTTATGGGAATATGAGCTTTTCGTAAGATATCTATAATATTTAGACTTTTTAATTTTGCTTCAGAACCAAGTTGAATAAAATAAATTTTTGGTTTTTTAATTATTCTAGGAGAGAGCTTTTTATACCAAGGTGATGCGATGATTCTATCTACTCCGATAGAAAAACCTACAGCTGGTACATCTTTTTTGCTACCGATCTGACGAGCTAAATAGTCATAACGTCCACCAGAAGCTATTTGTACCGGTAGACCATCTTTTTCTTCATTTTCTGCATATACTTCAAAAACTGTGCGAGTGTAATAAGAAAGTCCGCGCACTAAATTTTTGTTCATATTATAAGGGATTTTCATTTCTTCTAGATATTCTAAAACTTCCTTGAAATGTTTTTTACAGGCAGGGCAGAGGAAACTTATTGCATCTGGGGCTTCTTCGTTTATTATGATTGTTTTTTCTTCTTTAGAATCTAAAATGCGAAGAGGATTTGTTTTTAAACGTTCACGATCAATGTGAGCTAGATCATTTATATGTTTTCGATAATAACTTGTGAGTTCTTTGACATAAGTACCTCGGCATTCTTTATCACCAATAGAATTTATTTCTACGGATAGATTAGTAGCTCCAGCTTCTTCTAAAATACTCATACCAATTTTTATTACCAATGCATCTATGATACTTTTATCACTTCCCAATGAATCCAAATCAAATTGCCAGAATTGTCGGTAACGCCCTTTTTGAGGGTTGTCATGTCGAAAGACTGGACCGTATTGATAAAACATTACAGGTTGAGGCATATTTTGCATTCCTTGTTCTATATACGAACGCATAAGCCCTGCAGTATGTTCTGGTCTTAAAGCTAAATGGTCTCCTCCTTTAGTTTTGAGGGTATACATTTCTTTATCTACAATATCTGTGCCTTCACCAATAGTGGAAGTAAAGATTTCTTCATATTCCATCATGGGTGTTTCGATTGGCTTGAATCCATAATAAACAGCCACTTCCTGTGCTTTTTCAAAAAATCCTTGAAAATTATAATAATCTTCATTGATAATATCTCTCATTCCTCTTGGAGAAGCTAAATTTTTTATCTTGATACTTTTTGACGTTTTTGTTTTTTTCATAGTTCAATTTTATTCTCTATAACCCTGAGTTTATCGAATGGGTCATTTTATTCGACTTGTTTATAATTGCCTGGCAATATACCGATTTTATTTATTGGAAATAATCGTAAAAATACTTTTCCGATTAAAAGTTTTTTTGGTACTGCTCCCCAATATCTTGAATCGGAACTAGCAGATCTATTATCTCCCATTACAAAATATTCATCATTTTTTAATTCGAAATGAGTATTATTATCTGAAACATTTTCTACGAAAGATTGATTTAAAATTAGTCCTTCTGGATGATTTTTATTAGTAACGATGACGGTATTGCCTTTGATGTCTACTGTTTCGTTTGGTAAACCTATAATTCTTTTAATAAAAAACTTACTTGGGTCATTTGGATATCTAAAGACAATTACATCATCTCTTTGTGGATTTTCTAACCTATAAGATATTTCATCCACAATCAAATATTGACCATTTTCAAAAGTAGGGAACATTGAAGAACCATCGACAATGAATGGCTGAGCAATAAACATTCGAATAGGAATGACGATGGCCATTGCTATGACGGCAAATCGTACGAGTTCCCAAAATGATTCTTTGTCAAACTTTTTACTTTTTTCATTTTCCATTCTTGTATTTTAGCACAAAAAAGTATTGACACAATAGGGGGAGTTGTTTTGAAATAAAAATACAACCTCCTATAGCCCCCCTTATCAGGGGGACTTCACCTCATCCCTAACCCCTCTCCAAAATTTTAATTTTGGAGAGGGGAAACCTGCTTATAGCAGGAAGGGGTGAGGTGTGTTATAATCAAATACATGAAACTCGTTGTTGGTTTAGGAAACCCAGGAGAAGAATATGAAAAGACCAGACATAACACTGGTTTTATTATGCTTGCGATGGTAGAAAAAAAATTAGACCTTAAAGATAAAATTAAATTTGTCTACCCAGATAAGTTTATGAACAATTCTGGCAAAGTAGTCGGTCCACTAATAAAATCAAAAAAAGATTTGAAAGATTTAATAGTTATTTATGATGATATTGATTTGCCAATAGGAAAAATGAAAATTTCTTTCAACAGATCTTCAGGAGGACATAATGGTTTGGGTTCTATAATTAAAGCATTGAAGTCTGAAG
>JAHFNS010000019.1 GCA_023267215.1 Candidatus Nomurabacteria bacterium | reverse complement strand
GCGTATTGATTTGTATCATTTTGCTTTGGAGCTAGGAATGAGTGGTATGTTAAGCGACGCGTTGTGTGAATATTTGTATCGTTGATGCATACGGTAGGCTTATCGATTAAATTATCGCTTCAACTCAACTACAGCTCAGCTACAGCTTGGCTCCAGCTCAGCATCATATCAGTCTAGCAGAGCTTTACATTAGCTCCACATAAGCTTCAGCTACGTTGCAGCTTTTCCGCAGCTTAATTAAAGTTTAGCTATATCTAAGCTCCTGCTAGGCTCCAGCTCATTTACATCTATTGTCCAGATTAGTTCTGTCTCAGCTCAGCTCCATCTTATCTCTAGCTCCGCTTCAAATAAGCTTCAGCGCGGCTCAACCTCAGCTTTAGCTATGTTTCAAGTCTGCTCAGGCTTAGCTTTAGCTCGAGACCAGCTCAGCTTTTGCTCAATGGTCTGCTCCAGCCCAGCACTGTCTTAGCTTTAGCTCAGCAATAACTTAACTCCAGCGCTTAACTACAGCTCAGCTTTAACTTAGCGTTAGTTCATCTTTGTAGCAGCTCCAGCTCAGCTCCAGCTTAGTTCCTTCTTAATTTAATCTCAACTTAATTGCTCATCTACAGCTCGGCTTTAGACAAGCTCCAGCTCTGATCCCGCTAATCTCCAACTTAATTAAATATCAGACCCAGATTAGGTCCAACTCAACTTCCGCTTTAATCCAGCTCCGTTTTAGCTCAGTCAAGAATAGCTTCACCTCAGCTCCAGCTCAGGTAGAGCTCATCTATTTGGCGTAGCCTCATCTAAGCTCCAGCTCGTCTATGGTTTAACTTCATCGTATCTTTAGCTCAGTTCGAGCGCTCAGCTTGAGCCTAACTCCGGCTTGAATCCCGCTTATCCCTAACTCATTTTTATATTAGTCCCAGCTTAGCTCCATCTCAATTTCAGCTTTAATTCAGCTTAGCTTAAGCTCAGTCTAGCATAGCTTCACCTCAGCTAAGCTCTAGCTCAGTTACAGCTAATCTATTCAGCTTAGCCCCATCAAAGCTCCAGCTCGGCTATAGTTGAACTTCATCTAACATTTAGCTCAGCTCGACCGCTCAGCTTTAGCTCATCTCTAGCTCAGATTCGACTTAGCTTTAGCCAAGCTCTGCGCCAGATCAATGCTGTAGACCAGCTTTAGCTTATTTGCCGCTCAGCTTCAACTTAGCTTTAGCTCAACTTTAGCGCAGCTCTAGGTCAGCTCTAGCTCATGATCGCTTATCTTTAGTTCAACATTATTTCAAACCTACAGCTGTGCTTTATCCAAGCTCCAGCTCTGATCACGCTTAACTCTAACTCATTTTTATATCAGCTACAGCTTAACGCCAACTCAACATCAGCTTTAATATAGCTTAGCTTAAGCTCAGTCTAGCTCAGCTCCATCTCAACTTCAGATCAGCTCAAGCTCAGGTCCATCACAACTATTCGGCTCGTCCACAGCTTATCTCCAGATCAGCTATAGTTAAACTTTATATTATCTTAAGCTCAGCTAGAGCGCTCGGCTATAGAACAGCATCAGCACATCTCCAGATCGCAACTCCAGCTTAGCATTCGCTCATCTTCATCCCTGTGCTTTAGCCAAGCTACAGCACTGATCCCGCTCATATCAAACTCATTTTTTAGAACAGCTGCAGCTTAGCAAGTATTAAACTTCAAGTAAAATCTATCTCAGCTTTAGCTCACTCTATATCAGCTTCATCTAAACTTCAAATCAACTCAAGCTCAGGTCCAGCTCAGCTATTCGGGTCAGCCCCAGCTATGCTTCAGCCCAGCTATAGTTTAACTTTAGCTTAAGCTCAGCTCGAGGTTTCAGCTGTAGAACAGCATCAGCATAGCTCCAGGACCCAGCTCCAACTTCTTAGCAACATAAGACCAGCTCAACTATATAGCTCAGCTCCAGCTTAGAATTAGCTCAAATGCATCGATGTGCTTCAGCTAATCATTAGCTCAGTTTAAGATTAGCTCTATATCAGATCAAGGACTGCGTCAGCTCAACTCCAGATCAGTCTAGCACTGGTCTACATTAGCTCCAGCTAAGCTTCAGCTCAACTGCAGTTTATTTGCAGCTCAACTAAAGTTCAGTTATATTTAAGCTTTTGCTTTGCTCTAGCTCAGTTACACGTTATATCCAGCTTAGTTCTAGTTTTGCTTCAGCTT
>JAHFNS010000004.1:8931-21939 GCA_023267215.1 Candidatus Nomurabacteria bacterium | reverse complement strand
ATTTAATAGTTATTTATGATGATATTGATTTGCCAATAGGAAAAATGAAAATTTCTTTCAACAGATCTTCAGGAGGACATAATGGTTTGGGTTCTATAATTAAAGCATTGAAGTCTGAAGAATTTGTACGCATAAGAATTGGAATTTCTCCTTCTACTCCTTCTGGTAAAACAAAAAAGCCAAAAGATGTTTTGAAATTTCTACTTGGTGAATATAAAGAAAAAGAATTATCTGAACTCAAAAAACTTTCAAAAAAAGTGACGGAAGCCATTGAAACTATTTTTACAGAAGGGAAGGATAAAGCAATGAGTCTTTATAATTAAAAAATACAACCCCACCTAGCCTCCCCTTGTCAGGGAAGGAACCCCTCACCCCTGACCCCTCTCCAAAATTGAAATTTTGGAGAGGGGAAAACCTGCTTAATAGCAGGTTGGGGTGAGGTAAAGTCCCCCTGACAAGGGGGATTTAGGGGGGTTATATTAAAAATCCCCTTATTTTATAAGTATTTTTGCTATTTTCCTTGACTTTTAGTTTCATATATGCTATACTATATACAAAATAAGGTTGGTTTAGTTCATCGTAAAATCAAAATCGCTCAAAAGAGCAAGGAGTACTAAAATGAAAAAGAGTAAGTCTTTTGGTTGGGTGTTAGTAACTGTTGGAATTTATATATTTATGACACTTACTAACTTGTATTTTACAAACCCATTAGTTTCGTCATTTGAAAAAAATTTAGAAATTCCGCAGACAGAGGTTTTAATACTTGCTTCTGTATTTATGGTAGGTGGAGTATTAATATGGCTGATGAGTAATATTTGCTTGAAATCTTTAAGTCCAAGTAGTAATGTTGCTCTCATAATTATAATAGTCTGTAGTATTTTAGTTTCTTACACAGGTCTATATATTTCGAATTCTTATATTACTTTTTTTTCTTATCGTTCATTACAAAATGTATATGATATACCAACTAGTATCTATTGTATTGTTGGTTCATGTTTAATAATTTCTGGCTCGGTTATATTATTTACAAAACCAAAAAATAATGTATCAGAAGAAAAAAAAGAAAGCTTGTTTAGTCAGGAGGATAATTTCTAAAGTTGAATAATAAGTTCGTAAATGAAAAAGTTCGTTTACGAACTTTTTCATTTGTATTTGATTTTTCCCCTCCTTGTGGAGGAGGGGTTTGGGGTGGTGATTTTAAATCTCTTTCACTGCTTCCATGATGATGCTTTTTTCACCATTACGGAGAGAGACTTTGCCTGTGAAGGCAACACATTTTTCAGGGACGAGGATGTCTACAGCTCCTTTGAAAATAGAAGGAAAAGCGACGACTTCTATGGAGTCTGTTAAGTCTGAAATTTTTAGGAAAGCCATACGATCATTACTTTTGGTGATGATTATTCTAGCTGTTTCAATTATTCCTGCGATGGTGACTTCTCTACCATTCCCAATATCTTTTTTTATTTTTTTAATATTTATATCTCGACTTTCTAATTTTTCACGAATGCGGTCCAGCGGATGTCCAGAGATATAAAGCCCTAGCAATTCTTTTTCCCAAAGTAATTTATCTGCTTGGGTCGCCAGAGTTCCTTCTTTTAATTTGAAAGATGAATTAGCAGATTCTGGTAATCCTCCAAAAAGAGAAATTTGATTTTCATTTTTAGTGCCAGATTCTTTGCTGTAAGCAAGCATGTCTTCAAGGTTCCCAAGGAAAACTCCTCGATCCCCCCATTCGTCCATAGAGCCTGATTTAATCAAAGCTTCCATTGATTTTTTATTTAAATTTTTATGTTTGATTCTATCTAGAAAATCAGTGATGGATTTAAATTTCCCATTTGCTTTTCTCTCGGCTATTATGGCGTCAGCAATATCTGTACCCAGATTTTTAATAGTATAAAGCCCAAAACGTATTTTCTCACTGATATTCGTTGTGTCATCTCTAATTACTGTAAATCCACCGAAACTCTCATTGATGTTCGGAGGAAGAACAGGAATCTTCATATGTTTACATTCAGTAATTATTTCAAATATTTTTTCTACATCTCCTGATTCAGCCGTCAGAATGGCTGTCATGTATTCCACAGGATAGTTGGCTTTCATATAAGCTGTCTGATAAGCCACACGCCCATAAGAAGCTGCGTGAGCCTTGTTGAAACCGTAAGCTTGAAATGGTTCAAAAAGTTTCCAAAGTTTTTCGGCGAAAACGGGAGTCTGTCCATTGCTAATTATTCCTTTGGTAAATTTTTCTCTTTGGGCTGCCATTTCTTTCGGTATTTTTTTACCGACAGCTTTACGGAATTTGTCAGCTTCTTCCCAGTTGTAGCCGGCGAGTTCTATGGCACAGAAAAGTAGGTCGTCTTGATAAACAATAAGCCCATACGATTCACCCAAGAATTTCTTCATTCGTGGGTCTAAGTATTTTACCAGAGCCCTATTGTGTTTGCGTTTGATATATTCCGGAATTGATTCCATCGGTCCTGGACGGTAAAGAGCAACCATTGCATTGATGTCGTGAATAGAAGTTGGCTTCAATTCTTTTAAGAATCTAGTCATACCTGCGCCGTTTAATTGGAAAAGTCCTTCTGTTTGTCCGGAAGCTAAAAGTTTAAAAGTTTTTTTATCATCAAGCGGAATACGATCTATGTCTATATCTATATTGTAAAATCTTTTTACTAAACTAATACTATCTGCCAAGATGGCTAAGTTTCTGATTCCAAGGAAATCAAATTTCAAAAGTCCAGCCTCTTCAATACTGTACATGTCGTATTGGGTAATTATTTTTCCGCCCTTTGGGTCGAGCTGTGTTGGTGCATATTCATAAAGAGGCTTTGGAGCAATGACGACTCCAGCTGCATGCACAGAAATGTGACGCACACATCCTTCCAATTTTTTTGCTAAGTCTAGTATTATTTTTGTATCTTTTTCATCTTTATAAGCTCCTTTTAATTCAGGGACTATCTCCATGGCATGATCTATGGTCATAGGCATTCCTTGTGAACCCATCGGAATCATTTTAGAAAGTCTATCTCCTATAGTATATGGGTAACCTAGAGCTCTCGCGACATCACGCACTGCACCACGAGCCATCATTGTACCGAAAGTTCCTATTTGAGCTACTTTATCTTCGCCGTATTTTCTTTTGGCATATTCAATCATTTCATCTCGTCTGTTGTCGGCGTAGTCCATATCTATATCGGGCGGACTAGGACGAAATGGATTTAAAAATCTTTCGAAGGGGAGTTTGTATTCTATTGGGTTCACGTTGGTAATGCCGAGAAGGTAAGTGACCATGGATCCTGCAACAGAGCCTCTAATGGTTGTCAAAATACCGTTATCTTTTGCATAATCCAATAAGTCATCAACTACCAAGAAATACGGAGAATAGCCTTTATTAAAAATAATTTTAAGTTCATATTCTACTCGCTCCAATACTTCCGGAGTTTTTTCTACTCCAATATTTTCAAATCCAGCATAAGTAAGCTCACGTAATTTTTCGTCATAAGTTTTCCCTTCTTCAATTTTAAAATCGGGGAAGACCCAACTTCCCAACTTCAATTCCAAGTTGCACATATCCGCTATCTTTTGTGTGTTGGTGACTGCTTCGGGTGTATCTTTAAAAATTTTCAGTGCTTCTTCTGTACTAATTAGAGAAAAGTCATCTTCAGAGAATTCAAATTTGGATGCTTCTTTATTATCTCCTTGTGTATTTATTTGAAGCAATGTGTGATGTGCGTCATGGTCTTCAGTGCAAGGATAATGAGAGTCTTGAGTGGCAACTAAAGGAATATTGTATTTTTTAGAAAGTTCAACCAATGTTTCTCTTACGTACTTATCATTTTCTACAGATGGGTGACATTGAATTTCTATAAAATAATTTTCTTTACCAAAAATTTCTTGATGTTCTTTTATTATTTTTTCAGCTTTTACTAGATCTTTATTGACGATACTTTGTGATAATTCGCCACCCAGACATCCAGATAAAGCAATTACCCCTTCACTGTATTGTTTTAATATCTCTCTATCCATTCTTGGTTTGTAGTAATATCCTTCTAGGTTTGAAAGAGTAACCAACCTTATTAAGTTTTTATATCCTTGTAGATTTTTAGAAAGAAGAGTGAGGTGATAGTAACGCTTCCCACCGTTTGATTCTATATTGCGATCTTTTCTAGATCCTGCTGTAACGTATGCTTCTACTCCTATGATAGGCTTGATTCCTTCTTTTTTTGCTAATTTATAAAACTCTATAGCTCCATACATATTGCCGTGGTCTGTGATAGCTAAGGCTCCCATTTTGTCTTTTTTAACAATTTCTATTAAATCTTTTAACTTAGAAAGGCCGTCCAATAAGGAATAATGGCTATGTGTGTGCAGGTGGATAAATTTTGGTTCTTTGCCTTCCATTTTCAATATAATAGCATTATAATAGTATTATGGTAAATAAAATAAAAGTTAGTATAAATGGTTTTGGAAGAATAGGTAGAGCATTTTTAAAAATAGCCTGGGATAGACCTGAACTTGAAATAGTAGCAATAAATGATCTCGGCTCTTTAGAGAGTCTAGCTTATTTATTACGTCATGATACTGTTTATAGAAATTGGAGTCACAAGGTAGAAGTTGTTGGCACTGATTTAAAAATTGATGGTAA
Source organism: Candidatus Nomurabacteria bacterium (assembly GCA_023267215.1). Lineage (GTDB taxonomy): Bacteria > Patescibacteriota > Minisyncoccia > Phycocordibacterales > UBA9973 > UBA9973. The sequence continues at coordinate 17,294 of JAHFNS010000004.1, read as the reverse complement.
GTTAGTTAAATTTATTTCGGAAAAAGATACAAGCAAACTTCCTTGGAAAGATTTAAATATTGATGTAGTTATTGAATCGACAGGATTGTTTACTTCTTACGATAAAGCAAAATTTCATATTGACCAAGGTGCAAAAAAAGTTGTCATTTCTGCACCATCTAAAGGGGGAGACGGTTCTGTACATGGAGAAACTATCTTGCTTGGTATAAATGAAGATAAATTTGGTACTTGCGATATTACTTCTAATGCATCTTGTACTACAAATGCTGCTTCTCCTTTAATTGCAATACTTCATGAGTCTCTTGGAATTGAAAAAGCTATTTTAAATACTGTTCATGGGTACACAGCTAGCCAAGCCCTTGTGGATGGTCCAAGTAAAAAACCTGCCCGCCCGGGTTCGGCAGGCGGGGATTTACGCGAAGGTCGTGCTGCAGCACAAAATATAGTACCTTCATCTACTGGTGCAGCTATTGCTGTGACGGAAGCGTTTCCAGATTTGAAAGGATTATTTGATGGAATTTCTATTCGAGTACCAGTGCCTGCTGGATCAATTGTTGATGTTACATTTATTTCAAAGAAAAATACTACAAAAGAAGAAGTGAATGAAATTTTAGAAAAAGCAGCCAAGAATAAAAAGTGGGAGAAATTATTTGCTGTCACCCATGAACCGTTAGTATCTTCAGATATTTTAGGAGAATCTCATGCATCTATTGCAGATCTTGAAATGACAAGAGTAGTTGATGGTAATTTGGTAAAAGTAATGGGTTGGTATGATAATGAAATGGGGTATACATATACACTCGTTGACCATGTAATTAAAACAGGTCTAACTATAAAATAATATGAAAAAATATTAATTGTGTTAATAATTTTAGTGGTCGCATTCTTGTTTTTTTGGTTTGTTCCAGTAATACAAACCAATTTTTATAATTGTGGAACAAACCCAGTTCCAGTTGAATCAGATCAAAATTGTAACCATTATTCATATATTACTTTGAAAGATTTTCTATTTTCCGACAAAGTTGGACATTAATTTTCGTCTGGAAAATTGTTTTTGAATCCAGGTCCAAAATAATCGATATCTATAGTATTCATGTACATACAAAGAGAAGTATGTAAAATGTTTAATTCAATAAATAAAGTTCTGGCTTTTTCCCATCCAAGCACATCCACTTCTTTTTCTTCCTTCTTGTTTGTTTCTTCAATTTTCATTTTTTTCAAAAGGCCATTAAAATTATTATCTGGATACCAAATTTTTTCTGCTATTTTATTATATATTAATTTTAGTTTTTGCTGGTCATTTAGTCTTTCTTTTATTATTTTATTTACCTCTTCTTTTAATTCAATGAGATCTTTGTCTTTGACTGAGTCTATTTTAGATAGAGCGTTTTCTATGAGATCCTCTTTATTAACTATGTTATTTTCTTTGTCAATTTGAGATGTAAATGATGTATAAATATTTAAATTATAAACATAATCTACTTTCACTGCACTCATATACTTCTCCAATATAGAAATTAATTTTTCTATATTTTCTATTTTTTCTTTTGCTTCTTTGTGTTTATCTTGATAAGTGAGAAAAAATTGACTTTCGTCTTCTTTATTTGATCTTTTTAAATTTGATTCTCGTAAATCTTCTAATAACATAACCAATGTCATTTTGTCGGTTATGTTGTTTTTGATTAGATCTTCTACCTTTTGTTTTGGTTCAAGTACTTCTTTGTCGTCAGATTTAACTTCTTTTTCTATTTCAGATAAAAAATTTTCCTGAAATTTAGACTCAGCTATATTGGTATTAATTTTATTTTCTATAGACATATATTTTTAATATTTACCATTTATGTTAATAATACATATATTAACGTAAGTTTTGATAGATTGTCAATGATTTAAACCTTACTTAAACTTAGTAGTCGAATTACCAAGTTGATCCATTTCTAGAGCTTCTTTTCTTTCTTTTGAGTCTTTCCAAGCTTCTATTGCAAATTCCAAATATTCTTTAGGGTTTTTGAATTGCTCAGAAATAATTTTTGTATCACATATACCTTTTATATTTTTAGAATATTCTTCTAGACTAGATTTACTCAACTTAGTAGTCGGAGTACCAAAAGAATCTCTGTTGTTCATGTTTATATACGCACTTAACCTGAGAAGATAATTATTATCATCAATATATTTTGATTTAAATTTTCCTTGGAATAATGTGCCGTTTCTTTTATGTCTTTCATTAAAATATCTAGTATATCCACCAATCCTTTGCATAAATTTTTCTATCCCTTTTTCCACAAGGGGAGTAAGAAGTAAATGAAAATGGTTTGGGTTTACACAATACGCAATTATTGATACTAATTTATTAAACTTAGTAGTCCGACTACCAAGTTTTTGTTTTTGAAAAGAAAGTTCATAAATGCTCCCTATTGGTTCTTTAGTATTAAATTCTACTAGACATTTTAAAAAACGATTTAAATCATATTGATCTAAAAAAGTTTTTCTTTTGTCAACGCCACGATTATATATGTGATAATATTCACCAATTACAAATTTATGGTTTCTCATAACATATAAATTATATCATTTGGTAGTCCGACTACCAAGTTTATTTTATTTCACCTCTAAAGACAAATTCGGCTCCACCACGGAGAATTATTTCTCCTTCATTATTTTTGGATAAATAAAGATTTCCACCAGGAAATTCCAGTGTAACTTCTTGCGTTAGGTCTTGCCTAACGCGGTTTTTTGTAATTGTTGCAAAGACAGCACAAGCTCCAGTACCACAGGCAAGTGTTGCTCCACAACCACGTTCCCAAACTTTTACTTTAAAATAATCTTCTGTAATTTTTTCTACAATTTCCATATTTATTTTATTTGGAAAAATGGGATTATTTTCTATTTTAGGACCAATGTCTTTTATGTTGATTTCTGATAAATTTTTTACAAAACCTACGGCATGAGGATTACCCATAGAAACAAAATCAAAAGAAATATTTTCTAACTTTTTATATTCATCAGGAAAATCAGAATGAGAAAAAATAGGAATTCCCATATTTACTGAAAAAGTTCCATCATTATTGCAAATTATTTTTTTTACTCCAGCTCGAGTGTCAATCAATAATTCTTTTTTATTTGATTTTGTTTGTTCTAGGAAAAATTTTGCAAGACATCGTGCTCCGTTTCCACACATTTCTGCCAGTGTTCCATCAGAATTATAGTAATTCATAAAACAGTCAGCTTTATTCGAATTTTCCATAAATATCAAACCATCTGCTCCGATACCAAGATGACGATCGCAAAGAAAGCTTATTTTTTCAGTGTTTTTTGTGTCGAAACTTTTATTACGATTATCTATTAAAATAAAATCATTTCCGGCACCGTGGTATTTATAAAATTCTGACATATGTAGTATAATAATAACATATGAAAATTTTTATTGGTACGGATCATGCGGGTTTTGTATTGAAAGAAAAATTAGTTACTTCTTTAAAACTCCAAGGGCATGAAGTTATAGACAAAGGTGCATTTGAATATAATGAAGGAGATGATTATCCAGATTTTGTAATTCCTGTTGCTCGTGAAGTATCAAAAGGTGGAGATAAAGTTAAGGGAATAATTCTTGGAGGAACTGGAGAAGGAGAAGCTATCACAGCAAATAGATTTCCAAATGTTAGAGCTGTAGTGGATTATGGTAAAGCTGAAGCTGTGGTGGATGATGAATCAAATATAATAGTAAGATCAAGGCAACACAATAATTCCAATATCCTTTCTCTTGGTGCTAGATATTTTACAGAAGAAAGTATGATGGAAGCTGTGAATCTATGGCTGGAAACTCCTTTTAGTTTTGACGAAAGACATATTCGCCGCTTAGCAAAAATAGATGCAATTAAAATAGAATAAATTACTTGTCCCGTTAAAAAATCAGCGGGAGTTAGATATTCTAGAGAAGATTTTATTAGTTTTAATTTTTTAATGGGATGATCGAAATAATTCCAGCTATACTACCGAAAAATTATGAAGATTTAAAAAATAAAATAGCGCTTGTGCGTGGCACCGTTCCTATTGCACAGATAGATATATGTGATGGAATTTTTGTTCCATCAAAAACTTGGCCCTTTGATTTCGCTCAGGGTGAACCTTTTGATTCACATTTTCAAGCAATTTTAAATGAACAAGAGGGAATGCCTTTTTGGGAAGATATTGATTTTGAACTAGATTTGATGGTTGCTGATGCAGTGACTAATTTTGATATTTATATAAAGCTTGGAGCGAAGAGGATTATTTTTCATATTGAAGCAGTCGGAGATTTAAAAGAATTTAAAGATTTTATAGAAGGTATGGATGTTTACATAAGAGAAACCATAGAAATAGGAATAGCTATCAATATAAAAACACCAGTAGAACAAATTTTCCCCTTAGTAAACGATGTCGATTTTGTACAATGTATGGGAATAGACGAGATTGGTTTTCAAGGGCAAGAGTTTGATAAGAAAGTAATAGAAAATATAAAAATATTGAAAGAAAAATTTCCCGACCTTTCTATTTCTGTCGATGGCGGGGTAAATTTTGAAACAGCACCTCTAGTCGTAGAAGCTGGGGCGACACGTTTGACTTTAGGTTCAATACTTCTTAATACAGATGACATTATTGGAACGATAGAAGAATTTAAAAATTTAGGATAAAAAAATGATTAAGCTTATTATGTTTGATTTTGATGGAGTTATAGACAACAACTATGATTTGAGTTTTGAATTGAACGGCAAGAAGTTTACTGATCTCACACGGGAAGAACATAGAAAAATATATGAAGGTAACATACATATTGAAAGAGAAAAATTAAAGTATAGAGATACAGGTTTTGATTTTTTGAAAAGTTTAAGCGATACAAGAAAGGCAAGAAAAATAGGAGAAGAGACAAAAGAAACTTTGCAAAAATTAGCCAAAAATTATGATTTAGGAATAGTTTCCTCTTGTTATGAATACGGTATTAAAGATTATCTTGAAGTAAATGAAATAAAAGAATTATTTTCTTTTTTATATGGTTTTGAGACACACAAATTGAAGACTCACAAATTTAAAAAAGTTTTGAATGAATTTAAGTTAAAACAAGAAGAATGTATTTTTATTACAGATACACTGGGGGATATTTTAGAAGCCAACGAGGTCGGTATCCCGACTATCGCTGTTGATTTTGGTTATCATGAAAGAGAAAGATTAGAAAAAGGGAACCCGTTAAAAGTAGTTTCCAATTTTGAAGAATTAATTAAGACTGTTAAAAACTTAAATTAAGATATATAATTACTTCAATGATTATTTTAAATAACGAAAAAATTAGAGAACTTGAAAAAAAAGCAAATGACATTCGTCAGAGTATCATTGAAATGTTAGTAGAAGCAAAAAGCGGACATACAGCAGGTGCACTCGGAATGGCGGATGTATTCACACTTTTTTATTTTCATATTTTAAAACATAATCCGAAAGATCCATCTTGGGAAGATCGTGATAGATTAGTGCTTTCCAATGGGCATATCTGTCCAGTGCTTTATGCGACAATGGCTCACAGTGGATATTTCCCTCTCGAAGAATTAAAAACCTTGCGTAAATTTGGCACACGTCTCCAAGGTCATCCACATAGAGAATATTTGCCGTATGTTGAGACTTCTTCAGGCCCCCTTGGCTCTGGTCTTTCACAAGCGATAGGCATGGCTATGGCGGACAAGATTGATAGTTTGACTGTAAGTGAAAAAAGTAGATATATTTATTGTTTTATGTCTGATGGAGAATTAGATGAAGGAAATACTTGGGAAGCAATAATGTTGGCAGGCAAAAATAGATTAAACAACTTAATTGCAATTTTAGATAGAAACAATATTCAAATAGATGGGAATACTGAGAGAGTAATGCCACTAGAACCACTCGCTGATAAATGGCGAGCTTTTAATTGGCATGTGATAGAAGTAGGTGGGCATGATTTTAAAGCTTTGAATCAAGCAGTTAAAGAAGCACAAGAAATTTTTGAAAAACCTACGATTATTATTGCACATACGATTCCAGGCAAAGGTGTGAAAGAATTTGAAAGAGATTATAAATGGCATGGTATTTCACCAAATAAAGAAGAAGCCGAAATGGCATTAAAAGAATTGAGAGATCGTCGCCCAATATAATTTTATGTTAAATCCCAAATTAAAATTAAATCCTAAAATTTTTAACAGTGATGTCGAACAAGCATCTACTAGAAAAGGTTTCGGTGAAGGTTTATTAAAAGCAGGAGAAGAAAATAAAAATGTAGTGGCGTTGTGTGCAGATTTAACAGAGAGCGTGCATATGCATTTATTTGCTGAAAAGTTTCCGAAAAGATTTATTGAAGTTGGAGTTGCGGAACAAAATTTGGTAACAGTTTCCTCAGGGATGGCGGCGATGAACAAAATTCCTTTTTGCGGTTCCTATTCTATTTTTTCTCCAGGACGTAATTGGGAACAAATAAGGACGACGATTGCTTACAACAACAGAGCTGTAAAAATTATCGGTTCTCACTCTGGACTTACCGTAGGACCTGATGGCGGAAGTCATCAAATGCTTGAAGATATAGCATTAATGAGAACAATACCAAACATGGAAGTATTTTCTCCGTGTGACGCGATAGAGGCAAAAAAAGTCACTTTAATATTGGCTAAAAATAATAAACCATCATATTTGCGTTTAGTTCGTGAGAAAAGTCCAATTGTGACCACTGAAGAGACTCCATACGAGATAGGTGGGGCAGAAATTTTTTGGATGCCAGATGTTGGCTTAGCAAAAGTTGGAATTATTGTGACAGGAGAATTGGTTTATAATGCACTTCTTTGTGCTAAAGAATTAGAGACGGAAGGAATAAAAACAAAAGTTATGAATTTAATTACGATTAAACCAATAGATAAAGAAGCTATTATTAGGCTAGCAAAAGAATGTAAAGCAATAGTAACTGTAGAAGATCATCAAATTGCTGGAGGAATGGGTTCTCTAGTGGCAGAAGTTTTAGCAGAGAATTATCCTGTGCCGATTGAATTTATCGGAGTAAAAGATAAATTTGGGCAATCAGGTGGAGCTGGGGAACTCCTAGAATATTATGGCTTAGGGGTAAAAGATATAAAAGAAGCAGTTAAAAAAGTGTTAAAAAGAAAAACCAGCTAGGCATTATAGCTGGTTTTTCTTAATACTAAGATTTATCGTTTTTAACAAAATCATTCTTTAAATCTTCAACTAAATGTACAAATTGGTACATATCTTGGGGACTAAATGTACCGGTTTTTATTTTATCAAAAGACTTTTGTATTTCATCTAACTTTTCTTGTGTTAGCCAACCCTCGTCGTCTTTTTCTTTCTCATGCACAAGTGTTGTATCTGGTTGCCCTGGTTTTTTATTAAAACGGTCAAATGTTTCTTGATTAAATTTTACCATATTTAATTTATTTTTTTAACCTTATAATTATTTAGTACGACCTTTAAACATATTCTTTTCTTTCTAATTTCGCTTCCAATTGTCTTTTTTCTTGATCTAGTTTACTTACACTCTCATTTCCTCCTTTTGCCAATAAATCTTTTAGTTCTTTTATTCTACTTTCTATATATATTTTACTTAACAACTCTTCTTCATCATTATTTACGTCAATTTTGATATTGTTTTCTAGATTCATATATTTATTTTATTAATTTTATAATTTTTTGGTGCGACTTTTAAATATTCTTCTAATTTTTCGCGTGAGAGTAATCCTTCTCGTGCTCCGATATATTGTACCACAGACATTGAATTTATTGGCCCCCAAGCAAAAGCTTCAAAAGGAGATTTACCAAAAGCCAAAGCAGCAGTGAATGTAGCAGAAAAAGCATCTCCAGCTCCAGTGCGATCTATAGGTGGAGCGATATCTGGATAAATAGGATTGTGCCATAATTCTCCATTAAAGTAAAGATAAGCACCATTTGGTCCATCACTTATGACAACCATTTTTGGTCCTAAATCTGCAAGACCCTTAGATAACACTAAAACATTTTCATTTATCACATTTAAAATATTTTGAGCTTCTTGTAAATTACAAAAGAAAATTTCTGTTCGTGAATAAATATCTTTTAAAGCTTCTGTGCCAAATTTTATTTGAAAAGTTCCCGGTTGAAAAGCAAGTTTAACATTTTCATGTCTTTTTAAATAACTCATTATATCTTTATGGAAATCCAAAGAATCTTCTCCCAACGAACTTAAATAAATCCAAGAAGGAGATGCATATTCTTGTGATTCTTTTGTGTTTGTCCATTCGCGTTCATAATTTTGATGTTTTATTAAAATAGTTCGATCAACATCATACCAGAGTACGAAATGATAATTTGTTATTTTACCCAAT
>JAHFNS010000004.1:0-8831 GCA_023267215.1 Candidatus Nomurabacteria bacterium | reverse complement strand
TGCATATTCTTGTGATTCTTTTGTGTTTGTCCATTCGCGTTCATAATTTTGATGTTTTATTAAAATAGTTCGATCAACATCATACCAGAGTACGAAATGATAATTTGTTATTTTACCCAATTCTGTTTTGACAAAAGTTGTGTCAATTTTTTCTTTCTCTAGTATGGCTAAACAGTCTCGTCCATTTTGATCATCACCAATATTTGTCATGAGAGCGGTGCGGAGTCCCAAACGAGAAGCGGCAACAGCAGCGTTTGGGCTATTGCCGACAGCTGGAATAACATGAAGAGATTCATAGGGCACTTTATCTCCGAAACGCAAGCAAAGTTCACAGGCTTCTGTATCTATCTTACAATGCACGTGAGCATCTTTTATCCTTATAAATGCGTCTATTACGGTATCTCCAATTGCTAGGAAATCTATTTTCTTAAATTCTTTATCCATGATAATATTGTATCATATTATAAAATTTTGAAAAACTTTATGTCAAAAAAGATAATTTTAATGTTTTTATGGTTTGTCTTTTTGCTTAGTTTTAAATCAGTCCATGCAGAAGTGTTTATAAATGAAGTTCAGGTGAGTCCTCCGGAAGGAAGATTTATTGAACTTTTTAATTCAGGTACTTCTTCGGTTAATTTGACTGATTGGTATATTCAAAGAAAAACAACGACTGGAACCTTCGGTTCTTTGGTTACCAAAACAGATTTTGAAAATAAAACAATTGAACCAAATAGTTATTTTTTGATTTCTCGTTCTTCTTTGTCTAATTCTAATATAGTGATAGGAGATATGACTCTTACTGAATCAAATACTATTCAGCTGAAAAATTCAGATGGAAATGTAGCAGATAAAGTTGGATGGGGAAGTGTTACTGATTGTGGTAGTATCTGTGCTCCTAATCCAAGTGAAAACAAAAGCATAGGAAGAAGTTTTGGTTCTTGGATTGCTGGTTCTCCTACCCCTGGTGCGCAAAATTATACTAATGCCTCGTTACAATTGAGTGGTAGTGTTTCCAATGATCTTGGATTGGCTTCTAATTCTTTAGTTTTAAATACAAATGAAACAAAAACGAAGGTGGCAGAAACTCCTAAAATAAAAACAAAAATAATAACCAAAATACTGGCTTTTGTAAATACACCGATCGAATTTAAAGCAAATACAACAGGGTATTCCAATGAGTCACTTTTTTATGGTAAATACTTTTGGAATTTTGGCGATGGTGATTCTAAGGAAATGAGATTAGATAATTTAGAAAAAATTTATCATACATTTTTTTATGAAGGAGAATACATTGTCAATCTAGAATATTATCAGAATTATTATTCTGATTTTCCTGATGCATTTGATAAGGTAATTATTAAAGTAATAAAAGCTAACGTTTCGATATCTAATGTCGGAGATGACAAAGATTTTTTTGTGGAAATTACCAATAATACAAATTATGATGTTGACATTTCAAAATGGGTTCTTTTAAGCGAGATGAGAAGTTTTACTTTTCCAAAGAATATGATTTTAGAATCAAAAAAGAAAATTGTTTTATCTCCGAAAATTACTAATTTCTCAATTGCAGATAAAAATAATTTGAAACTAATAAATCTACAAGGAGAAACCGTGTTTGATTATCAGGAATCTGTTATGCCAATTAAAGCTTTAGCAAAAAATACAGCGTCAAAAATTTCCACATTAAGTTCAGACCAAAGTAATTTAACGGCTAAACTCCTAGAAGGAAGTTTTGCCATTAAATCAGAAGATAATCAGATCGCTGTTTCTAATTCAGAAGTAGAAAATATTCAAAATGATCTAAATACTAAGAATAAATTTTTATATCTAATTGGTCTATTTGTTTTTTTAGGAATTAGTGCAAGTGGAGCTTATTTTGTTCGAAATCATAATCGAAAAAATATCCTTCCCAAAATAGGGGATGATTTTGAAATAATAGACGAGTAATATATAATCAACCTATAACTCTGTATGATCATAATTGATGGAAAAAAATTAAGTCAAGAAATTTTAGCAAAAGTAAAAACAGAAGTTGAAGCGTTGCCTTTTCAGCCAGTTTTTTGTGATGTTTTGGTTGGTAGTGATAAAGTATCTATGCAATATGTAAAAATGAAAGCGCGTACAGCTTTATCAGTCGGAATTTTGTTCCACGAGGCTAATTTCCCTCTATCTATTACCACAGAAGAATTGATCAAGAATATCAAAATTTTAAATAAAATTCCAAATATTTGTGGAATTATTTTACAACTTCCATTACCTGCACACATTGATCTAAGGCTTGCACTTGACGCTGTCGATCCCAATATTGATGTTGATTGTTTAGGTAGTATTGCAAGTCAAAAATTTTATACTAATACGAACGAGATAGGTTTTCCGACAGCACTTGCTTGCATGAGGCTTGTTGATACTCTTGATTTAGATTTAAAGGATAAAAAAATAGTTGTTTTAGGGCAGGGAAATCTAGTTGGTAAACCCGTTACAGCACTTTTAGAATTTAGAGGATTAAATCCTATTGTAATTAGAAGTAAAACAGAAAATAAAGAAGAACTTATAAAACAAGCTGACATTATTATTTCTGGTATAGGGAAAAGTAAATATTTAACAGGTGATATGTTAAAAAAAGGAGTTATTTTAATAGATGCGGGTACTTCAGAATCTAACTCTGATTCGTCAGGTACAAAAGTAAGTATTGTGGGTGATGTTGATTTAGAGTCTGTAAAAGATGTAGCGGGGTATGTTTCTCCTGTGCCTGGAGGGGTTGGTCCTATGACTGTGGCAATGTTATTAAATAATGTATTTATGGTAGCTAAAAGCAAAGAATAAAAACCTATAAAATTAATTGTTTTTTAAATAAGTGTATCGTATTATATCTTTATGATTTCACAAATATATATAATTCCTAATATAAAAGATAATCGAGAGAGATTATTTTTGCAGTCTTGGAATTCTTTGAATTTATCTCAAAAAGTAAAAAGCGTAGCCATTGTTGATTCATATTTAATAGATTCGAAACTTTCTAATAATCAAATTTTAAAATTTTCAGAAATTTTAACTAATCCTATTATTGAAAGATTTTCAATAAATAAAATTTTAACTAAAGTAGATAAATTTGATTATATTATTGAAATTGGTTTTTTACCTGGAGTGACCGATAATGTTGGCAATACTGCTAGAGAAACCGCACTAGATTTATTACATTTAAAGAAAGATACAGATTTGAAGATTTATACTTCAAAGATTTTTTTAATTTCTGGGTCAGTCAAATTAGAAGATGTTCAAAAAATTTCTCTTTCTTTACATAATCCATTAATAGAACGTGCCTACATAGCTTCATTTAAAGAAATTAAAAAATACGGAGGTTTGCCACTTAAAACGCCTAAAGTAATTTTAGAAAAGCGTATTCCAGTAATTAATATTTCACTTAAAGTATCTGATGAAGAGTTAGTAAAGATTGGACGTGAAGGAATTTTAGATGTGACTGGTGTGCGTCGAGGGCCGCTTGCTCTTGATCTCACTTCAATGAAAGTAATTCAAGAATATTTTAAAAAATTAGGAAGAGATCCAAAAGATATTGAACTAGAATCTTTGGCTCAAACATGGTCTGAACATTGTAAACATACTATTTTTGCGAATCCAATTGATGATATAAAAGATGGTCTCTATAAAACTTACATCAAAGGTGCCACAAATTTAATAAGAAAACAAAAAGGGAAAGAAGACTTTTGTGTTTCTGTTTTTTCTGATAATTCAGGTGCTATTGTTTTTGACAAAGATTATTTAGTAACTCATAAAGTAGAAACTCACAATAGTCCTTCAGCACTTGATCCATTTGGTGGAGCGATCACTGGTATTGTTGGTGTCAATCGAGACACTATTGGTTTTGGTTTTGGAGCAAAACCAGTTGCCAATGTTTATGGTTTTTGTTTTGGAGATCCTCTAGATACAAGATCTTTATATAGAGATAAAGAAAAAACAAGGAAAATGCTTAGTCCAAAACGCATTATGGATGGAGTATTAAGAGGAGTAAATGTAGGAGGAAATTGTTCAGGTATCCCGACAGTTTCTGGTTTTGTAAAATACGATGATAGATTTAGAGGTAAACCTTTAGTTTTTGTCGGGACAGTTGGAATTATTCCAAGGAATTTACCCACACCTCCAGAAAATAAATTGAAAAGATCTTCTTATGAAAAACGTGCAAGAGTGGGAGATTATATTGTCGTAGTTGGTGGAAGAGTTGGTGCAGATGGTATTCATGGTGCCACCTTTTCTTCAGTGACAATGGATTCATCGAGTCCAGCGACTGCAGTGCAAATAGGTGATCCGATCACTCAGAAAAAAATGAGTGATGCAATAGTAAAAGAAGCACGGGATCTTAATTTATACAATAGTATTACCGATAATGGTGCAGGTGGTATTTCTTGTTCAATTGCCGAAATGGCTAAAGAATGTAATGGTGCACGAGTTGATTTGGAAAAAGTTCCATTAAAATATCCAGGGTTGCAGCCATGGCAAATTTGGATTTCAGAATCTCAAGAAAGGATGACTCTTTCTATACCGAAAAAGAAATGGAAAATATTTAACAAACTAATGGAAAGTCGCGGAGTAGAAGCAACAATAGTGGGGGAATTTACTAATTCTGGAAAATGTATAGTGAAATTTAAAAATAAAACCATTGTAGATATTGATTTAGAATTCTTGCATAATGGATTACCTACTCGTCCGTTATTAAGCAAAGCAGTTGCCAATGTCTTTCAAGAGCCGATTTCTATACTTAGCAAGGGAAGGATGAAGGGTGGGTTTTATACAAAAATTTTAGAAAAACTGCTTGATAATAAAAACATAAATAGTTTTTCTTTCATATCCTCACAATATGATCACGAAGTCCAAGCCTCTTCTGTTTTGAAACCTCTTTCAGGTCGGGGTCGTATAAATACTGATGCACAAATATTTTGCCCTATTTTTTCATCCAACAAAGGAGTAGTTTTATCTACTGGTCTTTATCCGTCATATGGAGACATAAGCACTTACCATATGTCTGCTTGTGCCATAGATACGGCCATCAGAAATGCTATTTGTGTAGGTGGAACACTTTCTCATTTGGCTATTTTAGATAATTTTTGTTGGTGTTCTTCGTACGACAAGAATCGTCTAGCTCAACTTGTGGAATCTGTTAAAGCTTGTTATGAATATTCTGTCGGATACAAAACTCCTTTAATCTCTGGGAAAGATAGTATGTTTAATGATTTTAAAGGCTACGATGAAAATGGAAATTCTGTAGAAATTTCCATTCCACCAACCTTGCTTATTTCAGCTATTGGGGTAATAAAAGATGTTAGAAAAACAGTTTCTCCCGAATTTAAAAATGCAGGAGATTTTATTTACCTACTGGGAGAGACTTATGATGAATTGGGGGCTAGTGAATATTATAAATTGTTGGCAAAAATGGAAAAGAATAATGCTATAGGCAACAATGTTCCCAAAGTTGATTTAAAAAAGAATTTAAAAACTTATTTGGTCCTAGAAGAAGTAATTCAAAAAGAATTAATAAATTCATCTCTATCTCTAACTTCTGGTGGATTAGCTATTGCTCTTGCGAAAGCATCTCTCGGTGGCATGTTGGGATGTAAGATAAACCTAGAAGCCGAGCCCCCAAAAGGGAGCTCGGCTTCTAGGTCGATAGATATCACACTTTTCTCAGAAAGCCAAGGTAGAATTCTTGTAACAGTTGCTCCAAAAAATATTTCTAAATTTGAAAAAGCAGTGAAGAGAATTGCATATAAAAAAATCGGGCAGGTTTATAGCGATGATAAATTTATCATTACAGATTTAGGTAATAAAAAAATAATTGAAGCAAGTGTTAAAAAGTTACATAAAATTTACCATAGTTTTTCGAATAAAATGCAATGAAAAAAATAAAGACAAAATTAAAAAAACCGAAAGTTATTGTTCTTTCAGGATATGGGCTCAATTGTGAAGAAGAAACAAAATTCGCTTTTGATTCTGTAGGTGGAATAGCAGATATTGTACATATCAACGATCTGATTGCCAAGCCTAAGATTCTTTCAGAATATCAGATTATGGCCTTTCCAGGAGGATTTTCTTATGGAGATGATACAGGTAGTGGTAAAGCTTATGCCAATAAATTAAAAAATCATTTAGCATTAGAATTAAAAGAATTTTTAAATCGTGATACTTTAATTATAGGAATATGTAATGGTTTTCAAATTTTAACCAATTTAGAAATATTACCCGGAGCATTAACTTATAATAAAAATGGGAAATATATTGATCGTTGGGTAGATTTAAAAATAGAAGGAGAAAGCCCCTGGCTTTTGAATTCTTTAGGTATAAAAAATATTTCTCTTCCTGTCGCACATGGTGAAGGATGCTATATTATTGATGAAAAAAAATATAAAGAAATGAAAAAAAATAAGCAGATTGCTTTTACTTATACCAAAGGAGAAATTTGCAATTTTCAAAATTTAGAAAAAAATCCAAACGGAGCCATACACGACATAGCGGGAGTATTAGGTTATAATGGGCGAGTGTTAGGCATGATGCCTCACCCTGAGAGAGCAATGTTTTATTATCATTCTCCTTTATGGCAAATGAAAAAAATTAAAGGGAACTTAAAAAAAGAGGGAGATGGTATTTTATTATTTAAAAACGCAATTAATTATTTTAAGAACAAGTAAAATATGACGGAAGATTTAAATGAAAAATGTGGAGTTTTTGGAATTTGGGACGGTAAAGAAGCTTCACGCTATGCTTATTTCGGACTTTTTGCTTTACAACACAGAGGTCAAGAACAAACAGGTATAGCTTCAACCGATGGTAAAAAGATTTTTATATATAAACACTCTGGTTTGGTAAGTCAAGTATATACAGAAAAAATAATTAAAAAATTAAAAGGTTTTGCAGCTATTGGACACAATCGCTATTCTACTTCTCGTGGAACTGATTCAAAACATGCTCAGCCTATCGTTTTTAATAATTTATGTGCTTTTGCTCACAATGGAAATTTACCTTCTACGAAAGCCCTAGGAGATTTTTTAAAAAAAAATAAAATAGAAACTAAAGGAAATTCTGATTCTGAACTTATGGTAAAAGCAATCGGTTTTTATATGAAGAAAGGATTCTCTTTAGGAGAAGCAGTAGAAAAGGCCTATCCACTCTTTACTGGAGCATTTTCTTGTGTAGCACTTTCTACAAAAGAAATGGTTGCTTTTCGTGACCCTAGGGGGATTCGTCCGCTAGTCATTGGAAAAAATGGAAAAGAAGTAGTTATTGCATCAGAAACATGCGGACTTCGAACTGTCGGAGCAAAATTTCTAAGAGAAGTGCTTCCAGGTGAATTAGTAATTGTTTCAAAAAATGGAATAAAGAGTAAAATTTTGGCAAAACAAGATCCCAAATTTGATATATTTGAATTTGTTTATTTTTCTCGTCATGATTGTATAATGTTGGGGCAATCTGTGTATCAAGTTCGCAAGAATTTCGGTAAAATTTTATTTAAAGAGAATTCTAAACTCAAATTGGATGTTATAGTGCCAGTTCCAGAAACAGCTATTCCTTCGGCTATTGGTTATTCTCAAGCGTCAGGTATTCCTTTTGAAATGGCATTAAATAAAAATAGATATATTCATCGTACCTTCATTGAACCAACCCAAGCAAGTCGTGAACAAAAAGTCAAAATGAAATTAACAGTGTTACGAAGTATAATCACAGGAAAGCGTGTTGGTATAATAGACGATTCTATCGTTCGAGGGACGACTTCTCAACAAATAGTTAAAATGTTTTTTGATTCTGGAGCAAAAGAAGTTCATTTTTTAGTTTGTTCTCCTCCAGTTAAATTCCCAGATTTTTACGGTATTGACACTCCAAGACAAGAGAAACTTATCTCTTCACAAAAAACTATAGAAGAGACTCGTCAATTCTTAGGAGCAACATCATTAACATTTTTATCTATTGATGGCATGGTCAAAGCTACAGGTTTAGCAAAAAATAGATTTTCACTTTCAGCTTTCAATGGAGAATACCCTCTGCCTATTTTTGAACACGAAAAAGAAATAAAATATGATAGTTTAAAATTTAAAAATTAATTTTTTAAAATAAGATGAAACTAGCTTTACTTATTTCTGGTGGAGGAACAACGATGGAAGCTATAATTAAAGCTTGCCAGAGTGGGTATCTACCAAAAGTAGAGCCAGTGCTTGTGATTTCTAGTAATTCAAATGCGGGAGGAATAGAAAAAGCCCATAAACTTGGTATTAAAGAAAAAGATATCTTAATTATTAATCCGAAGAATTTTAAAAACAGAGAAGAATTTGGTGAAGAAATAATAAAAGAATGCAAGAAAAGAGAAGTTGAATTTATCGGACAATATGGTTGGATGGTGTTGACTCCTAAAAATATAATTAAAGAATTTGAAGGGAAAATAGTAAATCAACATCCAGGACCTCTTGATAATGGAAGACCTGATTTTGGTGGAGCAGGAATGTTTGGTTTGCGAGTACATCAAGCTAGATTAGAATTTGTAAAAAAGACGAATCATGATTTTTGGACAGAAGCGACGACACATTTTGTGACAGAAGAATTTGATAAAGGAAAAATTATAAAAAGAATACAAGTTCCAATATTACTAAATGACACATCAGAAACACTACAAGTTAGAGTATTGCCCATAGAACACGAAGTTCAGATTGAAACTTTAAAAGATGTCAGTGAAGGAAAAGCAAAAGAATTTAATAGAGAAAAGCCACTTGTTTTACCGGAAGAATTAGAAATTTTAAAAGAATGTAAAGAAATAGCAATAAAAATGTATCCAAATG
>JAHFNS010000018.1 GCA_023267215.1 Candidatus Nomurabacteria bacterium | reverse complement strand
TTTATTTTTTAATATAATACACACGACGCATTATTCTTTTAGCAAGTTTACCATCTGTATTACCGATCCCTCCACCACCACGAAAGCGGCCGGCTCGAATGTGTGAGTTCATCAAACCGAAGAAGGTGACTTTCGAGAAAGAGATGGGCCTGTCCTCGAAGCCTCAAATTAAGCCATTGCTGTCGGGGAAAGTCGAACGACCAGAGAATCTTCAAATCGATATAATGAAGTACGAATTCTCCAAGCCGTACGTCCCGCCAGTTCAAATCAAGACCGAATATCAGATTGCGGAGGAAGTTAAGACCGACTGCGTGAGCGACGAGGAAGTGGCGGCAGAGCTTGGTCCCGACTACGACCCGCCGTGCTCGCAACTTACTTACGAAGCCGACATTCGAATCGCCAAAGAGCGAATTCTCGAACGTCGAAAGAAAGAAACTATTCAAGGTATGCTTAGAATATTTTGGCTATATAAATTTATTATACATAATGTTGTTTAACATTTATTTTATATCTTTAGCATCTGCATATGATCGTGATATGCAAGCTCACGCATTTTTGGCAATCTGCGATTCGGATCAATCGCGGAAGAAGACAAGCTTCGCCCTCGATAAAGAAAACATCAAGCCCGATGCCGACTGAACTGACGACAAAGATTGAAAACTTTCTCTCGATCTAACATTTTTATTCTCATTCTTATTTTAGTTTCATTTCAGTAGTATAGAACTTTCATTTTCTGTTTCATTTCAATTTTGTTTTTAATTTACGCATTTTTGATTAAATAAACGAAAACTAATATTTAAAATGAATAACTTGTGTAGTTTTACAGTGTATGTACGAAGTAATATACATCAATAAAAGTAGCGGAAAAAGTAAATTTTACATAAATAAAAATAAGAAAAGATAAAACCGAATAGGTGATCAGTCAGTATTAATATAGGTAGTAGAAACTGAAAGATCTTCAACTGCATTTTGGCGTTGAAGAATTCGTCGAGTGAGAACAGAGGTAGGTAAGGGGTTTGATAGTGCTAAGCTCATGAACATATCATAGTTAATTTTTCCTCTGTCCTCAAAGGTCTCAGTGTATGAATGATTACGGAGGAAAACATCTTTATGAAAGTGATTGGCTGGCGGATTCTCATGATAATATTTGAACAAAGAAGGAATTGAACGCTGAGATTTAATTACATTGCAATCATGAGTAAGAACTGACACATTGCATAATGATTTACAGAATGCGCAATATAACAAATGAAAGGGGCAATTGATAGAGTGAAGAATTACAGTCTCCATATTATTGATAAACTTACAACCCTGTGCAGGACATAAAATACTCCGATGAAGACATTCGAACATTTCGTGATGGTGAATTTTTTCCAATAAATAGGACTTTCCACATCCTGAGTAAGAGCAAATAAACTTTGCCTTTTTGAACATTCTCATTGAAATAGAGTTAGGACGTTTATTTTTCTCCACTTTATATGTATAGATTTCATCTAGACGACAAGATTGCTGGCAAATTGGACAAGGAAAAATTTTTTCAAACATAAATTTATATTTCCGATATTCTTTGAGACATGGAAGACATGAGAGGTGTCCGCATTTAAAAAACAATGGATATCTTGGAACTAATAAGCAATGAGGACAAACTTGTTTAAGTTCTTTGTCATTTTGCTCAAGTAACACTTGATCATCTTGAAAAGCATATGTATAACCCGGATTAAGAAAATTGTAATCTACTTCCGATTGAATCCATTTGGTGATGCGCTGAATGTTGTGCGGTGAGAGTTCCATATAGAACAAAATTAAATTAATAATAATAGAGTAGCAAATTAATTAGAGTCACAACATTGAGGAGCAAGTATTAGTCGTTTTAATGTAACATATAATAAGCAAAGTCCAAAAAATTTAGAAAGAATATTATAATAATTATATTAATCAAATAGATAAGTGGTGTCTTAATTAAAAATTCAATCAAATAAATTAAAAATAATATCAATAAGAAAATAAAAAGCTCATGCATATTATTTTTGAATAGTGCAATACAGCTGTAAACTATTGATTCGATTATTGTCTGATTAATTTGCTTTAAGTTATTAAGCATAGCAGATTACTTCGCGGCATACCGTGCATCAGGTGGAGCACCAGGCTACCAGGCGCACCAGGTCTCGCACCAGCCGCTCAGGCGAATTACTCGCCGCACCTGGCGACCTGGTACACCGTGCCATGAAATTTGTCATGGTGGAATTTCCATAAGTTTTTTGGTTATTCCATCCACCATTGCGCCATGCATTTTGTAACTAAAAATAGACATGAATCAGTATTGGAATTTCCATAACTACCATGGCTTTTCCATTTTCATGTTTCAAATTATTGCGCCATCCATAATAAGTCCGGCGCTATATCAAGTGACACGCGGTGCACACTATTTATTAAACTGATTG
>JAHFNS010000003.1 GCA_023267215.1 Candidatus Nomurabacteria bacterium | reverse complement strand
GAACTGGTGCTCTTATCTACAACTACCCAACTAACTCTTCAGTCATCAACGACTAAAGTTTTAGGAATTTATCTTTCTCCAAACCCCTCTCCTTTATAAGGAGAGGGGCAAGGGGTGAGGTGAATTTGGTCTAACGTTTCTCGAATCGTAGAATCGAGCAAAAAACCACTCCCAAAAGGAGTGGTTTTTTTTGTTGCTCCTCACCCCTAACCCCTCTCCAAAATTAAAATTTTGGAGAGGGGAAAATTTGTTTTAACAAATTGGGGTGAGGTGAATTTCCCCTCCTTATTGAGGAGGGGATAAAGGGGTGGTGATTTCCCCCCCCTGACAAAGGGGAACATAAATGGGGTTGTATTTGGGTTTTATTTAAAAATAATAGTGCTACAATATTTATATTCGTATTTTTTTATGACATCAATTGATTTTATACAAGCACAAAAAGCAAAATATAAAAAACTTCAACCATGTTATTGCCAAGCAGTTCAAGAAACTGTTTATTTTACAGCTGATGGATTAAATCATCTTTTGTATCACAGAAGACGACCTAGAAATATAAAAGAAAGAGCTTATCGAGCAGTCTTAATAAATTATATAGTTGAAGTTATAACAAATGCTACAACAGCTACAAAAAAGATCGATGCTCAATTTAGCAAAGATCCATTATGGATTTTGGAACATGAAGTTTCTGCTAGATATAAAGGCAAGAAACAAATAATAAAGGTTATTTTACAAAAAAATGGAGCAGGGAATACTCATTTCTTAAGTGTAATGAGTAAAAGTAGGGTGTGTTAAAAAACAAAAAAGCCGTCTTGCGACGGCATCTTTGTTGTGCCCGTTGCTAGCTTACGAATTCGTTAGCTAGGGAGGGGCTTTCGCCCACGGACACACCTACAGCATACACTATTCAAGGAAATATGTCAAATCATTAGTGGAGACGGTAGGTGTATCCGTCTACTATTTAAGTATATCAAATATTTAAATACAAACAAAATAAATAAAACAAATTGTGGATAACTTTTTATAAAATAAACCCCTCTCCTTATTAAGGAGAGGGGCAGGGGTGAGGTGTATTTTCCCTCCTTATGGAGGAGGGGATAAAGGGGTGGTGATTTAATTCCCTAGCAACTAGTTTTAGTTATCCCACACACTTACTTTTATGACGCACTTTTCAGTGCATTGTACTCAATATCATAAAAAGTAAGTGTTTGGGTTATCCACAGTTTAAATACTGACCCATTTTTCAATACCTGCTATACTATATAAGTCGATTTTGTGTCCAAAATTTTTTGGTTTTTTATTATTTATTTATTTCAGCCATAGTAGGCTGATCCGCCTCTGGCGGAAATTATTAACTAATTTATCTACTTTGTAGATATTAAAAATATGAAATTTAATTTAAAAAATGTTTTTCTTTCAGTCGGAATCTTTGCCTTCACTTTGGCATTAGTTGGAGTTTTTTCAACTGCTAAAGTAGAAGCATCAACAATAACTTCAGTTGGTACATGTACTAACCCTGCTGCTCCCTGCAACTGGACAGATGGTACTACTTGGGGAGGAGGTTCTGCCCCAGCAGCTACAGATGTTGTGATAATTAGTGCAACTGATTATATAACTGGTACAACAATCACTACAACTTCTCCAGGTACAATAACTAACAATGGTAACTTAACCGTCACCACTGATTTGACAGGTGATGGCGCATTTACTAATGCTACTGGTAGTACTTTAACTCTCGTTGGAGCTTCTACTATTTCTGGTGTTTTAACTGCTACAGCTAATAACACTGTGAATTACACAGGAGCAGCACAGACACTTAAAGATACAGCTTCTCATACTTACTACAATCTTAATTTGAGTGGTAGTCTTGCAAAAACAATGACTGGTATTACGACAATAACAGGTAACTTTTCAATGAGTGGCTCTGCAACTGCTACAACATTTCTTACTACAATAGGAGGTGCTCTAGATATTTCAGGAACAGCTGCTATGACGACAGGCGCTAGCCTCACAGTCACGGGCACTTCATCTGTCGGAGCAGGTACATCTTTAACTAACGCTGCGACATTTACTCTTACTGCTCCCACGACAGCTGTCGCTGGTACATTGACAAACAATGGTATCTTTACTGTCGCTACTGCTTTGACAGGTGCAGGTACTGTGGTCAACAATGCTTCTACAAGTACTTTGAATATCGGTCAATCAGGGTTCCCTGGACCTACTATTACTGCAACAGCCGCAGACAACACTGTAGTTTATTCAGCTGGTTCAGTAAATTGTAAAGCCACAGCTTATAGTATTTTGAACTTTACTGGTAGTGGTGGTGCTATAGTTTGTGCTCTAACTGGTGCTAAAGATATTACTCTTTCAAATTCTGGTGCAACTACATGGTCAACTTCTACAAGTATTCCTATGACAGGCACATTGACAGTCGGTGCAAATGTCACTTTGACCAATGCCGCAAATATGACTCTCACTGCTCCTACTCTAACTATGACAGGTGCTGTGACAAACAATGGCATATTGACAGTTGATACTGCTCTTTCTGGAGCTGGAATACTTACTAACATTGGTACCTTAAATATTGGAGGAACTTCTGCTGGTGTTAACTTAGTTGCAGATTCATCAACAAATACTGTAAATTATTATAAAGCAGGAGATCAAACAGTTTATGATCCTGGTGATACTACTGATTATTACAATCTTTCTTTGACTGGTAGTGGTGCAAAATCTATGGCAGCTCTTGTCATTGGAGGTACTTTCACAGTCAATGGACCAACAGCTACTTTGACAGGTGCTTCTACTTCTTACAATATAATTTTAGGAAGTGTTTTAGCTCGCAGACTTTCTTGGGGAGCAACGACATCTTCACCTGTTGCCGTAAACAAGAGTAATACATACTTCACTTCTGGTTCAACAGGTAAAATAACTCCTACAACTGGAAGAATCATCACAACTGTTGGCGACATAAATCCAGATGGAAGTACTACAACTTCTTCATCAACAACTACAACTACTCCAACTTCTACAGTCACAACAACTACCACAACGACTACCACTCCAACTCCAGATCTTATAATCACAGCGGTTCCTAATGCTCCAGCTCCAGTAGAGCCAGGATGTTCAGGTGGAAATAAATTTAACACCGCAAATGGTAATCTTTGTGTAAATACAGTTGTTGCAGAAAGCAAAACTTATAATCTTGGCACAGTGACTCTTAAGAATGGTAGCAAGGGTGAAGCTGTAAAAGAATTGCAAAGATTCTTGAATGATAAATTAAATCTTGGTTTGGCTCTCGATGGTAAACTAGGACCAAAGACAATTGCTGTCATCAAGAAATGGCAAAAAGATAATGGTTTGGTAGCCGATGGAATGGTTGGACCAAAAACCAAAGCCCTCATCAATAAATAATTTCTCTCCTAAGCTGGGCTTAGGGGCAGTTATCCACAGATTCAATTCTACAAAAAAATCCGCTAATGGCGGATTTTTTTGTTTATATTTTTTGTAATTTTTCTATATTTAATACGTCATCATATAGTCTAGCAAATCACTATATTATGCTAGACAATATTATTAATTATGTTAGTATAAAAAAATTATGGAAAACAAAAAAAATATGGCTTTATATTATTGGATAGTAGGGGTCGTGGCTGTTGTTATTGTTATTGTTTTTTGGTCAATGAATAGGAGCGTTGTTCCTGTTGCAAATGTAGATCAAAATAATGCTGAAAATACAGTACTTGAACCACAGTCCACATTAGATACTAGTGGTACCACTAATGGGACAGGTGCAGTATCTATTTCATATGCAGATGCTTTAATAAAATACGCAGATCGAAGAATTCAATTTGATAAAATCTGTCAGGCATATCCAAACACAGTTACTTATAAAGATAACACAGGTATCATGATAGACAACAGATCTGCACAAGCTCGCACGATAAAAGTTGGTACAAATTATTCAGTCAAAGCTTATGGATTTAGGATAGTTGTATTACCAGATACATATTTAAAATCAAAGACACTTCTCGTAGATTGTGATAAATCTCAAAACGTAGCAACCATTCTCGTCCAAGAATAAAAAACAAACCGCCCCTAAGCCCAGCTTAGGGGCGGTTTTCCACAGATTTTAAATTATTTTTATAAAATATATGACATAATTACTATGTTACTTTTATAATTTAATTTTTTATATTTATTTTCTTTACATTTGGTGTATAGAAAATATTTTTTAACAAATGGCTTATAGAAAAGTTTCCCTTGCTTGTGGAGAATATTTTCATATTTACAATAGAGGTAATAGTAAACAAGAAATATTTTTTAACGACAGAGACAAAGAACGTTTTATAAAATTACTTTATCTTTCTAACTCAAAGAGGGGTATTAATTTTCGTAGTGATATTGTAGAGAAAAATATTGATGCTTGGGATTTTGAAAGGGAAGAAACTCTTGTATCTATTGGTGCATGGGTTTTAATGCCGAACCATTTTCATATCTATATAACCTCTCCTAAGCCGGGCTTAGGAGAGGAAGAAAATAAGACTAATATTACTTTATTTATGCATAAACTTTGTACTAGTTATGTTAAATACTTTAATAAAAAATATGATAGAAAAGGAGTACTTTTTGAAGGAAATTTTAAAGCTGTTCATATTGAAAAGGATAATCAGGCAAAATATGTTTTTTCTTATATTCACCTAAATCCTATTAAACTCATTTACCCAGAATGGAAAGAAAATGGGATTGAAGACATGAATTATGCTTTAGAGTATTTGAATAATTATAAATGGAGCAGTTATCACGATCATCGTGGAATTATTAGAAAAGAAAATAAAATTTTGGATCTAAAAAATTTTCCAGAATATTTTTCTAATATTAAAGATTTTGATTCTGAAATTTTTTCTTGGTTACAATATGAAGACTCTCTCCTAAGCCCAGCTTAGGGGCGGTTATCCACTTTTTTATTTTTTTATTGAGAATATAATTTAAAGATGGAAACAATCAAAAAAATATTTGCTCACCGAATTTTTAAAATAATAAAGTGGGCTTTTTTAGTTTTAATTATTTTATATTTGATCTTAGTAATTGGCCGGTTGATTTATCGCAACAATGAAGAAAAAACAAGTGAACAAGTACTAAAAATTCATAATACAAAACTTACCATGGATGATGTTTTGGGAGTGAATCTTCCGCCCGACCCTGGAATAAATGCAGACAAAACTGTGGTGGGAATAGATGCAAATCAAAACGGAATTCGAGATGATGTCGAGCTTGCTGTATTTAAAGCCTATCCAAATTCTCTTAAAACTCGCGCTGTGCTTTTGCAGTATGCATTGGCGTTGCAGATGGAAGTGACACAGCCGATTGTGAATACTGTTACTGCTACGGAAGTGATAAGAGAGGAAGATAAAGCAGAATCTTGTGTTGCCGATGTGCTTGTCCCTAGAAAGAGTTCTGAATCTGATAGAAGTGATAAAGATATGGAAAATATTGATATATATATAAATTTTATTAAAAAACTACAAATTAATACCAAAGAAAGAGATAAGACGCAAGCTAATTTTTATAAAAATCTTAGAAGTTATAGTTCATTAGAAAATATTTGTGATATAGATATTTCAAAATTATCAAATTAAGGTTTAACAAACTTTTTTATGAAAAATAGAATATTTCGTATTCTTGTCATAGTTTTGTTAGTATTTTGTACTAAAAGTGTTTTAGCTAGTGAACTATGTTCTTCAAATGGGTATACTATTTTAACAATAAATGGAATATTTACTGATGAAAGAGGAGCACAAGAAAATAAAAAAGCTCTCGAGGGTAAATTAATAAAAACTTTTAATAACCAACCACTAAAAGTTGATTTTCTTTATAATCCCACTCATCTTCTTGGAGTTGGGGATATATTTGATGCTGTGGCTCAGGGGGTTTTCGATCAAAAATCCGATTATGACTTAGTGGAAATGTTGAATGATGCGAGCCAGAAAATAAATACACAAAAACTTTTATTAGTTGCCCATTCCCAGGGTAATTTTTATGCTAATAGCTTTTATGACAAGGTTGCTTCGAAGCCTGGCGGAGTGCCGATTCAATCTATCGGAATTTATGGTGTCGGCACTCCTGCCAACCATGTGGCTGGAGGAGGAAAATATTTAACTTCTGATACAGACAAAGTGATCGCAACTGTCGTCGGTCGTTTTTTAAATATTTTACCACCAAATATTCACATACCCTTACAACCTATTGATGGCAATGGGCATAGTTTTTCGGATGTATATATAAAATACCAAGGCAATAGAATTATTTCAGATATTAAATCTTCACTTGATAAATTGCAAAACAATGATGAGCAACTTTCAACAGATCCTTGCATTTCTGCTCCAGAGTTAACAACACTTCATAAAATACAAGGCGTAGTATTAGCATCAGCTGATTTTACAATAGATAATACAAAAAAAGCGGCTGTTTATGTCGCTGACGGAGCTTATAATATTGGAGCATTTATTGGAAAAAATATACGCAGTACTGGAATAGCCATAAATAATTTATTTAACAATTTATCAGCCAATGTAGTGGAAGGTGTGCCAGATATTGCCAGCCTGACGACTTTACCTATTGGTAGTCGAGAATCTGAAGAAGAAACTACTCCGAATACTTTAGAGGGAAAAAGCACAGAGACAGATGTGAAAACAGACACGAAGGATGGAGAGGTGTTGTCTCCGGAAGTATTATCTCCAGAAACTAAAGAAGAAAAGAAAAAAGAAGAAAAAACAATTACTCTCGAAACAATTCCTAATCCAGAAATTCCAATTCCACTTCCAAATCTTTTACCAGGTACTGGCGGGACAGTAGATATTACACCCCTAGATACGACTCTACCTGTTATTACTATTTTGGGTACAAATCCTGTGGAGATTATAAAAAACAGTAGTTACGTTGATGCGGGAGCGACAGCTACAGATGATAAAGATGCTACAGTAACGGTCGTTGCAACTGGAATTGAAAATGTAAATACTTCTATCGTTGGAATTTACACTATTACTTACGACACGACAGATTCTGCGGGGAATCATTCTTCGCTTACTCGTACAGTGAACGTGATAGAAGACCCTTCTCCACCTTTAGGAGATCCTCCACCTGTGATTGATGAGGGAGCAAAACTTGATAGCCCAAATTTTGTGACAGTTTCCGGCAATTATGCGTATGTTGTTTCTCAAAATAGTAACTCTCTTGAAATTATAGATATTTCCAATCCTATGACCCTTGTTCATAAAAGTTATTTGCTTCACGTGATGGAGGGTCCTGTTTTATTTTCTCCTAAAGCGGTCGCTGTATCTCAAAATTATGCTTATGTAATTTCTGGTAGTAATGCGTTAGAAATTATTGATGTTAGTAATCCACTTTTACCTTTACATAAAAGCATGCTTCGAAATGGAGAAGGGGGAGTGGCATTAAATAATCCCTCTTCGATCGCTATTTCTCAAAATTATGCTTATATTGTTTCCTCGAGTGGTAGCAGTTTAGAAATCGTAGATATTTCAAATCCTCTCGTGCCTCTTCATAAAGGAGTATTTTATGGTAACGGTTTTTCTTCTTTAGCTCGTCCGAGTTCTATTTCTATTTCTGGTGACTATGTTTATATTGTTTCTAATACTAGTGATGATTTAGAAATTATAAATATTTCTGATCCGATTCATCCGACACTTGTAAGTGTTTTATATAATGGCAATGGCGTTTCTCTTAATGGTCCAGCATCTATCTTTGTCTCTCAAAATTATGCCTATGTTGCTTCGAGGGGAGATAAAACTTTTGAAATATTAAATGTTTCTAATCCTGCCAATCCTACACATTTAGCAAAATTAAATTCTGGCTTTGGAAATCAAGATAATTTTACGCCGAATTTTGTGACAGTTTCCGGTAATTATGCTTATATAACTTCTTGGGTTGGAGAGACTTTAGAAATCGTAGATATTTCTGATCCAGCTAACCCTATACACAAAGCAAGTTTAGCAAATGGTGTCGGAGGAGCAGCCCTTTCATATCCAAGCTCTGTTTTTGTTTCCGGTAATTATGCTTATGTGTCTTCTAATATAAGTAATGCACTTGAAGTTGTAGATGTCACTGATCCGACACATCCATTTCATAAAAATAAAATATTAAACGGAGAATATAATCACACTGATCCTGTATTAAGTTCTGCTAAACAAATTAATACTTTTAATTTTGATAGCTTAAATCCAAATGTTGTTGGTGTGGTGGACGAAATGGCACACACTATCTCTCTAAATGTTCCTTTTGGTACTACTGTAACTGCTCTTGTGCCTACAATTACGATTTCAGAAAGAGCATCAATTAATCCAAATAATAATTTAGCTCAAGATTTTACCAATCCTGTGACTTACACAGTCACTGCTCAAAATGGTTTTACTCAAAATTATATAGTAACAGTTGTTATCGCTCCTGATCCAAATCCTCCACCACCACTACCAGACATTATTCCACCTTCAATTACGAGTTATACATTTAATGGAGTAGTGGGAGATATAACCATAAATCCAACTAGTCCAAATCCTCTTTCTTTGATTTTTAATGCTAGTGAAAATGTAAATTGGATGTCTATTAAAATTGAAAAAGAAGATGATGCCAGCGTTTATAAAAATTTTCAATCAGGGGCAGGTTGTGTAGACGGTACTAATACTTGTACAAAAAGTTGGGATGGTACCCTCTCAAGAGGGGGATTGCTTCAAAATGGAACATATAGAATCAAAATTCATATAAAAGATGTGGCACTGAATGAATTTTATGATTATATTACTCCATATAAAATAACGATAAATACCTCGCTTTAAATTTTGAGGGTAGTATAATTAGTAAGGACTAATTCTTTAACTTTTTAAGGAGTTCATATGGAAGACTGTCCGAATTGTAGGAGAAAAGTTGTTCCCAGAATCCTTTCGACAAGCGAAGAGAGAGGATATCAGAGAACTAATGTAATTTGTCCTCACTCTGATTGTAATCATAGATGGATAGCTGCATCTATCCCAATCAGAAGAAATAATATAAAAGTTTCAACTTCAGTATCATTAGGGAGCAGATAAATTAATTTATCTGCTCTGCTTTGTTTATGGGAGAAATAAAAAAGAGGCCCTCTAGAAGACCTCTTACAAATAATTTTTAGATGGATAACTTATCCCATCTTTGAAACATTTTAATATCATGATTTACCACTACGAAAATCACGATATTTGTTGCCAAAAGAACTATTGAAATATAAAAAATCCAGTTTGACAGAGAATAAGATATCAAAATTGCACTAAGAGTATATGCAGTACTTAATATCTTTGCATTTTTTTCTTCTGAATATTCCAATCCTTTAAAAAATAAAAATTTATTCCATTTTTTTAAGGTTTCCGCATATTGAAGGAGACTTTTCATTGTAAGTGCATATGAATTATCATAAGCATTTATCGAAATGTTCCCAAATATGTATATTGGGATGATTATCAATAAATCTACGATAACCAAAACAGTTACCAAAAAATAAGGCAAATATGGGTCATTTGCCAAGATTTCAAAAAGATACGGGTCAAGATGCATAGCTACCTCCTATTAAGAACAACAGTTTTTTAGTTTTTTTCAATATATAGCTTTGTCTATTTTTTGTCAAATTTTTTATTAGTTAAAGAAAATGATACAATAAAATCATATGGCAAAACATTTTTGGAAAACGGTGATTATTTTTGCGGTAATGATTTTAATAGGGGTTATTGGAGTTGTTTTAGTTAGTAATATTGGTAAATAAATACAACCCCTCCTAACCTCCCCTTGAGAGGGGAGGAACACCTCACCCCTACCCCTCTCCAAAATTTTAATTTTGTAGAGGGGAAAATCTGCTTAACAGCAGATTGGGGTGAGGTGAAGTCCCCCTGACAAGGGGGATTTAGGGGGTTATAATTTTGGTTTGATT
This sequence comes from Candidatus Nomurabacteria bacterium, assembly GCA_023267215.1. Classification (GTDB taxonomy): domain Bacteria; phylum Patescibacteriota; class Minisyncoccia; order Phycocordibacterales; family UBA9973; genus UBA9973. The sequence goes on along the minus strand of JAHFNS010000003.1, from coordinate 14,419 downwards.
TTTAAAAATTATATGCTAGTATATTAAGTACCGCAAAGAAGATAGGCGCAGAAGTTTATTCTGGTTAAGCCCTATTTAGTGGGTCGATATTCTCTGACATTAGTCGGGGATAAAAACTTGCGGCGAAAGCCGTTTTTTTAATTTTAACTAAAAAATTATGTTACTAAAATCAAAAAAAGAAGAAATGATTAAGGATATTGATAAAGCTATCAAAGATTCTTCATCTGTCGTCTTCGTCAATTTTCATGGTATGAAAGTTGCTGATGAGACTATTCTTCGCAAAAGTTTGAGAGAACAAGGAGTGAATTACAGAGTATCTAGAAAAACTTTGTTGAAGCGAGCACTGCTAAAGAAAGCAGAAGGAGAGATTCCAGAACTTTCTGGTGAAGTCGCTATGGCTTATTCTAAAGATGAAGTTGCTTCTTCTCGTGAAATTTATAATTTCCAGAAAGCACACAAGGGTATTCTAGAAATCTTGGGAGGAATTTTCGAAGGAAAATTCGTAGGTAAAGAAAAAATGATGGAGATAGCTACTATTCCTTCGAGGGAAGTGTTGCTTTCCAAAATTGCATTCTTGCTTAAATCTCCTATACAACGTTTAGCTATTGCAGTGAATGAGGTAGCCAAGAAAAAATAATTATTAAAAAATATTAGCAAAAGATTTTTTAATAAAAAATTTCTGAGCCTTCGCCCTCGGAGTCATAAGGACAGGGGACCCACGACTCTTAAAATTTTTCATTAAAAAATCTTTAAAAAAACATTATGTCAAAATTCGATACATTTATGAAAGACCTTGAAGGTGCATCAGTTCTAGAATTGAACGACCTTGTAAAGGCAATAGAAGAAAAGTTTGGAGTTTCAGCAGCCGCTGTCGCTGCTGCCGGCCCAGCCGTTGCTGCCGAAGCAGCTGAAGAGAAAGATTCATTTACTGTCGTGCTAGCTTCTGCTGGTGAACAAAAGATTGCTGTGATGAAAGTCGTTAAAGAAGTCTTGGGTCTTGGTCTTAAAGAGGCAAAAGATTTAGTTGATGGTGCTCCAGCAACACTCAAAGATGGAATGAAGAAAGCTGAAGCTGAAGATCTTAAGAAGAAGATCGAAGAAGCTGGAGGTAAAATAGAATTGAAATAATAACTGCATAAAAAAGAGCGAATACAAAAGTATTCGCTCTTTTTTCTTGTATTTTATAAAAAAGGTAGTATTATATACATATATGGAAATTCTAGAGAAAATATTGGGCAATTCAGCTAGGGTAAAGATAATGCGTCTTTTTTTATTGAATTCTAAGAATAATTTTAGTAAGAAAGATATCATAAAAAGAAGCCGAATAAATTCTGATGTAGCTAAAAAAGAAATTAAACTTTTATCTTCAGTTGGTTTCATCAAAAAACATCTGGATCATTGGTCTTTTAATCCACTCTTTAAATATGGTGGAGAATTTGAGAGACTTTTAGTCGGTTCTGACACTTTAGACAAAAAGACGATTGCCACTAATTTTAAAAAAGTTGGACAAGTAAAATTTTTATTGATTTCTGGTATTTTTATTAAAAATAAAGACACTCGAGTAGATTTATTGATTGTTGGAGATAAGATGAAGAAAAATAAAATAGAAGAAGAAGTACGCAAGCTCGAAGCAGAAATAGGAACAGAGCTTGTATATGCTGTTTTTGACACCAAAGATTTTATTTATAGATTAAATATGTATGATAAGCTTGTTCGAGATATATTAGATTTTCCTCACGAGGTTATTTTGCAGTCTAAAGAGTTATCCACACAAATTTTAAAAAAGGTCTAAAAACTGATATAATTATATAGAACTTTTCTAAGGTCGAACCCTGTCGCTCGCGAGCGACGGGGGATACTTAAAAAGTAATTATTAATTAACATAGTTTAATATTAAAATTTATGAATAATATTTGGTTAACATGGGGAGATGTTTTTAATTTGTCTCTACAAAATTTGTGGTGGGGATTTGTTCAATTTGCCCCAAAACTTATTTTAGCTATTGTTTTTTTTGTTGTTGGTTGGGTAATAGGTTCTGTTATCGCTAAAGCTTTTGAACAAGTTTTTGGTGCATTAAAAATAGACAGTTTTTTTCATACTCTTGGGTTAGATAATTTTTTTAGGAAAGCAGGGATGAATCTCAATTCAGGATATTTCGTTGGACAAGTTATAAAGTGGTTTGTGATTATTATTTTTCTTCTTCCTTCACTTAACTTAATTGGCTTGGATTACATCGCTTCTTTCTTGAAAGATGATGTTCTCGGATTTTTGCCAAGAGTTGTCGTAGCTGCTTTTGTTTTGATTATCGCCACCATCGTGGCTGATTTTCTTTCCAAAACAGTTATCGCTTCTGCTCGCGCAATGAATTTGAAATCAGCACGTATGCTTGGTGCTCTTGTTAAATATGTTATTTGGATATTTGCTTTCATTATTTCACTTGGTCAACTCGGTGTTGCTGAGGCTTATATGGGAATGCTTTTTGCTGGAATTGTCGGCATGCTTGCACTCGGTGGAGCTCTTGCTTTTGGCTTAGGAGCAAAGGATGCAGCAGGTAGGTTGATTGAAAAGCTGGGTGAGGAAATGTCACATAAGGAATAATTAAAAAAAAGAGCGAATACAAAAGTATTCGCTCTTTTTTTAGTAGTAAAAGATGTCCACACTTTCCCCGTTTTGGGTTGGGTTGACATCTTTTTTCGTTTAATATATACTCTTTCTATCAGTATGATTACATCAAGAAACAAGTTTAAAAGGCGGTTTTAAGCAGGCTTTCTTTTGTCTGTTGGGACCGCTTCAAAGGCGGTTTTTTCTTTTGTAAATTAGGTAAGTATGGCTTGAATATTTGACAACTTAAATCCTGTTCTCCATCTTATAGCATGCAGCCTGTATGCGTAGGGTCTTTTTGTAGGGGAAACAGGGAAAAGCCAAGGTAAATATTAGAGTAACGAGCGGTCGTGAAATGTATTTAATTCTGGCTTTGTTTGTGCCCACCGATGAGGTGGGTTGTGGTTTGTAAATTTCTTAACAGGAAATTTAAGGGCGTACGGTGGATGCCTTGACTTTAAGAGGCGATGAAGGACGTGGCGTTGCTGCGATAAGCTTCGGGGAGGTGCTTAGCTACCTTTGATCCGGAGATTTCCGAATGGGGAAACCCTATCAAGTAAACCTTGATAATTTTTATTTTTATAATAAAAAAGCAAACCCTGGGAAGTGAAACATCTCAGTACCAGGAGGAGTAGAAAACAATAGTTATTTTCTTAGTAGCGGCGAGCGAAAAGGAAAAAGCCCAAACCTCTGTAGCAATACAGGGGGGTTGTAAGATGACAATGTAGTTTACTAGAAGAGTCAAAAAATAAATTATTAGTTGAAGTTGCTGGAAAGCAACATCGTAGAGGGTGATAATCCCGTAAACGAAAATAATTTATCTCTTTTATTGTTATTCTTGAGTACCTCAGGACACAAATGGCCGGAGGGAATCCAGCGGAACTAACCGCTAAGGCTAAATACTCTTAAAGATCGATAGTGAACTAGTACCGTGAGGGAAAGGTGAAAAGCAGCCCGATTAGGGCGGTGAAATAGACCTGAAACCGTATGTCTACAAGGAGTCGAAGCAGGTATTTATATCTGCGACGGCGTGCCTATTGAAGAATGAGCCAACGAGTTTATTCATACTGCAAGGCTAAGCTGGCTAAAACAGCAGAGCCAAAGGGAAACCGAGTGTTAATAGCGCAACTAAGTAGTATGCATAAGACCCGAAGCCAGGTGAGCTTGCCATGAGCAGGATGAAGTTTGTCGAAAGACAAATGGAGGTCCGAACCGGTAGATCGTACAACGTCTTCGGATGACTTGTGGTAAGGAGTGAAAAGCTAATCGAACCTGGTAATAGCTGGTTCTCTCCGAAATAGCTTTAGGGCTAGCGTCGTGTGTTTCTTTTGGGGGTAGAGCACTGGAAGGTTTCGACAGGGAGCAATCTCGCGAAACCTATCAAACTCCGAATACCAGAAGTAAGAGCACGGCAGTTACACTGTGGGGGCGAAGCTCCATTAGTGAAAAGGGAAACAGCCCAGATCTCAAAATAAGGTCCCTAAATCTATGCTAAGTGTAAGATAAGAAGGTGGAATTTCTCAGACAATGAGGAGGTTGGCTTAGAAGCAGCCATCCTTTAAAGATAGCGTAACAGCTCACTCATCTAGAGATTTTGCGTCGAAAATAATTGGGGCTAAGCATAGTACCGAATTTGAGGATTCGTGAACTTCATAGAGAAAAAAAAGAAAGATAATTAAAATAATCTTAGATAGATTATAAAAATCTGCAACATAAGATTTTTTAAAATAGTCCTGAGAGACTAAATTATCTTTCTTTATGAAAAAAGTTTTTTAGTTTTTAAAATGGTTGGGAAAAGGTGAAGTTTTGCCCGAATGTCTGATTGCACTGGCTGGTGTCAGACATTCCCCAACTGTATTTGTTCTTTTTTAGGAAAGTAGCTCAGTCAAGGAGATTAGTTCTTATTTAAGTGCTAGATACTTTTTTAAGATTCTTTCTAGTTAACTTGGGAGGCAGAGCACCGTTTCAAACGGAGGTCGTGGAGTTCAAATGCCACCTTTCCTAAGTTTTATATGGTCGAGCTTTAATCAACAAATTTAGAGATAAGAACTAAGTTTCTGATTATCGCTTGGCCACCATTTTTTTCTGCAATTTTTTAATAAATAAAATTGCTTTTCTATGAAGTTCACGAGTGGTAGGAGAGTGTTCCAATCTGCTGTGAAGAAGGACTCGTGAGAGCCTTTGGAGCGTTTGGAAGTAAGAATGTTGGCACAAGTAACCGCAATGATGCTGAGAACGCATCACGTCGAAAGATCAAGGTTTCCTTGGTAATGTCAATCAGCCAAGGGTTAGTCGGGCCTAAGGGAATGGCGAAAGCCGTACTCGATGGACATAGGGTTAATATTCCCTGACTTCTGTATTTAGTGATGGAACGACGGAGTGTAGTATGTATTGCTCATTATTGGATTTGAAGTTTGTTTATTAAGGATGTGGCATAGGAAAATCCGTGTACTGCTTTAAATAGCGTCTCCAAAATAAATGAAAAGTTTTAAGCTTCGGCTTAGGACAATAATACAAAGCACGCTTCCAAGAAAAATTTCTAAACTTATAAATATAGAATCCGTACCGCAAACCGACACAGGTGATCAGGTCGAGTAGACCAAGACGAACGAGTGAGTGGTCCCCAAGGAACTCGGCAAAAAAACAGCCGTAACTTCGGGATAAGGCTTGCCCCATATTTATTTATGGGGCCGCAGCGAAAGTTTTCCTGGCAACTGTTTACCAAAAACACAGCTCCCTGCGAACTCGCAAGAGGATGTATAGGGGGTGACACCTGACCAATGCCAGAAGGTCAAACAACGCCGTTGTGTGATAGCAATATTATATGGTGAGTGTTGTAAGCCCTGGTGAATGTCGGCCGTAACTATAACGGTCCTAAGGTTCTGCATTTGACACAATTTATTTTGGGTCGAGCGCGGAATGACTGGGACTGTTGTAGAAAAAAGTAAACAATTAAATTAAAAAATTATTAGACTATTCGAATGCTACCTGCTCTGCAGTAATGTAGAGACAGTCAAAACTTGGCTAACGAGAGACCAGCGTCAAGCAACCGAACTCGCAAGAGAGGTTGAAGATAGAGTCCTTCTTAGGTATAGAAGAGCGAAATACCTTGTCGGGTAAGTTCCGACGCGCACGAATGGTGTAATGACTGGGAAACTGTCTCGGGGACCAGCTCGGTGAAAATACAATGCCGGTGAAGATGCCGGCTAAGTGCAGTTAGACGAAAAGACCCTAGAAGCTTTACTATAACTTGATATTGAGCATGTTTTTTAACTGCGTAGAATATATGGGAGACTTTGATGCAATTTTTTCGGGAATTGTGGAGTCGACAGTGCAATACCATACTTTTGACAGGCATGTTCTAACCAATACGGCAAAAACGTATTGAGACAGTATCTGGTGGATAGTTTTACTGGGGCTGTACCCTCCTAAAGAGTAAAGGAGGGGTTTAAAGGTCAGCTAGGCGCGAATGGAAACCGTGCCGATAGTGTATAGGCACAAGCTGGCTTGACTGTAAGAGGTACATCTCAAGCAGGTGGGAAACCAGAACTAAGTGAACCGCAACTACGCATTAGACGCGGGTTTAGATTAACGGATAAAAGCTACTCTAGGGATAACAGGCTAGTTCCGCCTAAGAGTTCATATCGACGGCGGAGTTCGGCACCTCGATGTCGGCTCACCTTAGCGCGGCGGTGGAGAAGCTGCCAAGCGTTTGGCTGTTCGCCAATTAAAAAGGTACGCGAGCTGGGTTCAGACCGTTAAGAACCTCACTCTAACCCTCTCCTTAATAAGGAGAGGGAAAACTCAAATTTATTTGAGTTGGGTGAGGTGTTTAACAGTTTGAACCCTCAGAGGAAAATAATTCATGTGTGAATTAGAACTGTTATAAAATTGAAATTAACCATTGCTACAAAAATAAAATTTTGCTAGCAATCACGGCGGTGCTATGTAGAAATGCATAGTAACAAGCTAACTTATATCGGAGGAATCCTATTACGAAAGTAAGGATGACGCCGAGGGAATCCTTCTTAGCTTTATGCGAAGTAGGAGCCCGTAGAGACTGAATGTTAGACGACTTATTTTAATTATAAGTTGATGTCACAGTCCGATCCCTTCAGTAATGAAGGTTGAATACAATTCGTATTCATGTAAAACGTAGATGCGTGAGACAGGTTGGTCTCCTATCTACTGCACTCGTTGATTCTTGAGAAGATCTGCTTCTAGTACGAGAGGACCGAAGTGGACTGACCTCTGGTGTACGAGCTCTACTGCCAAGTGGACTTGCTCGGTAGCTATGTCGGGATTGGATAACCTCTGAAAGCATCTAAGAGGGAAGCCAGCTTCAAGATTAGGAATCGTTAAGAACCGTGAGAGATGATCACGTTGATAGGCTTTAAGTGTAAGCGCAGTAATGCGTTGAGCTGAGAAGTACTAATGTTTCGATTCCTGTTAAGAAATTTGCATACCACAAAAAAATCCTGCGTCGCATAAAGCTATGCAGGATAAGAAAAAAACTTGAATATAATGTTCTGGTGCTTTGACGGCGGAGTCACATCTCTTCCCATTCCGAACAGAGCAATTAAGCCCGCTAGTGTCGATGATACTCCTCACGGGGAAAAGTAGATAGGCGCCAGAACAATATATTTAAGACTGTGGATAACTAGAGAAGGCAAGGCCTTCTCTAAAACTAAAAAAACCAGTAAATAATTACTGGATTTTTTGATATTGTGTGGATAACTGGAGAAGGCAAGGCCTTCTTAAAGTTTCCTAAAAATAAAGGAAGATGTCTGGAGTAATAATTAATTGTGGTTAATAATTAAGACAGACACCTCCTTCAAACCACTTGATATTACCTCCTTTTTTTGGAATTGACTTACTGTCTTTATTAGATCTAGGAGGGGTTTATTTAAAAGGGCAAAACACATTTTAAAGAGCAAAGTAAATCAATTCGGTTCAACTAAAATGATACTCCCATAAAATCTGAGAGTCAATATAAAAAATTGGAAAAAAAATAAGACCCTCCACTTGTGTGGACGGGTCTCAGAGCTAGCTCCCGCTAGATAACGATCTTAATTTAACTTAATGACCAATTTTTGCAGAAATAATAGTCGTATTCACTTTTTTCTGCTGCGATAACAATACTACCTTCATGTGTTGTGCCTGAGTTTGTTGATTGACACCACGCCATTACATTCATGGCCGCATTTTCCTTTTGAACGAAATTTACCGATTGTATCGATAATGTAGAACTTTTTTCAGCAGCAATGTTATTAATATTTTGATTCAAGACACCGATTGCGGTTATGTTTTGACCAAAAAACAACGATTGAACATTTGCTGTTGTTGTAACAACTGAATTATCCAAGATTTGTATACTTGGACCTGAGTCAATAACTACACTGCCTGTCGTTGTTTGTTGTGACGGCGGGCTGTTTACTTTTGCCATACTAGTACCTAGGATAGCAAAGAAAAGAAAGACACCTACTAATCCAATGAGCTTTCTCATGGATCCTCCTATCTTTAGTGATTGATTTTCGTTCTATTCACATGGAAAGAACGTTTTTATTTTCTAATTAAAATATTATACTTAATTTTTATAAAATCAAATGAGAAAGTGGATAAGTTCTATGCTATAATATCTATATGTCCTGGGCTTTGAGAAGGCAACTTGTTTTTGTAATAATTCTTTTAATAATTCTTTTTGGATTGGGATTTTTTATAATTTATCCCAAAATAAATTCTATGCCCTCTTGTGTGGATAACATTAAAAACGGTGATGAGACCGGAATAGATTGCGGAGGGTCTTGCTCACGCGCTTGCACTTTTGAAGTGGATAAGGTTTCTATTCTTTGGTCTCGTGTTTTTGAAGTGATTCCAGGACGCTATAATGCTGTCGCTTATTTTGAAAATCATAATAAAACAGAAGCTATTCAAAAAATAAAATATAAATTTCGTTTTGCTGATAAAGATAATATTTACATAGGCAAAAGAGATGGAGAAACTTTTATTCCACCATCAGGAAATTTTGCCATTTTTGAACCAGCTGTTAGTTTCGGTAATTCTATTCCCGTTTATACTAGTTTTGAATTTACAGAGACGCCTGTCTGGGAAAGTGTTCAGGAAGATAAATTAAATCAACTAAAAGTATTGGTTTCGAATATAAAACTAGAAAATCAAAACGAAAGTCCACATTTATCTGCTACAATAAAAAATAATTCTCTTTTTACTATTCCGGAAGTGAGTGTGGTTGCTCTTTTGTATGATGACACAGGGAATGTCGTTTCAGCTAGTCGCACTTATTTAGAAGAGTTGATTGGAGAAGAAACTAAAAACATTGATTTTACTTGGCCAGAGCCGATTTTTGGCAATATTGTCAACAAAGAAATAATTCCGATGTATAACGTTTTTTTGACTAAATTGAAATGATAGAAAAAGTTTTTAAAAGAAGGATAGATTGGATGCTCGTTTTTTTTATTTTCCCGATAATGTTGGCCGGTCTTTTCACAATGAAATCATTTACTCTGGAAGATGGTGGAATCAATTTTTTTAATAAACAAATTACTTGGATAATTTTGTCTTTTGCTGTTTTTTTTATTTTTTCTTTTATTGATTTTAGATTTTTGCGTCGGACGGATGTGTTGGTTACTTTGTTTTTGATTTTTTGTGTTTTATTGGTTATTTTATTTGGCTTGGGTCGTATTAAAGGAGCGCAAAGCTGGTTCTCTTTTGGAGTTTTTTCTTTTCAACCTGCAGATGTGATGAAGCTTGTTCTCATTCTGATTTTATCAAAATATTTTTCTCGTAGACATGTTGAAATTAGAGATATAAAACACATTTTTATTTCTGGACTCTATGCTTTTGTTCCATTTGTTTTAATTTTACTGCAACCAGACTTTGGTTCGGCTATGGTTGTCTTTCTCATTTGGTTTGGCATGATCCTTGTTTCAGGAATTTCCAAAAAGCATTTATTTTTTGTTTTTTTATCTGGTACTCTTATTTTTATTTCTCTTTGGTTTTTTGCTTTTGCTCCATACCAGAAAGCACGTATTATGAATTTTATAAATCCATTTGCCGATGTACATAATTCTGGCTATAACGCTACTCAATCCACTATTGCTGTCGGTTCTGGGCAGGTTTTAGGAAAAGGTTTGGGTTTTGGAACTCAATCACGTTTGAAATTTTTACCAGAGCCTCAATCTGATTTTATTTTTGCTGCTTTTTCTGAAGAGTGGGGTTTTATTGGTTCTTCTTTTATTCTTTTACTCTATGGGCTTGTTATTTGGAGAATTTTGAATAGTGCTTTATTAGGTGCTTCAAATTTTGAAATGCTTTTTGGGATAGGAATTGCTATTTTTTTTATGAGCCATATACTCATAAACATAGGAATGAATCTTGGACTTTTACCAATCACTGGGATTCCATTGCCATTTATGAGTTATGGCGGATCACATTTAATAACCGAATTGGCTGGATTAGGGATATTAATGAGTATGCGAAAATATTCTAGATCAGCTCACAGAGACGATATGCAGAATGAATTTTTAGGAGTATAATTTGTTCCCTAAGCGGAGCTTAGGAGGACTTAAGCTCCGCTTAGGGAACTTAGGGAACAATCATTTTATGAACAACGATATTTTTTTCTTTTTTTATAATCTAGCACATCAATCAGCTTTTTTTGATAATTTGATAATTTTTGTTGCAGATTTGTTTCCATATATAGTGATATTGTTTGCTGTGATATATTTATTTTTTTATAAAAAAGATTGGAAGGAATTTTTCTTAATATTCTTTTCTGCTAGTTTTGCTTGGTTTTTGTCTTATGTTTTAAAATATTTAATTCACACAGAGAGGCCCTTCGTCGCCTTACAAAATATTCAGAATCTTTTTACTGAAAGTGGTTATGCATTTCCTTCAGGACATGCGACCTTCTTCATGGCTCTTGCTTTTGCTATTTTCTTTTTTCACAAAAAAACAGGTTACATTTTTATTTTCTTTGCTCTTTTGATTGGCATTGCTCGCATTATAGCTGGAGTGCATTTTCCAGTCGATATTTTAGGTGGATATATTTTAGGTTTCTTAATTGCTTTTTTCTTTAGAAAGGTATAATATAACGGTATATTTATGTTAAAGAAGTTAATTTCTATATTAATAGTGTTTATTTTAGGGGGAGTAGTGGCCTTTTTTGTTTTTAAGTCTGAGCCAAAGCTAAATCCTAATTTTGAAAACCAAAGTTCTTTTTTTAAGAATTTCCCATTTCGTTTAGGACTTGATCTTTCTGGCGGAAGTCATTTGATTTATAAAGCAGATGTGAGTGGGGTTAAGGCAGGGGAAGTTTCTACTTCCATGGATGCCTTGCGAGATGTCATAGAACGCAGAGTAAACCTTTTCGGTGTTTCTGAGCCAATAGTACAAGTCCAAAATAGTGGATTTATTTCTGGAGCAGATGAGAAGTTGATTGTTGATCTCCCTGGTGTAACAGACGTTGAAAAAGCAACAACGATGATCGGGCAAACCCCACTTTTGGAATTTAAGACAGAAGCACCCGCAGGTACTCCTCAAAAAGCAACAGTAGGTAAAGATGGAAAGGTGACTCTAGACACAGGTCCTCAATTTGTTGACACAGAATTAACTGGTAGGTATTTAAAGAAAGCCACTCTTGAATTTGACCAAACTACTTCTGAACCAAAAGTAAGTTTACAATTTGATGACACTGGTACAAAACTTTTTGCTCAGATTACTAAAGACAATGTCGGTAAAATGGTGGCTATTTATTTAGATGGAGCACCTATTTCTGCTCCAGTCGTTCGAGAAGAAATTCCAAATGGACAGGCTGTTATTTCTGGTAATTTTACTCCGACCGAAGGAAAACAATTAGTCGGTAGGTTAAATTCTGGAGCGCTTCCAGTACCTATTTCACTTTTATCTAGACAAACTATAGGGGCCACTTTAGGTAGTGATGCAGTGGCAGCTGGGGTAAAAGCAGCTATTATCGGATTCTTAGTGATTGCATTATTTTTTGTTCTCTGGTATCGCTTACCAGGACTTATTGCAGTACTTGCCCTTTGCATATATATCACAGCAATGCTCACTCTTTTTAAATTATTACCTGTTACTCTCACAGCGGCGGGTATTGCAGGATTTATCATTTCCATTGGTATTGCCGTGGACGCCAACATTCTTATTTTTGAAAGATTAAAAGAAGAATTGCGTTCTGGACATACTATTTCTGAAGCTGTTTCATTAGGGTTCCATCGAGCTTGGTCTTCTATCCGTGATTCCAATATTTCTAGTATTATTTCGGCCATTATTCTCTTTTGGTTTGGAACACCCTTGATCAAAGGTTTCGCTTTGACCTTAGGTATAGGAGTTTTGGTTTCAATGTTTTCAGCTATTATGATTTCCAGGATTTTTCTTTCCGGATTTGTTTTTATTGGAGAGAACAAGGTCGCAAGATTTTTATTTAGTTCAGGATTTTCAAAATAATATATGTTTATCGTAAAAAACAAAAGAACATTCATTAGCATTTCAGCAATTTTAGTTTTACTTTCTGTCGTTGCACTTTTTGTTTTTCCACTTCGTATTGGCATAGACTTTAATGGTGGTGCATTAACAGAAGTTGTTTATACAAATTCAAGACCCCCACAAGCTGATCTAGAAGGGGCTTTAAAAGCACTTAATTTTGGTTCTGTTCTTATTCAACCAACAGGGGAATTGGGTTATATTATTAAATCTTCTGACTTAAACGAAGCACAACATAATTTACTTTTAAAAACACTTTCAGAAGATGGCAAGAGCGTGCTTGAAGAAAAAAGTTTTAATTCTATCGGACCTTCTGTCGGACGAGAACTTACCAGAAAAGCGATTATGGCCATCATTTTTGTTTCACTTGGCATAATTTTATTTATTGCTTTTGCCTTTAGAAAAGTTTCTAGACCAGTTTCTTCTTGGAAATATGGTTTGATGGCTGTTATTTCTCTTTTACATGATGTCATTATTCCAATAGGTATCTTTTCTATTTTGAGTCATTTTTATGGAGCAGAAGTAGATACTCTCTTTGTGGTGGCAGCTCTTACTATCTTAGGATTATCTGTGTCTGATACAATAGTTATTTTTGATAGAATAAGAGAAAATTTGAGAGGTAAAACTGAAGCCAATTTTAGTGATACTGTCGGTAAAAGTTTAGATCAATCATATTTACGATCTATTTTTACTTCTCTAACTGTTATTATGGTTTTATTATCTCTTTTCTTTTTCGGACCAGAATCAACTAAATATTTTGCCTTGATGCTCTGTGCTGGGATGTTTTTCGGCACATACTCTTCTATTTTTCTTGCCTCTCCACTTTTGGTTTTGATCGAAGAGTGGCAGAAGAAGAAATAGTTTATTATTATTAGTTACAGATTTTTGCTAAAAAATTTCTGAGCCTTCGCCCTCGGAGTCAACAGGACAGGGGACCAACACGACTCTTAAAATTTTTCATCAAAAATCTTACACATAAATATATGAATCAAAATTTTTGGGAGAAAAATAAAACACTTATTATAATTGTTTTGATAGTTGTTGTTTTAGTTTTATGGCTCGTTGGGAAATATAATTTCTTTGTGAACCAAAATGAATCTATCACAGGCCAATGGGCTCAAGTAGAGAATCAATTACAAAGACGTTTTGATTTGATTCCAAATGTTATAAACACAGTCAAGGGAATAATGAAACAGGAGAAAGATATATTTACAGCCCTAGCAGAAGCTCGCACACGTTATGCTGGATCTACAACCATAGACGAAAAGGCGGCGGCTGCAGGACAAGTGGAATCTTCTTTAGGCAGGCTTTTAGTGATTTCTGAAAATTATCCTCAATTACAATCTTCACAATCCTTTCGAGATTTGACAGTAGAGCTTGAAGGTACTGAAAACAGAATAGCAGTGGAGAGAATGAAATATAATGATTTAGTAAAAATTCTAAATGCTGGTATCAAAAGATTTCCAAATTCCATCATTGCTTCAATATTTGGAGTAAAAGAGCGTTCTTATTTTGAAGTGACAGATGAGGCAAAGACGGTGCCAAAAGTAGATTTTACTCAATAATTTTAACTAAATGAAAAAATATGTTTTTTTAGTTTTAACTTTTTTAATTTTAGGGTTTTTTGTCTCTGCAATCAAAAGTCTAGCTTTTGATATTCCTTCTAGACCGCAAAGTTTTGTGAATGATTATACGAACACTCTTTCGATGACAGACAAAACTACTCTGGAAAATAAAATTTCGAATTTTGAAAAACAAACGACTAATGAAATAGCTGTCGTTATCATACCATCGCTTGATGGAGACACAATTGAAAACGTCGCTCAGAGTATTTTTAGTAAATGGGGGATAGGTAAGAAAGACAAAAATAATGGTGTTCTTCTTTTAGTAGCTTTAGAAGAACATAAAACACGTATTCATACAGGATATGGAGTAGAAGGCGATTTGACCGATCTTTCAACATCATACATTCAAAGTGAAATAATGACTCCGGCTTTTAGAACGGGGGATTATTATACTGGTATTTCGGGTGCAGTAGATAAAATAATAGAAAGTTTGGGTGGAAACAATATTGTGCCAGATGGATACACTTCTCAAAAAGTATCAGTCGTAAATTGGTTGAAAATTGCTTTATTTATCGCCTTCTTTCTGTTTGTTGTTTTTAATAAAAAATTAAGGTCAAAATGGTGGTTGATTTTCTTGGGTGGGAGAGGTCCTTGGGGGGACGGAGGCAAAGGAGGTGGTTTTGGCGGATTCGGTGGGGGAATGTCAGGTGGCGGAGGCTCTTCTGGGTCTTGGT
>JAHFNS010000001.1:318872-335961 GCA_023267215.1 Candidatus Nomurabacteria bacterium | reverse complement strand
TAGGGAAGGTCATGACAGTTGCATCTGTACCAGCTAAAGTAATTGAGTTTGAAACTACTAATGTTTTACCAGCTCCTATGTTTAAGGTGTTGGTGCCGTTACTTGTGATGGTTAAACCATTGACAGTCTTACCAGTTAGAAGAGAAGGAAGATCTCCATCGAGGATACTAGCAGAAATAAAATTTGTACCATCACCACGAAGATATTTTCCAGAAGTAGCTCCTCCACCAATACGAAATCCAGTAGTGGTATTTATAATTCCATTTACATCTAGAGCATTTGCTGGATTTGTCGTCCCGATGCCGAGTCTTGCGTTTCCATTATCCCAAAAGAAATTAGAAGAAAAAGAAGTAGTATTAGCAGATGTTTGAAAAGGTATCGAACCTGTAGACCCACCATTAATATTTAAAGCTGTTTCAGCAACGACTGCAGTTGGCACAGAACCTAATTTTTTACGAGGAGCCATTTCTCCATCCCAAGAAGGTGTACTTACACCGCCGATATTTACTCCTAGGTAAAGAGTTTGATTAAAATTGACACTATCGAGTGAACTTATTTCTCCCAACAACACACTAAATATTCCGCTAACAACTGGTACTTTATTTCCACCAGTTCTTGTTTCTGTCCAGATAGCTGTGCCACCTACACTCGCAGTGTAAAGTGCAAACTCCATGTTGTAACTATCATTGGCAACAGAAACTCCACTCGCATTTGTGAGTTTACCCTGATAATTTATTTGTTTGTTGATTGCAGCTTCTACATTTACAAAAGAAGAAAAGATAAAAATTAAAACAAATCCAAAAACTAATTTTTTGTAGATTTTTTTTATTTTTTTGTTTGTAAATAAAAAGCTCATTTGAAAATTAATTAATGACCTCTACTTCAGAAGAAAGTGTCTTGTTGCCTTCTTCTAAAATTACTTTTGTATTTTTTCCGTAAAGATAAATTCCAAACAAAATGACACAAAGAAAAACCACCCCCGCTGTGACAAGAATTCTCTTAGTTCTGGTAGGGGAGAAAAATTCAGGAACGGCTAATTTTTTGTGACGAATTTTTTGCTTAAAAGTGTAGTTATTGATGGCCTCTTCAGTTGTAAACCAACTCCCTCCGACTTTCTCTCCTTTTAGTTCTTTTTTTCGTATTAAAGCACTCAAATAATCCGGGTGATACCCAGAAATTTTTGCTGCTTGGCTCAAAGATAAAACTTTTTTTAGATTTCCCATTTATATAAAGATATATAAAGCTCTATCGGAAATTTCAAATGTTCAAAATCAAAATCTCGGCTATCCGATATTTTTTTATACCCTTATATTATAATGGATTGTAAACAGAATATCCACTAGTTATCCACAGTTTGACTTTAATAAAAAGTAGAGATTTTTAAACCTTATTTTCCTTGGTTTTTTCCTTACGTTTTAGGGAGGAAAAAACCAATATTAACAAAATAATGAGTAAAATTATGAGCATCATATCTAAATTGTTTTTTAGGTAATTTACGAAGTATGAAAAGAAGGAAAAAGAGGGGGTTTCTTTAGCCGTTATTTCTGAATTTTTGTCAACTGAAAGTACACCTTGACTGATGATTTTAGTAGTGCCGTCATCCTTGTAACGGTAAATTTTTATCTTATAAATTCCTTTTTTTTCAAGTGGGGGAATGACAGCTTGATAACGTCCACTGTCTCTATTGAAAGAAAATAAATATTGTCCAATGACTTTGTCGTCAGAATCTAAAATTTGCATCCAATCATCATCAAATGTTTTTTCATTCGTATCGATGACAGTACTTTTTTTATCTTCTAGAGAAATTCTTTTAGTATTTAAAAGTGGCTCTACTAATTGATTGTATTGATGAGCGAAAAAATTTTCTACTGGAATTGTTGTCGGAATAATTTCTGGAATTTTTTCTCCAGTTGGTGTTTCTCCTGGTTTTGTTTCTTCTGGAATTTTTTCTGGAGAGTAAGCAATCTCTGATACACCTACACCAGAAGAAAAATCTCCATAAATATTTCTAGAAAATACGGAATAGAAATATTTTTTTCCAGGTACTACATTTTTATCTAAGAATTTTTCTGCGCTGCCTTCATAAACTAATTTTCCTAAAAATGGATTGCCTCTAAAATGATCTTCATGTCGCATAATGCGGATATAAGAGAAATCAGGATCTGGTGGATTTTGCCAAGTGATGTGAATACCGGAAATATCAGCTGAAGTTTTTACATTTAATGGATTTAATGGAAAAGTTGTATCTTTTAAAAATTTTGTAAAAAAATATGTAGGAGGGCTGGTAATTATTTTTCCGTTAACACTTTTGCTCTCAATTGTGAAATAATACATTGTGCCAGATTTTAGATTTATTATTTGCATCTTGTGGTCAATATCAAAAATGATACTACCGAGAGTACCTTCTTTTACTTCTGTTGTTTCGCCCCACTTCAAGGTGCTCAATGTACCCGGAGAACTTTTCCAAGTAATTGTTGCATTAGTAAATTCTGGTTTGATAACTAAATCATAAATAGAAATTTCTTCTTGATAAGGATGATCACCTCCACCACCACCTCCTCCCGGTGGTGGGGTGGGAGTACAATCAGATGGACAGTTGAGTAAATTTTCTCCTACTTCACAAATGCCATTATGATTGCAACCTTGAACTCCAAGATCTATTTGAATTCCATTTGAGCCAGTAAAAGCAAGGGTTAAATGGGTATTGAAGAGAAAAAATAATATAAAAAAAAGCAGTAAAAAAGCTCGGGATATAAAAGTTTTTAAAAATTTACATATCATTACTGTAAGTTTATTACAAAGTTATCGCTGTGACAACAATCGGAGCACTATAGCTTCCTGCTTTTTGGATATGATCTGATCCAGATTCTGCTCGGAAACGTACAGTCACTGTGCTGCCTGTTGGTTGGTTGCTCGTTGTTCGTTCCGCTATTATTTTTGGAGTAGTGGAAAGTCCGTCCCAACATTTACCTATTGTTTTGTTTGTTCCGATATTGCAAGCTATGCCATTATCTTTAAAACGAGTTCCTGCATCTATTCCTTCTGCAGAAAAACCAAAAGCAGAAGTTGTGGATAAAATTGAAAAATTATAATCAGGGTTAGCTCCAGCTGGAACGTAATCAGCAAAAGAATCATCGATAGAAGTCAGGGCGGGGCTTGTAGTAGATTCGATACTCATACTGTATCCAGCATAACTATCTGTCGTTACCAACCAAGACATTATTCCTTCACTTCCTTCGCCGGCTAGACCTCCGATAGGAGTCAAAGCAAGATCTGAAGGTGCAGATAAAGAAATATAATTTCCTTGTATTTGCCAGAATCCAGCAAAGAGACGATAGTTGGCGCTGTTTGAATTTCCAGTACCTAGCTCTCCCAAAGTCTCATTTAATTTGTAGTTGGAACTAGAAGAATCTTTTCCGCCGAAATTTACTGTGTCAGAAATTATTTTATACGTTCCGCTTTGCATTGTTTGTGCCAAAAGAGCGTAAAGTGGTGCAGTAAAAATGAATAGCAGAAAAAAAGTTGTAAACAAAATTTTAATATATTTTTTCATTTTTTATTCTTTTTTTCTCAATTCAAAACGGGTTAAGAAATAATACAACAGAGCTATTAATAGGAGAATAGAGATAAATCCGATGAGCATTATCTTCCATGGAAGTATCCAAAACACGAAATCGATACCTTCAAAGGTATCTCCGTAACCTTTATTTAAAGACAAGTGAGCAGTATAACGTCCAAGACTAAATCCATCTGACCATTTTATTTCTCTGTATCTAGTGGAATCAGGAAGTACGAAATACGCATCTACTGGAAGCGTATTTACAACTCTGCCGAAAATATTTTTTATAGAAATGGTTCCATAGGGGACGAGGTGTACATTTCCTGTGTTTTTAAAAGCAATTTCAAAACCTTCTGGACGTTTTGTAAAAACTGATTGCTCTGGCCCTATTGTTTTGAAACTTTCTATTTTTCCTTCATATTTACCTTCACCATTTATTTTTAACAAAAAAAGCGAACCGATTCTAGAAATAATTCGTGTTTTATTTTGTACCTCCGTTCCATCTGTTTCTTCTTGTAAATCTGGATCATTTGAAACAATTAAAGCTCCATAAAATCCTCTTGGTTCTGCATTGAGCGGAACGGAAATAGTAACTGGAATAACTATTTTTTCTCCAAGCTCTAATGTAAATTCATTTATTTCAGGGATGATAAAATCTTTTAGAGAATAAGGACTGTGATTGTCACCCAAAAGCACGACGGGTTGTTTTGGATCGTTGGTTCCCACGAAGTCTTCAGTACTTAGTTTAAATTTAACTTTTTTATTTATACGATTAGTGATAGTAATATTTTTTACCATACTCTCGCCAGGATTTAATAAGACTTCTGTTTTACCAGGTTCTACGACGAAATCATTTTGAGGAATAATATCCAATTTTGTTTTTTGAAAAGCAAATGAATATTGTGGAACAAAAAAGTTACCAAAAATTATAACTATAATTATTATGTATAAATTTTTTTTCATTTCCTTTTTTTGTCTTTTTTATATATCCGCGATTTCATTTCGGGTTATAATGTCATTGCTGTGGCAATGATGGTTGCATGATATGTTCCAGAAGGAGCATAGACATTTTTTTGTTCAGCTGCGAAGCAGATATTTGTGGTCGCACCAGAGGTAGATGTCACTGTATTACTCGTGGCAATAATATTGTTGTTTGTCGTAAAACCAGCATAATTTAAAGTTCCTAAAGGTACTCCGCCAGAACCACAGGAAGAGCCTGAGCCCCATTTGCCTATAGGTGTGGTATCGGCACCATAAGCAGAATATCCGAATGCATAAGTACTAGCTGGTACGTTCCATGTTTCTGGAGTAGGAGTCCAGATCGCAGGTACTGCTTCACAAGTTGCTTTGGTTGTTTGAAGTGGATCAGAACAAGTGCCGGTTGCTTCTGGATAATCTGCAAATGAGTTGGTTGCACTTTTTAAAGCAGGAGCTGTATTTGCTTTTACACTCAATTGATATCCATTAACAGAATTTGTTCTTACGATCCAAGAAGAATTTCCAATAGAAGAATTTGCAGAAATACCAAGGTCTGGAGACATTATGACATCTGCACCGTTTGAGATGGTAATACCTGTTGTCACGTCGAGAGTGACGAGGACATTGTCTGTTTGAGGAGATGTCTGAGCAGATACATTTTCTATAATTGGGTAAAATTGTATAGCAAAAAATATAATTACGAAAAAAGAGATTATTATTTTTTTATTTAAATTTATTTTATTTGCATTTGTTGTATTCATTTTTTTTGTAATTATTTATTTAATAAAAATTATTTTTCTTCTCTACGATGCATTGAAGTATATATAAAAAAAAAATTAATATAAAGTGTTTTTATTCACTCTTTCCACACAATCCACAGTTTTAAAAATGTGCCTATTTTGTTAAATAATATTTTGCAAAATGAGTTAAAATAAACTAAGATGATTGGTATGCCGTTGTAGCTCAGTTGGTAGAGCACGATATTGGTAATATCGAGGTCATCGGTTCAATCCCGATCAACGGCTCCGCCAGCCACCCTAGCTCAGTTGGTAGAGCACGTCTTTCGTAAAGACGGGGTCCCGAGTTCGATCCTCGGGGGTGGCTCAATGAAATAAATTAATAATTAAAAATTACAAATTTATAAATGAAAAACAATAAAAAAATTTACGAAGGGGAAAATGCTATTAAGTCTTTTTTGTTGCCAAAAAATTTTGGACTTACTTCAATCGTTGAATTACCAGAAAAACTAAATCCATTTAAAAAAGATAAAGTTAGAATATTTGTTAAACTTGTTCACTCTGCTCCGCTTGGTAATATAAAATCTTTACCATCATATGTAATGTTAAAAAATATTAATAAGAAAGAAATTTTAAAGATTAAGAATTTAATAGAATATTCTTCTGGTAATACTGCTTTGTCTCTCACTGTATTGTCACAATATTTTGGCATATCTAGGATGCATGCGATCATTACTCCTGACGTACCAGAACATAAACAAAGGCTTTTACAACTTGTCGGTACGAATTTGTTGATATCTCATGGGCCAGCTTGCCCAGATGTCTTTGCAGATTTTGGTGGCGTCTATGATGCAAAAAGGTTGGGAAAAAGAAAAGGCTGGCACAACTTGAATCAATATGTGAATCCGGGCAATGAAGAATCTTCAATGGAATATATTGGTAAAGAATTGTGGTATCAATTTGGTAAAAAACTTTCTATTTTTGTTTCGACTATCGGCACAGCAGGAACGATCACAGGAGCAGGTGGATATTTAAAAAACAAAAATAGAAAAATAAAAGTCATTGGCACGGCTATTAAAAAAGGTTCTTCTATTCCAGGACCTCGCGGGGAAGTGGCTATACATAAATTAGGAATTGATTGGAAGAAGGTAGTTGACGAAGTAGTACTCATGACATCAAGACCTGCTTTTGAAAAGAGTTTAGCTCTTTTAAGACTTGGGCTTTTTGTCGGTCCTTCGACGGGGATGCAACTGGCTGCTCTTTTAGATAAATTAAAAGAATACAAAAAGAAAAATAAATTAAGGGAACTAAAAAATAAAGATGGAGAAATAATTTGTTGTTTTTTAGCTTGCGACTCAATGGCTCCATACGTAGATGAATATTTTGAAAATTTACCAAAAAGTTTTTTCCCGAAAGTCAAAAGTATAAAATAGCTACTTTTTCACGGCCCGCACTCCAACCTGACGTCATTAAGTATCTTTCAGTAGCGTATGCCGAAAAAAGTACTATTTTATATTTTTGATATAATATAGAAGTATGAACGATAATTTAGAAAAACAAATAAAAGAATTGGAAGCCGAGACGCAGAAGCTCCATTTTTGGAATGATAAAAATAAAGCACAAATAACTTTAAAAAAAATTGCAGAATTAAAAAATAAACTTACTGGTGTAAATAAATATGAAAAAGGTAATGCAATAGTCACCATCATTTCAGGGGCAGGTGGAGATGATGCAGAAGATTTTTCAAAAATGCTCTTAAATATGTATTTAAAATATGCTGACAAAAAAGGTTGGCAAATTTCTTTTATTCACGAACATAAAAATGAACATGATGGTTATAAAAATGTTTCTTTTGAAGTAAAAGGGAAAAATGCTTATGGAATGTTAAAAAATGAATCTGGAGTACATCGCCTAGTTCGTATTTCTCCTTTTAATGCTAAAAAGCTTCGCCATACTTCTTTTTCTCTAGTTGAAGTGTTGCCAAAATTTTCAAAATTGGAAGAAAAAGATTTTGTCATTCCAGCCCAAGATATAAGGATAGAATACAGTCGAGCAGGTGGACCAGGAGGGCAAAATGTAAATAAAAGAGAGACAGCAGTTAGACTTGTGCATTTGCAAACTGGTATTTCTGTCCATGCGAACGGAGAACGTAGTCAAGAACAAAATAAAGAACAAGCCTTCGCTATTTTACGTGCTAAAATTTTCAAAAAAGCAGAAGCAGAGAAGAAAAGTTTTGAAGAAGTTTATAAAAAAAATTACAACACAGAAATAGAGTGGGGCAACCAGATTCGTTCATATGTCTTGCATCCATATAAAATGGTAAAAGATCATCGTACCGATATAGAAACTAGTGATGTTAATACAGTCTTAGATGGAGATATTGATCTATTTGTTGAAGCAGAGAAAAATTTGTGATAAAATAAGAGAGTGATTTATTTTAATAATGTTTCAAAGCTTTACAATAAAGATTCTTTAGCATTAGACGATGTGACTCTGACTATTACTACTGGAGAATTTGTCTCTGTCGTCGGACATTCCGGTGCTGGAAAAACTACTTTGGTTAAAATGATCTTAGCAGATGAGATTCCCACAGGAGGGACAGTATTTTTTGAGTCCATTAATGTGTTTAAATTAAAAAACAAAGATTTAACAAAGCTTCGAAGAAGGATTGGAGTAGTTTTTCAGGATTTTAAGTTGTTGCCAAATAAAACTGCTTACGAAAATATTGCTTTTGCTATGGAAGCTGTTGGAAAGACTAATGAAGAGATCGAGAGTGATGTCCCACATGTTTTAGAATTGGTTGACCTAAGTAGTAAGATGCACCATTTTCCAAGTCAAATGTCTGGTGGGGAACAGCAACGTCTAGCTATCGCACGTGCTATTATCAATCAACCAGAGCTAATTATTGCCGATGAACCGACAGGTAATCTAGATGCTATTAATACTTTTGAAATAATCCAGATTTTAAAAAAAATAAATGATCTTGGCACAACTGTTATTTTGACCACACATAATCGTGGGGTCATAGATTCTATTGGAAAAAGAGTAATTACGATGGAAAAAGGGAAGATTGTGAGAGATGATAAGAACGGAAAGTATGTGATATAATGTAAGTAATATGATGAATAAAATCAAAAGGGTAATAAAAGCTGGATTTTTGAATTTTACCAGAAGTGGGATTATTTCTTGGGCAGCTGTTCTTGTCGTCACTATTACTCTCTCAACCATTACCACTATTTTATTATTGCAAGCGATCCTCAATTTTTCTTTAGGAGAAATAAAAAATAAAGTTGATGTGACAATATATTTTAATGTAAATGCTGGAGAAGATAAGATCTTATCTTTAAAGCAATCCTTAGAAAACTTGCCGGAAGTAAGTCAGGTTACTTATGTGAGCAGAGACGAAGCTTTAAAACTTTTCCGTGATCGTCACGAGAATGATTATTCTACCATTGCTGCCTTAGATGAGATAAAAGACAATCCCTTAGGCGCTTATCTAAATGTCAAAGCAAAAGAAGTTTCTCAATATGAGAGTATTGCTAATTTTATGAAAGGAGATGATGCGCTTGTTATAGGTTCCTCTTCTATTGTAGACAAAGTGAATTATTATCAAAATAAAACAGTTATAGATAGGTTGAATAATATTATTTCTGGTGCACAAAGATTGGGTTTTTTGATCACTTTAATTTTAATAATAATTTCTATTATCATTACTTTCAACACTATTCGCTTAGCTATCTTTATATCTAAAGAAGAAATAGGTGTAATGCGTTTAGTCGGGGCTTCTAAAATACGAGTCAGTGGTCCTTTTATGGTGGAGGGGGCTTTTTATGGTATTATTGCCACAGTTGTTACTTTAATCCTTTTTTGGCCAATAACTTTTTATTTTGGGAAGAGTATGACCAACTTTTTAGGAATAAATATTTACGATTATTATATTTCAAATTTACTTCAGATATCGGTGATTATTTTATTATCAGGTGTTGTTTTGGGTGTTTTTTCTAGTATCATTGCTACTAGAAAATATTTAAATAAATAAAAATAAACTATAAAATTTTTTAAATTTTATAGTTTATTTTGGAAATTTATGAAAAAAACAAAGTACATATTTGTGGTAGGGGGAGTTATGTCTAGCGTAGGCAAAGGTATCGCGGCCGCTTCAATCGGAAAAATATTACAATCTCGCGGTTATAAAGTAGCCAATATGAAAGCGGATATGTATGTCAATATTGATGCTGGCACTATTCGTCCTGCTGAACATGGTGAGGTGTTTGTTGGAGAAGATGGAGTGGAAGCAGATCAAGACCTCGGCAATTATGAACGTTTTACAAATCAGGTCAGTAAACGTGAAAATTATATTACTACCGGACAAGTTTATGCAGAAGTCATAAGACGAGAACGCAATTTAGAATACGGCGGAGAAGATGTGGAAGTTTATCCAGATATTCCTAAAGAAATAATCAGACGTATTAAAGCTTGTCAGGAAAAAAATGAATCAGAAATTACCATAATAGAATATGGTGGCACGGTAGGGGAATATCAGCTTCTTCCTTTCCTTGAAGCGACCAGAATGATGAAATCTAAAAATCCTGAGGATGTTTTTGTTGTTTTGACGAGCTATTTGCCGACGCCTTCACTTCTCGGTGAACAAAAATCAAAACCTACCCAACATGCTGTCACCGACCTTTATTCAGTCGGGCTCAATCCAGACTTTGTGCTCTGTAGGGCAGATAAACCAGCTACGCCAGATATCAAAAAGACTATCAGCAATGTTTGCAGTTTACCAATTGAGAGGATAATTTCTGCACCAGATGTTTATTCTATTTATGATGTACCAGTTAATTTTGAGAAAGAAAATTTTGGTAATATCCTACTTCAAACTCTGGGTTTACGAGAGCGTCAAAAAGATTTGGCTGATTGGACAGCTTTAGCTAACAAAATTAAAAAAATAAAGAAAGAAGTAACTATAGGAGTTGTCGGTAAATATTTCAATTTGAAATCTTGTAAAGATACTTATATTTCAGTTATTGAATCTATTAATCATTCTGCTTGGAATTTAAATTACAAACCAAACATTATTTGGCTTGATTCAGAAAAATATGAAAATAGCGAAGATAAATTAAAAGAATTAGATAAATTGGATGGCATTATCGTGCCTGGAGGTTTTGGTAAACGTGGCACAGAAGGTATGATTTTAGCTGCAGATTATGCTCGTCGTAAAAAGATACCTTATTTTGGGTTGTGTTTAGGCATGCAGATTATGACCATATCTTTTGCTCGGAATATTTTAAATTTAAAGAAAGCAAATTCTACAGAACTTGATCAGAATACCCCTGACCCTGTTATAGCTACTATGCAAGATCAAGTTGAAAAAATTAAAAATAAAAATTATGGTGGCACAATGCGTTTGGGGGCTTATCCTTGTGTGTTGAAAAAGGGAAGTATAGCTGCTACTTCTTATGGTGAATCTAAAATAGAAGAAAGACATCGTCATCGTTATGAGGTAAACAATTCTTATATTGAACCACTTGAAAAAGCGGGGTTGGTTTTTTCTGGGAAATCACCAGATGGAAAATTGATGGAAATAGCGGAACTTCCAAAAAAAGAACATCCATTTTTCTTGGGTACACAATTCCATCCAGAATTCCTCTCTCGTCCACTTTCTCCACATCCTCTTTTCACGAGTTTCATAAAAGCTTGTATAAATAAGAAAAAATAAAGATAAAAGAGCCGGACGCGGGAGCGTCCGGCTCTTTATATTAGTCATTTGGGAATAGGTATTTCCAATATTTTTCAAATTCCTCTTTGTTCGCTAATATTCTATGAAAATAACTAAAAACATTTTCCACTTCCTTTTCAAATTTATTTTCATTCATTCTTTTTTCGTAATGTTTTTTTACTTTTGGGATTTGATACAAAAAACCGAGAGGAGCGGCAATAGTATCTCGAAGTGCATCTTCTAAATTCTCTCTATCTATCACATTATGAGAGAACATTTCTGAAAAGATACCAAAAATATAATTTTTTTTAATATCCTCTAATGAAAATGAAACTATTTCTAATTTACCTTTAGCATTTACAAGCTTGCCCTCATTCTTGCCTTTGTTTCGTATAAAAAGATTCTCACCCTTTTCTTCTGTGCGATTATTTACTAATTCTTCTTTTTTTACGACATCTCCGCTCTTTTTTACAAAAAAGTTGCCTTTTTCTATTCCTCCTTCCATATATAGATTATACCACTTTTAATAGCCTTTTAAAAGCTACAAGAGTTCGACCTACGGAGGCAACGCCTCCGTAGGTTTACTGAGTTTGTAAAATTTGAATTATTTCTTTTGGGATTTGCCCACCTCTTCTGTAAAATTCGTTTGCATAAAGTTCCATATCTTTATAATTTTTTTGTTCGTAATTGTATATCATCAAAGCATTGTAGGCGTCGGTATAATCTGGATTTACTTCTAATGTTTTTTTCCAATTAGTTTCTGCATCAGAATATTTTTTTTCTTGCCAGTACAATAAACCTAAATTAAAATAAGCGTTATCATAGCCTGGATTTACTTCTTCTTCTTTTTTGTATTCATTTTCAGCTTCTAGTAATTTATTTTGACTGGAGTATATTAAACCCAAATTGTTGTGCGCCATTTCTTCATTTGGGTTCAATTCTAAGGCTATTTTAGACTCTTTTTCAGCACCTTCCAAATTTTTATCCAGATAATACATGGCTCCTAAATTTCTGTGAGCGAGCGGATAATGGGGTGAATTTTGAGCAGCATTTTCCCAAAAAGCTATTCTATTTACAAAATTTCTGCTATGCACTATGGTGATAATACTTAAAAATAATATTAAACCACCAGTTATTATTAATGTGTTTTTTTTCTTTAAATCAATTTTTTTTATGAAATCTGTTTCAAGTAAAATTATAAAAATACCAATGATCGGCACGTAGAGTCTGTGTTCAATGAAGTCGGCCGGAAGTAAGGGATTTGGACGAATAAAAGATGGTAATAAAAATGCAAAGAACCAAATGACGCCGAACCAAATATAATTCCAACGTTTTGTTTTAGTGAAGAAGAATATTATAGCTAATAAAATTATTGAAATAATCCCATATATAAATGTAGTATCTCTCATGGTTGGCAAGACATTCAAATTAAATGGCAGGAATATTTTTCCGATAAATTGTATGACAGCTGGAAAATTGAAATAGATTGACTTGATCATGTCAGAAAGGCCTATAGATGTTGAGTTTTTAAGTGCTATGTATCTTGAAATAAACCATAAAATAGCTATGCCGATCGATCCAAGAAAGAAATATAATTGTTTAAAAGATACTTTTCTTTCCTTTTTTCTGTAAAAGAAAAGTAGATAAAAGAGCATGAGAGGTATGGCAACAGCAGCAGACTCTTTAGTAAAAAGCGCTAGAGCTAAAAAAAACAATGACAAGATGAGGCTACCTATTTTTTGTTCTTTTAAATAATTTATAAAAAAAATAAAAGTTGGAAAAATAAATACTGCTAGCAGAGAATCATTTCTGCCAGGTATCCAAGCGACTGCTTGGGTGAGTACTGGATGAACTAAAAAAATAATTGAAAATAAGAAAGCGAAATCTTTTCGATAATCAAGTTTTTTGAAGAAAATAAATGCTAAACAAGCCGATAAAATGTGGAGCCATATATTTGTGAAATGATATATAAAAGGTGCGACCCCTCCTAATTGATAATCGAATATGAAAGAAATCGTGAGTAATGGTCGATAATAAAAAGCAGAATGATTGAATATATGAAATACATCTATAGAAAAAGATTGAAAAATATTAGATAAATTACTTAAAAAATATTGATTGTTTAGAATTAAATTATTGTCATCCAAATAAGAGAAATCAAAGAAAAAGGCTTGTAAATAAAAGACAAAACCAATAATGATTATCCAAATAAATGGTTTAAATTTCTCTAAATATGGTGTATCTTGTGAAGCTTGATCATTCATTTTATTTTTTAGCAAATAATATTAAACTAGCATTTGGTATCGATTCTTTATCGATTGGTTCTTGCCAGTGACCCGTCTCTCCGTCATCCCAAACGTATCCCCCTATTATAGTATAATTTTTAGAAAGAAGATTATTAAAATATTCTATAAAAATTTTAGGACTACCTTCGTTCCAAAGACCACTCATGGCTCTCTCAGAAACGACTATTGCTTTGGGTTGATTTTTTTCGAGGTCAGATACTAATTCTGTTTGGAATTGTTCTCTGAAAGGTGTCGGTAAATTTAATGGATAAGTAATAATAAAACGAGAAGAACTTTTTCTTTGTGCATAATAATAAATTTGCGGTTCAGATCCAGCCACAAAGACGAGATCGTCAGCATTTGTGATTTGTGCCAAATGTGTAGCGACAACTTTCGCCTCGCCAAAGGGATTGACTGTGCCATAAACCCATTCCGAAAGTTTTTCTGGGCTTAGAGAAAATTGTTCTTTTAAAGGAAAAAGCATAATGAACAAAATGATCGGCAAGACCACAACTGTTGTCCATAATTTCTGTTTGTCATTTAAAGAGAGTGATTTTAAAAGAGAGTGAAACAATGCTCCAGAGAGTAATGCTAAAAATGGCATTAAAATTAAATAATAATGACCAATGGGAGTAGAAAATACAGTTAATAAAGAAATTATTAACAAGACAAAATAATACAAAATATTTTTTGGTCTTTCGAAAAATATTCCAAAAAGAAGAAATAATAAAATCCACCAATAATTTAAAAATTTACCTAAGTAACTAAATAAATTGCCAAATGGATTGTCGAAAGAGCTTGCATAAGAAATATTGAAAGTAAAAACTTCTTGAAAAACATTTTTCAAAACTCCTAAAAAGGGAATGAGTAATATAAAACTAGAGAGCAAGGCAGAAGCTCCGATCAGCAAAATAGGCTTGATTAATAAGGTTATTTTACGGTTTTCAGAAGAACGATAAAGTTTATACAGCCAAAAAATAATTATGAAAAATACAACTCCCACGCAGATTGGTTTATAAAAAATTGCGAGAGTGGAAAAAAGTCCAGCCAAAAGATAGGGCCAAGATTTTTTAGTTTCTTTGTAATAAACAAAAATGGCGAGTAGCGCAACCATCGGCAAGACCATAAATTTTTCAGTGTTAGCGGCAAAAGGAGTGAGTGGTGGAAAATTAATTAATGGTAGAAATAAAAAAGCAGAAAATACACCGGCAATTTTGCCCCACTCTTTGAAAGCTATGAATCCAACTAATATTGCTGTCAAAAATGTAAAGAGAGCAGAAAGCATTCTTGGTGGCCAGACTGCTAGAGGACTAATAGTTTGTCCTACCATATAGGTATAAATAATCAAAGGTGGTTTTTGTAAAAAAGAATCTTGATAAGGTGCGCCTCCTGTTCTCATAAGCCAAGCTCCATATGCATATTCACCCTCGTCACGTTCAAAGGGAGCGTTAAATGAGTTCCAGTTTAGAAGAATAAAAAAAGATATAAAAAATAATATTGTTAAAACTATAAAAAACTTTTTTTTCATTATTTTTATGGAATGATTTTTACTTTTGGTAAGGGGATAATAAATTTAGTTCCACTATTTATTAGGTTAGATTCTCTTTTTATAAATGCGTCTACGAAACTATATGGTAAAGCAAGTAGATAATCTGGTTTAGCTTTATGCATTTCTTCTTCTTTTTTGATTGGAATATTGGAACCAATTATATATTTTCCATATTTAAATGGATTGGCATCAGCTGCGGCATCTATTAATTTTTTATTTATTCCACAATATTGCAGTATGGTGTTGCCTTTAGTAGAAGCACCATAAATCCAAATACTTTTTCCTTCTGATTTAATTTTCTTACACAAAGAGAGTAGATCATCACGAGTCTTTTCTATTCTTTTCATAAACTTTTTGTAAGTTATTGGATTATAAATTTTTGTCTTTTTTTCATTTTTTAATCCTCTAATATAACCTTTAGATTTAGGGTATTTTAGACATCCTTTCTTTTTAATAAACAATCTAAAACTTCCACCATAAACATCATTTAAACTTACATCAAAAATTTCTAAACCAACTTTTTCCATTATAAAACGCATATTGTCTATCGCATAGTAGCCCACATGTTCATGTACAATATTGTCATACATATTTGTTTCGATCATTTTTGGAAGATAAGCCATTTGAATGACCCAGATACCATCAGGAGCTAGACAAGCTTCGACTTCTTTTGAAAATCCGATTGGATCGTACAGATGATAAAACATAGCAATACTAAAAATTATTTTTGCTTTTTTCTTTGTTTCAGCTTTATAAACTTTTTCACTAAAATAATTTATGACAGTTTTAAATTTTTTTGAAGTAAAGATTGATTTTACATTTTGTGCAGGGTCGATACACAACAAATCACAGTTTGTATCTTTTAAATATGATAAAAGTGTTCCATCATTGCCACCAATATCTAAAACTAAATCTTCTTTTTTTAGATCGACATATTTCAAAGCACTATCAAGAACATCTTTCAAAATCTTAGGCATGGAAGAGTTGGTAGAACTAGTAAAAGGATATTGCTCATACATTTTTGACATTCTGAAAGAATGGCTTAGTTGCAAGGTACCGCAACTATTATGATTTTTTTTACACAAAACTAGACTGAGTGGTTGTTTCTTGATATTTTTACGATAAGAAAGATTGCTTGGAAATATTGAAGACAAATATTGTTTACCAAGGTCAATAGCTGGAATGATTGAATTATTTCCACAAAATCGGCATTTGGTTATTTTAATTTTATTCATTTTGAAAGTTTATTTTTAATAAATTTAAAAACCTCTTTTGCATCTGGTAGCTTTTCATCAGTATTTTCAACTTCTTGGATATCTAATGGACCATCAAATTTTACTGAAATTCCAAAATAATTTGCAATATCTATTAATCGTACAGAATTAGATGCACCTACTTCTAATATGCCACTTTGATGTAAATTTGCCACTATGTAATCAGCTACAACATCAACACTAGCAAAACTATATCTACTTTCTTTATCAACAAACACTTTTTGGTTCTTTATAATATCTATCAATACACCTTTTTCTAAATCATCACTAAACATAGAGGTGAGACGTATAATAAGATTATTATTACAATTACAAATATTTTCTGCTGCGAGTTTATGTCTTCCGTATACAGTATCTAACTGACTTCTGGCTGAAATAGTACTGATCTGAACAAATTTATCAAAAGTACAACAATAAAATATATTCGCCGTTTTTTCTATAGTTTCCTTAAAATCTTTTTCTGGGTTATTTTGTGCCGAAAACCGCATAGAGGGCATAGCAGAATTTATGACAATGTTATAAAATTTCCCTATACATTGAGG
Organism: Candidatus Nomurabacteria bacterium; assembly: GCA_023267215.1. GTDB lineage: Bacteria > Patescibacteriota > Minisyncoccia > Phycocordibacterales > UBA9973 > UBA9973. Next base: position 319,318 of record JAHFNS010000001.1, on the reverse strand, counting down.
ATAATTTTCACGAGTAATAGGAGTCACATTATAACCCTTTTTGACCAATGAAGCATGTAATTTTTTCCCTACAAATCCATTTGCCCCAAAAAGACCAACTGTAATCATTTTATTTTTTTAACGTCTCTCTAATAATAGGGACATTACAATCATCCCAAGGTTTAGTAAGCATTGCTATTACCGTCAGGTTAGTAATTGCATAGATAGTGTGAGTGACACCTTTTGGGGTTCTTATGCAGGATCCTTTACTGACATGAATAACTCTTTCTTTCATAGATGGTGCATCTTTAGTGACAACAACTGCAGATCCGTCAACGATCAAAGAATATTCTACAAATTCAGGATGACGATGGTTTCCTCTCGAAGCTCCTGGAGTAAAATAGAGCATATTAAATTCTTTAATTGCATCTTGTGGAATCCATGTGAAGATACCACCACGTCCGTCT
>JAHFNS010000001.1:0-318772 GCA_023267215.1 Candidatus Nomurabacteria bacterium | reverse complement strand
ATATTCTACAAATTCAGGATGACGATGGTTTCCTCTCGAAGCTCCTGGAGTAAAATAGAGCATATTAAATTCTTTAATTGCATCTTGTGGAATCCATGTGAAGATACCACCACGTCCGTCTTTCACTGTATTCACATTACAAGTGGGTAAAAATATTTCAACTTTTTTATCTGATAGTTTAGCCATAAATTTATGATATAAGCATAGCATACATTTATATTAAAAAAATAGGGTAATGTACATTGACAGAACACATATTGTGTGATATCTTATATATAGAAGAACAAAAACAACAACAAAATTCCTAAGGAGGAAATATGAATGAACAAAGAGCAATACTTTTTGCTGAATTACTGGATGAATATGTGAAGGATGGATATTTTGTACATCAAAAAGCATATGAATCTTTTTGCAAGGCTATTTCTGTACCAAACTTGGAAGTTGGAATTGTCCGACGTTCACCAGTAAATGGCAAGGTTGAAATCTTTTTAGCTCACCGAATCGATAAACTCTGGAAAGGCTGGCACATTCCTGGTGGAAAATGGTTGCCACCCCATACCCTTGAAGAAGGAGTTGGTCGTATAATAGAAACCGAACTAGGGATTATGAAAATAAAGGTTTTAGCCCAAAGTTTGTATGAGAAATGGATGGATCATCCATCTGGTGAACATCCGCTTAGTCTTTTAGTAATTTGCTCTCCAATGACGGAAGTCCTTGAAAGTAGTACCTTAAAATGGTTTTCTCAAATACCACTTGGCATGATCGAAGATAATGGACATCATACCTGTTTCATTGAAAGTATCTTCAAGCAAGTTGAAGAACAAAAACTTGTTTGAGATATAAATTTAAGGAGTACTTCGGTACTCCTTTTTTCATTTTTTGGTGATATACTAATTTATCTATGATTGCTTATAAAAAAAGAGCATTTATTACAGGTATCGCTGGGCAGGATGGATCTTATCTTGCAGAATTACTTGTGAAAAAAGGATATAAAGTTTTTGGTTTGGTACGTAGTTTTAAAAAAGATTCTTTACAGAATATTGAAAAGTTATATAAAAATAAAAAAATAATTTTAATTAAAGGAGACTTAGGAGTTTTAGAATCTCTTAAAAAAGGACTTAAAATAGCACAACCAGATGAAATTTATAATTTTGCCGCCCAATCTGATGAGGTTAGGTCGTTCAAACTTTCCAAAGAAACTTATAATATAAATTATCGTGGTTTTGGTTATTTGGTTGACGTAGCTATAAAAATTAATCCAAAAGTAAAAATTTTTCAAGCAGGAAGTTCTAGAATGTTTGACGCAGTAAAATCATTTCAGAATGAAAAAACTTCATTTGGTCCTGTAAGCCCATATGGTAAAGCAAAATTAAAAGCTCATATTAAATATGTAGTAGAATATAGAAAAAAGTATGATTTTTTTATTTGTTCTGGAATATTATTCAATCATATATCTCCAAGGTGTAGTGAGAGTTTTATAGCTAGGAAAATAACAGGATCTATGGTAAAAATAAAGCTAGGATCTTTGGAAAGTTTGAAGTTAGGAAATATAAATGTAAAACGCGACTGGGGCTATGCACCAGAATATATGGAAGCTGCCTGGAAAATGCTCCAACAAAAAACTCCACAAGATTTTGTTATCGCCACAGGTGAAACTCATTCAGTCCGTGAATTTATCGAAGAAGCTTGTAAAGTATTAGATATTGATATCACATGGAAGGGGAAAGGTTTAAATGAAAAGGGTATAGACAAAAAAACAGGTAAAACGATAGTTGAAATTGATCCACAATATTTTAGACCCAATGAAGTTAGTTATCTTTGTGGAGATAGTAGAAAAGCTAGAAAAATACTTAATTGGAAACCCAAAACTAGTTTTAAAGATTTAGTAAAGATTATGGTGGAGGCGGATTCAAAAAGAGAGAAAATATTAAATAATAAATTTTTATGAAAAAAGCTTTAATAACAGGTATAGGAGGACAAGATGGTTCATACCTAGCAGAATTTCTTTTTAAAAAAGGATATCAGGTTTATGGAATGCTTAGACGTTCTAGTACATTTAATTGTCAGAATATTGAACATTTATTTAATATAAAAGAATCAAATCGTGTGCATCTTCTTTATGGAGACATGACTGATGTAGATTCTCTTTTGCGAATTATCAAAGAAGTAAAACCAGACGAGATATATAATCTTGCCGCCCAATCTGATGTGCGTGTTTCTTTTGATATACCTTTCTATACAGCTCAGTCAGATGCTATAGGTGTTCTTAATTTACTAGAAGCTGTTAAAAATTTAAATATTGGTTGTAAGATTTATCAAGCGTCAACATCTGAATTATTTAGTGGCGATAAAAGAGAAGCTCCTCAAAATGAAAAGACATCTTTTAATCCAAAAAGTCCTTATGGGGTCGCTAAACTATATGGTTTTGAGATAGCTAAAGTTTATCGTGAAAGTTATAAGATGTTTGTAGTTAATGGTATTTTTTTCAATCATGAATCTCCTAGACGTGGGGAAAATTTTGTGACTAGAAAAATAAGTGTAGGTTTAAATGAGATAAAATCTGGCAAAAAAGAAAAAATGTTTTTAGGTAATTTAGATAGTAAGCGCGACTGGGGCTATGCACCAGAATATATGGAAGCTGCTTGGAAAATGCTTCAACAAAAAACTCCACAAGATTTTGTTATCGCCACAGGTGAAACTCATTCAGTCCGTGAATTTATCGAAGAAGCTTGTAAAGTATTAGATATTGATATCACATGGAAGGGGAAAGGTTTAAATGAAAAGGGTATAGACAAAAAAACAGGTAAAACGATAGTTGAAATTGATCCACAATATTTTAGACCCAATGAAGTAAGTTATCTTTGTGGAGATAGTAGAAAAGCTAGAAAAATCCTTAATTGGAAACCCAAAACTAGTTTTAAAGATTTAGTGAAGATTATGGTGGAGGCGGATTTAAGAAGAGAGAAGAGACATAATATCTGTTGCTAGGGTTGTTATTTATGAAAAATATAATTGTTATTCCAACATACAACGAGAAAGAGAATATTAATATTTTAATACCTCTTATTTTTAAAATTTTACCAGAAGTTTCAGTAATAGTGGCAGATGATAATTCGCCCGATGGCACGGCGTTAGTTGTTAATGAACTCAAAAAAGAATATCCCAATCTTTCTCTAATTTCTAGAAAAGAAAAAGATGGATTAGCAAAAGCATATATTAATGTATTTTTACAAATATTAGGTGATAAAGATATTAAATCTATAATCATGGTTGATGCTGATTTTGCTCCTCAATTACAATACCTTCCAGAAATGATTAAAAAAAGTGATAATTATGGAGTGGTAATCGGTTCTCGTCATGCGCCTGGAAGCAAAATGATTGGCTCTAAATTGTCACGAAGAATATTGAGTTTTGTTGGTAATCTTTATTATAAAATGATTCTTCGTATTCCTATTCACGATTATTCTTGTGATTTTATGGTTATCTCTATGGACTTAATGAGAAAAATCGATTTATTAAAAATAAATGCACAAGGTTATGCTTTTGTTCCAGAGCTTAAATATCTTTTATATAAAGCTGGTGCTACTTTTTTTGAAGTGCCAATTATTTTTATTGAACGAACAAAAGGAGAATCAAAAATTTCAAGTCACATTATTTTTGAAAACATATTTAACCCTTGGAAAATAATTTTTAGGAAATAAAAAATATAGTTTTTATTGTTTTACATATAGATATAATTTTTCACTATCATTATTTGCAGACATAGTTTTGTAAAGATGGGGAACATTAAAATTTAACTCAGGAATATTATTGAAAGGATAATCAAAAACAGGAAAATTAATTTCTTCATATTTATTTTTATTTAAAAATGTATCAAAAACGTCTTTATATCCTTCTGCAAAACTAAAATATTTACGATCGATGATAACATCCGGTTCGAGTTTTTTGTCCTCTTCTAAGTTGTTTTTAACATATCCGACGATTGTTTTACTATTTAAATAATACATATAAGAGTTTTCTTCGTAATTAGTAGCAATGATTATTTTCGATGGATCTTTGAATTTTTCTTGTATATATGGAATAGCAAAATCAAGTGGACCTTTATATTGATGAGTTAATTCATATAAATGCCCTTTAAGTGGTTCCATTAACGGGATAAGGTTTATCCAAATAGCTATTAAAACAACAGTAATAAAACCTCTGGATATGTTTTTTTTATTAGGTGATTGCAATGCGAAAATTTGATTGAACATTTGCCAAGATAGAAAAATGTCCAATAAAATGATACAAACTAAAACTGGCTGTAAAACTATGATGTAGCGTTCAAAGACAAAAACTGTGCGTGCTATTACTAAAATGTAAGTACAAAAAAATAGTGACAAAAAATTAGAAGTTTTAATAAAAATCTTGTTTTCTTCATTTAATGCATTTTTTTTGTAAATTAAAAATAATATTAGTAATATTTTTAGAAAAATGGCTACATATAGAAATTCGAATTTTGCAAAAAAGGAAAATGTCCAAGAAATGTTATTTAGATAATTTCCTATACCTAAAGCAGATTGTGTGGTTATAGAGTTGACTACTGCAAATGTTTTGAAATATACGAGAGAAGGGATTATGAATATAAGTGATATAAATAATGGTAACGTTGATTTAAAAAAATTACGTACAAAAACTGACAATTTTTTTTCACACATTAAATACGACAAGAATAAGCTATGTAATCCAAACGTAAGTATAAAGACAGCAGCAATAGGGTAGTGTGTGTGAAAGAGTAAGACAATAAATAAAGCAACTACAGATACGTAATATTTATAGCTGAGTGTTTTTAGTATCGTATACCTTAAATAAACATTAATGAGAATTGCGGAGAATAATAAAATTAGAGAATAATAACGTACCTCTCTTAGGTGTAAAATTAATGAGATTGAAACTAATTCAAACAGAAAAAAAATTATAAATGTCTTTTTTCTGTTTTCCTTAAAAAATAAACTTATTGTTAATCCAAAAATAACTATTGCCAAAAAACCAGCTAGGGCAAAGGGTGTACGTAATATTGCTGTCTTTGTATATAAGTTGTTAGTTTGATTAGCGAAATATTCACCGAAAGCTGCCAGATAATATTGGGTCCAACCCTCAGCGACATAAACATCACCTTTATTTTGTATACCAACGTCGTGATTTGTGTCACTCAAAAGATATAAGAAATTTTTACCATCGTGAGCTTTTGGGTAACCATATTCTAAAACTCTCTTTCCAAACATGGCTGTTGAAGCTTCATCGTTCCAAAGCAAAGGGTAAGCAATATTTTTAAACAAACTGAAAGCAAAAAGGATAATGACAAATACTACACCTAAGTTCAAAAATATTTTTGTTTTATTATTTTTCATTTTTTAAGATGGAAAAATCTTTTTAAGAAAAATTTTATAGCAACCAAAAGAGATAGAATGCCATATTTCAAACTTCTTTTGAAATTTATGGAAGATGCTTCATCAAAATATCTGACAGGTACGGGTATATCACCGATGCGATATTCTTTTTCTATAATTTGAAATAAGACTTGGCTATCAAAAACGAAATCATCAGAATTGTCTGCAAAATTAATTTTTTCTAACACTTCTCTTTTATAAGCCCTCATTCCTGTGTGCCATTCAGAGAGGTTGTATCCACTTAATACGTTTTCACAGAAAGTAAGAAAGCGATTTGATAAATATTTATAAGTCGGCATTCCACCTTCTAATGCTTCTTTTCGAGATCGTATTCTAGAGCCCAACATTACATCGACATACCCTTCGTCAATAAAACCTACTAAATATTTTATTACCTTGGCGTCATATTGATAATCAGGATGAATCATGATTATAATATCAGCATTTTTTTCTAACGCTGTGCGGTAACATGTTTTTTGATTTGCACCATAACCTTTATTTTTATCATGTATATGTATTGTGAGATTAAGTTTTTTTGCTATATTTACGGTATCGTCAGTGCTACCATCGTCGACTAAAATTATTTCATCGACTATATCACGAGGGATGTCCATTACTGTTTTTTCTAGTGTTTTCTCAGCATTCAAGGCTGGAAGGACAACAACAACTTTTGGTTTTTTAATTATTATATTTGGCATTATTGAATATGAATTTATTGAAATAAAAATAATTTACACAGGCACACAAGAGAGAAGATATAGCTTGGGCCAAAAGATACCAGAGACCTATTATATCAACAAATATGTATATCAACAAAGTATTTGTGCCGAGCATTAAAAAATTGAAAATGAAAAAGTTTAAAAACTGTTTATGTATGTTTTCTTTGGAATAATTTTTAAAAACAAAAAACTTTTGCAGTGTGTAACTTATGATAACAGCACAACAGAAAGAAATGATGGCGGAGATGAGATACCACAAATGAATATAATGCACACAGATGAAAAGCACGGATAGATTAGAAGCTACAGCGATCCCTCCAGCAAAAATGTATCTGATCAGTCGAATATATTTAAGAATTAAATCTTTTACTGTTTGCACGACAAAATTATTTTTCAATTTCCTTTTTAGTATCTTTACTAAATTTTACTCCCAAATAGTAAGGCCAAACTATTAAAGAAAGAACACCTTTCCAAAAGGAAAGTCGAAGATAGCCGATGGTAAAAAGCCATCCTATCATCCACAAAGACCCTAAAATTTCTTGATTGTTTATAATTACTTTTTCCATCTATAAATTATAGCATAATTTTAATTGATAAAAAGCCATTTTTGTATTATTGTAAAGGTGAACCATTGGGAGATCGTACAGATCTAATGGTATATTTTGGGAGATCGTCTAATGGTAGGACACATCCCTCTGGAGGATGTTATCTTGGTTCGAGTCCAAGTCTCCCAGCAGTCATGTGAGATAGACCTAAACGGCTAAAATCGTTGTTTAGGAAAAAAAGTTTTTAGCACCAGTCATGGGCACGAACTTTCGAAAATCACACGATACTATTCCGTAAATTGCATACCTGCTGAGAGCAGTTTTCAGAACTAAAAAGCACCCATTGGGTGCTTTTTAGTTCTGAAAAGTAAAAAGTGTTAAAATGCATTTATATGGATAACAACTATGATCCAATGACGTTTGCAGTCGGACACGAACAACTGTTTGGTGTAAAACTATCTATGGGAGATATAATTGAAATTATATCTAGGTATCCTGTATCTTTTTGGTTAGATATTTGTGCAAAAATTGAGAGTATAATTCTTCATCCTAAAAAAGATTTGTCTGAGGTGCAAAATATGTTATTGGAAACATTTTTACCTCCGAGTGTAATGTCTCGAATGCAAAGAAAAGTTGAACCAGGAGCAACTAGTTTTTCTTTGGGACAAGTTAACCTTTTAAGAAAGTTATCTATTGCATATGGTAGTAATGGTACTAATGTAGAAATACCAAAAGTTGAATTATCACAGGTACTTTTAGGAGTACATGATATTCATTTTGAGTATGACAATACGGCATGTAAGCCTGGAGACTTGGATAGTTATGCTAAACATGTTTTAAGAAGTGGCTATTTGAATGCTAGAGTTGATTTTTCAGCTCTCTTGGCGAGAGCTACTGATATGTATACTGACCAAGCAAGTAAGATGTCCATGCCTTCAGGTGAGTTATTTATAGACTTATTTACTCGCCTAGTTGGAATAAATCCAGAAGAAGCAACAGCACTTGGTCTAGCCATGGCTACTCCATTTTTTCAAGAAGAAAAAGTTATTCTTTATCAAACAACTCTAATTAATCCAAATGATTATTTTGATCAAAGTGTTATTGATTCAAAAAAGACTGAGTTGATAATTAGTGGATTGACTGCAGATTTTACAGAAGTAAAAAAAGAAATTCTTAAAGAATTAGAAAACTTTAATCCGGCTACTGACCCCGTTGGTTACAATCTTAAGATATTTCGTCGGGCACCATTTATTCGTTTAGAAGATGGGCGACTTGCCTGCGTGAGTCTTCCTTGTTTGTTGCAAAAAGCAACTCAAAATACAATATGGATGCCTCTGGATCATGTCACAGGCAAAGAAAAACAAAAAATGCTTAACGAGTTAACTGATTATCGAGGTCGCCTTTTTGGAGAGTATTTAAAAGAAATTTGTCGTCTTTTTGAAAGGCAGAATAAAAAAATTATATTTCAATATATTCCAGCAGAATCAACTGACAGTCATGAAGAGGTTGGAGATTCAATTTTAATTCAAGAAAACGAAATAGTAATTTTTGAAGCGAAATCACGCCAATTCAATGAGAAATTTAAAACTACTGGTGACTGGCAGGATGATCCTTTGTTTCTTGATGAGTTGATTATAAAAGGAGCAAATCAAATAGAAACTGCTGCGAAAAAAATAAGAACAGGACAGGTTGATAAATTTCCAGTTCCTCAAAATGGGATAAATAAAATCTATCCAGTTTTGGTTACGTATGAACCTGTTCCGATGCATGCAAAAATGCAACGGTTTGTCCGTGAAAAAGTTGCCGAAGCCGGGTTATTAAGCGATGTAATTTTTGCCCCTCTGGAAATTATGAGTATAGAAGATCTTGAACGCTTAAGAGATGCAGCAACATCGTCAACAATTATTGATTTGCTTAAAATAAAAAATAATACTGACCCCCATGCTAGCGAAACTAGTTTTCATAACTTTTTTTCTCGTTTTTTAGTTAGCAATGAGGTAATTTCAAATGGCTGGAATGCAGAAAAATCAAAAAATATCTGGAAACAGATTAGAAAATTTTTACGTTTCAAAGAGGAGCCAAGTAAAGATTTAATTTAATGAAAAAAGAAGATATTGAAAAAATTAATAGCATCTTTTTAACTAAACACACGAAAATTATTGATGAGGATCCTTGTTTTTGTGGAAGTGGTTTACTTTTTTTAGATTGTTGTAAAAAAGAAGCAAAATTTTGGATTAGTGATAAATTTCTAAATAAAGTTATTGGTTATGCAAAAGCCAACGCCTTTAATGTATCGAATATTCCAACTTCATTTATGTACGAGTATAATGAAGAATTTCAAAAAAAGTTCGATGTGTGTGCAAATCTTGATTGTGGTAACAAATGCATAGGATCACATATCTTTGGTAGATCGTTGGTTAAAAAACATTTTTCAAATACAAAATGCAAAGGTTTTGAAATTGACAACAACGGTAAAAAACAACTTGTAGAAATTGGCACAAATAATGATATGAAATATCCTATCTTTTGTTCTAATTGTGATGACAGGATATTTAAAGAAATAGATAAAAATGACCATGACCTTTTAAATAAGGATAATCAATTTCTTCACTTTCTTCGATCAATGTCGTTTCAATATCAATTTTTACGATCACAACTAGCCTTTTCTCATCAGTTAGTTTTTGCTTACCCAGCGATTGCATCAGCTCGAAGTATTTACAATAATGATCAAAAGAAAGAAGAAAAAATAGATTTAACTTGGTTTGTTGAAAATTTCATTAGATATAAATATCAAAGGAAGTTATTGCGTTCTTTGTGGAATATTTATAATGGCAGTACAGAAAAAAACTTTTTTGTACATACTCGAGCCGTTATTACTGAAAATATATTATTTGCAAATGGAATTATAAATCCACAACTTGATTTACAAAATAAAAAAATTATTTTCAAAAAACATGCATCAATCTTATATGTAATTTTACCACTATCTGATAAACAGTTATTGGTAATGACATTCACTCAGGATGAAGAGTACATTCAATACCTAGAACAGCTCTATAAATCTAATGATTACAAGTTTAAGAAAACAATAAACACCTATTTGTCTCCATTAAACACCTTATATAGTATTTTTTTACATTCAAATTATAAAGCATCTCCACAGACCTTAATAAATGGAAACAAAAAAAAGTTTATCTAACTTTGATAAAAACGATTAAATTAATTTAATCCTTTTTTCTTTCAATATCAACTTACTTCTTAGATGACCAAGTAGTTCTCTCTTCTCATAAATAGATTTCTTTCGTAGTATATGTTTTGCGTAGTTCCTAATATCTATATCTTTAATCTTTATTTTTTCTTTCACTTTTTTTCCGAGCACCGACTCTTGAAATTCATTATGCGATTCAATCTCTGCTTTTATTTTATCTTTCATTCCTATCTCATCTAGTGATACTACATCAAGAATATTGGCTAATTGTTCAATCAATTCTTCTTCGCGTATATATCCACATTGGCAATTTTTATCTTTAAATTTTGTGCATCCGTAGTAGACGTACCTATTCATACTTCCGTCCTTGAGTTTCTTAAATTTCTCGTCTGCTGTTATCCCTGATCCACACAGTCCGCAAGTAATCATTCTGGTAAAGGCGAATTCTTTATCTTGTGCCCTAATTGTATGTTCATTTGTTATCTTGCTCTGTACTTGGTTATATAAATCTTTATTTATTATTGGTTCGTGTTTTCCTACGTACCATTTTCCACCACCCTTTGGGTATTCAAATTCTCCATAATAGAAAGTGCTTTTAAGAATGATATAGATATTACTTAGGGTCAATGGTTTGCCATGTTTTGTTTTAAATCTTATGTCGTCATGAAGCCATTTGAATAATTTTCTACCCGACCATCCATCGTAAGCAACTTTCTCAAACATTTGTTTGATCACCACAGCTCGTTGCTCATCAATTACTACTTCGCATTTTTTATTTCTATCAGAGTGACTCAAATATCCCGTCGGTGGTACCGACGGCCAGAGGCCCATCTCGCATCTTGCTCGCAATCCTCGTTTTACGTTTACCATTTTATTGTCATTCTCAAGCTTCGCCTGACTCCCCAAAATCATCAGAAGAAATTTCTCATTTGGATTGTTCGTAAATTTTTGTCCATAAGTCCGTATCTCAATAAGATGTTTTTGATCCATTAGATCAACCACGCTTCCAAGGTCACCTGCATTTCTTGAAAGACGATCAGGTGCCCATGTTAGGATGCCATTAAATTTGCCCTGCCTGATTTCAGTAATTAGTTCGTTGTATACAGGTCTTTGCCCTACTTCTTTTGAGGAGTGAGATTCTCGTTTAATTTCGACTATCTCAAGTTTTTCACGCTCAGCCAAACTGAGCATTTCTCTTACTTGAGATTCTATTGATAAGGCTTGTTTGTCCTCTTGCTCGGTTGATTTACGAGCATAAAGGCAATATTTTATCTTTGGTGGGGTTGTGTCCTGTGCCAGTGCCACTACTGGCTTTTCTAATGTATTACTCATACCTAAGGAATGACGCAACAGCCTCTATGAGTCTAGAGCGTCCTAGACTCCAGATGTTGGTAACTAAACGTCCTAAAAAACCTTTATTTTTAAGTCAAAAAGTGCTAATATTTTGAAATGGCATCACTTAATTGGATCGGCAAAGAAGCGGTTGTAAATCACGACAAAGAGGTCTCTTTTAAACTACTTGAAAAAGTACCGAGTGTTTCTATTGGAAAGGAATCAAAAAATCTTATTATCCACGGTGATAACCTTGAAGCTCTTAAGGCACTTATCCCTTTTTATAAAAACAAAATTAAGTGTGTTTATATTGATCCACCTTATAATACCGGGAATGAAAATTGGGTTTATAATGACAAAGTTAATTCTCCTAAAATACGAGATTGGCTGGGTAAGGTAGTTGGCATTGCCGGAGAAGATCTAACACGTCATGATAAGTGGTTGTGTATGATGTATCCTCGTTTAAAATTATTGCGAGATTTACTAAATGATGAAGGTGTGATTTTTATTTCAATAGATGACAATGAACAAAGTATTTTAAAATTATTACTGGATGAAATATTTGGAGAAGCTAATTTCATAGGACAAATAACTGTAGTTGGGAATCCTCGAGGAAGAGATTATGGTGGAATTGCTAGAATGCATGATTATGTTTTAGTCTATTCAAAAATTGCTGGTAAAACTGAATTGAATAACTTAAATGACCCAAATAAAGTTTTTCCATATGAAGATAAGAAAGGTGGTTTCGAAATAAGAGAGTTAAGAAACAGAAATATAGCGTTTCATATTGGCAATCGTCCAAATCTTTACTACCCATTTTATGTAAACCCAAAAAAGTTAGATAAAAATGGTTTTTTTGAAATTGATTTAGAAAAACATGCTGGTTGGGTAGAAATAGTTCCAAAAGAATCACAAGGTTATAAAACTGTTTGGCGTTGGGGAAAACCAAGATCTTTAACATTTCTAAATACAGAAATTGTTGCAAAGAAGATGATGGATGGAGGATATCAAATTATTGAAAAATATAGAGAAAAATCTAGAATGGCACGTTCTGTGTGGTGGGATAAAGATGATAATACAGAAAAAGGAACATTGGAAGTAAAAAATTTATTTGGAGGTAAGAAAGTTTTTAATTTTCCAAAACCAATGGAGATGATAAGAAAAATAATTGAAATGGGAACAGATGATGGAGGTATTGTTCTAGATTCTTTCGCTGGTTCTGGTACAACAGGGCATGCAGTATTAGATATGAATAAAGAAGATGGGAAAAATAGAAACTTTATCTTAATTGAAATGGAAAATGAGATTGCTAAGAAAATTACCGCAGAAAGAGTGAAACGGGCAATCAAAAAATATAATTATAAAGATGGTTTTGAGTACTGTGAACTGGCAAAACCTCTTTTTAATGAAAAAGGACAGATAAACGAAAATTGCTCATACGGCGAACTTGCATCATATGTCTATTTTACTGAAACTCAAACAAATATTGATAAAAAAAATATTAAGGTTCCATTTATAGGAGAAAGTCATGGTACTTCATATTACCTTTTGTACACTGGGAAAAATAAAAATGATTTAACTCGAAGTACATTAACTAAACTGAAAATCAAAACTCCAGCTGTAATTTATGCTGATCGTTGTTTAGTAGATGAGGAAAATTTAATAACGAAAGGAATTATTTTTAAGCAAATACCTTACGAAGTTAAGGTGTATTAAAATATATGTTAAACAAAAAAGAAATTAAGGTTTTACGTCACCTAAATAAAATTGAGACTCGTTTCATCAACGGCAAAAAGGGTGATACAGAAGAAAATATTAAAAATATTTTAGGGATAACTAATGATGATATTGGAGATATGCACTACAGTAAGTTTCTTGTCTTCGATTCAATATCTGTTACAGGTGGATTAAAAAATGTTATTTCCATTACACATGAAGGTAGTATTTTTATAGAAAATTATTATTATGAAAAAATAAAGGAGGCGTTCTATTGGATTTTCGGAATAGCCTCTATATTTGCCGCCATTTTTTCTGCCATGGCTGTTTTAAAATAAATTTATGAAATTAAAACGTTATCAAGAAAGCGCTATAGAAACCCTGGAAGAATTCATGCTTCTATTGAAAAAGCCGAACATAACTCCCGACTTAGCTTTCTATAAAATTACTAACGAAACATACAACAAGCGATATGGTGACATACCTTTTTTGTGTGTAAAAATTCCTACTGGTGGTGGAAAAACACTCGTAGGTTGTAAGTCTGTAGAACGCATAATGGCCACGACCTTACAACATAAAATGGATACAGGTATTGTTATGTGGTTCGTTCCCTCCGATGCGATAAAAACCCAGACGCTAAAAAAGTTTAAAGATTCCAAGGACTGGCACTACGAAATGTTTAATGAATCCTTTGATACAAAATTTAAGGTTTTTTCTAATGAAGAGGCACTCACTATCACACCAGAGGACGTACGAAATAATTTGTGCATCATTATTGCAAGTGTGGTTGCATTTAGACACGAGACATCAATTCAGAAAAAATATAAAGTCTACCAAGAAAATGGATCTCTGATGGATCATTTCCAAAACATAAAAGATGATAAAGATCTCGAGAAAGACAAAGAGGGTTCCGTGATTAATTCTCTTGCAAATGTTGTCCGTAAGCACTCGCCACTTGTTGTGATCGATGAAGGCCACCGAACCTCTGGAGAACTGTCGATAGAATTTTTATCAGATCTAAAACCATCATTTGTTATTGAATTTACTGCAACTCCACGAGAAGGAAGTAATATCTTGGTAAATACGAGTGCATCCGAATTGAAGATTGAAGACATGGTAAAAATTCCTATTGTACTTGAAAGCCGATCACAATGGGAACAAGTCGTATCTGATGGATTAATGAAACGAGAAGAACTTGAAAAAAGGACAAAGAAATTAAAGGGAGAATACATTCGCCCGATTGCATTACTTCAGGCACAGCCAAAAAGCAAAACTCGCGCTACTGTTACAGTTGAACAATTAAAGCAAATGCTTTTAAATAAGAAGATCCCGGAAGAACAGATAAAAATCAAAACGTCTGACAAAGACGAGCTTGAAGGCATAAATCTATTTGATAAAAAATGTGAAGTTCGATATATACTCACAGTTAACGCTTTGGCTGAAGGATGGGATTGTTCTTTTGCTTATGTACTCATCTCTGTTGCAAATTTGGGAGCCAAAATTGCCGTAGAACAGATTATTGGTCGGGTTATTCGTATGCCATATGCAAAGAAAAAACCCGATGATGTGTTAAATAGAAGTTATGTTTTCGCCTCTGCTCCAAACTTTAATGAAGCGGCTAATAAAATTATTAAGGGACTTGAAGATAATGGATATAGCAGAGCTGATTTTGTCGGCGCTACTGATGTAGAAAAATACACCGATGTATTAGAAGCAAAAAAAGCAATAAAAAAAGACTTAAAAGTGCCAATGATGGCCTTAAGTAAAAATAAACTTTCCTTTGAAGATCTAGTGGGTGAGGATTTTGAACTATCTAAGCAGAATGCCGATTTTGAATTCAAAATTCATTATGATCTCGATGGACAAGCAACAATAGATATTACAGAAGATGATGAATGGCTCCAAGGTAAGCAATTGTCGCTTCCATATCAGTATCTTGATGGCGAACACCCCGTTGAAGAATTGGTAGTATGGCTTGATAAAAAACTTAGGTTTCCAATGGTAAGTCCTGAAGATAAAGTAGTATTTATTGAAAAAGCTATTCAAACTCAATTAAAGAAATATAAACGATCCTTACCAGAATTATCAGTTAATAGATATTTATTTGCGGATAGATTAAGTGAGGTAATATCAGATATTCTTGAAACACACACCAAGAAGGTGTTTGATAATCTTTTATCTAAAAAAAAGTTACTGGTTTCTACTTTTGATTCATTCCCAGCCACCATTGCACTAAAATCTCCAGTTCCTAAAGTTTTTAATAAAAATTTATATGAAAGGATTGACTCTATCAACGGCGAAGAACGTGGATTTGTTGATCGTATAGATCTCGGTACTTTAGAGAATATAGAATTCTGGGTACGTAATCGTGAGAAAGTCGATCCGTTCTATATACAAGGTTGGAAAAAAGGAAAGTTTTATCCTGACTTTGTTGCTGTTACTAAAAAAGGAAATCTAGTTGCGTTGGAATGGAAGGGAGAAGATAGAGTAAGCAATGAAGATACTAAATATAAAGAAATTATCGCAAAAATTTGGGAGAAACTAGGTAAAGGCAAATTGCACTTTTTCTTGGTACACAATAAAAACATTGAAGAAATTCTTACTAAGGTTAAAGATCTATAGTTATTTGTATGAAATGATAACTAAGGCTACATGACTAAAATTACTCGAAGTTCAGGAACAACTAAGTCTGAAAGATATCTAGCCAAACTAGCCGATCGCACCTTTCTTAATCTATGGGCATATCCTAATGTTTATAGAGATGAAATTGTTAATGGACACAGAACAGGAAAAGAACTGTGTGATTTACTTGTTGTGTGTGGAAAACACATTATAATTTTTAGTGATAAGGAAAATGGATGGTCGGAAGATAAAGATACTAATGTCGCTTGGGTTCGTTGGTACAAAAGAGCAGTACAAAAATCGGTTAAACAAATAAGAGGTGCTGAAAGATGGATAAATGAACATCCAGATCGTATTTTTATTGACCCTGCTTGTACTCAAAGACTTCCCATTGAACTTCCAACAATTGAAAAAAGAAAAATAAAAGCGATAGCTATTGCACGAGGTGCCTATAAAGCAAGTAGTGAATTTTTTAATGGCGATAGTGGTAGTTTTATGATTCAACCGAATATAAAAGGTGGCAAACATTTCGATTCATCTTCTCCTGATTTTTTTCCTTTTCGAGTTGGTGACGTAGATCCTGATGGATCATTTATTCATGTTATGGATGATCTTGCTTTTGATGTTGTTATGCGGGAACTAGATACCATCACCGATTTTACAGACTATCTAGAAAAAAAAGAGAAATTCATCAGATCAGGATATCTAGGTCTTGCTAGTGGAGAAGAAGATTTACTAGCTTATTACCTAGAGCATTTGACTGGAACTGAAAACATACATGGATTTCCACATCCAGATGGTCGCCCTTGGGAAGCTCGAGATCATTTGGCCATAGACGGAGGATATACTGAAATGTTAAAGAGTTCTCAATATAAAAGAAAAAAGGAAGCAGATGAAAACTCTTATATTTGGGATCGCTTGATTGAAGCTTTCACTAATCATTTATTAGCAGGAACTACGATAGTTCCAGACGGAAAACCACTTGATGTATCTAAATACGAAATTGGTGTTAGTATTATGGCTAATGAACCAAGACTCCATCGCCGTATGCTCGGCAAAGGAATTATTGAAGTACTCGAAGAAAAAACTCCATCTGTGGAGCGTAAAATAAATAGAAGATTTCGATCGATGTTGCCATTGCCCGAAAGACCAGAAGATAAAATTGGCTACGTCTTTATGACATTGGAGCACCCAAGCAGAGAAATGAAAGGAGGTTACGAAAAATATCGCAAGGTGCGTTCAGACATGCTTTTAGTTTATTGTTTGGGATTGTTAAAAAAATATCCAAATATAAAAACAATTGTCGGAGTTGCAACCGAACCAATGGAAAACCCAAGAGCACTAAATGGGTCATCTGAAGATATGGTTTTTGCGGAACAACCTCCAGAATGGACACCCGAGCTAGAAGCTGATTTGGCAGCTGATTTAAAAGATCTTGATATATTGAAAGAAGAAAATATAAACCTCGAACATAGGCATGTTGAGGAATACCCTGCAGTTTCAGAACACAAAAAAGAGGAATTTTCTAATATGAATCGTCACCAGCGTCGGGCGATGATGGCAAAAGAACGTAGACAAAAATGACCAAACAAAATAATAAAAAATCAATGATTAAGAGTGCAGATAAAATTAGGCAAGAACTAAGAGATAAGCAACATAGAATTTGGATAAAGTTTTCTTGGAAACTCTTAGCTGAAAACTTTAAAGACAGAAAGGAATTCAATGAATTTGTTGCATCGTTAAATCCAGACAATAAAAATAAGTTTATCTGGCTTAGTGCATTTTGGTACATCATGGGAAATAAACCCAAAATGGCATATAAACAAACTCAAAAAATTATTGTTTCCTTTTCCGTCATAGAATCTTTATATGAGGAAGATGAATATCAAGATTTTTTTACATGGCTTAATACAAAACGACTTAAAGAAAAAACAAAAGAATTTAATGGAGATAGTGAAAAAATATTAAAAGAACTTCAAACAGAATGGAAAAATAAATACGGAAGCAGTGAAAAAATGAGAATTTTTTTGAGGGAAAACTTGAGCGAGAGACAAAGACAAACACTCTTTAATCACTTCAAGATTAAAAAAAGTGGAGATGAAAAGTTCAGAGAAATAAAAAATGTAGATGAGTTTTCTGAATGCTTAATAATAATTAGAAATTCTTTTATACATAAAGCAAAAGTTATTGACGTATTTTTAGATTCAAAATCAATAGCATCCTCAATGTTAAGTAGAATATCAAAAAATTATATTTTTAACTCACCTATAAATTTTGAATTTATTGAAAGTATTTTTAAAAGTGGTTTTGTTAATTATTTTAAAACTCATAAATAAATACTGGTTGATTTGATCATGCTCCCCTTAACAAAAGGGCTTTTATGCGTTATGATGTAAACACAATTAAATATATTAAAAGTAGCCTAAACCTTTAGAAATAAAGGCATGGTGAATGAAGTTCTGTCAGACATAAAAAACCCATCATTTGGGGTTGTCTGACAGACCGTATCGGGAAACCGGTATGGAAGGCGAAAGCCTTCACCTAAGTGGTGGGCTTTTTGTTTGCCTAATTATTAATTTAATAAAATATTATGAGTGAAATTGTCTATATTTTAACAAACGAAGCGATGCCTGGATATGTAAAAATCGGCATGACGAATAATTCTCTTCTTGAAAGAATGAGGCAATTAGACAGAACAAATATTCCACTACCTTTTGAATGCTATTATGCTTGCGAAGTAGATAATGCCCGAGCAGAAGAGACTTGGCTTCACTCTATTTTTTCTGATAGACGAGTTCGTGATGAAAGAGAATTTTTCAAAATTGATCCTGAGCGTGTTGTTGCGGCTATTCGCCGAGTTCAGAAAAAAGATATTACTCCAAAAGAATTTTTAAATGTTACAAAAGAGGAGCAAAACGAGATAGAAGAAGTAAAAGAAAAAAGAGCAAAATTTGATTTTGTTAAATACGAAGTACCTATTGGTTCAACGATTGTATATTCCAGAGATAATTCCATTAGTGCCAAAGTTTTGGAAAATAATAAAATAGAATTCAAAGGAAAAGTAACTAGCTTGTCTGAATCTGCTCGGGAACTGCTCGGATATAAGCAAAGCGTGGCTGGTACTTTGTATTGGATGTATGAGGACGAGACATTAGATGAACGTAGGAAAAGGCTGGAAAATGAGGAATAAAGGCTTGAAGGGCTTGATATTTTAGACTGTTGGTAACCTAGCTACACAAACCCTTTTGTTTAAGCTAGGATGGCACGACCATTATTAATAATTAACAAAATAATTTATGTCGTCAAAAATATTAGTTTGTACTCAGTGTGGTTACGTAGGAAAAGCAGAAGGTGCTATTAAAGGAAGTATGTTGGTTGAAATATTTCTTTGGTGTTTACTTATCATCCCGGGTCTAATTTATTCAGCTTGGCGTTCTTCCTCAAGGCATACAGTTTGTCCTAAGTGTAAAAATCCAAACCTTATCCCTGCAGATTCTCCAAGAGCTCAAAAGATCATGAATGAGAGTATGTCCAAAGAAGAAATAGAAGAAGTTGTTTCAAAAAGTAAAAAGGAAGAGGAAAAAAGTGGTAATTTCAAGAAAAAAATATACATTGCGGTAGGAGTTTCTATAGGATTTTTTATCTTGATTAATCTTATTGCCTTACTATAGATATTATCCAAATAAAAATCCGTTTTTGGGATTATTTTCAATCACCTTAATTACCATCAAAGAAAAAGCGTCTACTAAATCATCGTGTTTTTCTTTTCCGAATCCTAGTAGTTGATCAAGAAGTTCTTCGCATCCTTCTTTGTCAAACAATACCCGCCCTTCTTTAATTAAGGACGTAGTCATACGTAATCGCATAGCCTTATCGTTTCTTCCTGTCGGTACGCCTTCAACCTCATACAACCGAGCATCCAGAACTTGAACCAGTGCTTTTTGGTAGCCGTTATTTTCAATATACAACTTCACTTTTTCGAATACTAGTTTTTCTGTAGCAACCAATTGTTTTACATACTCTGCCTGTACGGGAAATGGAATTCTGGTATTTATGGGATTTCTTTTTATGAATATTTTCATATTCTTTCCAAGTCCATAAACATACCCAACAACCATTGCGGTATAATCTGCAGAATCTTTTTCACTAATCGCCAAATCAATACCAATAGATATATTACGTGGTTTACCTGTAGGCAAAGCATCATAAAGTTTAATCCATTCTGGTTTTACTATCTGTTCATCGCTGGATATGATTTTCAGCATGAATTCTCGTTGCCATGAAATTTCATCAAGAGTTTTTTCATGCTCTTCTTCTATCGACTCAAGGGTTGGATATTTACTGGGCCATAATGGGTTACCCTTACTATCAACAATTGGGTATTCTCGGTATATGCCATTCATTCTTTTCAGTTCACCATTCTCTATCTTTTTCTCTAAGCGTTTCAATACGCAATCTTCGTGCAGTAAGTTACCGATAGCGATAATACGGGTTTTGCTGGTACCTGCGGGAATGATATCGCCAGTTAGCCAATCAAAGGTTTTATTGCGACCCTCTTTTGTTTTAACTGAGTCCAAGTCATCAATGTCATCCAGAATAATGAGGTCAGGGCGATACTGGTTATGACGCATACCGCGAATACTCTGCTCAACTGAACAGATCATTATTTTCACATTCATTCGTTTGATAATGAGGGCTGTAGCATTACCTAGATTATTTCTCTCTTCTTCGAATGGCCCTAAATCTTTCTTGAGTAATTCGTTTTGTAGAAGCTGATCTTTAATGTTGTTTAAGTGTTGTCTAGATTTTACTTCAGTCTGCGAACAGATGATGATAAATTTACACTGTGGTGTACCAAGGATTGACCACAGAACATAGGCAGTGGTTACTATGGTTGATTTGGCTGAACCTCGGAAGGCGGCGATAACAGCAAGTTTATACTTTTCATTTTGAAGAATACTAAATATTTCCTTATGAAAAGGAGCCGTATCGTATTTAATGTACTGGTGGAGATATATTGGAAAGAAAAATTCTAAACTTCTTTTAACGAGTTCCTGACGAAATTTTTGATCCTTTAATATACGTTTAAATACTTTTTCACTTTCTTTTTTCTTTTTCTTTTTTTTCATAATTTTTAAGTGATGACATTTTTAATGCTCTAAAAATATCTTTTCTGTCTTCTTTCGGTATTGGTTTATTTTTTGTTGATAGATTTCCAGATAATTCAAGCTTATTGCCGTAGCGAGCATTATGCGTTGAGAGATACAATCTAATTGCTTCAATTTTTTTGTCGCCAATTAGGGAGAAGAGTTGGTTTTCAGCAATGTCGGACATAAAGGTTCTGCCTTCAATTAGTGATTCATCGACCTGTTGTTCAAACTTTTTACTTTCTTTGATCCATCGATATACAGTTGCCCGAGATACTCCAACTTTCTGACACGCTGTTTCTATCGTCGGCGTCCTTTTAAGCTGATCAAGAAAAGCTTCTTTTAATTTATTCTGCCTAATTTTAATTGTGTCTTTTCTGCTCATAATTTTTTAGCGGTTAGACCTGCTAATTTTTCGAACCTAAAAATTGTTGTTGCACAATATTCCGGATCTATTTCAACTCCAATACAAATTCGTTTTGTTTGCTGACATGTTAAAAGTGTTGTCCCTGAACCGAGATAGGGATCGTATACTACATCTCCAATTCGAGTGCTGTTCAAAACCAATCTACGAATTAGTTCCATTGGCTTGGTGGTCGGATGCATTTTACTTTTGTTCGGCTTGGGACACACCAACACACTTTTGTCTTTTGCCTTTACTAATTCATGCACCCCATACCAACCGTAAGCGATTAACTCGTGTTGGGGAGCATAGTCCATACGTCCTATAACAGCGTGAGTTTTGACCCATATTAAGAGCTGGGCAAATTTGAGTCCTGCCTCAAGCATTCCTTCACGTAGAGCAAATATCATCTTATCTGCATTGAAGATATAGAAGACGTTTTTACGCTCTAGGTGGGGCTTAATAGGCTCAATCCAGTCCATTGTGAACTTCTTATACTCCTCATCTGTTTGGAGGTGATCATTGGCTATTACTTTGTTCTTTGAGAGTGTTTGAAAGTTTTCTTTACTTTCAGTCACAGCTACTCCGTATGGAGGATCACTTATTACCGCTTTTATTTTATGCTCGCCGATTAATTTTTTAATCAGCTCTTTGTCTCGGCAATCGGCACACAAAAGCAAATTATCTCCGAGGCGAAAAACATCTCCGTATTTAATTGAGTTTGATAATTTTTTCATTGGGATTAAGTTGTTTAAAGCGGTTAATAATTACTTGGCAAAAGACATTTTCACAATCACACATGTATGCGGTGCGTTTCATTTGCTCACATGATGAAAGAATACTTCCTGACCCCGAGGCAAGATCTAGAACTACATCTCCGGGGCGAGTGCATCTTCTTAATGCTTTTTCGTGAAGAGTAGGATTTTTTTGAGTGGGATGTAAATATTCAGATGCAGGCAATCTCTTTACGAGCCAGATATTAAATAAATCTAGGATGTCATCAGTAAGTCTATTCCCTGTAGAAACCTCTTTATTCTGTATTTCATTTAGATTTTTTATCTTGCTATTTAGCCAAGGATGACCTATCGTTCCATAAACACAATATTCTGTTACTTTATTCCACGCTATTTTATCTGTCGGTGTCGCATTGTCCTTGATCCAGATGAGTAGTCGTTTGGAATCAATGCCAAGTTCTCTATATGCGTTCTGAAAAAGCCAGACAAACCGTTCATCGCACCAGAACATTATATGTGCATCGGGCTTAGTGACAGACAATGCATTTCGCATAACTGATTTTACAAATTTATCGTACTCTTCATCAGTCTTACTGTCGTTGGTTCGTCCACCATATTTTCCTTTTTTGTTAGACAACCCGCTGTCGTATGAGTAAGAAATATTATATGGTAAATCTGTATTGACCATGTCTGCTTTTACTCCATTCATTAACTTCCTAACATTCTCTGGATCTGTGCTATCTGCACAAAGTAGTCTATGCCGACCCAGGGCAAAATAATCCCCAATCTTAATATCAGTATTTTTTGCTTTTTCAATTTCTTTTTCTTCGTCAAATTCATCGTCAACAACATCCAAGTTGTCATCAAAGATATTGCTTAAATCCAGTGAATCAAATCCTGCTGTTAGAAGTTCATCGATGTCAAAATCAGCCGCCAACTTATCAAAATCGAATGTTCCTCCAGAGCGATTGCTAATGAGCAAATATGCTCTGAATTCTTTTTCCGATAATTTACGACACGGAATTCTCACTTCTATTTCTTCTTCGCCACAACCTAGACGTTTAAGAGATTCGACTCTTTTGTGTCCGGCAATAATCACTCCATCTGTATTTATTGCAACCAACTCCACATAACCGTAAGTAACGACACTTGAATCTAATTGGTCTTCTTGTGTTTTAGTTATACTCCTCGGATTTTTGTCATAAGGAATTAGCGAATTTACTTTTCGCTTTTCCGTACGCCACACTAATTTTTGTTTTTTCATAATATTTTTTATTAAATTACTAATACTTTTTAGTATCGACCCACCTTAATTTTCCCAAAACTACAAGAAAAAGCAGGACGAATATTTTATTGATAAAAAATTTGATTTGGCGTATAAGGCAACAAAAAACAGCGTCTTTTGAGACGCTGTGGATAACTGAGTGTTCTACCTATGATTTCTTTAAAACAAGAAAAGACTTCGAGATATGATAGCCGTTTCCTTGATCTCCCTCTAAGAAGTCCTTGTTTGTGCCAAATTTTTTTCTGATTTGAGCATTTATTCTCCGTTTTGATGCTCTAAGAGTATCTATATTTTTGAATCCGGTTTTTCTCACTAGTTCTTTGGTGTTTACATAATCGTCTTTGCTACATAAAATTTCAATCATCTTTCTCATAGGAGTTGACGACAAATTGATTTTTTTATAATCAAAAAATTCAATGATGGTCAAACTGTACTTTTTCTTCTTTTTATCGCAATCAAAAATTACTTTAATAAAAGAAATATCTCTTAGTGCTATTTCTTTGTCGGGAGATTGTATGAACCGTCTGAAATTTGGAGTGCTAAGAGTTACATCTTTTGGAAGTATACCTGTTTCATACTTTTCATATACAATCCGCTTTTGAGATCTAAGGTAATGATATTCTTCGAATGACTCAACATTTGGATTTGGAGATGTAACAGGAAAAGGCCCAAATTGAAGTATAATTTCTTGATCATTTAGTCTTTTTACAAACTTGCTCTTCATTTCTTTCATGTCGTTATTATACTATAGAGTACTATGCTATACTAGGACGATGAAAAAAGGACAAAAGAGGAACTTAAAAGAGCTTTCCGCCAAACAACAGGTTGGGCTCTATGTAGTATTAACCAAGCTTTATGATGAGAAAAATAAGCCTTTTTTCTCATCTGATTTTGCGAAAGCAATGAGGAAATTTTTGATTATTGAAGATGAGGCAGAATACCGAAAAACAATTGGTGGTATTTTAGGAGCCTTGTCAAAAAACAACATTTTAGAAAAGGTTTCTGCTGATCGTGATCCGCTATGGAAACTTCCAATAGATATTCACGCTAAACCAGCACATTACAGGAAAGAATTACAGCACGTGCCACAAGTGGTCACACGTTGGAAAGAATAAAATTATATGTTGCAACAAAGTATAAAAAATGGAAAACAATTTTTGGATCTCTTCTATAAACCAGAGATTGATGCTCATGAATTAACTCAGAAGACTAAAGTTAGTTTGTATGTGTTGCGTATAGACGGTGGGCATTTCGATTATGAAAGTATGAATCGAGAATTGGGTAACGCTGCGATTACTTATGTATTTTCTCGTACTAAATTTGAAGGAATTGAAGAAGGTAAAATGCATGAACACATAAAGCGAGTTCAGGAATCCTTTAGAAATTCTAAGGTTAATGACGGAGAAGGAGGAGAACTTTTTCTGTATTGTTTTTTAGAGACACACTTGAATGCTCCAAAAATATTATCCAAAATGGAATTGAAAACAGCTGGTAATGATTATATAAAAGGAGCTGATGGAATTCATTTACTTGATTTAGGAGATGGAAATTTTCATCTAATTTTTGGAGAATCAAAAATGATCAGTGATTCAACTGAAAAAGGTTCAAGTTTCCGCAAGGCAATCGCTGATGCTTTTAAATCAATTAAGAAAGTTGAAACTGAGGGTATCGGTGGTGAATTAAATCTCGTTGATTCTAATCTCATGAAAGAATCTTATTCAGAAGCTACAGTTGAGTTTTTGAAAAAGATTATTAAACCATCTGCCCGCGATACCACAATTACGAAAATGAATGCCTTTGGTATTTTCGTTGGATTTGAAATCGATATAAATGATTGGGATCTTCAAAATATAACAGACTCTGATTTTGAAAAGAAAATAAAAGAAGAAGTTAAAAAAGCTGTAGAGGAAAAATATGACTATATAAAAGAACAAATTACAGCCTATAATTTATCTGGCTATCATTTTTATATCTACGCCGTACCGTTTATAAAGAAAGGCGATGTTTGTATAGACTCTACTAGAAAGAAAATAATTGAATACATACAATGACCATTGCTGAAACTCTGAAAAACGACATATTGAAGGATGATTATTTTCTGAGTCTTTTTCAGAAAGCAGAAGTGATTTCAGCTTGTGATTGTTTCAGTCTTGCAACGAAAGAATCAATATCCGAAAAAGAGTTTAAGGATTTAATGAGATTTGCAGACATACTATCTCATTCAACTGATTCAAATGCAAGAAATTTGGCATACAAGATTATTGCTCTTTTGGTTAAAGTTTTCGGACACACCGAGGGCTTCAATTTGTTTGCAAGTGCGATTCTTTCAAAATTAGGAAATTTTCCTGCATTGCAGTTTCTCCGAGATAACCACGAATATATTAGTACGCTTCCACTAGAAAGGGATATAGAAAAACAAGTGAAGTCTGAAAATCAGAAAACATCTAATGGTAAATATGTTTTTACGGATGCCCAATATCAAATTAGAAAAGAATTAGATTTGTTCGATTACTTTAGTTTTTCTGGTCCAACATCAATTGGAAAATCTTTTATTATGAAAGATTATATCAGGCACCTATTGCAACAAAATCAAATATCTAATGGGGCTGTTGTAATTCTTGTTCCAACTAGAGCGTTGATTGGTCAGGTTGTTGCTGAATTAAGAAATGAAATTGATGACAGCGAAGTTAACATTGCTTCTCATCCAGTGTTGTCCTCATATGCCCAGAAACGATACAAGCACCACGTATTTGTTTTTACACCTGAAAGATTACTAAGTTATGTAAGTACCAATAGTCTTACTATAAAATATTTGTTTGTGGATGAGGCTCAGAAAGTAATTGCCGAAAATGATTCTCGTAGCTCTCTTTACTATCATGCGATATATGAAACTACACGAAGGTTTGCCACAAAATTAGTTTTTGCATCACCTAATATACCCAACCCAGATATTTTCTTGAAATTGTTTGAGAAGGACGAAAAGGGTTCGCTTGCTATTACAGAACAGACAGTTGCTCAGAATAGATACTTTGTTGATTTTAAAGAAAAACATGCCACATTATTTTCTGATCTTGGTGATAAACATGAATTGGATAATTTTCAGTTTAATCTTAGCTCAAACAAGTTAATTGAAAATCTAGGCAAGGATGTTAATAACATTATCTATTGTAATGGAATTTCTGAGACGGTACGAAGGGCGAAAGAATTTGCCTTAACCCTACAGAAAGTTCCAGATACCCAAGAACTTCGTGACCTAATTGTTTTTATTGCTGATTATGTCCACAAAGATTATTACCTTATTGAATGTCTCAGAAAAGGTGTGGCATTTCACCATGGGAAAATGCCCCAACCAGTTAGACGTAAAATTGAAGATTTCTTTGCTGACAAGGATTCGTCACTTAGGTATGTTTTTTGCACCTCAACATTATTGGAAGGCATAAATCTTCCAGCGAAGAACATATTTGTCTTTAATGATGGTCATGGGTCACATACATTTGAAAAAATCGATTTTGAAAATTTAATTGGTCGTGCTGGTCGTCTTATGAAAGAAGTTTCTGGTAATGTTATTTGTGTTCGAGACGAAGACAGACGATGGAAGGAAGGTGCTGATCTGCTTAAGAAAACAGACTTAGAAAAAGTTGATAGTTTTTTGATAAACAAAGAAAAACGAAGGAAAAAAGAATTTATCAATATTGGTAAGGCTTTACTGAATGAAGATTTATCTACTAGTTTGCGTGTTGGTGAAAAAGAAAATTTAACCCATTACTCTACCATCATGTTATTGCACCATATTGAGAATGATGGTTCGGTTCTCAAAGCTGGCTTTTTTGAAAAGAATACTCAAGCCTTTGAACTCTTAGAAAAAACTAAGAAAAATAATAATGTCCCAAGTGATATTCTTAGATCTTCTTCAACAATAAAACCTATCTATCAAAATAAAGTTCTTGTATACATTCAGAAAAATCAACAGCAAGCAGTGCTAACTATAAATAATGAAAATATTGATGTGATTGTTCACGCACTTGAGACTTTGTATGAAATGTACAACTGGGGCGTTGAAGAATCAGGGGGAAGAGATCCATTAATTCCAAAAGGATTAGTGGGAGTAGGTCATGGTATGTCTCGTTTAAGATATTGGGCTATGCTTATAAGAAACTGGACGAAAGCTGAACCCATCAGTAGGTTAATAACTTTTTCTTTGAAGTATCATCAAGAAAAAGGAGATATTTGGTTCTACGAAGATGGACGCCCAATAAATGAAAAGTTTACTGGTGACCAGAAACAAATTAATATTATTATTGAGCAAATAATGAGTGATATTGAAAATGGCTTGAGATTTAAAATTGAAAAATATTTCTTAAATTATTACCTGCTTTCTAGATATGTTTTGGGTGAAGAAAATGCAGGCCAAGATTGGTCAGAATTTATTGAGTATGGAACGACTGACAAACGTGTAATTGAACTTCAAAATATTGGTTTTTCTCGTGGGGCTTCCAGATACCTTATCAGTGAACATAGTGATCTCCTTACATTTAGTGATACTGGAGAATTGCTTGATGTTAAAGAGACAGAATTACTGAAAGTGATTGATAAGAAAAATGAACACTACGAAGAAGTATTAGAAATCTTTGGTTAATAGCATAAACAAGTTTATGAAAAATCAGAAAATCAATCAAAAAATAATAGAACTGTGGAATAAATATTTCAAAAATAATCCTGACGTGTATTCACCACTTTTTTACGAGGATTTTAAGAAAGACTCGCTTCTTTTTGTCGGAATGAACCCATCTTTTAGTGCACGTGGGTTCAAGTCAATTTTGAAGGATACAGAATATACTTATCTTGATCCTACTGTTTTCTTCAAGTGGAGTAATATATCTTTAAACCTAAATCTAGTTGATGACTGTATTAAAATAGAGAATTATGCACAAGCAAAATATCCACTCTATTTTGGTCGTCCAATTGAGATATCAAAGAAACTCGGAGTCGATTGGCAACACATAGATTTATTTTTATACAAAGAAACTTCCCAGAAAGATTTTATGGAACGCATAAGAGATGGTAAAAAATTAAATCAGTTTGCTTTAGACCAAATTGTTCTTTTTGAAGAAATTCTTGTTGAGGTTGACCCACGATGCATAATAGTTGGAAATGCATTTGCTTCTGAACTACTACGGGAACATATTAAGAATGATTTATTATGGGATGAGAGTAGAGGCTTCCATTGGTTTACAAGAGGAAGTAAAAAGATACCCATCTTTTTCTCATCAATGCTAAGTGGACAGAGAGCGTTAGATCGCTGGTCATACGAACGATTGGTGTGGCATATCGGACAAGCAATAAAAAATAAATAATTTTAGTACTATTGCATGAGTAAATATCTTAAAACAAGGCAAGAATATATAGACCTCTATGATCGACTGACAGTAAAGGATTGTCGATGGCGAGAGAACTTTCATAAGAACTCAAAACCAAGTGAAGAATTAGCTAAGCAAGTTAGTGAGAAATTTTATGAAGGTGTTACGGAAATGGCACTTCATTATGATCTTCTCCATGCAACTATTAAATGGCATGAAGGAAAAGAAAGCAAAATAAGTGAATGGATCAGCAGAGATACCCAGAAAGATGAACTTTATGAAAATGCTGAAGCACCTAGGGGTATAAGATGCCTTAAATGTCAGAGTCTCACTACTCAAACTAGCAAAATTTTATACGATAGCCACGAAGACAAAGGCGATAGAATTTTATTTACCTACGATTGTCCAAATGAATGCGTTCCACACAGAGCATTTTTTAATGATGGTGAAGAGTATAAAATAAAACCTCATTTATGCCCTAAATGTAAATCAATCTTGGAGAGAAATAGCGAGAGGATTGAAAATAAGAAAGTTATTACTACTGAAACCTGCCCTAGTTGTGGTCATATGGAAACCGACGAGTTTGATTTAACTTTAAAAGAAGAAGAACCACCAGATCCTGATTACGAAAAAGATAGAGAACGATTTTGTTTATCAGGAGAAGCTCTGAGTAAAAATCTTCTTGAAAAATCTCAGCTTGAATCAGTGGCTAAATTCATGGAGAAATGGGAAGAAAAGGAAAAACACAAAGATGAATACGATGAAGTTGAAAAACTAAAAAAATTAACGATTGTTTCTTTAGAAGAATTATTAATACCTCTTTGTGAAAAAGCAAAATATGTAAAGTTCCAATTTGGAACGCCTGACATGGGTAAGGATTTAATACTTCCATTTACCGCACATGATGCTAATCCTGAAAGGATTGATTTAGCTAGTACTCATGATTTACAAAAGATAATAAAGAAAGCTATTGATGATACTAACTGGCGTTTAATGAGTGACGGTATCTTTTATCGTATGGGCATACTGACTGGTCGTTTAAGAGCTTACGAAAGAGAGGAGGATTTGTTAGAATTAGCAAAGCGAAGACTCAAAAAAGAATCTAAGGATTAATAATATGGACGACACAACTCTTATTAAAAAAATAGAACATGCAATCAGTGAGTCAGCTCACGAACAAATAAGTCATCTAAAAAGAGGTCGGGTTGAACGTACATTTACAACTGACCTTGCTAATAAATTGAAGTTGATTTTTGAAACAGGAAATATTACTGTTGATCCTTTCTATAATAAACATGGAGACGCATCAAAAAGACTTAATGGTGATTTGATAGAAATTGATATAGCTATCCATGAACGCAGTATTGATAATAATAATCTTGTTGCTATTGAACTTGAAACAAACAACAACCCAAAACGTGATGACCTTTGGAAACTAGAAGGTCTTACTCAAGAGCTTGGTGGGTATGGTTATCAGCTTGGACTCTTTATTGTTTTTGGAGTATCCGAAAAAGCAGGAGAAATTATAACGCTAGAATGGTACAAGAACGGCGAACCTTTGTAATTGAGACAGAGACCGAGACAGGTGTTTTGTGTCTCATCTGTAGCATTCACAAAAAGACCCTATAGACCGAGACACCTAGTACAAGGAGTAGAAGGGGTGGTAAGATATCCTTATGTTGTTTGGTCTCACATATTTGAGACCATGACTGTCAGCCAGTTTGAGCTAGGTTCGCGCGCTCGAGACGCGTTAATAATAAACAAATGACAACAGCATATCATTCAAAATTAATTTCAGATTTATATAGAGCTAAAGATGCCGAAGAAGCACATTCTATTTTGCAAGATATAAATGAAATTACGAATGTATGTTTTTTATATCCTATTTATGATTCATATAAAAAATACAATGATCATTATTGGTCCTACGCATTTCTAGATTCAATATCAAAAATTGACTCAAAAGAGGCGCACGAGATAATTAAAGAGATAGCAAAATCAAAAAACACAGGATCAAATGATTTTATATCTTGTCTGGATGATCTAATAAAAGTTTCAGACTTTGATGAAGAGGTCGTTGAAAGAGCAAAAATAATTTTTACGAACTATTATGTACAGTCAGAAAAATATATAATGCTCTATAATCTACTAGATTATTTAAAGAAAGCAAATGCTTTAGCAGAGTTTAGTGAAATACTTAAAGATATATTTTTTAATAATTCCTTCGATAAAGAAGATAGAAAAGTAGCTCTATATTTCTTTTTAATTATTGATTCTAAAACAAATTATCAATATTTTATTGATAATTTTGATACCATAAAAAATAAAGATTCTGAAATAATACTAACAAGAGAAATCCTTGGATGGAAAGGAGGAAAGGTTGATATTTTGATAGAAAAAATTAAAAAAGAAGGTTCAAGCGCTTCAAAACTACTTATAGAAAAGAAGAATAAGAATGAGGAAGAAATATTAACAAAAAAAGAAACAAAAGACTCCGAACAATTTTCTAATGGTAAGCAGGTTGCTAATATAAGTACACTTAGACAAAAAATAAACGAAAAATCTTTATCTCTATTTGACCATAAAATTTTCCCTGATGATGAAACGCTCATATCTCAAATAGAAACAGCCAAAGATAAAAATTCAATGGTAATATGCTGTTCAAATCTTAGAGATATAATGCAAAACATTGAATCATCGGCAAAAAATCACAATATGACATTTGAAGAAGCAAGTAAATTAATACCTGGAATTGATTCGCAAAGCATTAATAAGAGCGTCAATTCATTACAATTATATTTATTTTCAAAAAAAATTACAGTAAGTAATGATTTATTTGGAATAAGAAACTTATTAAGAATAGTAAGTCTTTTGGGGGCTCACCAAGAAGACGAAAATTTAATTCCAACACTAAAAAAAGAGAAGTTAATAGATTTATATATAAGCGAACAATGGCAATTATTACATAGGGAGATACTAGAAAGATATGTAAAAAGCCTTGAGCTATTTTCGAGTTCATTGGTATTAAATCTAAAAGATTAAAAATAAACAGTGCTCGAGATGCGTCGTTTTGGTATAATAAAAAAGTTAAAAATAACATTATGGGGTAAGGAGGCAAATGGTTCCAGCCCGAGCGTCCCAGCAATATATAGTATACTTTTATAATGATATTAATAATTGGAATAATTCTTGGTTTTTTGTTTTCTAAATTACTTTCTGGAAAACATGAAGGAGATAAGATTGAAAAATCTCTACGTTTTTCTGTAAAAAATAATTATATTCATATTCACCATTGGATTTGGTGTTCGATGTTACTTATAGTTATACTAGTTCTTAATTTTAGAAATGAATTAATCATTGGACTATTGATAGGTTCTATGATTCAAGGTTTATCTTATAAAGATAGATTTTTAATTATTTATCCCAAAAAATAAATAAAATTTGTTATAATAAAAACATGAAAAAGAAAACACAAATACTTATGATTCACGGGGGAATGACTTTTAGGAATAAAAAGGATTATTTACACTATTTAAAAACGAGAGAAATATCAATTGAGAAAAGAAAAAAATGGGCAGAAGGTTATTTTGATAAAGAATTAGTTAATGAGTGGAAAACTATAGATATAGGTAAATTAGCTGAGAAAATAAATGTTCCTTGTAAGTTTATTTTTGCTGGAAACTATAATAAGTTCGAAACTTGGAAACCATTTTTAGGTAAAATAAAGGTGGCTAATGAATTTGCGATAGTTGAAGGTGCTAGTCATGTATTTATTGAAGAAGGTGTAGAGGAAAAACTATTTGAAGAAACATTAAATTATATAAGAATATAATAAATCTATGCAATTAGAAACCAAAAGACTAATATTAAGAAAACCAAAAAAGAGCGATTGGAAAGATATTGTGGAAGGGCTTGGTGATTTTAATGTTGCTAAAATGATGTCATACATGCCTCATCCTTACAGAAAAAAAGAAGCGTATGATTTCATTAAAAAAACGGACAAAGAGAGTAAACAAAAAATAATAACAAGTATGCAGTTTTCTATTGAATTAAAAGCTGAAAAGAAAGTAATTGGTGGTATTGGATTTGGTGATATAAGTAAATTTTCTGGAACTGCTTAAACTGGTTCTTGGATAAATAAAAAATATTGGAGAAACGGATATATTACAGAAGCAAAAATAGCTGTAAATGATTTTGCTTTTGATAAACTTAAATTAAGAAGATTAGATTCTTATGTTTATAAAGACAATAAAGCCTCAAATGCAACTCAAAAGAAAATGGGGTATGTATTAGAGGGTGTTTTAAGGAAAAGAAAGAAATGTTTGGCTACAGGGATAATTCATGATCAAAATATGTATGGCCTTTTAAAAGAGGATTGGAAAAAGGCGAGAAAGAAATTAGTAAATAAATAAAAAACATCTACGCCATGGCGTAAATGTTTTTTATTGGCGGAGGCATTGCCTCCGCCAACTTCACCAAGGATATTTTGAGTTATCCACAGTGTCACCTTTGAAGGTTAAGAGAACAACAATATAGAAATTGTTTTTAATTTGCTATAATTCACTTATGAAATCTATCCGAATTACAATTGTTGGAGGTGGCTTTGGTGGAGTGTATGTTTTAAAAAAATTACATAAAATTTTTCACCAAGATAGAAGAGTAGAAATCACCTTGATCAGCGAGAAAAACTATTTTCTTTTTACGCCTTTATTACACGAAGTGGCGACTGGAAGTATAAATCCGATAAATATAATAGAACCAATTAGGAAAATTTTGGGATGTTGTCTTCATACTTTTCATGTTGGCAAAGTGACTAAAGTTAATTTAGATAGACATACTTTAGATACGACAGCTGGATCTTGGACTTATGATTATCTCATTTTAGCCCCCGGGGCAGAGACCAATTTTTATGATATTTTGGGGTCCAAAGAGAATTCTTTTACTCTCAAATCACTTGAAGATGCCATAAAATTAAAGAATCATTGTATCAATATTATTGATCAAGCTTCTTTTATTATCGATGAAACAGAAAGAAAAAAAATGTTGCAGTTTGTTGTAATAGGTGGAGGTCCGACTGGTGTGGAGCTTGCTTCCGAACTAGAGGAGTTTTTGAAAGAAACTTTTTCACATTATTATCCTAAAAAAATAATCAACGATATTTCAATAGTGATTGTTCAAAGAAGTAAAGAAATTCTTTCTCAATTTCCGAAACCATTACAAGAAAAAAGTTTAAAAATAATAGAGAAAAAAGGAGTAAAAGTTTTACTTAATTCTGTTGTAAAAAAAGTAACAGCAGATACAGTAGAGCTCGAAGATGGAAGAATTTTAGAAACGAAAACGGTGGTATGGGTGGCTGGGGTGAAACCAAGCGAAATTTTGTTTGAAGAAATGGTTGCTTTAGAACCAAATGGTAAAATGAAAGTAAATGAATATTTACAGCTTGAAAAATATCCTTTTGTCTATGCGATAGGTGATATCGCTGGAGCAAAAAATAAAGATGGTACTTTTATTCCAATGTTGGCACAAGTGGCTATAGGGGAAGCAGAGACGGTCGCAGGAAATATTAAAAATCAAATTGATGAACAGGCATTAAAATCTTTTACTTATCATAGTAATGGTGTACTTGTTTCGCTCGGTAAATGGATGGCTGTAGGGCAAATATTTAATTTTAATTTATCAGGACATTTTGCTTGGTGGGTTTGGCGCACCATTTATTTATCAAAACTTATTTCTTGGCATAAAAAGGTAAAAGTTGCTGTCGATTGGACGATTAATTTATTTTCTTCTAGAGATATTTCACAGTTTTAATGAGCTGCCGAAATGGTTGGAATTTTGGTATAATGGCTTTATGAGTATTACTTTAAAAACAACGACTAAAATAGAAGAAGTTGCGGATTTTATTGTTGCCTCTATTTTAAGTCAGCTAAATCAAGGTAAACGCGTTTTATTTTTTGTAACTGGGGGTTCTTCTATTGCTGTAGGAGTGAAAGTATCAGAACTTTTAAAAGGAAATTCAGTTCAAAATCTAACTATAATGTTGACAGATGAGAGGTATGGTGAGATCAATCACTCCAATTCAAATTTTTTTCAACTTTCAGAAAAAGGTTTTAATCTATCACAGGCAAAGATTATTCCAATTTTAATTAATGAAAATATAAATGTTACTACTCAAAAATTTAATGAA
This sequence comes from Candidatus Nomurabacteria bacterium, assembly GCA_023267215.1. GTDB lineage: Bacteria > Patescibacteriota > Minisyncoccia > Phycocordibacterales > UBA9973 > UBA9973. Next base: position 284,091 of record JAHFNS010000001.1, on the reverse strand, counting down.
AATCTTACAAAAGAATTAAATTTAGCTAATTATAAAATCGGTTTATTTGGTGTTGGTGCTGATGGACATACTGCTGGTATCTTACCAGAGAGTGTGGCCGTAGATTGTCAGGATTTTGCTTCCAATTATAATACTCCTTTATTTTCTCGAATTACTATAACTCCTAAAACGATAGAAAAGTTCAATGAAGCGGTGGTTTTTATGCAGGGAGAAGAAAAATGGCCAGTTATAAAAGATTTGTTGAATGAAGATATAAATATTTTAAAGCAACCGGCGCAAGTTTTGAAAAAAGTCCCATTATTAACAATATTTAGCGACTTAAAATCTTGAAAATCAAAAATTTTTGTTTCTAAAGTTTTATAAAAAATTATATGAAAATAGCAATATCAGGTTTAGGAAAAATGGGGGCGCAGATAGCAAAGAAACTTCACGAAGGTGGGCATATTGTTGTTGCTCATAATAGGAGTAGTGTTTCAATAGATGAGATGAAAAGTCTGGGGATGATTCCTGCTTATACTAAAGAAGAAGTGGTAAATTTATTTAATGAAGAGCAAATGATCGTCTGGATGATGGTGCCAGCAGATGTTGTTGATCAAGAAATTGATGCATGGCTGAAAATAATTCCTAAAGGGAGCGTCATAATTGATGGAGGTAATTCTGATTTTCGTCAGACGAAAAAGCATGCAGAAAAAGTTTCAAATGCGGGCTCTATTTTAATGGATGTCGGGACGAGTGGGGGAGTTTGGGGATATAAAAACGGATTTTCTATGATGGTGGGAGGGGACGCAAGAACTTTCAAAATTATTGAACCGATTTTGCAAACGCTAGAAAAACCAACTGGCGCGTATCACCATTTTGGAGAACCGGGTTCTGGGCACTATGTCAAAATGGTCCACAACGCTATTGAGTATGGTATGATGGAGAGCCTTGCTGAAGGATATAGACTACTCAAAGAAGGGCCTTATAAAAATCTTGATTTAGTTTCCGCTGGAGAAGTTTGGCAAAAAAGAAGCGTCATAACTTCATGGTTGAATGAGCTCACTGTGGATGCCCTAAAAATACAGAAAGAAAATCCAGAATTGAAAGGAGTGGAAGGAGTTGTCGTAGAATCAGGCGAGGCGAGGTTTGCCTTAGAAGTCGGGAAAGAATTTCAAATAGAAATGCCTTCAATCCAATCTGCTTTTGATGTCAGAATAGAATCACAAAAAGGGAAAGTAAATTTTGCCACCAAATTGCTTGCCCTCATGCGTAATGCTTTCGGTGGACATAAAATAAACAATGAATAATAAACCAACATTTATAATTTTCGGAGCTTCTGGCGACCTTTCAAGGCGTTATTTGTTGCCTGCATTAAAAAACATGCAAGATATGAATTATGTCGGTGCTGTTATTCCTATTTCTCGTAAAGATTATGGAAATTTAAAAGATTTAATCACAAGTGACGGAGAGAAAATTTTTCATTTGGCTATTCCACCCGAAGCTGTGTCAGATGTCGTGAAAATAATTAATGATGATTTTGACAGAGAGAATATAAAAATAATGTTGGAAAAACCTTTCGGTAAAGATTTGGAGTCTGCACAAAGTCTAGTAGAGCATGTTGACCAATATTTTTCCGAGCATCAAATTTATAGAGTGGATCATTATTTAGCCAAACAGTCCATGCAGAATGTTGTAAATGAAAAGTGGCAGAAAGAAAATATTGCGGAAATAGAAATTTTTGCTAGTGAAAAAATAGATATAGAAGGCAGGGTTAATTTCTATGAACAAACAGGAGCACTGAAAGATTTTGTGCAAAGTCATCTTTTGGAAATGGCGGCAGTGGTGCTTTCTCAATCTTTTAAAATGGATGACCGATATGAGGCGCTAAAGAATTTAGAAATTGTTTGTGATGTCGGGGATCATAAATGTGTGAAGAGAGGACAGTACAAAGGATACCGAGAGGAAGTGAATAATCCTAAAAGTATGACGGAAACATTTGTCTCCATTAATATGGTTTCAAATGATAAAACTTGGAAGGGTGTTTCAATAATTTTATCTACCGGCAAATCTCTTTCGGAAAAATTAACGCAAATAGTCATTAAATATAAAGATGGTAATAAAAAAGTTTTTAATATTGAACATGAAGCGGATGCTTATGAAAGGGTCATTAAAGCCGTCATAGAAGGAAGACGTGATTTATTTATCTCAAGTGGTGAGATACTCGAAACTTGGAGAATTTTAGATAATTTACAAAAATCTTGGCAAAATTCCGAAGGCGATTTAATAATTTACGAAAAAGGTAGTACTATAGAGGAAGTGATTAATAAGTCTGAAAATCCTAAATGAACAAGGCTATAGTTTCAAAAATTAAAAAAATGTTTACGGAGACCCATTTGGGGTTTTTTGTTGGTTTGGTGATTTTATGTGTGGTTTTGTTTTTTGTGGTCCCTGAATTTTTTAGTGATCAAATAATTAATGGAGAAAAAGTGGAATTGAATGAAACAGAAAAAACAGTTGAAACGCCTGCCGTTTCTAATATTTTGCCGATTGATACTATAACTTATGATAAAAAGATGAAAGAGTTGGCCAATAATCCTCCAGATCCGATAGTTTATAAAACCGTTAAAACAGTGATCGGCAAAGATAAAAAAGGTAAGGACATTATTAAGACAGAAAAAGTGCCACTTGACCCACAACCAGTACGGACTCATCTTTGGCCAGTGAAGACAGCTTATCCTAATACTGGAGCTCTTTTACCATTTAATCGCATTATCGCTTATTATGGAAACTTATATTCAAAAAACATGGGAGTACTCGGACAATATCCTGAAGCAGAAATGATTGCTAAATTACAAAATGAAGTTGAAAAATGGAATCTAGCAGATCCAAAAACACCTGCGATCCCGGCTCTACACTATATTGCAGTGGTAGCCCAAGGAAGTGCAGGGGCAGATGGGAAGTATAGAGCCAGAATGCCGAATACAGAAATAGATAAAGTTTTGAAAATAGCACAGAAAATAAATGCAATTGTTTTTTTAGATATTCAAGTTGGTTTTAGTAATTTACAAACAGAAGTGCCACTTCTTGAAAAGTATTTAAAAATGCCAAATGTACATCTCGGTGTTGATCCAGAATTTTCTATGAAGAGTGGAATTCGTCCGGGTAAAATAGTTGGCACACTCGATGCGAGTGATATAAATTTTGCTGCAAACTATTTAGCCAAAATTGTGAAAGAGAATAATCTTCAACCGAAAATATTGATTGTACATCGTTATACACAAAAAATGGTAACAAATTATAAAGAAATTAAACCATTGAGAGATGTACAAATTGTGATGGATATGGATGGTTGGGGAGGAGTAGCTAAAAAAATAGGCACATATAAAAATTTTATTTATCCAGAACCTGTGCAATTTGCTGGTTTTAAATTATTTTATAAAAATGATATTTTAGAAAAAGGCACTGTCATGATGACTCCCGCCCAACTATTGAAACTAAATCCTAAACCTATTTATATTCAATACCAATAAATTCACCTCACCCCTGACCCCTCTCCTTAATAAGGAGAGGGGAAAGCTAGCAAGCTGGGGTGAGGTAATGTTAAAAGCTCGGCTTTTAACATTTTTGAAGTTTTTGTTTTTGAAATTTTTTTGTGCTATTATAGCCACATGTCTCCCGCTTTAGCCACTAGCATTCATAGTTTTTTGCCAGTCATTATGACTTCGGCAATTATAGATAGTTTAAATCCTTGTGCTATATCCGTCCTTTTTTTAACTATCACTTTTTTATTCAGCCTCGGTAAAAACAGGAAATTTGTTTTAATTTCTGGAGGTGTTTATATCTTTGCAATTGTCTTCATTTATACTTTAGTGGGGTTGGGAGCTCTTCGAGTCCTCGGTGCTTTTAGTGTACCTAATGTGATGGGGAAGATAGGAGCATCCATATTGATAATTTATGCTGTAATTAATTTAATAAATGAATTCTTTCCAAGCTTCCCAATCAAATTGAAAATGCCAGAAAGCTCTCATAAAACGCTTGCAAAGATAATCAGCAAGGGCTCTATTCCAGCTTTTTTTTTATTAGGTGCTCTTGTTGCGATGTTTGAATTTCCATGCACCGGAGGTCCATATCTTTTTGTTTTGACATTGCTTCATGATTACGCCACTTATTGGACAGGGTTTTGGTATTTGATTGCTTACAATCTTTTCTTTGTTTTACCTCTTATTCTTATACTTATTTTTGCTACTAATAAAGCTATGGCAGAAAAAATTGATAGGTTACGAAGACTGGAAACCAAGAGAGCAAGAGTAGTCTTGTCGCTTATTTTGCTTGCTTTTGGTATTATTATATTTACATTATAAATTTATAAAAGTTTGCTAAGATTTACTTTTTAGAATGGTCTGGCTGGGGTAGGGGACCCAGAGAACCGAGGACCTTATAAAAAGCAAATCTTAGCAAACTTGGGAACAAAACATTATGACAACTGATCCAAAATTAATGAGTTTTGAAGAACTCCAAAAAAAGATAGCAACTCTCAAAGAAAATAGGGGAGTAGATTTATCAACTGAAGAAGATTTAAGTATAGCAGTGATGAATTTGATAAGCTTGGAAGAGCATTTCTTTTTTTCTGGTGCGAAAACTGGTAAAGATGAATATTATGATATGTTGCATGAAGTGCGTGAAATGAGAAAAGTACTTTTGGCTCGAATGATAGACAAAACAGAAGCGGAAAGTTGGTGTATTTCCAAGCATTTATTAGGCACCACGATGAGACTCATGGAAGTTGGTACAAAATTACAAGGTGATGGCAAAACAGAAGATGCAAAGCAAATGTTTACTTTTGCTTACAAAATTTTTAATTTGTTTTTTGGACTTAGGTTAAAAATTATCAGCGCGCCTCATATCAAAAATGTTTTGGAGAATGAAAAACCAATGACTTATGATGATATTATGGCTAAATTAGTAGATTGTTGTAAAGAATAAAATTATATGAAACAAAAAAATATTTTCTTTTTAGTAATTGTTCTCTTGGTTTTAGGCACAGTCGCGACTGTTTTATTACAAGGTGGAGGAGGAAATGTTCCACTTGGTAAATATGATACTTTTGCGCAATGTCTCGCTTCAAAAAATTTGACGATGTATGGTGCTTCTTGGTGTTCTCACTGTAAAGCACAAAAAGAACGTTTCGGAGATTCTTTTAAATATGTGCCTTACGTTGAATGTACAGAAAAATCAGATGAATGTATCGCCAAAGGAGTAGAGAGTTATCCAACTTGGATAGATGAAAAAGGGCAAAAATATGTTGGAGAACAAGAATTGGATAATTTAGCAAAAATAAGTGGTTGTGTATTACCAGCTAATTAACGCTTTTATTTTTATAGTATAATAAAACCCATGAAACAAATACGATTGGATCAATTAGCAGATAGTATATTTGCCATAGTAATGACTATTTTGGTTTTTGAAATAAGGATACCAGACTATGTTGGGATAATAAACGAACAAACACTTTTAAATTCATTAATAAATCTTTTGCCAGTATTTTTGAGTTATCTTTTAAGTTTTTCTCTGCTTTTTACTTATTGGCGCTCGCATCATTTTATTGAATCAATTTTAGCAAAAAATATTGATACCAAATTTTCTAACTTGAATGCCATCTTTTTCTTTTTCGTAGGGTTGGTTCCATTTTCTTCACATCTTCTCGGTAGATACAGTTATTCACAGATAGCCATCATATTTTTTGCTTTGAATATTATCTTCATTGGTTTCACTTTATTTAAAATGCGTCAGTATATCATCAATTCTAAAACTATTGAAAATACATCATTTACCAAGAAAGAGAATGAACATGCCAACATGCATATTTTATTTCCTGTAGTAGCTGCCGCTATTGCTATCTTTGTATCGTTTTTCAGTATTAGTCTCGCTATCTTGCTATTCACACTCGCTATTTTATTTAATTTATTAGAAAAAAGTACTAAACATATTTTTTGGTTTATTGATTTGTGGCGTAGTAAAAATTAAAAATCATAAAAAATAAAATGTCAGATTCTAAAAGAGAAATAAGAGCTTGGAGAGAAGTTAAAAAAAGTGAGAAATTTTTGAATGCCTTTCGTGGTTTATACGTTTTTGGTAGAACGACCAAAAATTTATATTTTCATATATTTGTGGCACTAGTTGTGATAATTTTAGGATTTTATTTAAAAATTTCAAGTCTTGAATGGATTGCTTTAATTTTTTCTATTGGATTAGTTATAATAACTGAGACAATAAATACAGCCATTGAGATAGATATAGATTTAACCTCTCCAGAGTATCATCCTTTTGCTCGAGACACCAAAGATGTCGCTGCAGCTGCTGTTTTGGTAGCTGCCTTTACAGCTGTGATTATCGGATTTATTATTTTTTTACCTAAAATCTTTTGATGACATATATACATTATCTTAATTTAATTCTCGGTGTCTTTGCAATTACGTTACAATTCTTGTGTGTTTTTACTTTGATCCTTCTTTTTGCAGTTCCTAATAAAAACAGTTTTAAAAATGAATTTCTTTCTTTTGTTTCAGAACATTTTTTGTTAATCGGATTTATTATTTCATTTTTTACCGCTGTTTTGTCACTTTTCTATTCTGAAGTGGCGGGTTATGCTGTATGCTTTTTGTGTTGGCTACAAAGAATATTTTTATTTCCCCAGACAGTGCTTTTTGGTATGGCCTATTTAAAAAAGGATAGGAACGTGACAGGTTATATTTTTCCACTTCTCCTCTCAGGTTTGTTGATCTCACTTTATCATAATTTTATTTATTATTTTACAGAAAGCGTAGGTGCTTGTGATGCTTCTGGTATTTCTTGTGTTCAAAAATTTGTGGATGAAGTCGGAGGATATATTTCTATTCCGATGTTTTCTTTAACAGTATTTTTTGCTCTCATTACTCTTTTGTTGGTTGCTTACTTTTACAAGAAAGAAAATTTATAAATTTTTTAATTAGTTTGTGATATGATTAAATCATGGATCAAGAATTAAAACAAAAAATAGAAGAGCAAGGAGTAAAGATAGATGCTATTTATAAGTCGGTAGAAAAAACCAGAAAATATTTTTTAATGACAATTTGGATTACAGTAATTGCTGTAGTTATACCCCTTATAGGATTAATGTTTGTTTTGCCATCATTTTTAAGTAATTATACAAGTGCCTTAAGTGGTAGTGAGCTCGGTATATAAATGCTTTGTTTTACTGAAAAAGAAAAAGAATTATTGCATAAATTAAATACACCACCGAAGGTGCAGGACTTTTTGAATAGTTTAAAGTTTAATTTTGAGGAAAAAGGTGAAACATTGAAATCTCCTATTTCAACCTTAAGAGCAAAAAATGCCCATTGTATTGAAGGAGCTATTTTGGGTGCTTATATTCTTTCTTTACATGGTTTTCCGCCTCTTGTGCTTCATTTAAAGACGACCAAAGGGGATTATGACCACGTAGTGGCTCCATTTAAGATAAAAGGATATTGGGGTGCATTATCAAAAACTAATCATGCAGTGCTTAGATATCGTGAACCAGTATATAAAAGTATACATGAACTTGTAATGTCTTATTTTCACGAATATTTTTTAGATAATGGATTAAAAACATTAAGAAGTTATTCTAAACCTCTTAATTTAAATGTATTCAAAAAGGGATGGGAGGTGGAAGATGGTGATCTTTGGGGAATAGATCAAGAATTAGATAATATAAAGCATTATGATATTTTATCAAAAACAACTATCAAAAATTTAAGAAAAGTAGACAAAATAGAAATAAAAATAGGTAAAATTGAGGAATTTGCGTCTCCTAGAAGAAAAATAGTATAATATAAATCTTATTAATCTAATTTGCCGCCTAGGGCGGATCAGCCGCAGGCTGAGATTTAAAAGTATATGGAATATTTATTTATTTTAGGAAGGATATTATTAGGGGGATATTTTATATTGAGTGGTTTTAGTCATCTCAAAAATCTAAAAATGTTGACTGGCTATGCTCAATCTAAAAAAGTACCAATGCCAAGTTTGGCTGTGTCTTTAACGGGTCTTATGATGATTATTGGTGGTTTGGGGATACTTTTAGGAGTTTATATTGAGCTTTCTGTTCTCTTGCTTGCAGTTTTCTTGTTTGTGACATCTATACAAATGCATCAATATTGGAAAGTTTCTGATCAAATGACAAGAATGGGGGAAGAAATAAATTTCAAAAAGAATATGGCTCTTTTAGGAGCAGTCCTTATGTTATTAGCTATCCCATCACCTTGGATTTTGTCTTTGTTTTAAATTCCAAATAATTTATTTAAAAAGTTTTTGAACCAGCTCTTTTTTATAGGAGCTGTTTCTTTTTCTGTGTTTATTGGAGAATTAATTATGGAATTTATGGTGTTTGCATTATTTTGAATTTTTGAGTTTTTTATTTTTGGAGTATATTTTTTAATTATTTTTTCTTCTAATATTTCTTTTGGTTTTTCAAATTTTTGCATTAATTCATTCCAAGTTTTCCCTGATAATGCTGAAAGAGCATAAGATGTTTGCCAGATTTTGTTGTCTAAATTATCTTCTTTTACACTCCCATCTTCATTTTGCATAGTCGCTAAATAATCAATAGGGGATTGTTCATTTTTTATCCAATCTTCTGCTTTTTCTCCGAGAGATAAGATACCTTCTATAGCCCAAGAGGTGGAAGAAACATTGCCAAAACCGCCATCATCTTTTTGGTTTTGTTTTAAATACTCTTTTGCTTTACTAATAGCATTTGGAATTGTTCCTCCCTCTGCTAAGGGGGAGGTTAGGAAGGGGTCTTGTTTACTAAATATAGAAAGAGACTCCATAGCAGCTCCTGTCATATCTACACTATTATCCCAAGAACCATTTTCTTTTTGTTTTGATAATATGTAAGAGATATCATTTTTAATAATATCTTCATCTTTAGTAAAACCAGCATTTTGTAAAACAATCAAAGCAAAAATATCATCATTATCTTTATCAATATCACCAAATTGTTTCCCATCGAAACTATCTGTTATTTTTTTTATATAATTTTCTCCATTGATGTTGTATGGATTAAGTCCGAGAGCTGATAGAGCCATAGTATGTCTTTCATGATCGGTTAAAAGTGTGCTAGAAATTTTATTTAAAGATAAATATTTTATTAATTCTATAATTGGATTTATTTTTTGATCTTCTTTTTTCAAAGAAGCCAGAGAGATAGCTATCCAGTCTGTGTAAAGATCATTTCCCCAAGTTCCATCCTCCTTTTGTTGTGATACTATAAAATCAGAAGCCTTTTTTGTATCAAATATAGGTTTTATTTTTATAGGCGTAGATACTGGTACCCTTGTTGGTTCTAGTGCGGTGGGGGTAGCACTAATTTCTGGGGAGACAATTTGTGGAGAACCAGCTGAAACGATAGGAGTTAGATCTATTGGATCTATAAAATTAAGAGAAATTAAATCATTTGGCTGTAAAGTATATTGATTTAATCCAGTGGCCCCCTCTGTTCCATTTAAAGTCCAACTCCAATAATGATAAACATCATTATTGTTTCTGTCTTTGCTTGTAAAACCAGAAATATTATTTATAGAAGTGACGAATGCACCAGGAGCCCAACTCCAGTCCCAGATATTTGATATTTCAGATTGTAGGATTGCACAGTAGGCTGTGATGATATCTGGGGTTAGAGGATTATTATCACTATCACAAGGGGTGACGGTTATATCTTTATCATAAATTATATTTGTTGGAGTAGCTATCTTTAAATGTATTGGAGTATCTGCATAAACAGTACTGAAAAAACCAAGAGATATAAAACTTAATAATATTATTTTAATGATTTGTTTGCTCATATTTCCAAGACACCACGTCTCCAACTTTTAATTTATAATTTGAAACACCGACTTGTGCTTCAACATCATTCACATAATAAATCCAATTTCTTTCTCCACTGTTTTTAATTCCGTTTATCTCTTCAATTAATTTTCCCATTCCGATATAAGTTGTATCTTTGAAGTTTATTTTTCTTTCTTTTTGTAATTCTTGCATGAAATCATAAATATTTTCATTTTTTATTATTTTTGTCCCAATTTTTTTCTCATTGATTTCTAGAAATGCTTGATCTGTTTCAATAGCACCAGGCAAGACTTGTTCTAACAGGCCTTGCCTGTTTGTGGTATTTTGTCCAAGATCTTTTGTGAAAATAAAAATTAGAAAGAAAAAAATAGAAACAATAAGACCGAACCATATTACTTTTTTGTTGTTTTTATCTTGCATAAAACGAAAAAATTCTGCTTGAGCAGAATTTTGGGCCTTCAAAATGGCTTAGTCCTGCTCGGGATTCATAAAAATGATTGGTAATCGGACTTGTTCCTTCCACCTATTGGTGTTCAGGACTTACCGTAGCGGCACTGTACTGGAATCTAACCAGTTTCCCCAATCACTTACTATAACTTTTTAATGAACTCTTTCATTTTATGCTTTCTCTAGTATCTGTCAATTTTTACTGTGGATAACAAAATTGTTATAATAAAACAATGTTAAATAGAAATAACGAACAAACGAAAATAATGATTTTTGGTACTTTTGATGGATTACACGAAGGTCACTTAAATTTTTTTAAACAAGCAAAAAAATTGCACCAAAATTCATTTTTAATCGTATCTATAGCTAGAGACAAGAATGTTAAAAGAATAAAAGGCGTAAAGCCATTTTTAAATGAAAAGAAAAGAACGAATTTAGTAAAAAAAAGTAAGTTGGTTGATAAGGTGGTTTTAGGTAGTTTGAAAAATTATTTTTTTCATATTAAAAAAGAAAAACCAAATATAATTGCTTTAGGTTATGATCAGAAGGCATATGTAAAGGAGCTAAGAAAAGACTTAAAAAATAATAACTTTTTAATAAAAATTAAACGTTTGAAGCCATATAAACAAAATATATATAAAAGCCACTTGCTAAATAAGAAAAGACATATATAATTTTATATTATCAATAATTTTTTTATTTAAAATCATACCCAATATGATTTTACAAAATTATATGGAAAACTTAGATACAATAAAACAAATAAAAAGATTTTTTTTAAATAAAAACTTCCTACATTCATTCTTGGTAAGTTTAGTTTCTTTGGTCATCCTTTTGGCTATTGGGGTGGGTCTTGTTTGGTATTATAGAGCAAATGTTTTTGATTATTTTGCCAAAGAATATTTACAAGAAGTTCAAAACCCAAATAGTAAGTTAGGAAATGACCAGAAATTAATCACTGATAAAACAGAAAAACAATCTATTTTTTCAGAAGAGCATTTTGTAATTAATGCAGTAAAGAAAACTAATCCAGCTGTCGTTTCTATTATCATTAGTAAAAATGTTCCCAAATATGAGCTTTATACTGATCCAAACCAACAACAAGATCCATTTGGTGGATTGTTTCCTGGTTTCTTTTTTAATGTTCCCCAGTATCGTCAGAATGGCACAGAGAAAAAAGACATTGGTGGAGGTTCAGGATTTTTTGTCTCGAGTGATGGATTGATTGTTACAAATAAGCATGTTGTTTCCGAGAAAGATGCGATGTACACTGTCTTTACGAATGATGGTAAAAAACATGAAGCCAAAGTCATTGCTCGAGATCCCGTGCTTGATATTGCACTTATAAAAATTGTTGGATCTGATTTTCCATTTCTTTCACTAGGTAATTCTGATTCATTACAAATAGGGCAGAGCGTTATTGCTATTGGCAATGCACTTGGAGAATTTAGAAATACAGTTTCTGTAGGTGTTGTGTCAGGGCTCGCTAGATCTGTGACAGCGGGGGACTCTTCTGGAAATACAGAAACGCTCGACCATGTCATTCAAACGGATGCAGCTATTAATCCTGGGAATTCTGGTGGGCCATTGCTTGATTTATCTGGAGAAGTAATCGGAGTAAACGTGGCCATAGCACAAGGATCTCAAAATATAGGTTTTGCTTTACCGATAAATAATATAAAAAGCGCCATAGAATCAGTTAAGGCCACTGGTAAAATTGTAAGACCATATTTAGGTATTCGTTATGTTGCTATTAATACGGAAATGAAAGATAAAAATAATTTAACAGTTGATTACGGAGTACTTGTTAAAGCTGGAGCTAATCAAAATGAATTAGCAGTTGTTCCAGGAAGTCCTGCCGACAAAGCGGGGATAGTAGAAAATGATATAGTTTTAGAAGTTGATGGTGTGAAATTGGATGAAAACAATACTCTCGCTTCTATCATTAGACAAAAAAGTATAGGCTCTGTGATTAATCTAAAAATATTACATAAAGGTGTAGAAAAAACAGTACCAGTAACCCTCGAAGCTGCCAAAGATAATTAAATTTTATTTTACATCTTTTACTCGTAGGGTGATGAAGAATCCTACGAGTAATACTGCACCTAAAACGAAGAAGAGATATTTAAAAGAAGGTACTAATAGCAAAATAGGGATAGCGAAAAGTGGGGCGATGATATAAGAAAGGGGATAAGTGTTTCTGAAGAAACTGATTTCATCAGCGTTTTCTTCTTTTACTATTTTGAAAAAATAACTTTCACTCATTACCTCAATCGTGGCTGCACCCATACGTGTCGCAAAAAGAATTGAAGCCCAAATCCAAAGTATGGATTCTTTAATAAAAGGAATTATCAAAACAGAAAAAATTATAATTAAAAAACCAATAAAAAGCATTTTTTTCTCACCGATTTTATCTGAGAGTTTACCCAAAGGAAAATCTAAAATAACAAAAGGTAAAAGCATAATTCCAAAAATTATACCAATTTTATCCCAATTAAAACCCATATATTCATGTAAATAAATAGGTGTATAAACGACCATCCAAGAGTAAAAAAATTTTATAATAAAATTTATAAAATATATTTTTGAGAGATGTTTGCTCTGAATAAAAGTTTTTATTGTTTTCAAGGTAGATATCTTTTTGTATTCTGGATCTTTAAAATCATGTAAAAATACTATGAAAATAAACAAAACTAAAACCATAAACAATGAACTAAATAGATAAAGACCTAGAAAAGAACTTTTATCAATAATTGAACCAGAAATAAATTGAGCAATAACCCAGGCAAGGTTTATAACTGTCAAATAAAATCCTCGAAGTGAGCCGATGGGGGAATTTTTAGAGAAATCTTCAATAAAAATATCAAGAGAAGCAATAACAAAATTGATAGAAATAAAATAGACAATAAAAGCTGAGAGAATAGTAAAAACTGTATTTCCAAATGCTAATAAAATAAGCGAAAGAAAGATTAAAAAAGAAAACAAAATAATTGTTGAACGATTTCCAAGGTAGGTTAAAAGTTTGGGCATTTTTAGTAAGCCCAAGATGGTCAAAATTGATGCAATTATGTAGATAACACCGATATAATTTTTATCAATGTAATTTTCCAAAAAACTAGAATTTATATAAGAGGTGAGAGCTATGGGAATGGAAAATAAAAATCCTGCTAAATATATTATTTTTCTGTTATGCTTCATATACTCAATACTACTGGTATAACTAATGGTCTTTTGGCTGTTTTTTGATATAAGAATTTTGAAACAGTCTCTCCTAGATTTGCTTTGATATGGTCAAGATCAACTACGTTATTTTTTACAGCTACATCTTCCACTCCTTTTTTAATAATGATTCGTACTTGGCGTAAAAGTTCTTGGTTTTCTTTCAAATAAACGAAACCACGAGATATAAGGTCGGGGGATTTTTTTAATTTTCCTGTTTTTTGATCAATGAGTGCAATGATGACAAACATTCCATCTTGGGCGAGCATTTGTCTGTCTCTAATTACAACGTCTTGTAGATCTGAAATTGAGAGTCCATCTACCATCATTGGAGCACTTGGTGCTTTTTCCTTTCTTATATTTATTTTTTCTCCATCAGCTGAAATTTCAATAACTGAACCATTGTCTGGTACAATAACATTTTTTTCTGACATCCCAAGATCAACAGCTAGTTCTTTGTGAAGTTCTAACATATAATGATTGCCGTGAATAGCAATGAAAAATTTAGGATGAGTTTTCTTATGAAGCCATTTTATATCTTCTTTGTTGCCATGACCTGTAGCATGTACGAAATCTTCTCCAGCTGTACGATAACTAATAATTTTCACACCTTGTCGTGATAAACCATCTTTCATTCTCACTACTGCTCTTTCATTGCCCGGAATAACAGAAGCTGAAAGTATTATCGTGTCTCCTTTTTGAAGTGAAAATTTTGCATTAGATTTATTAGCAGCACGATTTAACGCGGCAAATTCTTCACCTTGCGCGCCCGTCATAAGGGCAACAATTTTATTTGGTGGATAATCTTTAGCTTCTTCTATTGGTATTAAAGTACCTTTTTTAAGTGTTAAAAATCCAGTTTCTATTGCAACATCTATGTTCGTTTTCATTGAACGACCGTCAAATGCTACTTTTTTACCGAGAGACTCTGCAACTTTTATTATATGAGCTAGTCGAGTGATATGAGAAGCGAAAGCGGCGATGATTATTCTACCGTTTATTTTTTTTATTAAGTTTTCTAATCCTTGATGTACTTTTATTTCAGGCAAAGCAAAACCCTCATTTTCTATATTTGTGGAATCAGTCATCAAGAGCAAAACTTTTGCACGATCGAAGATAGAATATTCTTTTTCTTCTATTTGTGTTACGATTCCATCTATTTGGTCCAATTTATAGTCTCCTGGATTTACTATCCAACCATTTTTTGTCTCAACAATTATTCCCATAGAATCAGGAATTGTATGCATAACACCAAAAAATCTTATTTTTATTTTTCCACAAGTAATAACTTCGTCTTTTTCTACAATATTTTCTTTCATGGGAGGTAATTGAGGAAATTCTGCTTGACGTTTTCGCATCAAGAGCATTGAAAGCTGGCGAGAATAAACAGGTGGATTACCAATACGAGAAAGCACCAAAGGTACTCCTCCTATGTGGTCCAAGTGTCCATGAGTGATAAAAAGTCCACGTATTTTATCTTTATGTTCTTCGAGATATGTTGTATTTGGAATGACGTAATCTACTCCTGGCGTATCTTCGTTGGAAAAATGCATACCAGCATCAATGACGATAATATCATCACCGATTTCAATGGCAGTCATATTTTTTCCAATTTCTTCTACGCCACCGAGCGGAATAATACGAACGACTCCTTCTTCTATTTTAGGAATTTTATTTTCATTAATATCTTTGTATTTATTTTTGTCATTTAATGAATGATTTTTGTTTCGAGATTGTCCGTAATTTTTTTTGGAATATTGATAAGTAGAACTTTTTATAGGTTTTTTTGTAGAGTGATGTCTAGAATTTTGATTTGGTAATTCTTTTTTCACCAAACCTGTATTATTGTTATGCACATTATTATGTGCAGGTTCTATGCTTAAAGCACTGAAAGGTAGTCTGTTTTTTCTCATTGTTTTTTGGTTATTTTTAATTAGTTTAATTATTTAGAAAATATTTTCCAAACATTGTCGATTTTAGTATACCATAGGTATGAATTTAAAAATCTGTCTCCTGGGGTGATTATATGATTGATTGAAAATCCTTGAATATTTTTAGAAATTACATAAATAAAGTCTGGACTATATAAAAATATAGCAGGCATATCTTTCCTTATCTCATTTTCAAATTCTGCATATTTTTTAACTCTAGATTGTTCATCGATAGTAATAAAAGCATCTTCTAATATTTTATCTACTTTAGCGTTAGTATACATAGCTACATTAAGGCCTGGGTCTTTTCTTTGAGAAGAATGCCAGAAGGCAAACAAGTCTGATTCATGATTTATTATTTGTCCGAAAAGAAGAGCATCATATTTGCGTGGACGGATGACTCCTTGATTTAGATTGCCGATCTCAAAAGTTTTTACATTTATCCTCATTCCAATATTCTCTAAATCTTTTTTAATTAATAGAGCAGTATTGGCGAGTTCTGGGGCATTACCCGTAGAAATAGAAAATTCTAAGTAAGTTGTCGTCTTTTTCTTTTTTTTGTCAATGATAGTTTTTTGCAAAATTCCATCTTCTCCTTTTTTCCATCCATCTTTGTCTAAAATATCTTCAGCTTTTTTTATATTTTCTTCATAAGAAGTATTATTTTCTTTATTTAATTTTTGGTAATTAATCATGTTGGGGGGTATCGGATCATTTATAACGACACCGTATCCTAAAAGTACATTTTTCACGATTTGTTCTTTATTGATAGTTAAATTTATGGCTTCAATTACTTTTTTATCGGTAAAAATTTGATTTTGATTTTGGTTAAAAAAGAGTCCAAAAACTCGAGGAAGGGTGAGAGATTCTATTCGATAATTTTTATTTTTCAAAATTTCAGCATTAAGAGGGGTGATAGAACTTATTTGATCTACTTCACCTTTCAAAAGCGCTGACATTAAATTTTCTTCATTTGAATAAAAACGTAAAGTAAATGTTTTAATATATGGTTCACCTAAATTAAATTTATCAAAAGGTATTAAATCATAATAATCTATTAATCCTCCAGATTGTTTGCTTACCTTAGAAACTTTAAAGGGTCCGGAACCGATTGGTTGCGTATTGGCATCATTCAATTCAATTGGTAAACTATTCCAAAGATAAGCTGGCATTATGCCTAAAGTTGTGTTTTCTAAAAATGAAGCATAGGGTTGTTTTAATATAAATTTAATTGTTTTTTGATCAATTTTTTCTACACTCACCCCATCCCAATTTCCCTTTTTAGGACTTTTAGTAGTTCCATCTTTTGTTTTGTTTATAGTAAAAATTACATCATCAGCTGTAATCTCTTTTCCGTCGTGAAAATATATATTATTTCTTAATGTAAAAGTATAAGTAAGCCCATCTTTCGATACTTCATATTTTAAAGCTAAATCAGGAGCAAGAGTATCATCAGTATTTTTTCTCATTAATCCAGAATAAATGAGTGATACCAAATCTTGATCTACATCAGAATAGGCGAGTATTGGATTAATAAAACGAGGAGTGCCCACAATACCTTCAGTTATCGAACCTCCTTTTAAAGGCACGGAGACCATAAAAGATTTGTTTACACTTTCAAGTATCAACAATATGCTTATACAAAAGATGATCACTAGACCGAGAAAAACAAAATACTCTCTTTTTGAAAAATGAGAGATGGCTTTCTTTATTTCGCTTTTTGACGGCAATAAATTACGTATACGATTGTAAAAATTTTCCATAAAACTTAAATTTAAAGGAAGGTAGGTCTAGCTCTTTGCTTTTATTATTATAGCTAAGAAAGCGGACAAAGTAAAAAGAATTCCACAAACTATAGATAGATAAAAAAGAAATCTTTCAAAGCCTCGACGGGTATGATGAAAAGATTCACCACTTCCTCCTAGGGCACCTCCTGTATCAGAGCCGGATTGTTGAAGTAATATAGCAGTCACTAAAACTACAGAAAGTATTATTTGCGCATATGGCAATATTTTAGCTACTAATTGCATGGGGATAGTATTACATAAAATAGAAGAAAAAGCAATTCACCTCACCCCCTAGCCCCCTCTCCTTTACAAGGAGAGGTGGAAAATGCAATACAGAACAAACTTTAACAAAAAGCCCCCTGACAAGGGGGATATCGGGGGTTGTATTTATTATCTTTAATTTTGTATAATACTAAATTATGTCAC
Organism: Candidatus Nomurabacteria bacterium; assembly: GCA_023267215.1. GTDB lineage: Bacteria > Patescibacteriota > Minisyncoccia > Phycocordibacterales > UBA9973 > UBA9973. The sequence goes on along the minus strand of JAHFNS010000001.1, from coordinate 266,435 downwards.
AACAAAAAATATCTACATTAAGTAAGGAATTACAAGCTAAAATTTTTATGGGGGAGAGAGATTATAAGCCTGATCCTAAGACACCTATTACAAACTGGCTTGTCGATACGAAAAGACATTGCAATGGTGGAAAGACCATCAATGCAGGACTATGGTTAAAGAAGCATACAGACAACGGAGGTAAAATATTTTTGACTATGTCTGGAGCAGGTTCTTCTTTTCAACAAGGTATCATGATATCTGAACTCATCAGAGCTGGAAAGATAGCAGCCATTTCTGTCACAGGAGCAAATATGGAAGAAAGTTTATATAGACTCGTGGCGAATAGTCATTATGCTTACATTCCAGACTATGTCGAGCTCACTAGACAAGAAGAAAAAGAATTGGCTCGGGCAGGACTTCGCAGAATCACAGATACATTTTTACCAGAAGATGAATCAGTCCGAGTCGTCCTACCAGAATTAGAAAAATTGTGGCGTGAGGCAGAAGAAAACAACAAGCCTCTTTTGTGGCATGAATATTTCTTCCAACTTTTCGAAAGAAAACTTATAAAGTTTGACCCGACAGCCAATCCAGATGAATGCTGGCTCTATCAAGCGTACTTAAATAAAATTCCAGTTTTTGTTCCAGGAGCAGAAGATTCAACCATGGGAAATATTTTCACTCATGCTTGCTACGATGGTGATCATCCATTACTGGCCAAATATAAATTAGAAAAACCAATAAGTCCTGATGTCGTTCATCATTCATTCCGTTACATGCATAGACTTGCTGAATGGTATATGGACAATACAAAAGAAAAAGGTTTAGCCTTCTTGCAATTAGGTGGAGGTATCGCTGCAGATTTTCCTATTTGTGTCGTTCCTCACATTAAGAAAGATTTTCTTTTTGAAGAAACAGAAGAAGTGCAAGAGAAAGTCGTGCGTTCATGGGCAGGATTCATCGAAATACATTCATCACCAATGAGCTTCGGTTCATATTCTGGAGCTGGGTTTAAAGAAAAGATAACTTGGGAGAAATTTGAAGTAGATGCTTTTGGAGAACAAATATTTGGCGACTATACAGAACATTTTCCAGATATCGTAGCTATTATATTGGGGAAATAAAAACTATTCTTGACAGATATATATCAACAGAAGTATAATTTTATTAAATTTTTATTATTAAGTTTATTAAATAATTTCTCTAGAGAAAAACTAGGGAATAAAAATATGAAGAAATATATTATCGTTTTGTTTCTTGCTGGAGTTCTATTAGTTCCAGGTTTTTCGTTTGCACAAATTACTGGAGATGTTAATCCAGACCAAACTTCATCTTGTGCTTCTATTACTCACAATCTTCAATATCGTTCCCGCGATATAAATACCAGCGGAGATGTTTCTACTCTGCAAGATTTTTTACAATCACAAGGATATCTTAATTCAGAACCAACTGGTTATTTTGGTTTGTTAACTCAAATAGCTGTGAAATCATTTCAAACAAAAGTTGGTATTTTAAATAGTGGATATGTGGGTCCAATAACGAGAGCGAAAATATCAAGTGTGAGTGGATGTAGTGGGGTGACTCCAATTATTTGTCCAGCTATTACACAACCAGCTCCAAATTTTTGTCCTAATGGGAAAATAGAGCCAGTCATAGGTGTAAATAATTGTACGACTTCATATAAATGTACTACTTCTTCAACTGGTCCAGTTATTTCTAGTGTCTCTGGTTCGCAAACATTAAATGTAAATCAAATGGGTACGTGGACAATAAATGCTTCTAGCTCGAATGGCGGGAATCTTACATATTCTGTAAATTGGGGAGATGTTTATTCTACAGATATTTTAAAAGGAAATTCCTTAATACAACCGCAATCTCAAACAGCAACTTTCACTCATACTTATTCCCAAATAGGAACATATACGCCAGTATTTACAGTGACAAGTGAAAATACAATAAGATGTATTACAACTCCATGTCCTGGCAATGGAGGAAGTGCACAGACGAGTTTGACGGTAAATGTAGTTGGTGTAGCGGTGCCAACAAATAACAATCCTGTTATTGGTTCTTTTGTAGTCCCTTCAAATGTAAACACTGGTCAGTCGGTCAGTTTTGTTTTTAATGCTACTGACGCAGATAATGATAATCTAATTTGGTCAACGGATTGGGGTGAAGGAACTGCCGTCAGTATGATTTGTCCGATGGGAAATATAAATTTACAAGAAAAAAAGAATTGGACATATAATGCAAATCATGTTTGGAATAAAGCAGGGACATATAATGCAAAAGTTACAGTTTCGGATTGTAAAGGTGGAATCAATTCAAGTAATTTTACTGTGACTGTGGGTGGGACGACCCCAATTCCAAGTTTATCAATTGGTGATGTAAACGGTGATGGTTCTATTACCTGTACAGATAATCAAATGATTTTAGATGCAGTGGTTGGGAACAAAACTTTAACTGTTGACCAAAAATCAAGAGCAGATGTAGATGGCAATGGGAGTGTACAAGCATATGATTCTTCACTCTTGATGCAAAGATATGGTTTAACTTGTGGAGCAACAACTCCTTCAACTCCAGCTTGTCCACAAATTTTTGTCAGTTGTTCTGCTGGAACAGCACCAGAATCTTACACAGGAGCAGATGGATGTAATACATTTAGATGTGTTAAACCAGTCTCAACTTTGCTTGGTGACGTAAACGGTGATGGTTCTATCACTTGCACTGATGTGAATATGATTTTAAATGCAGCTGTAAATGGTAATCTCACAACTGATCAAAAATCACGAGCAGATATAGATGGCAACGGGAGTGTCTCTTCCTACGATGCTTCACTTTTGATGCAGAGAAACGGATTGTCTTGTGGAACTGTTCCTCCTATCACAACTCCAACGACCACAACAACTCCTTCTATAAATGTTCTTTCGCCAAATGGTGGAGAGACTTATAAAGCAGGAGACATGATAACTGTGAAATGGAATTCACCAAATATTTCAACTGACAATCAAAAAGTTGTAATCGTTTTAAACAATACAGGGAATACTATTTATTTTGATGGATATGAATTAACTGGTCCGGACGGGACACCAAATGATGGAGTAGAATCTTTTACTTTATCGAAAAATTTAGCACCTGGTCAATATAAAGTAAAAATTCTTCTTAAATATAATTATGATATCTTAGATTCAAGTGATAATTACTTTACTGTTACTTCTCCAACTCCAACTCCAATCACAACTCCTTCTAATCCAATTAATCTTCCTGTCGTTTCTAGTGGAACCGTAACGATTTATAATATTTCTGGTCCGCAAACCTTAAATGTAAATCAAACAGGCACTTGGACAATAAATGCTTCTAGTTCAAGTGGTGCAACTCTTACATATATAGTCGATTGGGGAGACGCTGGGGCTCAATGTCCAACAGATACTTCTTGTCTAATTTTGCCATCGAGTACTACTCAATCTACAGCAATATTTACTCACTCATATTTTGCCGCTGGGACATATAATCTGACGTTTATGGCAGTAGGTTCTAACAACAGTGGAAGTCCAAAAATAAATTTGACGGTAAAAATAAATTCAACATCCGGAACAACTGCAAGCAAAAATTCAATTTTTAGTTCGTTAACAGCAAATGCGTTAGATGCTTTCGGTAGTGCAACAAATAATGATGAAAAAAATTCACAAACAAATATAAATACAAATGTAGAAGCATCAAGTTGCTCTGAGTTTACTAAAATTTTAAGTAAAGGGATAAACGATTCTGAAGTTAAATGTCTTCAGAAATTATTAAATGAAAAAGGTTTTAAAATCGAAGGAGTGGAGGTAGGCCAAGAGACAGAATATTTTGGTTATGCCACTCAAATGGCTCTTAAAAAATTTCAGGCTGGAAATGGACTTACAGTAGATGGATTGCTAGGTCCTGCAACTAGCAAAGCTTTATTAAAATAAAAAATATTATCAATTAACAAAAAAATTTTATGGCAAAAGGTGATGGACATAGAAAAGAAAAAAAGAAACCCAAAAAGGCTAAAAAATAGTACTAGATAGATTAGCACAAAAAATGCCCTCAAATAAGGGTATTTTTTGTGCTTGACAGCGCGTATCGCTTGATATATACTCTCCTCAGCGTCTCTACCAATTTGATAGGGCGTTTTTGTTTCAATCTTTGACAAGTTAATAACTTGAGAACCCCGATGAATAGTCGGGAGCAAGTCTCAATAGTTTTTTTGAGTAAGTATAAATAATTTTTAGAGCTAGGATTAAGTAAGACAAAAACATTGCTGTTTTTTGTTTTGTTTCGTTCTAATATAAACCCATACACTTAATTTAAGTGTGTTGGGTAAACTTTTAGTTAGAGTTTGATCCTAGCTCAGGATGAACGCTGGCGGCGTGGATAAGGCATGCAAGTCGAACGGACTTTTCATTTTTGAAGATGCGATTATATCAATTCAGAGATGTTGAAAAGTTAGTGGCGAACGAGGTAGTAATACATAGGAACTTCCCCAAGAGTCGTGAATAATTCGTCGAAAGACGGACTAATACACGATGGTCTCTGAGACGTAAAGTCAAAGAGTAAAGTTTTAACGCTCTTGGAAAGGCCTGTGCGATATCAGCTAGTTGGTAGTGTAATGGACTACCAAGGCTATGACGTCTAGGGGAGGTGAGAGCCTGACCCCCACCGATGGTACTGAGACACGGACCATACACCTACGGGTGGCTGCAGTCGAGAATCTTCCACAATGGACGAAAGTCTGATGGAGCGACGCCGCGTGATTGATGAAGTCCCTCTGGGACGTAAAGATCTTTTATGAGGGAAGAAGTTTATTGACTGTACCTCATGAATAAGAGGCTCCTAATCTCGTGCCAGCAGGAGCGGTAATACGAGAGCCTCGAGCGTTATCCGGAATTATTGGGCGTAAAGGGTGTGTAGGTTGTTTTGTTAGTCTTTTGTTAAAGCCCGGGGCTTAACTCCGGATATGCGAAAGATACGGCAAAACTAGAAAGTGCGAAAGGCGTACGGAACTCATGGTGTAGGGGTGAAATCCGTTGATATCATGGGGAACACCAAAAGCGAAAGCAGTACGCTGGCGCATATTTGACACTGAAACACGAAAGCGTGGGTAGCGAATGGGATTAGATACCCCAGTAGTCCACGCCCTAAACGATGATCTCTCGCTATTCGGAGTATCGACCCTCTGAGTGGCTTAGCTAACGCGTTAAGAGATCCGCCTGGGAAGTACGGCCGCAAGGCTAAAACTCAAAGGAATAGACGGGGACTTGCACAAGCAGTGGATTATGTGGTTTAATTCGATGGTAAACGAAGAACCTTACCAAGGTTAGAAATCCTAATGAAATCCTTTAGAAACATTGGACCTCGCAAGACATTAGGACAGGTGATGCATGGCCGTCGTCAGTTCGTGGTTTGAATTGTTCCCTTAAGTGGGGTAACGAACGCAACCCTCGTTGTGTGTTACAAGTGTCACACGATACTGCCCCCGCCTAAGAACATAAATTTGACCTCACCCCTAACCCCTCTCCTTAATAAGGAGAGGGGAAAAATACCAGCAGGTATTTGGGGTGAGGTGGATTTGTGAATTTAGGCGGGGGAGGAAGGAGAGGATGACGCCAGGTCAGCATGTCCCTTGATACCTTGGGCTACACACATAATACAATGGCCGTTACAACGCGCAGCGACGAGGCGACTCTGAGCTAATCGTCTAAAAGCGGCCTAAGTTCGGATTGGAGTCTGCAACTCGACTCCATGAAGCTGGAATTGCTAGTAATCACAGGTCAGCTAAACTGTGGTGAATACGTTCTCAAGTCTTGTACTCACCGCCCGTCAAGTCAAGGGAGCCGGGAGTACCCGAAGTCTCTACATAAGTAGGGCCTAAGGTAAGCTCGGTGACAGGGACTAAGTCGTAACAAGGCACGGGTAGCGGAAGCTGCTCGTGGAATAATTCAATTTGAAAACCGTTCCAGCTTTGTAAAATTTATTTTACAAAGCTGAGAGATGCTCCACTGGAGTATCCTGACCTCGGAGAGGTTGAACTAATTGAGTCGGTATTGTGTCGCTCAATTGACGACACAATGTTTGATCACAACAATCTAGAAAAGTGAAGTTTAAGACAACTTAAAAATCTAAGACAATTTGGAAAGACAAATAAATAAAAAAGTTTATCCGCCTAAATTTTTTAAAATTTTAGTGGATTTATAGAACGAAACAAAACATAGAACAGCAAAAAAAACACCTCGTGGAAACACGAGGTGTTTTTTGTTATAATAAAAGTATGTCTTTTGAATATTTAACAATTCTTATTATTTTACTTTTTATTGCTTTATTTTTAGAGAACAAGAAACACATTCATCTTTACAAATCTAGAAAAGAAAGATTTGAGATTGTTGGGTTCTTCTTTCTTTTTGGTGTTATTTGGGATTCATTTGCAATTTGGCGTGGCCATTGGTCTTTTCCAGGGGGGGGTATACTTGGGGTACATATAGGTTTAATGCCACTTGAGGAATATTTATTTGCACTTATAATTCCTTATTTTATTATAACTGTTTATAAATTAATTGATTCCAAATTTAGGAAAAAATAGTTAATACACCTCACCCCCTGCCCCCTCTCCGGAGTACCAGAGAGGGGAGAAAAATGCACCTCACCCCGTCTGCTTCGCATCAACCCCGCTCCATTTTATTAAAATGGAGCGGGGAAGGGGTGAGGTGCATTTTAGTGATGTAATTCTTTAATTTTTGTTTTAATTTTGTTTAAAACTGAATTTAAATTATTCTCTATTTCAGAATTCCAAAACCTTAATTCATAAATATATTTAGATTCTAAATACATTCTTCTTTCTACGTCATATTCTTTAGTTTCTTTTAGCTTATGGATAGAACCATCAAGTTCTATAGAAAGTCTTATTTTAGGTGCATAAAAATCAAGAATATACATATCAATAGGATATTGTCTTCTAAACTTTATACCAAGATTGCTATTTCTTAATTCCTGCCAGAGTATTTTTTCTGCTTTTGTTTCTTTTTTTCTTAGATATATAGTTTTAATTATTGTTTTAAATTGAGTCACTAAATAATTATATAACGAAACCCCCTCGCCAGTAATCTGGAGAGGGGGTAAGGGGGTGAGGTGCCTAAAAGATTAATTATGAAATGTAATCTGGAGAATGCTGAGCTGTGTTATAATATTTAGATGCCAGAAAAAAAAGAAAAAGATAAAATACGTATAGGTATCTTGCGGGGAGGTGATTATGAACATTACGAATCTTCTTTACGTAAAGGAGGGGAGATAATTTCTTATATTTTGGAAAACTTATCTCATAAATATAAACCTTTTGATATTTTGATAGATAAAGAAGGGAATTGGCATTTAAATGGTTTGCCCATAGAACCAATGAAATTATTATATAAGGTAGATATGGTTTGGAATTTGTCCCATCAAAGATTTTCTAATATTCTTGAAAGTCATTCTATAAAAAATATTGGGATTCCGGCTTTTTCTCCTTTTTTTGAAATTAGCAAAGAAAAATTTCAGGAAAAAATTAAAAAGATGGGAATAAAAATGCCTAGATGTATAGTCTCTCCCAAAAATGCACAAGAAGTTTTTAAAAGATTTTCTTCACCTTGGGTTGTAAAAATTAATAATGAAATTAAATTAATAAAGACTTTTCCTGAATTAGTGGAAGTGTTTGATAATACAACAAGAGATCAAAAAAACATTTTAGTTGAAGAATTTATAGAAGGGAAAGTAGCCTCTCTTCATTTGGTGCCATTTTTTAGAGGGGAAAATTTATACACTTTTCCATTTGGAAATACTTTTGGTACTTTTACTTCTTCTGAGAAAGAAAAGTTAATTAATATTGCCCAAAAATTACATATGAATATGGGAGTTCGGCATTATCTAAAATTAGATTTTATTTTAGATAAAAGAAATAAGGTATATTTGTTAAATTTTGAGATGATTCCAGATCTGAAACCAGAGTCACATCTTTCACAAGTTTGTGGTTTAGTGGGTACGAATATGCATCAAGTCATTGAGCATATTTTTGATAACGTATTATTATGATATAATTTAACTATCAAATTATTTTTATCTGTAGCGGGTGATCGCACTCACATAGGCACATATGTTGGAGTTTCGCCATCACCCGCTTCAAATGAAAATAATAAAATAAAAAATCTGCAAAAATATTTTTGCAGATTTTTTATTTTTAAAAAGTTATCCACAGTTTTGTGAAAAAAGTATTGTGTTCTTTTTTAATATGCGAGATAATTAAATTGTTCAGCAGTAATTAATTAAAAATATTTTTCTTTTTAATTGAAAAATATTTTGAGGTCGTATTATTGCAAACTAAATTAAAAAATAATTTTGCGAATTTCACTTCTAGTGAAGCTAGCACAAAAAATAATATGGCAGCAAAAAAGAAAGTTGCAAAGAAGGCAAAAGCAAAAAAGACAACAAAGAAGCGAGCATAGTCTTTTCCTACTTCTAAAAAATTCTCCGACTTAGGTTAGGAGGATTTTTTAGTTGTGCCTATATATGTTAAGATATATATATGAGTTTATATAGCAAAATATTCGGTGATACAAGTTCTAAGTTCATAAAAGACACTAAAGAAATAGTGGCCAAAATTAATGCTTTTGAAGCTGATATTTCAAAGTTATTAGATGAGGATTTCCCAAAAAAGACCTTAGAATTTAAAGAAAGATTAGCCAAAAAAGAAAGCCTAGATGATATTTTACCAGAAGCTTTTGCTCTTGTTCGAGAAGCACAAAAGAGAACCCTAGGAATCAGGCTTTATGATGTTCAGCTTGTCGGAGGTATTGCTCTTCATAAGGGCAAGATCGCTGAAATGAAAACTGGTGAAGGAAAAACCAACGTTGCTCCATTGCCGATTTATTTAAATGCTCTAACTGGAGAAGGGGTACATTTGATCACTGTGAATGATTATTTGGCTCGTCGAGACGCGGTGCTTATGGGGCAAGTCTATAATTTTTTAGGACTTTTGACAGGAGTAATTAATTCTCAAAATGTTTCTTATCGTTATGATCCAGCACACAAAGAAAACACAGAGGAAGAAAAAATTTCAGAATTTAAAATACTTTATGAATTTTTAAAACCTTGTTCTCGCAAAGAAGCTTATAATGCAGATATCACTTATGGTACAAATCATGAATATGGTTTTGATTATTTGCGCGACAATTTAGCAACAAATATAAATGATCTTGTGCAAAGAGGACATTATTTTGCGATAGTCGACGAAGTGGACTCTATTTTAATAGATGAAGCTCGAACTCCACTTATTATTTCTTCTTCTTCTGGTGATTCAGAAGATTTTTATGTTAAATTTTACCAAATTGCCAAACAATTAAAAAAAGATACTGATTATAAAGTAGATGAAAAATTAAAAGCGATTACTTTAACAGATGAAGGTATAACAAAAGCTGAAAATTTACTAGGAATACAAAATATTTATACTGAAAAAGGTATAAAATATGTGCATCATTTAGAAACCGCTGTGAAAGCTCAAGCAATTTTCGAACGTGATCGAGACTACGTAGTAAAAGAAGGGGAAGTTATTATTGTTGATCCATTTACTGGTAGACTTCAGCCTGGCCGAAGATGGTCTGAAGGGATTCACCAAGCGATTGAAGCCAAAGAAGGTGTAAAAATAGAAAAAGAGACGAGGTCCAGTGGCTCTATTACTTTCCAGAATTATTTTAGATTTTATAAAAAGTTAGGAGGAATGACAGGAACAGCTCTTACTTCTGCTGAAGAATTTTTAAAAGTTTATGGCTTAGATGTGATAGTGATTCCAACCAATCGACCAGTAATTCGCGGAGATCATTCAGACTTAATTTTTCAAAATGAAAAGGGTAAGTTCAAAGCTATCGCTAAAAAAGTTAAAGAATTAAATGAACACGGTCAGCCAGTTTTGATCGGTACTATTTCTATTGAGAAGAATGAACTTTTATCTGTTTATTTAAAACAAGAAGGTGTTCCACATGTTATTTTGAATGCTAAGAACCACGAAAAAGAAGGAGAAATAATTGCACAAGCGGGCCGTAGAGGTGCTGTGACTATTGCCACAAACATGGCTGGTCGTGGCATAGATATCAAACTTGGAGGGAATCCTATAAAAAAAGAAGAATATGAATTTGTAAAAAATATTGGCGGTTTATTTGTGCTTGGCACTGAACGTCATGAAGCGAGGAGAATAGACAATCAACTTCGAGGTCGCGCAGGCAGACAAGGAGATCCAGGAGAAACTCAATTTTATGTTTCACTTGAAGATGATTTGATGAGAGTCTTTGGATCAGAACGGATAAAAACCATGATGGGTCGTTTTGGTATTCCAGAAGATGTACCGATAGAAAATGGTTTTATCAGTCGATCACTTGAAAATGCTCAAGCTAAAATAGAAGGTTTTCATTTTGATGCTCGTAAAAATACCCTTGAATATGATGATGTTATGAACCATCAACGTAAAATTATTTACGAAAGACGACAGAAAATGATGCGCTCTAATAAAGAGGAGATAGAAAAGTTATTAATTCAGATTGAAGAAAATTACGAAGACAAAGAAAAATTTGGAAAAATAGTAAAAGAAAAGAAAGAAAAACTTGGCGAGGAGGCATTTTTTGAAACTGTTCGTAGGATTGCTCTCTATACCACAGACACTCTCTGGATGGAACATTTGGAAGCTATGGATTATTTACGTTCTTCTGTAAATTTACGTGCTTATGGACAAAGGGAACCGATAGTAGAATACAAAAAAGAAGGGTTAATGATGTTTCGAGGCATGGAAGAAGCCTTTAAGGAACAGGTTTTTTCGCTTGTTGAGACTATTAATACTGAAAGTAGGATAAACGTAGAAGCAGAAGTAAGTGAGGCCGAAAGTTCACCCCGCCTATCTCAGGCGGGGCAAGCCTTCATCACAAGCCATACCGAATCTCCCGAATTTTCAGACACCAAAAAAACAATTGAAGATAACATGAATGTAGGTAGGAATGATCCTTGTCCTTGCGGGGCTATCAATCCAGCCACAGGGGAAGTCTATAAATATAAAAAATGCGGACTCATAAATGCCCCTCAGCATCGTAAGTCTTTAATAAATTAAAAATTATTAGTCTAATATATATGTTAGGTTAAGAAGTTTATAAAATTTATGAAAAAGGTAGAACTTGGGAAATATAAACATTTCAAGGGAGGAAAATATAAGGTGATTGGAGTAGCTAAGCATAGCGAAACCCTGGAAGATTTTGTTGTTTATAAAGCACTTTATGGAGAAAAAGGATTGTGGATAAGACCACTCAAGATATTTTTAGAAAAAACTGTTGTGGATGGGAAGAAAGTTGATAGATTTAAAAAAATGAAATAATATGTTAAAGAAATTAAAAAATATATGGTGGGCGGGGAAACTTTTTGTAGCGAGAATTCGTTATGGAAACCCATCTAGAAAATTAAAGATAATTGGCGTGACGGGGACAAATGGCAAGACGACGACAGCGACTCTTTTATATGAAGTAGCAATAGAATTGGGCTACAAGGCTGGACTTATTAGTACTGTAGAAATATTGGTAGGGAAAGAAAAGTTACAATTAAACTCTAATAAACCAATCCCGGCTACCACCCCAGATTCTGTTTCTTTGACGAAGATTTTTAAGGAAATGGTAGAAAAAGGCTGTGAATATGTATTTATGGAGGTTTCTTCTCATGCACTCGATCAAAATAGGGTAACGGGGATAAATTTCACTGGTGGAATTTTCACTAATCTAACGCACGACCATTTGGATTACCACAGAGATTTTGAAAATTATTTCAAGGCTAAAAAGAAATTTTTTGAAATGTTGCCTAGGACTGCTTTTGCTCTCTCAAATATGGATGATGATTATGGTAATGGAATGCTTGATGACATTAAGGCAGAAAAGTTCTTTTATGGTTTTATAGAATTCCCCAAAGACGGTCTTCGGGGAAACTCCCCGAAGACCGTCTTTGGGGAAGAAAACTTTTATGGCAAAATTTTAAAATCAGATTTTAATGGACTAGAACTTGATTTCAATGGAGAAAAAGTAAATTCAAAACTTTTAGGAAAATTTAATGCTTACAATTTGCTTGCTGTTTGGGGCGCTTCCAAACTTCTTTTTTTTGATATGGGGAAGGTTAATAAGGTTTTAGAGAGAATACAGCCTCCAAGAGGAAGATTTGAACATTTCACTTCTAGAGAAGGCGTCTTAGTTGTTGTAGATTATGCTCACTCGCCAGATGCGTTGGAAAAAATTCTTTTAGCTGTGAAAGAAATTAAGCCCGAGGCGGGAAGGATTATCTCTGTTTTTGGTTGTGGTGGTGATCGTGATAAATCAAAACGTTCTAAAATGGGGAAGATAGGAGCAGATTTGTCAGACATTGCCATTTTTACTTCCGACAATCCGAGGAGTGAAAACCCTGATAAAATAATTGATGACATGAAAGGGGATTTGACTCACGAAGAAAATAAGAAAGTGATAACTATTGTGGATCGTCGCTTGGCCATAGAGCAATCTGTGGAATTAGCAAACAAAGGAGATGTGATTCTTTGTGCTGGTAAAGGGCATGAAGATTATCAAGAAATAAAAGGAGTGAAGTCGCATTTTGATGATATAGAAGAGTTTAAGAAAATATTTAAATAATTGTTAACAGTTTTAAACGATCGTCAGAAAGTGTTAAGTATAAAATTATGCAAGATTATAAAAAACAATTTAAGGGAAAGAAAATCACAGTCATGGGGCTAGGGCTTTTGGGACGTGGGCTTGGGTACACTAAATTTTTCGCGGAATGCGGGGCGAATTTGATCGTGACGGATTTGAAAACAAGAAAGCAATTGGCAACTTCTGTAAAAGCTCTGGCTAAACATAAAGATATTAAGTTTGTTTTGGGAGAACACAGGTTAGAAGACTTTCGAAACAGAGACATGGTTATAAAAGCTGCTGGTGTTCCACTTGATTCTATTTATATAAAAGAAGCGAGAAAAAACAAAATACCTGTAGAGATGGATGTGTCGCTTTTCGCAAAATGTGCACCGGAAGTGATGATAGTGGGTGTGACGGGGACGAGAGGTAAATCTATGGTGACGACTCTTATCTATGAAATTCTGAAAAAAAATGAGAAATTCTTAAAAAGAAAAGTATATATTGGAGGGAATGTTAGAGGAGTGGCAACTCTTCCACTTCTTAAAAAAGTAAAAGAGAATGATATTTTAATTTGCGAGCTTGATTCTTGGCAACTGCAAGGTTTCCGCCATCAAAAATTCGGCAGACAAGTTGGTGATACTGGTTTTTCGCCACACATAGCTGTGTTTACGAGTTTCATGCCTGACCATATGAATTATTATAAAGATAATATGGAAAAATATTTTGACGACAAAGCGAATATTTTTAAATATCAAAAAAAGGGAGATTATCTGATTGTGCGACCACATGTTAAAAAACTCATAAATAAGAATATAAAATCAAAATTAATTGTGGCTGATATAAAAACAACAGAAGGGTACAAATTCATTGTTCCTGGAGAGCATCAAAGAGAAAATCTCGCTTGCGCCGTGGAAGTAGCTAAACTTTTCAATATTCCTACAGCAAGAGTAAAAAATACGGTTCAAAAATTTAAAGGGTTAGAAGGAAGATTGCAATACATAAAGATGGTTAAAGGGGTAAAAATTTATAACGATAATAATGCGACGACGCTAGAAGCCACTATTGCTGGCATTAAGGCTCTTTATCAAGCGGGCAAAGAAGGGAAAATAGTTTTGATTTGTGGCGGTGCGGATAAAAATCTGGATTTGAATCTTTTTGTAAATATAGTAAATACTTTTTGTAAGGCAGTAGTTTTTATTCCTGGCAGTGGCACAGAAAAGATACTTAAAAATTACAAAATAAAAATACCAAACAAAAAAGTAAAAAATCTAAATGAAGCTGTAAAAACTGCGTTAGGTCTTGCCTCACGAGGAGATGTCATTCTTTTCTCTCCCGCTTTTGCCTCCTTCGGGCAATTTAATAATGAATATGAAAGAAATGATTTGTTTATGAAAATAGTTAAAAAATTAAAATGAATCTAGATTTACAAAAAATTAAAAATATACACTTCGTTGGAATCGGGGGAATAGGTATTTCAGCTGTTGCCAGATTAATGCTTTCAGAGGGTAAAGATGTAACTGGACAGGATATGCAAGAGGGGAAAATGGTTGATGAATTAAGTAAATTGGGAGCAAAAATTATGATAGGTCAATCTTATGAAAATATACCTGCTGATACGGAGCTTATTGTTTATACTAGGTCTATAGAAGAATACGATTCTAAAATTTTTAAACAAATAAAAGATTCTAAAATATTATCAAAATCTTATCCAGAAATGCTTGGAATTTTAACTGAAAATAAAAATACAATAGCAGTTTCTGGCACTCACGGTAAAACCACAACAACTGCAATGATTTCAAAAATTTTAATTGATACAGATAAAGACCCTTCAGTAATAGTTGGGTCTTTACTAAAAGAAACAAATTCAAATTTAGTAATAGGGGAAAGTGATATTTTTGTAGTGGAAGCTTGTGAATACAAAAGATCTTTTTTAAATATAAAACCTAAAATTTTGGTTATCACAAATATTGAAGCAGACCATTTGGACTATTATAAAGATATAAAAGATATTGAATCTGCTTTTTCTGAAATGGTAAACCAAACTGATAGTTTTATAGTTTGCGACCCGAACAGTATTTCTGTTTCTAATGTTCTAAAAAAGGAACATAAAGCAAAGGTTATTGATTACACAAAATATTTAGATAAAGTTCCGAAACTTTCTGTGCCAGGGGAACACAACAGAATGAATGCGGCATCCGCTATGGCCGTGGCAGAGTTTTTAAATATTGATGAAGAAATTACAAAGAAAGCTTTAAGCGAATTTTCTGGCACTTGGCGTAGATTGGAAAAAAGAGGGGAAACCAAAGAAGGTACCATTGTATATGATGACTATGCTCATCATCCGACAGAGATAAAGGCGAGCCTAGAAGCATTACGAGAGATCTATCCCTCCTCCGCTAAAGCTTCGGAGGGCAAGCCAGCCAAAAAAATTACAATTCTATTTCAGCCTCATCTCTACAGTAGGACGAAAGCCCTATTTAACGACTTTGCTAAATGTTTCAAGAGAGCAGACAATATTTTCCTGTTACCTATTTTCTTTGCCAGAGAAGCTAAAGATGAGAGTATCTCAAGCGAGAAGCTGGCTTCTGCTATCACCTTGGCGGGGGATAAAGCTAAGGCTTTCCCAGACTTTGAATCAGCAGAAGCCTATATCAGGGAACTAAATCTTGGAGAAAACGATGTATTTGTAACAATGGGAGCCGGGGAGGCGTATAAAGTGGCCAACAAACTATTCAAATTCTAAAAGAAGGGCCGACTTTCTCTAAAATCCAGAGAAGGCCGGCCCTTCTTTTTATCCCCAGAGGCTAAATTATTCATATTTTAGCCTTATTTGTCAATGGTGACCTTGTAAAATATCCTTATTTTACAAGCTTTTTTGAGTTTGACATATGACTAAAATGATGTCTTGCTATTGACTTTTAATATGGAGTATGCTAGTATATAAGTATGTCTTTGTTAAATAGGTTAAACAACTATTAAATAAGGATTTTTCAGTAAAAGCTAAAAAGCTATATGAAGTTGGCGGAGCACATACCGCTCAAATATGAATAAAAACAATTTAATACGATTTGCTCAATCTCTTATTCTTTTACCGTTTGTAGCTGGAACTCCAGTGCCAATGGGAAGTATTTTAACTAATACTACAAGAGATACTGTTCAAACTGTATTTATACAAAAACAAAATATAGAAGCTCATGATTTAATAGCCTTTAACCAGGAGTTAGATCAAAAAGCTAAGGATCTGAAGGCAAAAGCTGATGCTATTGATATTTATTTTAGAGATCATGGTATGCCTTTAGCAGGTCAAGGAGAAAAGATGGTTATTGAAGCTGAAAAGAATGATCTTGACTGGCGTTTGATACCCGCCATAGCTGTTCGAGAATCTACAGGAGGTAGAAATGATTGTATAAAAGTAGAAAATAATCCTTTTGGATGGGGTTCTTGTAAGATAGGTTTTGATACTGTAGAAGAAGCTATTGAAACAGTAGCTAAAAACTTAGGAGGTAATAATCCTAACACTGAGAGACATTATGCAGATAAAACTACCAAACAAATTTTACGCGCATACAATCCTCCTTCTATAGTCCTTCGTTACGCTGAACAAGTGATGAAAATAATGAGTGACATTGGTCCGGAAGATATAATTATTCCAGCACCAATAACTTCATAAAAATAAAAAAGATACTTTTTCACGGCTCGCACTTGAACCTGACAATGGTTCACGAAACTAATATTGCGTATGCCAAAAAAGTATCTTTTTTATTTTATTCTAGATGTATCAAAGTCATCTTATGCTCTTTAGGTTCAAAGAGAGTAATCTGGAAATTATAAGTTTTTCCAAGTTCTAGTTTTTCACGTAGTTTTAATTCTCCACCAAAAGTTGAATTATGTACAAGTCCAGCCACTCCTTCCTTGATAGAAATAAGAGCGCCATGTTTGTTGTATTTAATAACAACACCTTTGATAATGTCACCCTTTTTCAATTTGCCTTCGAATTCTGTCCAGGGATTTTCTTTAAGAGCTTTGATTGAAAGAGAAATTTTACCATCTTTTATTTCGATTACTTTAGCTTTTATAGCATCTCCTACTTTAAACATGGTTCTAGGATCATCTACTAGACCCCAATCAAGTTCAGAAATATGCACAAGACCTTCCAATCCATCTTCTAATTTCAAGAATACTCCAAAATCAACTAGTCCAGCGACAGTACAATTCAATTCATCGCCGACAGTATATTTGCTTAATATTTCTTTTTTCTCTTCAGGATTATTATCTTTCTCTGAGAAGATTAATTTACCTTCTTTAGGAAGAGTAGAAATAATCATGACAGAAATTTTTTCACCTACAAGTTTTTTCAATTCTTTTAATATTTTATCTTTATCTGAATCAAGTACTCGAGGATAGTGATCAGCTTTAAGTTGAGAAGCTGGTAAAAATCCTTGTATTCCTTGCCATTCTAGGATAAGTCCTCCTTTATTTGCATCTTTTATTTCCAAATCCAAGACAGTTTTTGCCTTGATAGCTTTTTCAGCTTCACTCCAAGTGAGCGCTTGTTTGGCTTCTTTAAGAGAAAGTTCTGTATAACCATTTTCATTTTCTTTCTCAACAACTTTTGCTTTGATGATATCACCAAGGCTTATCTTTTTGATAATATCTTTAGCATTAATAAATTCACGTCCGTAAATAATACCTGTTCCAAAGGGAGATAAATCAACAAAGACTGATGATTTTTCAACCAAAATAACTGGGCCTTCTACGAGTGAATCTACTTCTGGTTTATCTTTACTGCGATCAACAATAGATTTTAAAACTAAATTTTCATCTATAATTTCTTCTTTTTTCATAATGTTACTTAAAATTAAAAATCCGCCCTAAAGCGGATATAAGGCTTAGGTTTTTCGACCGAAATCGAAAGGTTACCCTAAATCCATGCTTTTAATATATTAGGGTTTATATTAATACAAAAAATTAAAAAATGCAACCTCCTCACCCCCCTGCCCCCTCTCCAAAATTAAAATTTTAGAGAGGGGGTGCTCACGTATTTTTCCCCTCTCTAAGCTTGCTTGGAGAGGGGATTAAGGGGTGAGGATATTTGTTTTTCTATCCTTATTTGGTATAATAGATACAATGATAATCACATATTTTGGTGAACAATTTTTTAAGATGACACAAGGGGACATGGTCCTTGCTTTTAATCCTGTTAGTAAAAATGCAAAATCTGATGTTTCTTCACATTTTGGTGCGGATATTGCATTGGTGACTACCAATCATTCTTTGTATAATGGAGTAGAACAGCTTTCTCATGGTGAGCGCATGCCATTTGTCATTTCTGGTCCTGGAGATTACGAAGTGAAAGAAATTTTTATTAAAGGTGCGATGTCAAATGCTTTAGTTTCTAATGAAAATTATATTAATACTATTTATTCGTTTACATTAGATAATATTAAAGTTGCATTTTTGGGTGCATTATCAAATCCTGAACTTTCCAAAGAAGCCCAAGAGGTGATAGATAGTCCAGATATTCTTTTTGTTCCAATTGGTGGGAAAAATTATTCTAAAGAAGTAAGCTTAATTGATCCCAAAGAAGCTGCAAAGCTTGCCTTGTTGTTCGAATCAAAATTGATTATACCTATGAGTTATGATGAAAAATCTTTACAAATATTCCTAAAAGAAATGGGTGAAGAAAAGGCTGAAAAAGTAGATAAGTTAACACTTAAATTAAAAGATTTAGATGGCAAAGAAGGAGAAGTTATTGTATTAAAAACGATATAACAAGATGAGGAAAATAATTCATAATTTAAGAAGACAACCTGAAGAAACAAGAAGACATGTTTTGTATATTGTTATGTTTATTCTGGTTATTTTTATGATAATTTTATGGGTTGTTAGTTTGAGTAAAAAGTTATCAGATTCCGACACACAAACAAAAATGAAAGAAGATTTAAAACCATTTTCAGTATTAAAAGATAGTATCACAAAATAATGGCAAAAAAAGAAAAGGAAATAATAGAAATAAGAAAAGAAGGAGTAATTTCAGTCGATGTAGTATCCGAAATGAAAGAATCTTATTTGGCATACGCTATGTCTGTCATTACTTCGCGCGCTTTACCAGATATTAGAGATGGATTGAAACCAGTGCATCGTAAAATTTTATTTGGTATGAATGAAATGGGGCTCTCTTCAACAGCTCGTTTTCGAAAATCTGCAGCGATAGTAGGAGATGTGCTTGGAAAATATCATCCACATGGAGATGTGGCAGTTTATGACACCATGGTTGGTATGGCGCAAGAATTCTCTTATCGTTATCCTTTAATTTTAGGACAAGGAAATTTCGGTTCAATTGACGGAGATAGTGCGGCTGCTATGCGTTACACAGAGGCAAAAATGTCAAAAATTTCTTCTTTACTTTTACAAGATTTAGAAAAGGAAACTGTAGACTTTCGTCCCAACTATGATCAGACTAGAACAGAACCAGTTGTTTTACCTTCAGCTGTTCCATCTCTTCTTTTAAACGGTACTCTTGGTATTGCTGTTGGTATGGCCACAAATATTCCTCCACACAATCTAGCTGAAGTGTTAGATGCTACTAATTATTTAATTGAAAATGAAGATGCTACTACCGAAGATTTGATGCAATTTGTTAAAGGACCTGACTTTCCGACTGGTGGTATAGCCTACAATTACAAAGACATGCTACATGCTTATGGCACAGGACGGGGCGGGGTTGTTTGTCGTGGTGAAGCTGAAATAATAGAACAAAAAGGTGGATTTCAAATAATAATCACTTCGATTCCTTATCGAGTAAATAAAGCAAATTTAATAATGGCTATTGCAGAATTAGTTCAAGAAAAAAAACTTGATGGTATAAAAGGTTTGCGAGACGAATCCACCAAAGATATTAGAATAGTCATTGATTTAAAAAATACGGCTGTACCAGAAAAGATTTTAAATTATATTTATAAAAATACACAACTTGAATCCAATTTTAATTTTAATGTTGTGGCACTAGTAGATGGTGTCCCAGAGACTCTCTCATTAAAATCAATTCTTGCTTTATTTATTACACACAGAAAGGATGTCGTAAAAAGAAGAAATATTTATGATTTGAAAAAAGCAGAAGAACGCGAACACATTTTACTTGGCTTGAAAAAAGCACTGGATAAAATTGATCGTGTCATCACTGTCATCCGTGGGTCTAAAGATGGACAAGTCGCAAAGTTTAATTTGATGAAAGAATTTAAGTTTTCAGAATTGCAGACGATAGCAATTTTGGAAATGAGATTACAGAAACTTGCCGGACTTGAGAGAAAAGCAGTAGAAAATGAACTTGCCGAAAAACAAAAATTCATCAAGGAAACAAAGGAGCTTCTGGCATCACCAAAGAAAATTTTAGGTGTTATTTCTTCTGAGTTGAAAGAAATTCGTGAAAAATATGCAGACGAACGTAGGACGAAAATTGTCAAAGGTGGTAATAAAGAAATTTCTGATGAAGATTTAATTCCAGATAAAGAAACGATGCTTGTCTTCACCGCAGGTGGATATGTCAAACGTACTGACCCTTCAGAATATCATTCTCAGAAAAGAGGGGGGGTCGGTGTCGTTGACCTCGAAACTAAAGAAGAAGATTTCGTCACGATGCTTGCTTCTGGTTCTACGCACAGCGATCTTCTTTTCTTCACCAACTTAGGAAAAGCATATCAAATGAAAATGTATGACATACCAGAAGGTCGTCGTGCGACAAAAGGTAAATCAATTATGAATTTCTTATCTCTCAACAATGATGAGAAAGTGACTTCAATTTTACCAATGCCAAAAGAATTGAAAAAATCTCCTATTTCCCTTATTTTAACTACTAAAGATGGCACAGCTAAAAAAATGTCTGGGGAAGGATTTAAAGATGTCAGAAGAAGTGGCATTATCGCTATTCGGCTAGATAAAGGTGACAGTCTCGTTTCAGCACTCATTATAGAGAAAGGTGATGAAGTGATGGTGGCGACAGAAGGTGGACAATCTATCAGATTTAAAGAATCTGATATTAGAGAAATGGGCAGAACAGCAGGAGGTGTCCGTGGAATTAAGCTCGGTAAGGGAGACGCTGTTATCGGTGTGGATGTTGTGAAAAAAGAAAATAAAGATGGTGCATTTTTGACGATGAGTGCAAACGGCTTCGGTAAGAAAACTTCTCTTAAAGAATACAAAGTTCAAAAGAGAGGAGGTTCTGGTATTAAAACGGCAAAAGTAACACCTAAAACGGGTAAGCTTATTGTTGCGAAAGTAGTGACAGGAGAAGAAGAAGAATTGATTGCAATGTCCAAAAAAGGTCAAGTTATAAGGACAGCTTTGAAAGACATTTCCTCTCTTGGTAGACAAACTCAAGGTGTGACAATAATGCGTCTTCGTGCTGGCGACGGCATAGCTTCTCTGACTTGTATGTAAATATGTCAAGGGGCATCCTTGACATTTAAGAGGATTTAAATATTTTTATGTCTAAAATAGTAGTTACACAAGATTTGGGGTTAAATAAAGAAGAAAGAGAAAGATTAAATAAATTAGGAGAAGTTATTTATTATGAAAATTTATCTACCACGTTGGATGAATGGTTTAGTAGGTGTAAAGATGCAGATATTATTTGTACTGGACGTTTTGGTTTTGCTTCTGAAAAATTATATGAACTAGAAAATAAATTTTTTTCTTGTCCGATTGTTGGAGTTGGTTTTTTAAACCTAGAAAAGTTAAAAGAAAAAAATATTTTGGTAGCAAGAGCTCCTGGTTGTAATAGTGAAGCTGTGAGTGAATGGGTAATAGCAATGGTTCTTAATTTATTTAGAGATTTACTAAATTATGTTAATAATCTAAGTTTACCCGTAGGAGTTACTCCTGAAAGAACCAAAGGTTTGGTTGGTAAAAATATCACCATTTTAGGTAAAGGCAATATTGGTTTACAGGTTGGTAAAATTTGTGAAGATTTTGGGATGAATGTTAAATATTTTATTAGAAATGACGATTTGGTAGAGTCTATAAAAAATGCAGATGTAGTAGTTAATACTCTATCTTTAAACAAAGAAACGACAGGACTTTTAGACAAACAATTTTTTAATTCTTTTAAAAAAGGTGCTTATTTTATAACCATTACGAGCATACAAATGCATGATACTAATGCAATTTTAGAAGCATTAGATAAAAATATTTTAGCAGGGGTTGCCAATGATTGTGGATCAATTCAGAATGGTGATGTTTTAGATTTATCTTATATGAAATTTGCCAAGCATCCAAAAGTTTTGGCAACACCTCATATTTCTTATAATACAGATACAACAGACAGAAAGGGAAGTAAAATGATGATAGATAATATTGAGGCTTATTTAAAAGACAAGCCAATAAATTTGATAAAATAAAGATGTCAAGGATGCCCCTTGACTAGATTTCTGTTTTAACCTTAAAATTTAACGTTTCTTTTATTAAACTTTTTTGATCACCAAAAGTTTCTATTAATAGTTCTTTACTAACTATTGGTAAATTTCTATCAGATGCAAAATCATTATAACTGCTCCATTTATAATCTTCAGGTTTCTTTACCAATTTATCTTTTACTGGATTCATATGAATATAAGCAGAAGTCCACATCAGTTGTGGATCATCTTCGACGAGTACTGCTTTAAATTGATCTTGAAAAACATGCCCAACTCTTTTATGTTTTTTATTCAAATACATGGCATAACTTGTACATAATTTAGAAATTATTTTTGAAACTTGGATATCTTTATTTTGTTCTATTAATAAATGGAAATGGTTTGGCAGTAAACAAAAAGCATGGAGTGTAAAATCTTTTTTATCTGTATCAGTAATCCTAATTCTTGAATAGGGCATAGCAATTAATTTTTCTTTATTTAATTCTTCTTCTGTAAATCCCAAACAAAGTCCTAATCTAAAAAGAAAAGCTCTATAATCTTGTTCATCAAAAAATATTTTTTCTTTATTATTGCCTCTGTTATAAATATGCAGAATATTACCAGAAGCAAATTCTTTATAGTCTCTATTTTTCATAAGGATATTATAGCATGTCAAGGGGCATCCTTGACAGAAAGGGTAGTGGATAAGTTTTTTTTATACTATAATATATCCATGTTTACTGATCCAGTAAAAAATTTAAAATTCTTTGGTTTAGGGGAAAATATGATTGTGGCGGATTTGGGTGCAGGATCTGGTTTTTATTCTATTCCAGCTGCTAAGATGGTTGCCAAAGGCAAAGTGTATGCTATTGAAATACAAAAAGATTTTATTACTACCATCAGAAATAAAGCTAGAGAAAATCATTTAGAGAATATAGAATGTATTTGTGGAGATGTTGAAAAAATAGGTGGAACTAAGTTGAAAGATAATATTGTAGATGTAGCCATTGCTTCAAATATTCTTTTTCAAGTTGAAAATAAAGATAAATTTATAGAAGAAATAAAAAGAATTCTTAAACCAAGTGGCAAGCTCTTGCTTATTGATTGGATGGATAATTCTGTTGCCGTTTCTTCTAGTTTTCATAAAATAATTTCAAATGATAAAGCTAAAGAAATGTTTGAAGAAAAAGGTTTTATTTGGCAAAAAGAAATAGATGCAGGAAAGCATCATTATGGTATAATATTTAAAAAGAAATGAAAAAGGGAAATTTTCAAGTTATAGTTTTAATTATATTTGTTGCTGCTGCTATTTTGGGTGTTTTAGTTTTTTCAGGAGTTATTCCTATTGGGGGTAATTCTAACCCAGGAGCCCAAGGGACTGTAGTTTTATGGGGCACAGAAAAAGCTTCGATCCTTGGTCCTTTAATCGATGACTTTAACCGTGCTAATCCAACTCTTATTCTGAAATATGTTGAAAAACCGATAAATACTTTTGATAATGATTTATTAGAAGCTCTAGCTTCAGGCACGGGTCCAGATATGTTTTTTATAACAGATAGTTTAGCTTTTAAATATAGTAATAAAATTTTTACTATTCCTTATGCAAGTCTTCCAGTTAATACTTTCAAAAATAGTTTTATTGGAGCCGGAGAAGTATTTTTAACAGAGAAGGGAATCGTGGCCCTTCCTATTGCTGTTGATCCATTGATGATGTATTACAACAGAAGTATGCTTGATGCAAATGGAATTGCTTATCCTCCAGCTGATTGGAATGAATTTTCCAACCTCGTTCCACTTTTAACTAAGAAAGATGATAAGGGTGCTATTATAAAAAGTGCTGTGGCTATGGGTCAATTTTCTAATGTTTTTTATGCTAAAGATATTTTGAGCACTCTTTTTATGCAAGCGGGAAGTCCTATCGTTACAGAGAAAAATGGTTTTTTTACTTCATCTTTAAATCAAACTAATGGAAAATATGATCTAAGTTCAGTCTTAAAATTTTTTACAGATTTTGCTGATCCATTAAAGAATGTTTACTCTTGGAATAAATCTTTTTCTAGCTCTCGCGATGCTTTCTCAGCAGAGAATTTAGCATTTTACTTTGGTTTTGCCAGTGAACTCCAATCTTTAGTTAACAAAAATCCAAATCAAAATTTCTTAGTTACTTCTATGCCTCAGATTAAAGATAGTAATTTAAAGCTTACTTTTGCCCACGTGATTGGTATTGCTATTTCTTCTTTTTCTAAAAATTTTAATACAGCTTTCACCACAGCAGGTCTTTTAGCCAACGGTGATTTTGCCTCTAAGTTTTCTACTTCTTTAGGTATAGCCCCAGCTCGTCGAGATTTAATTAAAACCATGCCCACTGATGCATATTCTCCAGCTTTTTATACTTCTGCTTTTTATGCCAGAAGTTGGCTTGATCCGTCTCCAAAAGAGAGTGATGATATTTTTCGCGGAATGGTTGAAAAAGTTCTCTCTGGTAGTCTGTCTCAAACAGAAGCAATGAGTGACGGAAATGCAAAAATGGGATTATTATTAATTCCGACACAATAGGTCGGGATTAAATTATAAAAATATGAAAAAATTCAATTTAAAATATTTATTAATTTTGCTTGCTGTGGTTGTTGGTTTTACTTTATTTTTTAGTTCTCATAGCAAAACTTTAGCCCAGACTCCAAGTGATAATATAATTACTGTTGAAACACTTGGATATTCTGTTGTAAATTTGAATACAATTATTTTTACAGGAGATTATTTTAACAATTTTGATAAGAAAGATTTTACTACCTATTTTGAATATAGAAAAGATGATAATAATTTTGATGCTGGCAAAGAGAAGACAATTGAAATCAAGCGTCCTAGCACACTCAAAACGACAGTAGACGAAGCTGCTATTTTTTATACTAGTCAAGAAATTAAAGCTTTCTCGACTTATTATTTTAGAGCAGTTGGTTATTTTAACGACAAGGTAGATGAGAAATTTTATGGCGAAACATTAAGTTTTGATATGACATCAAATTTTATAACCCCATATACATATATAGGAGGGATGAATGGAGGAATTGTTTCACTTATACCACCTGCTTGCTCATTATCTAGTGGAGGTGCTTGTGAGATACAAAAGCCTTCTTCAGCTAGTACTGGAAACGGAACGACAACTGTTCCAGTTACTTGTACACCAACTCAAGTATTAGTGGATGGTGAATGTATAGACAAACTTGATGCAGCAAATAATACAGATACATCAGGTTCTTCTAATTTGGTACAATGTGGGACA
Organism: Candidatus Nomurabacteria bacterium; assembly: GCA_023267215.1. Taxonomy (GTDB): domain Bacteria; phylum Patescibacteriota; class Minisyncoccia; order Phycocordibacterales; family UBA9973; genus UBA9973. The sequence continues at coordinate 241,101 of JAHFNS010000001.1, read as the reverse complement.
TTAAGATATGCAAAAGGAGAAATGCATGATAAAAATGGCAAAGATATGGAAGGTGTAATAAAAAACCCTTGTGGTTTTGATGATTTCATAAAGTTGATTAACAACATTGTGACATTTATTTTAGTTAATATTGCTGTGCCACTTTCAGCCATAATGTTTGCTTATGCTGGCTTTGAGCTTCTTACTTCTGGTGGTTCAACTGAGAAGAAATCTAAAGCAAAAAGCATATTCGTTAATGTGGCTATTGGATTGGCTTTGGTCGCAGGGGCTTTCGTTATAGTGCATACCATATTGGTAATAGCTCAATATAATACTGTCGGTTGGAATTGGTTTGGACTTGAAAAAGGGTTATAATATAAATATATGAAAAATTTGAGTAAAAATCTGTTTGTTATTGTATTGATAGCTTTTATGTTAATTTTACCAGTTGTTTCTTTAGCACAAGATGCTACAGGACAAACAAAAGTTGTAAACCCAATTAGTTCACAGACAATAAATCAGCTTATTAAAAACATTTTAGAAGGAGCTCTAAAGATAGGCTTGCCCATAATCACTTTAGCTATCATCTATTCTGGTTTTCTTTTTGTCTCAGCGCAAGGTAATTCAGAAAAATTAGGAGAGGCTAAGAAGGCTTTACTTTATACCTTGATAGGGGCGGGGATACTCTTAGGTTCTTGGGCTATTGCGCAATTAATAGTGGATACAGTCAAAGCATTATAAATTAAAAATCAGTTTATGAAATATTTTAAAAAATTTGTTTTTATAATCTTTATTCTAACTGTTTTAACTTTACCTTTATTCTCTTTTGCTCAGACACCGGATACTACTTCTAAAGTTTGTGGTGCAACAGTTATGACCATTGGAGATGTTTTGTGTAAGATAGGTTCTATTTTAAAAACAATTATTCCTGTGATGATTGTTTTGGGAGTTGTATATTTTATCTGGGGAATTGTCACTTATGTTATTGCAAGTGAAGAAGAAGCTAAACAAGCAGGAAAAATGAGAATGATATATGGTATTATCGGTTTTGTTGTTATCTTTGCTTTAGAAGGTATTGTAATGATTGTTATTAATACTTTTGGTTTTGATCCTAACAGTTCTATACTTATTTCTAATTTTGTGCAAAATAACACTTCGATCGTGGCGACTAATACGGCTAGTTGCATACTCTCAAATAGTCCAAAACTAGGAGACTTACTAAATTATGCGACTTGTCTTATAAATAGTTCTATCATTCCTCTTATTGCTTCTTTGGCTGTGGCTATGTTTATCTGGGGAGTTGTACAATATGTCATCAACAGTGATGAAGAAGCAAAAAAACAGAAGGGAAAAGAGTTTATGATTTGGGGAATTATTGGTTTGGTGGTGATGGTTGGGGTTTGGGGATTGGTAAAGATATTAGGATCTACTTTTGGTATTGAGTATGCAATTCCACATTTAAAGCAGTAGATACTTGTATTATTATTGTTCTTTTTATGATATAATTTGAGTATTATTAAGTATTATAAATAAGGTCGCTTTTTATTATTAATTATTAGTTTATAAGAGAAATATGAAGAAAAAATTAATTGTATTGTCGAGTGTTTTAGGTTTTGCTCCACTTATGGCTTTGGCGCAAAATGCTTCAGGTTGTAGCTATGTTGTACCTGGTACGATTCAAGCTATCATTTGTAAGCTTGGTAATATTTTAGATATAATCATCCCTATTCTTATCGTTTTAGGTGTTGTTTACTTTGTTTGGGGAGTTGTGCAATATGTTATTGCAAGTGAAGAAGAAGCTAAACAAGCAGGAAAAATGAGAATGATATATGGTATTATCGGTTTGGTAGTTATTGTTGCAATGTGGGGACTTGTTGGTATTGTCACCAAAACTTTTGATTTGAATGGTTCAGCTAATATTAATATCCCAACAGTTCCAATTAATAATCTTTAAAAAAGAAGAAGTTTGTTATTATGGATTTTCTCTTTATAAATGTAGCCCACGCAAGTGTTGATTCTTTTGTGGCGAGTGTCAATAAAGTTATTATAAACCCGATCATAGTGTTTCTTTTTGGTTTGGCTGTAGTATATTTCTTATATGGAGTTTTTCAGTTTATTTCAAATCAAGACAATGAAGAAGCCAAAACAAAAGGTAAAAGTCATATGATTTGGGGAATTATCGGAATAGTTATAATGATGGGGGTATTTACAATTTTAAATATAATTATGAATACTTTCAACATACAAGGAATCAATCCAGAACAGGGGACAGTGCAGTTACCTGATTACAATCCATAATAAAAATTTAAAAAAGATAAATGAAATTATAAAAGGCGACTCATTGAGTCGCCTTTTATGTTATGTAATCTATGAAAGATTAAGCATGTTTCATTGGTGAAGACATATATTTGTCTTTTGAATTATGAACATATCTCCACAAAAAGATTATTGCTAATATTAAGATTATACAGATAATCCATTGCAATAAGCCAGTAGGCATAAAACTATTTGAGCCAATTAAAGCATTAGCTGTAAGACTACCGTAAGTGTCTTTATTACTACTATTAGAATCAAGAGTGGCTATAGTGTTGTTTGTGTCAGTAATTTTTGAAACAGTATTATTATTCTCTGTGGTAGTGTTAGAATTTTTTGTAGTAGTGTTGGTGATATTTGAAGAAGTTGTGTTTGTATTTTGATCAGCATTATTTGTGTTGTTTATATTATTTCCAACACAAGATTGTCCATTTATTGTACTAAAACCAGTATTTCTTCCTTCACAGCCAGGGATTGATGTTTGATTAGGTACAGGATTTGATAAATATTGTATAGGATAATTATAGGGAGTAAACGTTAATCCACTTTCTACTACACCACCACGAGCATAAACAGGTGAAGCTGACAATAAAAGCCCCAAAATAAAGGAAAAAACACCGGAAATAAAGATTAATTTGTTGTTTGTTTTACTCATGCTAATAGTATAGCATATTGAAATAAAAAGTCAAGTGCCGGAGGGGAGACTTGAACTCCCATGAGATTACTCTCGCTTGCTCCTAAGGCAAGTGCGTCTGCCAATTTCGCCACCCCGGCATATATAAACTCTATTTGTACTTGTCGTCAGGAATAGTTTTTTACTAAAAACTTCCCCGACCCGGACTCGCACCGTCATGCTCCGTCTCGGACAATTTAAAAACTTTATAACATAAACTTTTTAAATTGTCCGCCCTGAAGGGATCGAACCTTCGACCTTATCCTTAAGAGGGATCTGCTCTACCAGCTGAGCTAAGGGCGGATTAGAACAATATAAGTTTAACACATTTTCTTTATTTTGAAAATTTTTTTAAAAATGTTATATTAACTTAATGGCCTGGTAGCCAAGTGGTAAGGCAGAGATCTGCAAAATCTCTATACGGCGGTTCAATTCCGCCCCAGGCCTCACTACGAAAAGAAATGCCCGGATGGCGGAACTGGTATACGCGCACGACTTAAAATCGTGTCTCGCAAGGGATGTGGGTTCGATTCCCACTCCGGGCACAAAAATATTATTTTTCTCGAAGCAATTCTTCAATTTTTTGCCTATTTTTTTCTCCTTGATCTATTTTTATATCAATAAAAGGAATAGTCTTTATTTCTATATTCTTTTTTAAATAATCTCTCAAATCTCCACGTCTTCTTTTAGCGAAGTCTAAGGCATCATGTTCTTTTTCGTCAGGAAGAACTGTTATGAAGAGAGTTGCTTTTTTAAGATCAGGGGAGACGTTGCAGGAAGTGACAGTGATAAGAGAAGTGCCGTTATTTTCACGTTCTAGAAATTGAGCCCCCAACTCCTTTATTAAATTTGCCACTTTTTCATTTCTCTGAAGCATCTTATTTTTGGGTAATATTAAAAGATTCTATTATGTCACCTTCGACAACTTCTATTTTCGATTCAAGCATCATTCCAAATTCTGCACCTTCTTCAACTTCTTTTACTTTTGTTTTGTTTTTTTCTAAATTTACTATTTTTCCACGACCTATTTCAAAATCTCGACGCAAGATCTTTACCGTTTTATCTAAGACTATTCTTCCTTGTAATACTTTACCACCGACTATTTGACGCTCTTTAGTATGACTAAAGACTTTCAGAATTTTAGTTTTGCCAGTTGTTTCTATGGTTTCTATTTTAGATCTTCGGTTTTCCATTTCCATTTCTAGCCATTCAGTCATTTTGTAAATAATATCAAAAGAGGAGATAGTAATACTGCGTTTTTCTGCCAATTCAATAGCACTTTTTTCTATTTTTACATTGAATCCGATAACCAATATATTTTCACAACCACCTATGGTTTTAATATCTGACTCCCCAATGGGTCCGACACCTTTTTGGATGATTCTAAATTCAGTGTTTTCGTTTTGTATCTTTTTTATTTCTTTTTCTATTGCCTCTATTGAGCCAGATATATCTGCTTTTAAAATAATTGGAATAATTTTTTTACCATTTTCTTCTGGTGGACAAAGGTTGGATCTTTTTGAAGATTTTAAATCAGACTTTAAAGATTCTGAAAATTTTTCTGCTTCCTTTTTGTTTTTGAAAGATTTAAATTCTGCACCTATCCTGGGAATTTTACAGAAACCAATAAGTCGAACAGGAGAAGAGAAAGTTGCTTCATTTATATTTTTTCCTTTAAAATCTTCCATAATATGTACAGAACACATACTATCTTCTACTATCACTACCATTCCCTTGGAAAGAGTTCCATTTTTAATTATGAGAGTTGCCTCTATTCCACGTTTTGAATCAAGATTTGCTTCTAATACAAAACCAGAAGCGTTTTCATTCGTATTGCCAGTAAAATTTTCCATTTCCGCTACAATATTTACTAAAGATAATAAATCATCTATTCCTACGCCAGTTTTTGCAGAAATCTCTACAAATGGAATTTTCCCTCCATAATTTTCCAAATAAATTTCGTTTTCTGCAAGTTCGTTTTTAGTCTTTTCTATATTTGCATTTGGTTTATCTATTTTATTTATTGCAATCAAGCAGGGAATATTATTAGCAACTATTGTTTTCCAAGCTTCTATCGTTTGAGGTTTTACTCCATCTTCAGCAGAAACTATTAAGATAGCAACATCAGCTATTTGACATCCTCGTTCACGCATTTTTGAAAATGACTCATGTCCTGGTGTATCAATAAAAGTAATTTTTCGATTTTCTCCTTTATCTGTCAAATGCATAACTTCGTAAGCAGAAATATTTTGAGTAATACCTCCAACTTCTTTATCAACTACATTTGTTTTTCTTATATAGTCAAGAAGCGTTGATTTACCATGATCAATGTGTCCCATCACTACCACTATTGGTGGTCTAGTTATTATATTGTTTTTGTTTTCTTCCATTTTATTTTGTTAATACAAAATTTATAAAGCTTTGTGCTCTACTTCTGCTTTTTTTAAAACCTCTTTTTCTTCTTTAGTAAGTTCGTATTCTGATTTACCATTTTTAATAGATTTGGCAAATATACTCATTCTTTCTCGAGAATATAAACTAGAAAGTACTACTCCATCACCATCTTCATTCATGATTCCTATAGCGAAACTTTGATTACTGCCTTGGTCTGGAAAAGGATTGAAACGAATTGTTTCAAGACCTCTTATACTTTTTCTTAATTTTGTATTTATATTTTTTAACTCTTTTTCTATTTCTTCTTTAGCTAATTTTAATTTTAAAATATTTTCTTCTAATACTTCTATGTTTTCTTCTAGGTCCTTAGCTTTTTTACCAGCAAAAAACTTCCTTAGACGTTTTTCTGTCCTGAATATCCAAATAGCATCGATTAAAATAATTATCCCAAGAAAAACAAAAAAAATGATTTCAAGCTTTATATTCATATTGTTTCAATATATACTATTTAAATGGCTAAATCAAATAAAAATATATACATAGATTATGCAGCAGGGTTCTCTGCTAATTCTAGTTCTGTACATAGAGAAGGAGTAGAAGCTAAAAAAAGGCTTGAAAATGCGAGAAAGGAGGTCGCTAATAGTTTGAATTGTCGATCTGAAGAAATAATTTTTACAAGTGGAGGAACAGAATCAAACAATCTTGCGATTCAGGGAGTCGTATTAGCGAAAGTCTTTCCTTCGCTTTTAGGCGAAAGAAAGGCCTTCACTAAGCCACATATCATCACCACCAACATAGAACATCCTTCAGTGCTCGAAACTTTTAGAATGTTAGAGAAAAGGAAATTTGCAGAAATATCGATAGTGTCAGTTGAAAAAAATGGAATAATAGATCCTAAAAAAATAAAAAAAGAAATAAAGAAAAATACTGTACTTATTTCAGTAATGTATGCGAATAATGAAATTGGTATTATTCAGCCTATAAAAGAAATTGCAAAAGAAATTAGGTATTGCAGGAAAACTCGGCAAAAAACTTTTTTACATGGTCTGGCGGGGGTAGGGGACCCCGAGAACCGAGGACCTGGAAAAAAGATTTTTGACGAGTTTTCCTTTCCTCTATTTCACATAGACGCTGTGCAAGCAGTAAATTATTTAGATTTAAATGTAGAAAAATTGGGAGTTGACTTGCTTTCAATTTCTGGTTCTAAAATAGAAGGGTCAGGGAGGGTCGGGGTGCTTTATAAGAGAAAAACTGTGCCGCTTTCGCCAATGTTTGGTGGGGGAGATCAAGAAAATGGTTTGCGTCCGGGGACAGAGAATTTACCAGCAATTATTAAATTTTCTTCTGCTTTAAAATCTGTACAAAAAAATAAAGAAAAAGAAAATAAACGTTTAACAATTTTGCGAGATTATTTTGTTAATAAACTGTCAAGGATGCCCCTTGACACGGGGATGATTATTAACGGAGATTTAGAAAATAGATTACCAAATAATATAAATATTACTTTTCCAAAAATCCCGAGTGAACTTCTGGTGATAGAACTTTCAGCGAAGGGAATAATGGCTTCAGCAAAAAGTGCTTGTGAAAGCTCTCGTAAAGAAGGTTCGTATGTTATAGACGCTATCCGTCCAGAACAGAATACTGAAATAGGTGGTTTACGTTTTTCTCTAGGAGTTAAGACAACTAAATCTGATATAGATTACACAATTAAAGCCTTATCTCAGATTTTGCAAAAATTAAAAAAATGGTATAATTGACGTATGGATATTAAAGATTTAAATAAACCTCAGCTTATATTACTTGCCATATTGCTTTCTTTTGTCACTTCTATTGCGACAGGTATTACGACAGTGACTTTAATGCAGCAAGCACCGACATCAGTAACTGCTCCCATAAATCGTGTTATTAGACAGACAGTTGAAAAAATAGTACCAGGTGAAATCAAAAATACAGTACAGACTGTAGTTATAAAAGAGGAAGATTTGGTAGTTGATGCAATTGCTAAAAATCAATCATCTGTTTTCACTATCACTAAAGAAACACAAGACGTCGATGGTAAAATTATTGAAGTAGGGGCTGGGAGAGGTTTTGTGATTTCTAATGATGACATTATTGTGGCTGACGGTACACTTGTGTCAGATGTCGGAATATATTATGTAAAAAATGATAGTGGCAAATTTAAAGCAAGTTTTGTTTCTCTTGATAAAAATGGTTTTTCTTTTTTAAAAGTAGGAGCACCTCTTGATGAAAAGAATAAAATTGCTTTCACATTACCCACCTTTGGAGATTTAAGTAAAATGAAGATAGGCCAGAAAATTTTAGTTTTTGGTAGTACAGTATCTTCTTTTATTTTTGATGGAAACAAAGATATGAGATTTAATGTTACAAAAGCAAATGCTGGCGGGTTGGTACTTGACTTAGATGGAGATATTTTAGGTATAGCATTATCAGGTGACGTCACTTCTTTTACCCCAATTAATTCAATACTTGAAGCACTAAAAACAAAAGATTCTAAACCAGAAACAAAAACCACGCCATAAAATTATTTTCTAGCTTCTCTATTTAACTTTCTACTTTATAAACTTTTAACTTTATAACTATTACGTATGCCACCACTTAATAAATTCACAACTAAATCAAAAGACGCAATCAAAAAAGCTCATGAGCTAGCTATTGAACGTGGACAAAATCATGTCTCTTCTTTGCATTTACTAGCTGCTCTTTTGCTTCAGGAAGAAAGCATGGTTAATTCTATTTTAGATAAATTGGAAGTGGATATAGTATTTTTAACTGACTCTATTTTAGAATCTATCGAAACACCAGAATCTCGTAGTACTCTTTCACCTGCATATCAAATTTATCTCAATCCTGATTTAGCACAGGTGATAGAACATTCTGTAAAACTAGCAGAATATATGAAAGATGATTTTGTTTCTACTGAACATCTTTTTATTGCTATGCTCGAAGTTGGTGGTGAGGCGAAAGAAGTATTGGCACGATTTCGAATTTTAAAAGAGCCTGTTTTGAAAGTGCTAGAAGAACTCCGCAATCAAAATATTACAGATGCTGGAGAGCCTAAAAAATTTAAATTAATTTTGAAATATACCCGCAATCTTACAAAATTAGCCAAAGAAGATAAGTTGGATCCTGTGATAGGAAGAGATAATGAAATAATGCGAATTATACAAATTCTTTCGCGTCGAACGAAAAATAATCCAATTTTAATCGGAGAAGCAGGTACAGGAAAAACAGCTGTAGTCGAAGGTTTGGCAGAACGTATTGCTAAAGGTAACGTGCCTGAATCTTTAAAAGAAAAAGAACTTGTTTCGCTTGATTTAGGTTCTCTTATTGCTGGCACAAAATATCGTGGAGAATTTGAAGAAAGATTAAAAGGGATAATGAAAGAAATAGAAAGAGCAGATGGTAAAATAATTCTTTTTATTGACGAAATTCACACTATCGTTGGGGCTGGTGGCGGAGAGGGCACAATGGATGCCTCAAATATGTTGAAGCCTGCGCTTTCTCGTGGAGAGCTTCGAGCTGTTGGCGCGACGACTTTGAAAGAATATCAAAAACATATTGAAAAAGATCCAGCACTTGCCAGACGTTTCCAACCAGTTTATATCGATGAACCGAGTGTGGATGATGCCATCACTATTCTGCGTGGCCTTAAAGAGAAATATGAACTTTTCCACGGTGTGAGAATTACCGATGATGCAATAATTTCTGCAGTAAATCTTTCGACTCGTTATGTGACAAATAGATTTTTACCAGATAAAGCTGTTGATCTTATAGATGAAGCTTCTTCTTCTTTAAAAATTGCACTTGAAAATAAGCCTCCTGTTTTAGAAGATGCTCATCGAAGAATTATGCGTCTAGAAATTGAAAAAGAAGCATTAAAAACAGAAATTGAAAATGATACAAAAAATATTAAAGATACAAAAAATAAGTTAAGAATAAAAGAAATAGATAAAGAGATTGCCAATTTACACGAAAAAACAAAAGAACTTGAGTTAAAATGGCAAAACGAAAAAGAAACAGTTGTTGAGATTCGTTCTATCAAAAAAGAATTGGATGTCTTGCGTCTTTTAGCTGAAGATGCAGAAATGAGATCTGATTTATCTAAAGCTGCTGAAATCCGTTATGGTAAAATACCTATTTTGAAAAAAGAGTTAGAAATAAAACTTACGCGTTTACAAAAACTTCAAAAGTTACGCAGAATCTTGAAAGAAGAAGTGACTACTGAAGATATTGCTGAAGTCGTTGCACGTTGGACGGGTATTCCACTTACAAAAATGCTTGAAGAAGATCGTGCAAAATTACAAAGAATGGAAGAAGAATTGAAGAAGAGAGTAGTCGGTCAAGATGAAGCTATTAAGCGTGTCTCAGATGTCATTCGTCGTTCACGTGCAGGTATTGGAGACCCGAATAGACCTAATGGCTCCTTTATTTTCCTAGGGCCAACAGGAGTCGGTAAAACAGAACTTACTAAGGCTTTGGCACAATTTATGTTTAACGACGACAGCTCTCTCATTCGTGTTGATATGTCTGAATATATGGAAAAACATTCTATTTCTAAACTTATCGGTTCTCCTCCAGGATATGTTGGCTATGATGAAGCAGGACAACTCACTGAATCTATTCGTCATCGTCCATTTTCCGTAATACTTTTTGACGAGATAGAAAAAGCTCATCCGGAAGTTTTCAATATGTTATTACAGGTTATTGATGAAGGAAGATTGACGGATGGTAAAGGGAGAGTAGTTAATTTCAAAAATGCCATTATTATTTTGACTTCCAATATTGGCTCACAGTTTATAGAAAAAATGGAATCAATTGGATTTTCAAATAAATCCGACAAAGAAGATTATAGTAATATGAAAGATAAAGTAATGGAAGCAATGAAGGATCATTTTCGACCAGAATTTATAAATCGTCTGGATGAGATTATTGTTTTTGATATTCTTTCAGAAGAAGCTATCAAAGGCATCGTTGATTTGAGAATGAAAGTTGTGAAAGAAAGACTCCTCGCAAAAGAGATTGATTTTAAGGTTTCTGAAGAAGCATTGTCTTTCCTAGCAAAAGAAGGATACGATCCACACTATGGTGCAAGACCACTCAATCGCTTGATACAAAATAAAATCTTAAACCCTGTGGCAAATTTCATAATCTCTAATAATGTGAAGAAAGGGGACACTGTATTTGTTTCCGTCAAAAACGACGAGCTTCTTATTGAAACTAAAAAATCGAGAGTTAAAAGTCCAATCCATCTAAAATCAAAAAGCAGAGTATAAAAAACAAAAAGCCGTTATGCAAACGGTTTTTTGTTTGTATAACGGCGTTTCCCTATTTTTTTAGGAGCGTCTTTTGGAAAACACTCTTTTACTTTGAAAATTAAATCTTTTTGATTAAGTGGTTTTTTGAAGACTTTTGTGGCTCCAGCTTCAACACACATTTTTATGTCTATTTCTGAGTCATAAAAATGCAATGCGAAGATTGGAATTTTCCCATAACCCAGCATTTTGCGAATCTTTTCAGATGCTTCAAAACCATTTATAACGGGCATTTGCATATCCATTATGATTAAATCAAAATCATCTATTTCAGAAAGTTCAATGGCTTCTTTGCCGTTGTCTGCACATGAAATATAGTCGAAGCCATTTTCTTTTAGAAGATTAAAAAGAACGCATTGTAATTCCTTTGAATCTTCCACGAGTAATACTTTTATTTTGTTCAATTTTACCTCCGAGATTTTATTGTCAAATTGTTTTTTAAACAGAGACTAAATCTATTTATGGTAAGGATACCACTTCATATAGGATTAATCAATGAATGTAAAGTGAGAATAAATAAGATGCAAAAAAAGTTATTTTATGTTAATTTATACTAATGCGTCGGTGGTAGAGTGGTCAATTACAACAGACTGTAAATCTGTCGCCTTCGGGCTACGTAGGTTCGAATCCTACCCGGCGCACAATTAATTTGTGCTATCATTAATATGTGAAAAAGATCAGCGAAAAAAAAATTCATTCTATATTTGAAGTGATCGTCGTCGTGAAGGGGGTGTATGCTTTTCTCGAAATTGTTACAGGAATTATCGCTTTTTTTGTGACGAAAACTTTTATCGTTTCTGTCGTCGCATTTCTTTCTCATGGTGAGCTCTTAGAAGATCCTAGAGACTTCTTTGCGAATTATTTTATGACTATAATTAATAATTTTTCTATTCATACAAAATATCTTTTAGCTTTTTATTTACTTACTCATGGTGTCATCAAGCTTTTATTGGTAGTCGGACTACTAAGAAGAAAGCTTTTGGCTTATCCCGTTTCCATCGTAGTTTTCAGCCTATTTATTATTTATGAAATTTATCGTTATTTCCATACCTTTTCAATTCCATTGCTATTGCTCACAATTCTTGATGTAGTCATCATCTCTTTAACGATTCACGAGTATCGTTACATAAAATCTCACAATGTTTTTTCTTAAAATCCACGCATTGACTTTTTTCTATAAAGTTGTAATCTTTTAGGTAAATAAATTTAGTTATTTTTACAATTAAATCGGAGGCACAATGGCTACCATTGTTTATACATCTCTTCAAAGAATTTTTGACTTCTGTAGTAATATGAACTTTGGGGATGAAGAAATTGATTTTTGTCCTGATCAGGAAGTAGATGATCAAATAATCAATTCTTTAGAAACAAGGATAAAGGAAGCAAGAAAAGATTCAGAAAAACAGGGCAAAGTCATTCTTTGCAGGTATTCTGATGAAGGCATTAAATTAATCAAAGCTCAATGTAATTAATTATTCTTTATTAAGAAATAAGTTGTTGACTTAAAAGGAGGACATATGTTTAGTAAAAAAATTCTAATTATTGAAGATGATTACTTAACTTCCAAACTACTTAGTAATTATCTAAACAAATGGGGTTACAAGTTTATAATTGTTTCCTCAGGACAACAGGCGTTAGAGGAAATATGGGACGGGACGAATTATTTTGCAGTAATTTTTGATATTGAACTTTCAAACACCGATATCCAAAAATTATTTAAAAATATTCATGATCGGAACAATAGTATTTCTATAATTGCTTGCTTCATTGACAAGGATCAGCAGAGAATATCTATGGTAAAGGCGATTGAATACTTTGCTGAGCCAGAGATTTTAGTAGAGAAAAGATTAATAAACTTGGAAGATTTTGCTTCTGAATTGGAAGCAATTTTAAATTCTAAACAGCAAATTTTTTTATCAAAAAAACCTTTCCCCTTAGACCGTTCTGAGTCAAGGGTCGGGGTGATAGTTTGTAAAGAGTAAAATGTTTAAAGGAGTGCAATGAAAAACGCACTCCTTTTATTATTTTATTTGTTATTTTTTAAAAAGTATGCTATTATATATTTAATCGAATGAGAGCCCAAGGGCTTTTTTCGTTTACAAAAGAATTATTGTATGGAAATACGCAATATCGCAATCATCGCCCACGTGGACCATGGCAAGACGACTCTGACGGATGCCTTGATGAAACAAAACGGAGGGCTTCAAGATGAAAATATATCAATGGATTCAAACGCTCTAGAAAAAGAGCGAGGTATTACTATTTATTCCAAAAATACCTCTATAATGTATAAGGGTACGAAAATAAATATTGTAGATACTCCTGGCCACGCAGATTTCGGTTCAGAAGTAGAACGTGTGCTAAGAGCCGTAGATTCAGTTTTATTGCTTGTGGATGCCGTAGAAGGACCAATGCCACAGACTAGATTTGTTTTGAAGAAATCTCTTGAACTTGGTATCAAGCCTATTGTAGTTATAAATAAGATAGATAAACCTGCTTCAGATCCGCATAGAGTGCATGAAGAAGTTTTAGAATTGTTTTTTGAATTGGGTGCAAATGATGACCAAGCAAATTTCGAGACAGTATATGCTATAGGACGTGAAGGAAAAGCTTTTAGAAAATTAGAGGATAGAGATAAAAGTGAAGATTTGTCTCCATTATTAGATATGATACTAGAACATGTGTCACCAGCTTCTTTAAACGCAGAGGGGAAAATGTCTGCTCAAGTTTTCAACTTAGGCTATGACAATTTTTTAGGACGTATGGCTGTCGCTAGAATTTATTCTGGCAAAATGATTTCAGGAAGCCAGGTTTTTATAAAAGGAGAACAAGCTAGCACGAGAGTAGGTAAGATAACCAAGCTTTTCGGTTTTGAAGGAATAAATAGAAAAGAGGTGAGAGAAGCGACTTCTGGTGATATTGTACTTTTGTCTGGTATTCCAGATATTTATATTGGAGAAACTATTTGTGAAGATGAAAGTGTAGAGCAACTCCCGCATATCGCGATTGACGAACCGACTTTATCTTTAAATTTTTTGGTGAATGATTCTCCATTTGCTGGCCGCGAAGGTAAATTTGTCACTTCTCGACAAATCAAAGAGAGATTGGAAAAAGAACTTGAAATAAATGTCGGATTAAAAGTTGATTTTTCTCCAGATCAAGGCGATAAAATGGGACCTAGTTTCTTTAAAATTTACGGAAGAGGAGAGCTTCATATTGCTATTTTATTGGAAAACATGCGTAGAGAAGGATTTGAAATGCAGGTTTCTCAACCAGAAGTTATTATTAAAGAACAAGATGGCGTGATGACAGAGCCGTATGAAGAATTAGTGATAGATGTACCGATGGAGTCTTCTGGAGGAGTTATAGAAAAAATTAATAAAAGAAGAGGTTTAATGAAAGACATGTCAGAGAAGCATGGTGTTGCGAGAATCGTTTTTGACATACCAACACGTGGATTATTAGGATACCGTGGAGAATTTATTATAGATACAAAAGGGGAAGGCATAATGTCTTCTAGGGTTATAGGCTTTAAGGAGTATGCAGGGGAAATAAAAAGGAGAGAGTATGGTTCTATGGTTTCTATGGTCCCTGGTAAAGCTGTAACTTTTTCTCTTGCAAATTTACAAGAACGTGGTATAATGTATGTTGATCACGGTACAGAGGTATATGAAGGTATGGTTATTGGTAATGTCTTAAAAGGAGACGATATGTCAGTAAATCCTACCAAAGGTAAACAGCTTACAAACATGAGAGCTTCAGGTACTGATGAAGCAATTTATTTAAATCCTGTATTTACCTTGAGTATTGAACGAGGCCTTGAGGTTATGAATGGAGATGAATATTTAGAAATCACTCCGAAATCAGTCCGAATTCGTAAAAAATATCTTACTGAGATAGATCGAGCGAGAGCATTAAGAAAAAAGTAGTTGGGAGATTTGACATTAAGTTGACATAGGTGTATTATAAAAGTATTAAATTTAATTAATAAAAAAATTATGGCAATAATATCTTTTAAACCAAAACAAGTCACTAAAAAAATAACTTCACATCTTCAAGACCGTACTCGCGATGTCATTATGAATCGTTTTGGTTTGACAGCTGACGCCGAGAGGAAGACTTTAGAAGAAATAGGCAAGAAATACAACATCACCAGAGAGCGTGTTCGTCAGATTGAAGATGCTGCACTCGCTTTGATAAAAAAATCTGCTGCTTATAAAGAAGAGCAAGTAATTTTTGAAGAACTTAAACAAGTTATACATTCTTTAGGTTCAATTGTTGCCGAACATGATCTTTTAGCTCATATTTCCAAAGATAAAAATACTCAAAATCATATTCATTTTTATCTAGAATTGGGAGATTATTTTAAGAAACATCGTGAAGATGATCATTTTAAGACTCGTTGGAGCGTAGATGATGAAATGGCAGAAAAAGTTCATGATTCTCTAAAAAAACTCTATTCATCTTTAAAAGATGAAGATCTTGTCTTGGAAGCAGAAATGATTAAAAAGTTTTTTGACCAAATGAAAGATGTGTCAGAACAATATAAAAATGATGAAATAGCAAAGAGATGGCTTTCTATATCTAAAACAATTTCTAAAAATCCATTAGGGGAATGGGGTAAATTAAGCTCACCAAATGTTCGTACTCGCGGAGTGAAAGATTATGCTTTTCTAGTAATGAGACGTCACGGTTCTCCAATGCATTTTAGAGAAGTAGCGGATGCTATTTCTAAGACTTTTGGCAAGAAGACTCATTATGCCACTTGCCACAATGAACTTATCAAAGATTCTAGATTTGTACTTGTCGGTCGTGGGCTTTATGCGTTAGCTGAATGGGGATACAAGACTGGTATTGCCAGAGAAGTCATAAAAGATATCTTAAAAAAAGAAGGTCCACTCTCAAAAGAAGATATAGTAGAAAGAGTAATGAAAGAAAGATATTTTAAGAAGAATACTATTTTAGTCAATCTTGTAAATCCTAAATTCTTTAAGAAAAACAAGAATGGGCTTTATGCTTTGGTGTAAATAAGCTGGGCTTCTGGAACCCCTAAGCGGAGCTTAGGGGTATTTTCTTTCTTTATTTTCTTTTTTATATTAAAATATAACTAATGGCAGATTTAATCATCCTTTGGATTTATAAAATAATTTTAGGTATTTTACCTTTTTTGGGTACAGCACTTTTAGTTTATATTGCTCATCAATTTTGGTTGCATTATGTGCAGGCCAATTTTATTTCTGGTATCGAGTGGGTTTTACTTGAAATTGTCCCTCCACGAGATGTTTTGAGGTCTCCGAAAGCAATGGAACTTTTTATAACCAATGCCTTATATCACTGGAGCCAAAAAAGTGGGCTTGAGACATACTGGCAAGGGGCTGTCTGGTTTTGGTTCTCACTAGAGATAGCCTCTATTGAAGGACAAGTTCATTTTTATATTCGTACACCTTCTCGTGTAAAAGGTTTAATAGAAACTCAGATGTATGCACAATATCCTCAAGCACAAGTAAAAGAAGTGGAAGATTATACTTTAGCCGTTGATAAAATTAGTGTAAATAGTGAATATAGTTTATGGGGTTGCGAGTTTAAATTATTAAAGCCGGATGTTTTTCCGATTAAAACTTATGTTGATTTCGGGCTGGACAAAGATCCGAAAGAAGAATTTAAAGTTGACCCTATTTCTCCAGTGGTTGAACTTTTTGGTTCAATGGGGAAAGGAGAACAAATGTGGATGCAAATAGTTGTTACTCCTTCACAGAAAAAATATAAAACAAAAGGAACTTGGTTTGGCACTCATGATTGGGTAGAAGAAGGAAGAGAGGTGATTTTAAAAGCCTTAGAAGAGTTTACTGGTGCTCGAGAAAGACCAGATGGGACATACTCGAAAGAAGTTCGTTCTCCTGATTTTATGAGACCAATGATGGAAGGGGCTGGCAGAAAAATGTTGAAAGTTGGTTTTGAAACCGGTATTAGAGTTTGTTATGTTGCAAAAAGAGAATTGTTTAATATAAACAATAGAAGAAATATTCGTCTTATTTTTAGACAATATGCTCAGCCTTTCATAAACGAACTTTGGCGTATCAACCCTACACAAGCAGATGCCATGAGTCCCAACTTTATTTCTGGATTTTTCCCACTTTCTAGTAAAAAGATTATGCGTTTATCAAACAGAATGTTGCAAGAGTATCAAGAAAGAGAATTCTTCCATCCACCAATGAGACATAAAATTCAGTTACCTTGGCCTCTTTCTCCTTTGATATTTCCAAACTTTTTTCATCACCATATAATGATTTTAAACACTGAAGAGCTGGCTACTTTATGGCATTTTCCAGGTCAAATATTGAAAGTTCCTTCTTTGGAACGTATCGAATCAAAAGAAGCTTCTCCACCTACAAATTTACCTACATAGCTTATGTTAAATTTTTCTTCATCTAAAACTGTCTATATAGTTTGTTTGATTGTGCTTTTTTTATTAGTTTTTTCTTTATTTTTTAATTCTCCAAAAGATTTTCCTTTGGGAACGATTATAAGCATAAAAGAAGGAACAAGTTTAAGATCTATTTCTAAAGATTTAAAAACAAAAAATCTTATTCATTCTCGTGCC
The DNA here is from genome assembly GCA_023267215.1 of Candidatus Nomurabacteria bacterium. GTDB lineage: Bacteria > Patescibacteriota > Minisyncoccia > Phycocordibacterales > UBA9973 > UBA9973. Next base: position 223,808 of record JAHFNS010000001.1, on the reverse strand, counting down.
TTATTTGAGATTTTTGCTATAATTTTTGGCGGAGAGAAACATATAATTTCTGGAGACTATCTGTTTGAAGATAAATTGTCCGTTATAGAAATTGCTAAACGTTTAGCAAAAGGTGAAAGACATTTGGCTCCAGTAAAAGTAACGATTCCAGAAGGTTTTAATTTATCCGATATTTCTAAAACTTTTATTTCTAAATTACCAAATTTTAATCAAGATAATTTTTTAGCAAAAGCAAAAGAGGGATATCTTTTTCCTGATACATATTTTTTCTTAACTACTGATGGAGAACAAGATGTTTTGTCTGCTATGGGTAATAATTTTGAAAAGAAAATCTCAATTTTAAAATCTCAGATTATGTCATCTGGCAAATCTGAAAAAGATATCATTATTATGGCTTCTCTTATAGAAGAAGAATCAAAAGGAGACACAGATAGAAAATTTATCTCGGGAATTTTATGGAAAAGAATAGCTATGGGTATGCCTTTACAAGTAGATGCCGCTTCTATCACTTATAAAATGAAAGGATTACCAGAAAATCCTATTTCTAATCCGGGTATAAAAGCTATTGAAGCTGCTATAAATCCTGTAAGTTCACCTTATCTTTATTATTTACATGATAAAGATGGTAATATTCATTATGCGAAGACTTTTGCAGAGCATTTATTAAACAAACAGAGATATTTAAAAAATTAATATAAAATTCAAAATAGCTACTTTTTCACGACTCGCACACGAACCTGACGTCATTAAGTATCTTACAGTAGCGTATGTCGAAAAAAGTACTATTTTAGATTTTATAAATTATATGCGAAAACACAATTTAGCTTTTATAGATATAGAAACTACGGGACTTGATTTCACTAGACATGAAATTATTGAGATTGGTTGCGTGATAACAACACCAAAACTCAGAGTTATTGAGAAATTTGAATTAAAAATAAAACCAAAACATATAAAAAACGCAGACCCTGTGGCTTTAAAAATAAATCATTATAATAAAAAAGATTGGAATCAAGCTTCTAATTTAGAAGAGGCGATACAGATTTTAGCCAAAAAAGTAAAAGATTGTATTATGGTTGGGCAAAACGTTTCTTTTGATTATGGATTTTTGGAATATGCTTTTGCTAAAAATAAATGGAAAAATACCATGCATTACCATAAATTAGATACTATCTCTATTGCTTGGGCGAAATTTCACAAAAAACCAAATTTCAAACATTTTTCTTTGCGTGATATGTGCAAGCTTTTTGATATAAAAAATGAACGTCCCCATAGTGCCTTATCAGACGCTTATGCGACATATGAGCTTTACAAAAAGCTAATGAAACTGTAAATTAATATAATGTTAAATTCAAAATTTGAATGTTTTTTAATGAAGATTGATTTTAAAGGACTTAACGTTGATGTTGGGGTTTGTAAGGATAATACGAAAATCAAGAAAGATATTCTTTTACTTCATGGATTAGGATCAGATGCATATGAATTTTATGAAAGAATGGCTGTAGATATTCCCAATGAACGTTTGTGTGCTATCGATTGGTTAGGGCATGGAAAAGCAACTAAATTATTTAGAGAAGAAGATACATACGATGCAAGATATATGGCAAGTTATTTGAGTGTAGTAATTGATAATTTAATTAAGAATCAAATTTTGGAAGATAAATTTTATATTATTGCTAAATCAATGTCTGCAATACCATTGGCTTATCTGTATAATGATTATAAAAATAATTTTGAAAAAATAATTTTAGTTACTCCAGCAGGTTTTGATAAAAAGATGGGCTATGTTTTTGCTTTTTTTAGTCGGGTTATAACAAAAAGTATTATATTGTCATGGTTATGTTCTTTTTGGATTCCAAAGAAGAGACCAAGAAAGGTTTTACAAAATAATTTAAAAATAAAAGATTGGGGTAAAATTGTCTCAAAATATGCAAAAGCCGGATACGATATATTTGGTAATATGAAATCAACACATGTAGTTGCACATAAATATAAATTAATGGACAAGGATATCTTATTTATTTGTGGTGAAAAAGATATGATTTTTCCAAGAAGAGACTATGTAAATTTTGCCATTGAGAACAATCATCAAATAAGTATATTACTTAGTGAAGAACATAGTTTTAAGAGAGAAAATTTTGAAAAACTTGATGAAGTGATAAAAAAGTTTATAGGAATTAGATAGTTTTATGAAAAAGAATAAAAAAGTAGTATTTGTTGGTTTATCTGGTGGTGTTGATTCTGCTGTAAGTGCAGCATTATTAAAAAAACAAGGCTATGACGTAGTCGGGGTTTTTATACGTACTTGGCATCCGGATTTCTTGGAATGTAATGAAGAAGAAGAACGCCTGGACGCTATGCGCGTCGCAGCTTTTTTGGATATTCCATTTCTTACTTTTGATTTGAGTGACGTGTATAAAAAAGAAGTTGCAGACTATATGATTGCCGAATATAAGAGAGGGAGAACGCCGAATCCTGATGTGATGTGTAATAAAGAAGTGAAATTTGGGGCTTTTCTTAAAAAAGCAATTGCTATGGGAGCTGACTACATCGCAACAGGGCATTATGCACAAATTTTTGGAGAAGGCCGGCCCTTAAGAATTCAAAAAGGGCCGACTTTTTCCAAAAATTTAAGAAAAGGCATTGACCCTTCAAAAGATCAATCATATTTTTTGTGGACATTGAAGCAAGAGCAATTAAGTAGAATTTTATTTCCTATAGGTCATCTAAAAAAAACAGAAGTCCGCAAGCTTGCTAAAAAATTCAAATTGCCAGTCGCTCTTAAAAAAGATAGCCAGGGTATTTGCTTTCTAGGGGCTGTAGATTTGAAAGATTTTTTGAAACATTATATTAAAGAAAAAAAGGGAAAAGTTTTGCTTGCCCCGTCAGAGGCGGGGAATGAAAAAGGAGAAGAAATTGGATATCACGATGGAGTAGTTTTCCATACTTTAGGAGAACGTCATGGTTTTACTATTATTAAAAAAAGTCCTAATGATGGAGCCTATTATATAGTTGGTAAAGATATAAAGAAAAATATTTTATATGTGTCGCAAGACAAAAATCTTAACCCCCTCCTCGTGGAGGAGGGGGCAGGGGGTGGTAATTCTAAAAAGCACCACCCCACCCTAAAGGGCACCCCTCCTCATCAAGGAGGGGAAGAAATTAAAATAAGTAATATAAATTGGATCTTTACTACTCCTAAACAAGATAAAACTTACACAGCTCAAATTCGTTATCATAGTGAATTTTTGACCTGTAATGTAATTTGCGGAAGCAAGGCTTCCGCAGAGGTTATATTTAAAAAACCTATATTGGTGGCCTCTGGGCAATCTTGTGTCATATATGATAAAGATGTTTGTTTAGGCGGAGGAATTGTTGTATGATTATTATATGGAACAATTTTTTATACAAAATAGTGATATTTTTTTAAAATTAATAGTAGCGATAGTTTTAGGAATGCTTATTGGTGTTGAACGTCTTTTGGTACATAAAGAAGCGGGAATGAAAACTCATGCCCTTGTTTCTATGGGAGCAGCTCTTTTTATAATGATTTCTGAGACTATGGGAGAAAAATATATAAATACACCAGGTTTTAATCCTGTAATGATAGCTTCTAATATTATTGTGGGTATCGGCTTTCTTGGCGCTGGTATGATAATGTTCAGAGATTCTCGTACAAGGGGGCTTACGACCGCTGGTGGACTTTGGGTGACTGCAGGCATTGGTATGGCTGCTGGATTCGGACTTTTTAATCTTGCAATTATATCAACTATTTTAGTACTTTTGATTTTTATTTTTCTTAATATTCTTGAAAAACCAATTAGAAGAATTTCTGATGAAAATTTAAATAAAGAAAGATAAGTTTATGGATTCAAATGAAATTAGGTCAAGATTTTTAAAGTTTTTTGAGAAAAGAGGACACAAAATAATACCTTCTTCTTTATTAATACCTGAGAATGATCCTTCAGTACTTTTTACAACGGCAGGAATGCAACAATTTAAACCTTATTATATTAATCCAAAGGATGCAGAAAAAGATTTTGGAAGTTTAAATGTAACCACTATTCAAAAATGTATACGTACAGGAGATATTGATGAAGTCGGAGATTCTACGCATTTAACATTTTTTGAAATGTTGGGTAATTTTTCTTTTGGTGGATATGGAAGAAAAGAAGCGATAGAGTATGCTTATGATTTTATTACTAAAGAAATGAATTTGGATATTTCTTATGTGACAGTTTATAAAGGAAGTAAAAATGTTCCGAAAGATGAAGAGTCAGAAAGAATTTGGAAAGAAATCGGAGTTAAAAATATAAAAGAAGAAGGGGAAGATGTATTTTGGGGACCGACAGGAAATTCTGGTCCTTGTGGTAGAACTACAGAAGTTTATTGCAAAAATGCAAACGGAGAAGATGTTGAAATTTGGAATATAGTTTTCAATGAGTATTTTTGTGATGGTTCTCGAGAAAAATTAGATAAAGGTGAGGTAACCCTTAAAAAGCTAGATATATTGGGTATTGATACAGGTATGGGACTTGAAAGATTGGTTTCGATAGTACAAAAAAAAGAAAGTGTTTATGATACGGATTTATTTAATGGAGAAAAGGCAAAAGAAGAGAGAATTATTTCTGACCATATAAAAGCTGCACTTTTTATTATTTCTGATGGAGTTTTACCTTCTAATACTGGACGAGGATATGTTTTGAGGAGATTAGTACGCAGGGCTGTAAGATTTTCTAAGGAGCCATTAGAAAAAATAATTGAAAGAAATAAAAAAAGGTATGAAGGTATTTATGTTTTGAATGATAATGGAGAAATAAATAAAGAAGAACAAAAATTTAGAGAAACGCTAGGTAGAGGTTTAAAAGAATTTGAAAGAGGAGAAGATCCATTTATTTTGGCTACTACTTATGGTTTCCCAATCGAGCTTACTCTTGAGCTTGCAAAAGAGAAAGAACAAAAGATAGATTTAGAAGATTTTAATAAAAAAATGGCAGAACACCAGAGGCTTTCGCAGACTGCTTCGGCGGGAATGTTCAAGGGTGGACTTCTTAATCATAATGAAAAAACTATTAGATTACATACTGCACATCATTTACTTTTAGCTGGTTTACAAAATATTGTTGATAAAAATATAAAACAAAAGGGAAGTAATATCACAGAAGAACGTTTGCGTATAGATTTCATTTGTGATCACAAACTAACAGATGAAGAAAAAAAGAAAGTAGAAGATTTTGTTAATGAAAAAATAGAAAATAAGCTTGACGTTATTCGTTGTGAAATGCCTCTTTCTGAGGCAGAAAAAATAGGGGCAGAAATGGAATTCGGAGCTAAATACCCAGATATGGTGAGCGTATATTTTATTGAAGACAAAGATGGGAATCAAATTTCAAAAGAATTTTGTGGAGGGCCGCATGTCAAAAATACAGGTGAATTAGGACAATTTAAAATAATAAAAGAAGAAGCTGTTTCAGCTGGAGTTAGACGTATAAAGGCTGTGCTTCTATAGAGTTTTTATGATACAATTACATTTATGGGAATCTTTTCTAAGAAAGCAGAAGGGAAGAAATTAGGTTTAGTTTTTGATATTGGATCTTCTTCTGTTGGAGGTGCAGTTTTTGAAATAAATAAAAACAAAACTCCTAAAATAATTTTTTCTATTAGAGAATCAATAACTTTTGAAAACAAGATGGATTCCGATAGGTTTCTTTTATTAACTTTAAAAGCACTTGATATTATAGCTAAAAAAATATCTTTATCTTCGGTTGGAAATCCAACCAAAATTTTCTGTGTTCTTTCTTCACCTTGGTATGTCTCGGAGACTAGAATTATTAAATTAGAGAAAAATATTCCTTTCATATTTACTTCTAAACTTGCTGACGGTTTAATTCAAAAAGAGATAAGTTTATTTGAAAAAGAGCACTTGGCAGAATTTAAAGATACTCCAAATAAAATTAGAATGATTGAATTTAAAAATATTAAGACCATGTTAAATGGTTATGTAACTAAAGAACCTTTTAATAAAAAATGTCAAAAGCTCGAGATGAATATTTTTGTTTCTATGAGTGGAGAAAAAGTTTTAAAAAAAATTGAAGAGAGTATATTTAAACACTTTCATCCGAGAGACATAAGATTTTCTTCTTTTACCATAGCATCTTTCACCATCGTTCGAGATATGTTTATGAGCCAGGAAGACTTTCTTTTAATGGATATTTGTGGAGAGATGACGGATATTTCTATAATCAAAAAAGAAGCGTTAATAAGTTCTGTTTCTTTTCCTTTAGGACGTAATTTTATGATTCGCAAAACCGCTACCAAATTAAATTGTTCCTTAGATGAAGCAAAAACTTATATTTCCATCTATATGGATGGACATGCCTCGGATGCCATTTTTAAAAAAATTGGTCCTGTTATGGATAAATTAAAAACAGAATGGCTTGATCTATTCCAAAAATCTTTAGTGGATATTTCAAAAAATACATCTATTCCATCAACTATTTTTATAACAGTAGATCAAGATTTTGCAGATTTTTTTGGTGATATTATTAATAGGGAACAATTTAATCAATATATTTCAACTATTTCCAAGTTTAAAATTATATTTTTGAATAACCAAATTCTTCACGGAAATGTAGATTTCAAATCTGTCCGATTGGATTACTCAGATAAAGAAAATATAGATCGTGACCCATTCCTTATTATTGAGTCTGTTTATATTAATCGTTTTATTTGTTAAAATTATATTATGGCAAAAAATTTAATGCAGGATATGGTGAAAGTTAAAACTCATACACCTGCATCTATAAAAATTATAAAAGTTAAAGAGAGACCTACTATTAATGCTGAGAGTTTTTCTGATAGAAAAAAAGAAAAAATAAGAGAAAGAGAAATAGTTTATGGTGGAGTAAAAAAGAGCAGTAAAAAATCTAAGTATAGGCTTTTTTTTGTAGCGTTTATTTCTGTTTTATTTCTTCTTTTTGCTCTTTCTTTTTTATTTTCTGGTGCCAAAATTACAATAATTCCCAAGGTAAAAGAAATACAATTGAATGATAATTTAACAGCTACAAAAGATTTAAGTACACCTGGTTTATCTTTTGATTTAGTTGTTATTTCAGGAGAAGAAAATAAATCTATACAGGGTGGAGAAATGAAAGACACAACCATAAAAGCTACAGGCACTATCATTGTTTATAACTCTTACAATTCTTCCCCACAAATGCTCGACATAGATACTCGCTTAGAGGGGTCAAATGGAAAAATTTACAAGACAAGTAATAAAATAACTGTACCCGGAATCACAAAAGATGGTAAACCTGGAAACGTCGAGGTAGGTATCTATGGAGCAGAAGGCGGAGAAGAATACAACAGTACTCCGTTAGATTTTAAAATTTTAGGATTTAAGGGCACACCTAAGTATTCTAAATTTTATGCTAGGTCAAAGGGAGATATTAGTGGTGGTTTTAAAGGTAAATCACCAGTTGTATCTTCATTAGATAAGGCGAGTGCAGTGAATGAACTAAAAGCTATTTTAGAGACTAAGCTTGTGAAAAAAGTAACAGATCAGATTCCAAGTGGGTTTATCCTTTACAAAGATGCTGTATTTACCAGTATTTTAGATAAAGATATCACTTTTTCTCCAGATAAAGATAATAAAGTTTCGGTAAAAGTGAAAGGTACCCTTTATGGTTTTCTTTTTGATGAAAAAAAGTTAACCAAAAAAATAGCAGAAGATATTGTTGATAAATACGCAGGAGAAGATATTTATATACCAAACATTAGAGATATGTCTTTCGTTTTAGCAGATAAAGAAAATGTATCTTTTGCAGATGTAAAAAGTATTAATTTCACTTTAACTGGTACTTCGAAAATCATTTGGAAAGTTGATCAAACATCATTCATTAATGATGTATTAGGAAAAAAGAAAACTGAGTTTAACCAGATTTTATCCAAGTACCCAAATATTGATTCTGCTGAGTTAGTTCTTCGTCCTTTTTGGAAATCTTCTTTTCCTGATAAAAGTAAAAGCATTCAAGTTATTGTAAATTATCCAAAATAATCTCTCCTAAGCTGGGCTTAGGGGCAGTTATCCACAGTTATGCAAAGTGAAACTAGAAATTGCCAGAATTGCAAAAAAGACTTTATTATAGAGCCAGATGATTTTGGATTTTATGAAAAAATCAAAGTTCCACCTCCAACTTTTTGTCCGGAATGTAGATTAATTAGACGTTTTTCTTTCAGAAATGAACGTTCTCTTTATAAAAGATTGTGTGATGGAACTGGTAAAAATATAATTTCCGTTTATTCTTTAGATAAACCATATAAAGTATATGAAAGAGATTATTTTTGGTCTGACAATTGGGATGCTTTATCTTATGGAATAGATTATGATTTCTCTAAAAACTTTTTTATTCAATTAAAGGAGTTACAAGAAAAAGTACCAAGAATAAATTTAAACGCAAATTTTGTTTATAATAGTGATTATTGTAATTATGTTGGCGATGTAAAAAATTCCTATCTTTGTTTTGGTTCTATTGCCATTGAAGATTGTATGTATGGTTCTCCTTATGAATCAAAGAATTGTATTGATACACACCTAGCACGAGAATGTGAATATTGTTATGAATGCATAGATTGTGAAAAACTTTCCCATTCTATTTTTGCACAAGAATGTTCAAATTCTTTTGACCTAATTTATTGCTTCGATTGTAAAAATTGCCAAGATTGTATTGGTTGTGTAGGTCTTCGTGGACAGAAATATCATATTTTTAATAAAGCCTATACAAAAGAGGAATTTTCAAATAAAAAAAATGCATTAGGCTTAAATACAAAAGAGGGACTTGAAAAAGTGAAAGAAGAGTTTTTGAAAGTTAAAAAAACAATTCCTCATAAATTTTCAATAGAGTTACAGAGTAAAAATGTATCAGGAAATAATATCATCCAGTCAAAAAATGTTCATGATTGTTTTGACGTGAAAAAATGTGAAGACGAAAAGTATTGTACCAGAATGATAGATGGTCGTAATGTTTATGATGCAAACTTTTGTGAATTTATGGAACTCGTTTATGAGAATATATCATTTTGGAAAAATACTAATACGAAAATTACCAATACTTGTGGAGAATCAAGTGAACTTTCTTATTGTGATTTTTGTTATGTTTGTAATAATTGTTTCGCCTGCATCGGTCTCCGTTCCAAACAATACTGCATCTTAAACAAACAATATACAAAGGAAGAATACGAAGAATTAGTCCCCAAGATAATCAAACACATGAACGATATGCCCTATATAGATAAAAAGGGAAGAATCTATAAATACGGTGAATTCTTCCCAAGTGAATTAAGTCCATTCTGCTATAACGAAACCATAGCCCAAGAATACTTCCCATTAACTAAAGAAGAAGCCATAACACAAGGATATAAGTGGAAAGATAAAGAAGAGAGAAATTACACAATAGACATTAAGAATGAAGATATTCCTAATGATATAAAAGATGTGAAAGATGATATCGTGAACAAAGTCATAGAATGTGAACATAAAGGAAAATGTAATGAACAATGTACTGAAGCCTTCAAAATCATACCAGATGAGCTATCCTTCTATAAACGAATGAATCTACCCATTTCTCACTTCTGTCCTAACTGCAGACACTATAATAGACTTAAACAAAGAAATCCTCTTAAACTTTGGCATAGAAAGTGTATGAAAGATGGTTGCCAAAACGAGTTTGAGACTAGCTATGCACCAGATAGACCAGAAATAATTTACTGTGAGAAATGTTATAATCAAGAGGTATATTAATTTCCCGTAAGCTGGGCTTAGGAGAAGTTTCCTTAAGCCCAGCTTATCAACATTGTGCTTTGACTTAAAGTTTTATATTTATTATAATCATAGTACTTAATGAGTGATTTAAAAAACGAAAAAATTTTAACGACTAGAGGGGTTATTACTGAATCATTACCTTCTACTTTGTTTAGAGTTCAAATTGAAGATAAAACAGAAAGTAATATAGAAGGGAAGAAAGAAATTCTGGCTTATCTTAGTGGAAAAATGCGTATGCATAGAATTAAAGTTTTAATTGGGGATTCTGTAGAGGTCGTACTCGATCCTTATGGTGGAAAAGGAAGAATAATAAAAAGGTTTTAAATAGTTGTATTTTTTTTAAGAATGGTGTATTATAGTAATTACAGTTTATAAAAGATTTTAAACATTGAAAAATAAGGGTTTTCCCTTTATTTTTGTCTTGTTTTGGTCAATTAAATATTTTTATGCGAATTAGATCAACAGTTAAAAAAATATGTGATAATTGTAAAATGGTTAAAAGAGCCAGACATTTAAGAGTGATTTGTTCTAATCCAAAACATAAACAAAAACAATAATTATGAGAATTTTAGGAATAACAGTACCAGACGAAAAGAGACTTGAGATTGGTTTGACATGCCTTTATGGAATAGGTATTTCGACTGCTCGAAAAATTTTAAAACAAGTTAGTATAGATGTCGGTAAAAAAGCAAAAGATTTGACACCCGAAGAGGAAAATAAAATTCGTGCAATTATTGAAGGAATGAAAATTGAAGGAAATTTAAAAAGAGAAATTTCTGCAAATATCAAAAGATTGAAAGACATTAAGACCTATAGAGGTGTTAGACATATCAAAAGATTGCCAGTTAGAGGCCAAAGAACAAAAACAAATTCTCGAACAGTAAGAGGAAATGTAAGACGTACAATGGCTTCAGGTAAGAGAAAAGAAAGTAAAACATAATTTATAAAAATGGGAAAAACAAAAATTACAACTGAATCTGATTCTTTAGAAAAAGTAGAAGTTAAAACAACTCAGGCGAAAACACCTAAGAAAAAAATAACTTCTGGGATTTTGTATATTGACGCAACATTTAATAATACGAAGGTTCTTTTTGGAGACAAATTAGGAAATACACTATTTTGGTCTAGTGCAGGGAGTTTAGGTTTTAGAGGAGCAAAAAAGGGGACTCCATTTGCAGCTTCCAAAGTAGGTGATTTGATAGGTGATAAGGCAGCTGTACTCGGAGTAAAAGATTCGGATGTTGTGGTACGAGGGGTTGGTTCAGGACGTGAACCAGTTATTAGAGCATTTATGGCTCATGGAATAGAAATAACAGCCATAAAAGATGCTACTCCAGTTCCACATAATGGTCCAAAAGCCAAGAAACCAAGGAGAGTGTAATTATCAATTAGGTACTAGCGATTAGTGAATCTAGAAACTAACTTATGATATCAAAACCAAAATTTAAAATAGGAAGAAGATTAGGAGCCGGGGTATATGACAAATGTCAGACTCCAAAGTTTTCTGCTTCATCTCCTAAATTTGGTGGTCCAAACGCGCGTCGCCCCAAAGCTTTATCTGAATACGGTGTTCAACTTATAGAAAAGCAAAAAATCCGTTTTTCTTATGGTATCACTGAACGTCAACTTTCAAATTACGTTAAAAAAGCAAGTCATATTAAAGGAGCTGGAACAGCCGAGAAATTTTATGAAGAATTAGAAGCTCGTTTAGATAACGTAGTTTATCGAATGGGTTTAGCAGCAAGTAGACGAGCAGCAAGACAGATGGTTTCTCATGGACATTTTATTGTGAATAACCATAAAATCACTATTCCTTCCTATGAGGTAAAAGTAGGAGATGTGGTCAAGATTCGTGAAGGTTCAAAAATAAAGAAAATATTTGATAATTTAACCGAAAGATTGAAAGATTATAATTCTCCTTCTTGGATGACATTTGATGTTACTAAGATGGAAGGAAATATTTTAGCAAAGCCAAAAAATGTAGAGACTTTTCTTGATTTAAATGCTGTGCTCGAATTTTATAGTCGTTAATTTTATTATTTATTTCCGCTAAAAGCGGAACAAGCATTATTAAAATTTAAAAGTATAAAAATATTATGCCTGAATATAAAATAATTTTGCCTTCTAAACCTCGTATTGTTTTAGAAGAAAACAATAAAGGAGTATTTGAAATAGATGGTCTTTATCCTGGATATGGTCATACTCTTGGCAATAGTTTGAGAAGAATTATTCTCTCTTCTTTGCCGGGTGCTAGTATTACATCTATAAAGATAGATGGTATTAGCCATGAATTTCAAACAATGGATGGTATAAAAGAAGATGTCATTGTGATGATCTTGAACTTGAAAAAGATTCGTTTTAAGATGATATCCGATGAACCACAAATGGTGACGCTTTCTGTTAAAGGTCCAAAAGAAGTTACTGCAAAAGATGTAAAAACTGGTGGACAAGTAGAAATTTTAAATCCTGAATTATACATTGTTGAGGTCACAGGCAAAGTTGATTTAAATATTGAAATGAAGGTTGAAAAAGGTTTAGGTTTTGTTCCTAAAGAAATTTTACAAAAAGAAAAAGTTGATATAGGGATGATTGCTGTTGATGGTATCTTTACTCCGATTCGTCGTGTAGCTTATGAAGTTGAAAATATGCGTGTCGGAGACAATACAAATTATAACCGTTTAAGAATCTCTATTGAGACAGATGGCACCCTTACTCCACGTGAAGCATTTTTAAAGTCTATTGAAATAATGATTTATCAATTAAAGTCCATTATTGATTTTAAAGAAGTGGAAGTTCCAATACTTGAAAATAAAGAAGTTGCAGTTAAAAATATTGGAAAAGATAAAAAAGAAGATAATGAAGAAAAAAAAGGTGATGATTTTACCGATGTTTTAAAAACTCGCACTGACAGTCTTGATCTTTCTACTAGAACATTGAATGCTCTTACAGCTGGAAATGTGAGAACCTTAGGAGGTTTGGCTCGAAAAAAACGAGAAGATTTACTTGAAATTGAAGGTATTGGAGAAAAAGGAATAAGTGAAATTAAAAAAGTTTTGAGCAAATTTGGTTTAAACCTAAAAGAATAATTATATGCGACACCATAATACAAAAAGAAAATTTGGAAGAACTAAAAATCAAAAAAAAGCGCTGTTGAATTCTTTGGCACTTAATTTGATTGTACGTGGAAAAATAAAAACAACTGAACCAAAAGCAAAAGAATTGCGTCCTTTTATTGAGAAACTTATAACAAAAGCAAAAAAAGGAGATATGGCTACACGCAGAGTTATTATTTCCAAACTTTCAAATCGTAGTCGTGAAGTGAAGAAACTTTTTGAAATAATTGCGCCTAAATATAAAGATCAAAAAGGTGGTTACACTAGAGTTTTAAAATTGGGTCTTAGAAAAGCAGATGGAGCACCGATGGCTTTAATAGAATTTGTATAAAAAATTATGAAAAAGCAAGACAATAAAACAGAAGAAAAAATAATAGATGCCAGTGGGAGAACTTTAGGCCGAGTTGCAAGCGAGGTGGCTGTATTTTTGATGGGTAAAAATAAAGCTTCATTTGAAAGAAATGTTTATTCTGGTTTTAAAGTAAGAGTGATGAATTCTTCAAAAATTAAGATTACTACCAAAAAATTAGATGAAATTTTTCACACTAGATATTCTGGATATAGAGGTGGTCTTCGTATTTTGAAAGGCACAGAAACAGCTGAAAAGAAAGGGATGAAAGAATTAGTCAAACTAGCTGTCTATCACATGCTTCCAGGAAATAAATTAAGAAGAGAAATGATGAAAAATTTAATAGTAGAAGATTAAAATATTTATAAGAAAAATGATAAAAGAAATATCAAAAGAAAAATATATTGAGGCAATAGGTAGAAGAAAAACTTCAACAGCTAGAGTGCGTATTTTTGAAGCCTCTAAATCTAGTTTTGTTGTTAATGATAAAGATTCCAAGGAATATTTTAGAACTGAAGAACAACGTCGCTTAATTTGGGATCCGCTTATGAAAGGGATTGAAGATAAAGAAAAGAATAATTTAAAATGGAAAGTTGTAGCAAAAGTTCTAGGTGGGGGGATTCATTCACAAGCAGAAGCTGTACGACATGGTCTCTCTAGAGCCTTGGTTTTATTTGATGGAGAATTACGACACAATTTGAAAGATTTAGGATATTTAAAACGTGACCCTCGTGCAAAAGAACGTAGAAAATTCGGCCTCAAAAAGGCAAGAAAGGCACCTCAGTGGTCTAAGAGATAAAAAATATAAAATAACACTTTTTAACGGCTCGCACTCGAACCTGATATCGTTAAGTATCTTTTTGAAGCGTATGTCGAAAAAAGTATTATTTTATCTTTTTTAAAAGATATGCTAATATATGCTTATGGCAGAAGAAGAAAATAAAGAAATCTCAAAAGAATCTGAACCAGAGGCAGAAGTTTTGGAGTTTGAATTCAATGAAGATGGTGAAGAAGATCTAAAAAAGACTCTTAAGAAACTAAGGGCCGATTTGAAGACGTGTAAAGCTGAAAAAGAAGAATATCTGACAGGTTGGCAGAAAGAGCGAGCAGATTTTATAAATTATAAAAAACAAGAAGAAGAAAGGAAAGCCAATTTTTCAGAATCTATGCGTGAGAGAATTCTAACTAGATTTTTAAGTGTTTTAGATAGTTTTAATATGGCTTTTGCTAATCGTGAAGCTTGGGAGAAAGTGGATGAAAGTTGGAGAAAAGGAGTGGAATATATTCATGCTCAATTGAACACAATTTTTGAAGAATATAATGTGAAAGAAATAGGAGAAGTTGGAGAAAATTTTGATCCAAATATTCATCAATCTATAGATATGACGCCGACAGAAAAAAAAGAAGATAATCATAAAATATCTGAAGTTATTCAAAAGGGTTATAAACTTGGCGACCGTGTGATTCGTGCCGCCCGAGTGAATGTTTTTGAGTACAATGAAAACGCAAAGTAAAACTTGTGAGCACTGTCTAAATCTATTTACCATAACAGAGGGGGAACTTTCTTTATATGAAAAAGTTGGCATAGAATTACCAACCATATGTTTTTTCTGTCGTGTAAAGATACATTTATCTTTTTGGATGTTTGGAAAATTTAGAAAAGGCAAGTCTGACCTCTCAGGTGAAAGCTTGATCACAGTATTACCGGAAAAAAGTCGTTATCCAATCTATACATCTTCCGAATGGTATAGCGACAAATGGGATGCTATGGATTACGGTCAAGATTATGATGAAAATAAATCATTTTTTGAACAACTTCAAGAGCTTCAAGAAAAAGTCCCTCATCCTCATCAGAACGGTAAAAAAAATACTGGCTGTGATTGGTGTGATGATGTATGGAATTCTAAAAATTGTTACTTATCTCGTTCTATGGAAGAATGTGAAGATTTATTCTATTCATATAGAAACATAAAAGTTAAAAATTCCCTGGACGCAACAATATGTTTTGATTGTGAAAAATGCTATGAAATTTCAGAATGTCACCATTCTTATAGACTTTTTTTCTCTAAACATTCCCGCGATTGCATAGATTCCTATTTCTTGTATGATTGTCGCAATTGCCAGAATTGTTTTATGTGTTGGAATTTAAGGGGAAAATCATATTGTATAGAAAATATTCAATATAAAAGGGAAGAATATTTGGAAAAATTAAAATTATTCAAACTCGGCTCGTATGAATCAATACAAGATTATAAGAGACATTTTGATGAAATTGTTCAAAAAGAAGTAGTCCATAGAGAAAACTTTAATATGAGAGCTTATGGTTCTGATGGCGATTATCTACTAGATGTAAAAAATTGTCATAATTGTAATACAATAAATGAATCTGAGGATTGCTCGAATTGTATTCGAGGAATGAGAAAAAAATCCGATATTGATGCTAATGGTTGTTGGTATTCAGAATTATCTGGTAATTGTAGTTGTTGTGATAAGAATTATGCACTCAAGTACTCTAACTGGTCTTCATCTAGATATTCTGAATATTTAGATCTATGTATTGAATGTGAATATTGTTTTGGTTGTGTTGGCTTAAAGAAGAAGAAATATTGTATTTTAAATAAACAATATACTAAAGAACAGTATGAAGAATTAAAAAATAAAATTATTTCTGATATGAAGAAAAGAGAAGAATATGGAAAGTTTTTACCTTATTCTATGAGCGCTGGACCTTTCAATTTTTCCAGTGCATTTTTATATTTTCCTGATACGAAAAAAGAGGATATTTTAAAACTTGGGGGTTACTGGGAAGATGTTGTTGAAAATAATGTAGAAGGTATGCCGACAAATCAATTACCAGATGATATTAAAGATGTAGAAGATACGATAGTTACCCAAGCACTCATTTGCCCGGAGACAGGATGGCGTTTTAATATTGCAAAAAATGAACTTATTTTTTATAAAGAAAATAATATTCCACTTCCGAGATTACATTTTGATGTGAGAATAAAAAATATCTTGAAAGATTTGATGGTATTGCAAGTATATCCATACAAATGTATTTATTGTAAAAAGGATATAGAAGCATATTATTTACCAGAATGGGGATATCAAAAAATAGCCTGCGAAGAGTGTTATAAACAAAATATCAATTAATTCCCTCATATCAGCCATGGCGTATATGGGGGAATCTGGATTATGGAATATAAACAAGAAAAAAGAATATGTCAGAATTGCAAAAAAGACTTCACAATAGAGCCGGAAGATTTTAATTTTTATGAAAAGATAAAAGTACCTTCACCGACTTGGTGTCCGGAGTGTAGAATGATAAGACGTCTTGCTTATCGTGAAGATAGATCTCTCTATAAGGATAAATGTGAAAATTGTAATAAAGAAATTATAAGTATTTATAATGAAAATTCTCCATTTAAGGTTTATTGTATTTCATGTTGGCATGGAGATTCTTGGGATGGAATAGAATATGGTAGGGAATATGATTTTTCAAAGCCATTTTTAGAACAATTTTATGAATTGCAAAAAGTTGTACCAAATCAAGCGACGGGATCTAAAAACTCCTCTGATCTTGGTTATTGTAATGGGAATATCCGTTGTAAAAATTGCATGCTGACATTTGATGGCTATGAATCAATTAATTGTTATAACTGTCAAACCCCTGGTTTTGTTCGTGATTCTATGGATTCTGATTTTATAATAAATGGTGACCACATATATGAAACTTTAGACTCAAATGGGGTTTATAACACTAAATTTGTTTATTTTTCAGATGAATGTATGGATTCCGCATTTCTTTTAAATTGTATTGGATGTTCGAACTGTTTTGGTTGTGTAAATTTGAGAAATCAAAAATATTGTATCTTTAACAAGAAATATACAAAAGAAGAATATGAAAAAGAAATCAAAAATTGGAATTTAAGTAGTTATGGTACTTTAAAAAAAATAGAAGAAAAATTCTGGGATTTTTATTATAAAATTCCAAGACGATTTGCTTTAATAACTAATTCTGTAAATGTAACTGGGGACGATCTTAGAAATACTAAAAATTGTCAATTTTGTTTTGCTACACGTATGGGGGTTGAAAACAGCAAGTTTATTTTTATGGCTGGTCTTTTAATGAAAGATAGTTATGATGCCATTTTATGTGGTGGTAATACAGAACTTTATTATGAAAATACCGGAGGGATGCATTCTCAACGTTGTTTTTTTAGCCGTGCCTGTTATGACTCTAAAGATATTGAATATTCTAATAAAATATATAATTGTTCAAATTGTTTTGGTTGCACAAATCTAAAAAATAAAAAATATTGCATTTTAAATAAACAATATACTAAAGAGGAATATGAGGAATTAATTCCTAAAATCAAACAGCATATGATGGATATGCCACATATAGATAGTTGTGGAAAGATATATAAATATGGGGAGCATTTTCCGAGTGATCTTTCTTTATTCTCTTACAATGAAACATGGGCTCATAAATATTTTCCTTTAAGTAAAGAAGAAGCTCTAGAAAAAGGATTTAAATGGCATGAAGAAAAAGAAAGAAATTATAGAGTTACTTTAAAAGCTGAAGATTTACCAGATGATATTAAAGATGTAGAAGATTCGATTTTAAACGAAGTAATAGAATGTGAACATAAAGGAGAATGTAATGAACAATGTACAGAGGCTTTCCGTATATTGCCTAATGAGCTACAATTTCACAGACAAATAAATATAACCTTACCGCATTTATGTCCTAATTGTAGATACATACAACGTACAAAAAAGAAAAATCCACCGAAATTATGGCATAGAAAATGTATGTGTAATGGTGTAGAATCAAAAGATGGTGTATATAAAAATACCATAAAACATACACATGATAATAGTCCTTGCCAGAATGAATTTGAGACAGCTATAAGTGACGAAAGGAAGGAAATAGTATATTGTGAGAAATGTTATCAAGCTGAATTTGTATGATGAACAGAATAAAAACAAAATTAAAATATATCAGATATGTTGTGCCAATGGCTTGGCAGACAGTTAAATTTCGCGTTAAAATCTGGTGGCACAATATCAAAAAGTAGCATCTACGCCATGGCGTAGATTGAATTATGGAATATAAACAAGAAAAAAGAATATGTCAGAATTGTAAACAAAACTTCATGATAGAACCGGAAGATTTTAAATTTTATGAAAAAATAAAAGTCCCTCCGCCGACTTGGTGTCCGGAGTGTAGACTTATTCGTCGGCTTGTTTGGCGTAATGAACATTCACTTTTTAAGAGACCAAATGCAGAAGAGGGTAAAAAAGATTTAATTATTTCAGTTTTTCATCCTGATGCTAAGGTAAAAACTTATGATAAGGAAATGTGGTGGAGCGATCGATGGGATTCATCTTCCCATGGCAGAGATTATGATTTTTCTAAGCCATTTTTTGAGCAATTTGCTAATCTTATAGAGGAAGTACCACATCTTGCCTTATCCGATTCAAAGTCGGTAAATTCTAGATTTTGTAATGTAAGTGTAGAACTAAAAAATTGTTATTTAATTACTGCAGCTTGGAATTGTGAGGATTCTTTATATTGCAACAGGGTCTCTAGATGTAAATTTATTCAAGATTCTTATATTTGTTATGATATGGAATTTGGATATGAAAATGTATATTGCCGAGATTCTAGTCGATTATTTTTTTCACTAGAAAGTGAAGGATGTTTGGATTCTTATTTCCTATATGACTGTAGAAATTGTTCGGATTGTGTTTTGTGCACAAATTTGAGAAACAAAAATTATTGTATTGAGAATATTCAATATACAAAAGAAGAATATTTGAAAAAGAAAGATGCGCTTGCTCTTGATACACGTCATGGCATAGAAGAAGCTAGAAATAAATTTAAAAAACTTTGGCAGGAAGCTTTACACAGAGATGTAAAACTTATAAACACGACAAATGTTGTTGGTGATCACGTATATAATTCACGCAATTGTTATAACGTTTTTGATTTAGATGGTGAATTTCAAAATGTAAAATATGCAAATTGGGGTAGTCAAGGATGTAGTGATGCCTATGATGTAGGCCCTGGATCTGGAGGTAATTCAGAATTAACTTACGAAGGCATAAGTATTGGTGTTTACAACAGTAGATGTTTTTTAGGTGCCATTATTTGGTATTCTAGGGATATCTATTATAGTTTTATGATGAATAACTGTCAGGATTGTTTTGGTTGCACAGAAATGAATAGAAAAAAATATTGTATTTTAAATAAACAATATACGAAAGAGGAATATGAAAATTTGCTTCCAAAAATCAAACAGCATATGCTAGATATGCCATATGTAGATAAAGAGGGGAAAATATATAAGTTTGGTGAATTTTTTCCATCTGAACTTTCGCCATTTGCCTATAATGAAACTGTTGCTCAAGATTATTTTCCAATTAGTGAAAAAATAGCAGAAGAAAAAGGATATCTTTGGCGTGAGTATATTTCTGGTTCTTATAAAGTTACAATAAAAGGTAAAGATTTACCACAAACAATTTCTGAAGTAGATGATTCAATTTTAAATGAGGTCATTGAATGTGAAGTTACTGGCAGGCCTTTCAAAATAATAGAACAAGAATTAAATTTTTATAGAAGATTTGATTTACCTTTGCCGTCTGTCCATCCAGATGAACGACACAATAGAAGATTAAAACTTCGTAATCCAATGAGATTAAATAGGAGATCGTGTTTTTTATGTAAAAAAGAAATAGATACGACATATAGATCGGAGTCAGAGGGTGGCCCTAAAAAAGTCATTTGTAGTGAATGTTATAAAAAAGAGATATACTAATACACATATCAGCGATAGCGTATATGTGTGAAAGAGTTAAATTTTGGTGATTTATATTTTTTATGGTATAGTAAAAACAAGGCAGAAATGCCTTATTTTTTGGCTTTATATGGAAAAAGAAAAGGATTATTCAAATTTGCGCCTTAAGTTGGTGCTTAAATATTATTGGCAAGTTATAAGGAAATACAAGATTTCTTTTTTTTCTGTTATCATTTTGACTACACTTTTTTCGGCTCTAAGTGTTTATATACCACTTCAATATTTGAAATTATGGGATGTTTTAAGCGTTAACAATTTTTCAATTGTCTCAATTGCTAAATCTATAATAATCTTTATTTTTATATTAAATTTATCTGCTTGGGCCATGCGTAGAATTTCAGGATTTTGTTTGGCTTATTTTGAATCAAAAGTAAAAGCAGGATTACGTGAACAAGCTTTTTCTTATATGATTGGACATTCGCATTCTTTTTTTGCGAATAGTTTTACTGGATCATTAACTCAAAAAATAAATAAATATTCTAATGCGTTTGAAAGGTTAACAGATCAAATGGCTGCTAATGCATTACCTCTTCTTATTCGTAGTGTTGGTACAGTCATAGCTATTTATACCTTATTTCCTAAATATGCTTATATTTTAGGTATTTTTTGTCTTGTATTTTTGTTAACAGCTTTTATTTACACTCGATACAAACTCAAGTATGATGTTTTAGCTTCTATTGCCGACAGTAAAACCAATGGGGTTGTTTCTGACGCTATTGGAAACCATTCTTCGATACAATTTTTTACGGGAACTCAATACGAAAGGAAGCGTACAGGGGAAGTGATTGAAGAACAACAAAAAGCAACTATTTTCAATTGGTACTTGTGGGAAGGGCTCACTCTTGTTCAAAGTTTTTATTTAGTTATTACTGAATTTATTATTTTTTGGGTAGCTATTAGTGATTGGCAAATCTCTCTTATCACTTTACCTGTAATGATATTATTACAAACTTATTTTGTCCGTCTCGGTGATAGTTTATGGGGTTTTGCTGGAATCATTAGAACTTACTATGACAGTTTTTCTAACGCTCAAGAAATGGCATTAATTTTTGACACACCTTATGAAATAATTGATAATGGAGTAGAAGTTGCAAAAAATATAAAAGTTTTGCCGGTAGCTTTATATCCGAAGGGAGAAGTTGTTTTTGATAAAGTGACTTATATTTATAAAAATAACAATAGTAAAGTATTAGATGATTTTTCTTTGACTATACCTGCCGGACAGAAGATAGCTATTGTTGGTTCTTCTGGCTCTGGTAAAACAACTTTTGTACGTCTTTTAATGAGATTATTTAATATAACTGATGGCAAGATAATGATTGATGGAATAGATATAAGTAAAATTTCTCAAGAAAATCTTCGCGAACAAATTGCTTTCGTTCCCCAAGACCCTGTGCTTTTTCACCGTACTTTAATGGAGAATATTCGTTATGGCAGGAGAGATGCGACAGACGAAGAAGTATTAGTAGCAGCACACATGGCTCATTGTGATGACTTTATAGATCAATTACCACAAAAATATGAAACATATGTAGGAGAACGAGGAATCAAACTTTCTGGGGGAGAACGTCAACGCGTGGCTATTGCTCGAGCAATTCTCAAAAATGCTCCAATACTCACATTAGACGAAGCGACATCTTCACTTGACTCTCACTCTGAATCCTTAATCCAAGATGCTCTTGTTAAACTTATAAAAGGGAAGACAACAATCGTAATTGCTCACAGACTTTCTACGATAAGACAGATGGATCGGATTATTGTTTTAGAAAAAGGAAAAATTGTGGAAGATGGAAATCACGACGAACTCTCAAATAAACAAGATGGAGTTTACAAAAAACTTTGGGATCTACAAGCTGGAGGATTTAAAAATAGAATTTAAAAATAAAAAATAGGGAATTTCAAAAAATTTCTTGAGCCTTCGCCCTCGGAGTCAAGAGGACAGGGGACCAACACGACTCTTAAAATTTTTTAAATTTCCTATTTTTTGAGACTTTTCAAAAAAGCGAGTTTTGTTTCCTCGTCAATTTTGTCGGTGACGATAATCATCAGTTCAGTACCGAGACCTAAATCTTTTTTGATATTTGTAAAAAGATGTTCATAAGGGAAAGGTGATATCCAAACAGTATTCTTAATACAAACGAAATCGGCTTTCTTTAAAAGATAACGTAAACTTTCTCTTTCGTTTTTTCTGTTTTCTGGAATATCTAAAATTATTATTCTCCACAAACCATCCCAAGTGTTAGATACGAGAGCTTGATCTCCTTCAAGCTTAATAGAGTTTAATTTATTTTTCCCTTTTTTGGTTAATTTTAAATAATTTTGATTATCAGATTGAATCATATCTACGCATCCAGATTCAATTAAGTTTTTTATTGAACGATTTAAGGCATAGCCAGACCTCACCCCTTCGCCCCTCTCCTTATCAAGGAGAGGGGTTGGGGAGAGGTGAATTCTTTTTACTTCGTCTACAGGAATAACTGGTTTTTCACCTAGAATTTTAAGTATTTTATTAGAATATTCATTTTTACTTGACATACCTATATGCTATCATATATACTCTAATTATACAAGTTTTTAGTGGTCGCGAAATATTAGTAAAATTATTAAACATTATAAATTAACCTTATAAAATATATGTCAAAAATAATAGGTATAGATTTAGGTACAACAAATTCGGCAGTCGCTTTCATTGAAGGAGGCGTGCCAAAAATTATTGAAAATGTGGAGGGCAATCGCACCACTCCTTCTGTCGTCGCGACAGCAAAGAATGGTGACCGTATCGTTGGGCTTCTTGCAAAAAGACAAGCAGTCACAAATCCGGAAAATACAATTTCTGAAATAAAAAGATACATGGGTCACAGATTTGATGATCCAGAAGTACAGAAAGATAAAGGAACTGCTCCGTTTAAAATTGAGACTGGAGAAGATGGTGGAGTAAAAGTAAAAATGTCTGATAAGTTTTATCGTCCAGAAGAAATTTCTGCGATGATTTTGCAGAAAATAAAAACAGATGTAGAAGCAAAGCTTGGAGAAAAAATTACAGAAGCTGTCATCACTGTGCCTGCTTATTTTAATGATGCACAAAGAAAAGCAACGAAAGATGCAGGACAAATAGCAGGGCTTGATGTCAAAAGAATCATCAATGAACCAACTGCTGCTGCACTTGCTTATGGATTTAATAAAAAGAAAAATGAAAAAATAGTTGTTTATGACTTCGGTGGAGGAACTTTCGACGTATCTGTGCTTGAAATTGGAGATGATGTGATAGAAGTGAAGTCTACAGATGGTGACTCGCACATGGGTGGAGGAGATATTGATAGAAAAATCATTTCTTGGATTGCTGAAGAGTATAAAAAGGAATCAGGTATCGATGTTCGCAAAGACCCTCTTGCTCATCAAAGATTGAAAGAAGCAGCAGAAAAAGCAAAACACGAACTTTCTACCACAATGGAAGCAGAAATAAATATCCCATTTATCACTTCTGATGCTGGTGGACCAAAACATTTACTTTTGAAAATGTCTCGTGCAACTTTGGAATCTTTAGCAAAAGAATATGTTGATAGGTCAATTGAAATAACTAAAAGAGCCTTAGAAGCTTCTCCATTTAAAATGGGTGAAATAAATGAAATTATAATGGTTGGTGGACAAACTAGAATGCCAATGATTGTGGAAGCAGTGAAAAATCTTTTTGGTAAAATGCCAAATATGTCTATCAATCCAGATGAAGTTGTGGCTCTTGGTGCTGCTGTGCAAGCAGGCGTTTTAGCAGGAGATGTGCGAGATGTTTTGCTTTTAGATGTTATACCTTTATCTTTAGGTATTGAAACATTAGGAGGAGTGGGTACA
This sequence comes from Candidatus Nomurabacteria bacterium, assembly GCA_023267215.1. Taxonomy (GTDB): domain Bacteria; phylum Patescibacteriota; class Minisyncoccia; order Phycocordibacterales; family UBA9973; genus UBA9973. The sequence continues at coordinate 199,814 of JAHFNS010000001.1, read as the reverse complement.
AAATTGATTGATAGAAATACGACTATTCCAGCTTCAAAATCTCAAGTGTTTTCAACTGCTGCTGATAATCAGACTTCTGTGGAGATTCATATTGTCCAAGGAGAACGCCCAATGGCCTCTGATAATAAATCACTCGGACGCTTTATTCTAGATGGAATTCCGCCAGCACCACGTGGCATACCACAAGTGGAAGTTATATTTGATATTGATGTAAATGGAATCTTGAACGTGACTGCGAAAGATAAAGCTTCAGGTAAAGCTCAATCAATCAAGATTGAAGCAAGTTCTGGTCTCAAAGAAGAAGATATTAAAAAAATGCAACAAGATGCAGAGCTTCATGCTGAAGAAGATAAAAAGAAAAGAGAAATTGTTGATATCAAAAATACTGCAGAAATGATTATCTACACTGCTGAAAAAGCATTGAAAGATAATGAAGCAAAAATTCCTGCGGATGTGAAAGAAAATGTGAATACGAAAATCACTACACTTCGTGGAGTGAAAGACGGAACGGATGTTGAAGCGATAAAGAAAGCAACAGAAGAGCTTTCTGCTGAGATGTCCAAAATCGGTGAGGCTATGAATAAAGCTGGCGCTGAGACTCCTCCTGCAAGTGCTCCTGAAGAACAAAATCCCGAAGTCCACGATGCGGAATACAAAGAAAATTCACCCGCCGATAAGGCAGGCGAAAAACCTGAAGGGGAAACAAAATAAGAAAAAAAGACGGAAGCAAGGCTTCCGTCTTTTTTTTGACTGAAATATATTGTTAAAATTGACTACAGGATGTATAATTTACCTATATGGACCTGAAGGAAATACCTAAAAATAAAGAACTTACTTATATTGGTTACACTACTTACAGGGATAAAAACCAGCTTTTTGGTATCAAGCGCAAAGACAGGCGTCAGCATGTTTATATTCTTGGAAAGTCTGGTACTGGTAAATCTGCTTTGATGTTTAATATGATCATTCAGAACATTGAAAATGGTGACGGCGTTTGTATGGTTGACCCGCACGGAGAAAATGTGGAAGCCATTCTTTCTGCCATTCCGCCACACCGCATGAAAGATGTTATTTATTTTAATCCAGCCGATGCAGATTTTCATATTGGTTTCAATGTACTTGAACTTGTTGATCCAAAGTATAAACATTTAGTGGCTTCTGGATTGATGGGTATCTTTACGAAAATTTGGGCAAATGCTTGGTCTGCCCGTATGGAATATATTTTAAATAATACTATTTTAGCTTTGCTTGATACTCCAGGTTCGACACTATTAGGTATACCTCGAATGTTGGTGGATAAAGATTATCGTCAAAAAATAATTTCGAATTTAAAAGATCCAGTCATTAAAGCTTTTTGGGTTCATGAATATGAAGCCTGGCAAGAGAAATTTAGAAATGAAGCTATTGCACCTATTCAAAACAAAGTCGGACAATTTCTTTCCACTTCTATTATTCGAAATATAGTCGGACAATCCATAAGCACCATAAATGTTTTTGACATAATGAATGAAGGGAAAATTTTTTTAGTGAATGTTTCCAAAGGGCGTATCGGTGAAGACAACTCCGCACTCTTAGGAGGGATGATAATTACTAAGATTCAATTGGCTGCAATGGAACGTGTGCGTATTCCAGAAGATGATAGAAAAGATTTTTATCTTTATGTAGATGAATTTCAAAATTTCGTGACGGAGGCTTTTGCTGGTATCTTGTCCGAGGCTAGAAAATATAGATTAAATTTGACCGTGGCACATCAATACACTGCTCAATTAATTTCAGATAAAAATTCAAGTGTGAGAGATTCTATTTTTGGTAACGTTGGCACGATGATGATTTTTAGGGTTGGTGCAGATGATGCAGAATTTTTAGAAAAAGAATTTGAACCAGAATTTACCCCTCAAGATATTGTCAGTTTGCCAAATTACAAAATTTATTTGAAATTAATGATAGATGGTGTTTCTTCGCGTCCATTTTCTGCTAAAACTCTTCCGCCGATGGTAAAATCTGGTAACAAAGATATTGAAGATGAAGTTATTAAGACTTCTCGAGAACTTTATTGTCGACCAAGAGAAGTAGTGGAAAGAGAAATTAATAATTGGAGCGGGATGTCTCTTGGTAACGAAAGTGATATAGGTAGTATGGAGAAATTTCCGGCAGTTTGTTCTATTTGTAAAAAAGATACGTTAGTGCCTTTTAAACCAGAACCAGGCCGAGCTGTTTATTGTAAAGATTGCATCTCTAAAATAAAAGCAGGAGAATTGAAACCAGTGGCTGGTTCAATGAAACAAATAAAACAAGATGAAACAAAATTTTATAAACCATTGGCAGATTTAGGAATAGAATTTCAGAACAAGGATATAACAAACGAAGAGATAGATGTGAAAGAAGGAGAAGATAGATACAGAGAAGATAAACCTGTGTGTTATGAATTTGGTAAAGCTGTTCCAATTAAAAATATTGCACCAATTAAAAAAGTAGCACCTGTTTCTCCTAAAATATTTTCAACTATTAAAAAAGTTTTCAGTAAAAAACCTTCTTTTGAACCATTTAAAATAAAATCAAAACCTTTAGGAGCTAAAGATAATTCAGCATTAAAAGAAGTTTTAGATAAAGCGTTGAATGAAACAAATTTACCTCACCCTGACCCTCTCCTTACCAAGGAGAGGGGAAATATAGTTGTGCCTAAACCTCCAGCAATTTCACTGAGTGAATTAAAAAATGAAAAACCTGAACATAAAAATATCTTGAAAGATAAATCAGCAAGTAGGAGTGATATGGATAAATTAAAAAGTTTAATAGATACAGCAAATATTGTGACAGAAAAAAAAGAAATTAAAGAAGTACCAGAAGATGTTTTGAAAAAAGTATTAGAATAGTATCTATTCTAAAATTCTATAGAATATTAGAATGAAAGAAGAAATTAAAATATGTCAAAATTGTAAGCAAGAATTTAAGATAGAATCTGAAGATTTTCATTTTTATGAAAAGATAAAAGTTCCGCCACCTACATTTTGTCCGGAATGTCGGACTATTCGGCGTTTATGTTGGCGTAATGAAATGTCTTTCTTTAGAAGAAAATGTGATGCTCCAAATCATAGTGAAACGATAATTTCTTTTATTTCTCCAGAAGAAAAAGTTTGTGTATATGATTCAGAATATTGGTGGAGTGATGCATGGGATTCTACTTCATATGGAAAGGAATATGATTTTTCTAAGAATTTTTTTGAACAATGGAGAGAATTGAGAGACCGTGTTCCTATACAATGTCTTTCAAATATACATGCTACGAATAGTGATTATTGTAATGTGGCAGAAGAAAGTAAAGATAGCTATATGTCTTCTGGTTCTTGGAGAATTGAGAAAACATTCTATTCAAATAGAATTTCAGAAACTAGGGAGTGTTTAGATTCTTATATATTACATCGTTCAGAACTTTGTTATGAAGATATGATATGTGCTGATAGTTATCATTTATTGTATTCTTTCAATTGTAAAAGTTGTGTTGATTCATATTTTTTATATGATTGTATGGGTTGTACAAATTGTTTTGGTTGTACGAACTTGCGCAACAAATCATACTGTATGTGGAATGAGCAACTAACGAGAGAAGAATACAACACACGCTTAGAAAAATTAAATCTTAAGAAACATAAAAGTGTCATAGAGCAAAAAAATAAATTTGATGAATTTTGTTTAAAAACAATACACCGTTTCGCCGTTCAGATAAAAACTGTAAATTCGACAGGTGATAATCTAGAGGGTGCAAAGAATTGTAAAACCTGTTTTGATATTAGTGGAAATGTTGAAGATACAAAAAATTCTCATTGGTTGGCAAAAAATGTGAAAGATACTTATGATTCTGGTCCTGGTATAGGGTTTGCAGAGCTTGTGTATGAATGTTTCGATACTGGGATAGGGAATTATCGTAATCTTTTTACAAGTGTGGTTTATAGTTCTAGTGATGTTGAATATTCCATTAGTTGTCATGGATGTTCAAATTTGTTTGGTTGTATTGGATTACGAAATAAAAAATACTGTATTTTAAATAAACAATATTCTAAAGAAAAATATGAAGAGTTAATTTCCAAAATAAAAGAGCACATGATGAATATGCCGTATGTGGACAAAAAAGGAAGAATATATAAATATGGAGAATTTTTTCCAGCAGAACTTTCGACATTTTGTTATAACGAGACTCAAGCTCAAGATTATTTTCCAATAACAAAACAGAAGGCGTTAGAGATGGGTTATAGATGGAGAGATAAAAAGGCAAATGAATATGAAATAACAATAGAAGCTAAAGATCTTCCAGATAGCTTAGATGATGTTGATGATTCTATAACAAAAGAAGTCATAGGTTGTGAGAATAAAGACAAAGAAAGTAATTATTGTAGAGGAGCTTATAAAATAACACCAGATGAATTGAATTTATATAGAAAGATAGGAGTGCCATTACAACATCTGTGTTTTCTTTGTAGGCATGAGGCTAGATTAAAGAAGCGTAACCCTATGAAGCTCTGGCATCGCAAATGCATGAAAGAAGGCTGTCAAAATGAATTCGAGACTTCTTACGCACCAGATAGAAAAGAGATAATTTATTGTGAACGTTGTTATCAAGCTGAAGTGTATTAAAAAATTAGGAGAAAAAATTATATCAACAATTTAAATTTAATATAAAAATATGCAATTAAGTGATTACCATAAAAAATACATAAGTTATTCAGACGAAGAAATTGAAAATCGTGTTAAAGAAAAAAGAGACGAGTTGTTTCTTATTTTTAAGCAAGTAAAACTAGAAACAAAAAGTGATTTAGTAAAAATTGCAGTGCTTGGTTGTGGAGATAAAAGATTTATATATTATCATGAGAAAATTTTTCAAGAATTTATCACAAGGCCTCTTTTGATAACAACATTTGATATTACAGTTGATCACCTTTTAGGTGGTGAAAATGTTGTAGAACATGACTGTACTTTAACTTTACCAAACGCTCCTTTTGATATTACTTATGCTCATGTTTTATTAAAATTTATAGAGACTGAAAAACAATGGGATCTAATAAAAAATTCTTATGATTCTCTCAGGTCTGGTGGATTTGCTATTCATGTTATGGATAAAGGGGATTATGAAACAGAAGAGAAGTTGTTATCAAATGGACAATTCGCTGTTCCATTAAATAGATGGAAAAGACAGTTGGATGAATTAAATATAGAATATAAAGAAGTAAACATTAAATACGGCATAGCTTTTGTAATTATTAAGAAATAATTTATGCAAAGTGAAATGCGACAATGTAAAAATTGCAAAAAAGACTTTATCATCGAGCCAGATGATTTTGGATTTTATGAAAAGATAAAAGTTCCACCACCAACTTTTTGCCCATCTTGTCGATTACAAAGAAGATTAATTTGGATGCCGAATTTTACTTTATTTAAACGGAAATGTGATCTTTGTGGAGAAGAAGGGTTTTCTATGTATGAACCAAATACGCCTTTTACTGTTTACTGTGTTAAATGTTGGTGGAGTGATAACTGGGATCCATTTGTTATGGGTATGAATATTGATTTTTCTAGACCATTTTTGGAACAATGGAGAGAACTTTTGCAAAAAACTCCTGTTTTGAGTTTACATGTCGATTTTGCGACTATTAAAACTTCTCCATATGTTAACCATGTCGCTCACTCAAAAAATTTATATTTAGTTTATTACTCGGATTACAATGAAGATTGTGTCTCTAGTTTTTGGCTAACCAGAAATAAAGATTTATATATGTGTTCAGTTGTTTTTGATTCAGAAAAGTGTTTTGATTGCTCGAACCTCTTTAAATCTTTTAATATTGTAGGATCTTTGAGTAATAATAGATTTTGTTATGATAGTGCCTTTCTTCGAGATTGCGAGGGGGTGCATCATTGTTTGGGTGCTGTGAATGTTAAAAATGGGTCATATATATTTATGGGTGAGAAACTTTCTGAAGAGGAATATAAAAATAAAATGAAAAGTATTGATTTAGGTTCATATAAACAATATCAATATTGGAAAGAAAAAGCGCAGGAATATTTTAAAGAAAATATTCCTCAACCAGTATGGGCAACTCAAAGTAAAAATGTTTCGGGTAGTTATGTTTTTAGATCAAAAAATTGCCAAGAATGTTTTGATGTTACAAACTGTGAAAATTCTAAATATCTTATGCTTATGAAAGAAGGCTCTACGAAAGATAGTTATGATTATGTAGATTGGGGATTTAATGCTGAATTGATTTATGAATGTGTGACAGTCGGGGAGAACCCATTTAATGTTAAATTTAGCCATGAATCTGGGTGGGGATTAAATGATGCAGAATATTGTAAGTCAGTTGTCGGAGGGTCAGATTGTTTTGGATGTATCTCTTTAAGAAATAAAAAATACTGTATTTTAAATAAACAATACACAAAAGAAGAATATTTTAGATTGAAAGAAAAAATTATTGAACACATGAATAAAATGCCATATGTAGACAAAAAAGGAAATATCTACAAATATGGAGAATTTTTCCCAATGGAATTTTCTCCACACGCTTATAATAACTCTTATGCTAACTTTTTATTTCCAAAAACAGAAAAAGAAGTCGAAGAATATAAATTGAAATGGCGTAATCATTTTTTTGAAAAATATCCAATAACACTGGATTCTTCAGAAATTCCAGATAATATCAAAAATACTGATGACAAAATTTTAAAAGAAATTATAAAATGCAGTGTTTGTCCAAGAGGGTACAGAATAGCAAAACAAGAACTTGATTTAGTAAAAAAATTAAATGTGCCTCTTTCTAGACAGTGTCCATTTTGTAGAATAGAAGAAAAAGCAAAGATATGGGTTTCTCAAATGAAACAAGTTGATAGAAATTGCGACAAATGTGGTATTAATTTTAAAACCCATTACACTAAAGAAGAAGCACCAAAAATATTTTGTAAGAGTTGTTATAATAAAGAGGTATATTAAAAACCCCTCTATTTCACTAAGGAGAGGGGCAGGGGTGAGGTGAATATGGGCTAGGGGATGAAAGGGGTGGTGATTTATGCTAGAATAATCAAATATGCCGAAGCCAAATCGAGTGCAAATAATCAAATACGCTCCACCACCACCAGAGCTTCCTGTTTTTGGAAAGGTTGACCCGGAAGAGGTTTCTTTTTTTGGACGTACAAATTATGTTGCTTCTTTAGAAGAGAAGAAATTTATTTTTGGTATTAAACGAATAGACAGAAGAAGACACTTATATATTATTGGAAAGTCAGGTGTCGGAAAAACAAAATTATTGGAACTTTTTTTACGGCAAGATATTACTTACAAACATGGTTTATGTTTGATCGACCCACACGGAGATGTTATTGATGCAATACTTGATTATATTCCTAAGGAAAGAGTAGCGGATGTTTGTATTATTGATCCAGCAGATGTTGATTTTCCAGCGTCCTTTAATCCGCTCGCAAATGTTGAACCAACTTTTAAGTTTCAACTTACTCAAGGTTTGATCGAAGTTTTTCAGAAACAATTCGGTGCAAACTGGACTCCACGTTTGGAGCACGTTTTTCGTTTTACTTGTTTGGCGCTTTTAGACTATCCTCATGCCACGATGCGTGGAATGATCTCAATGTTGACTGATAGAAATTATAGACAAAAAGTTGTCGAGTATATTACAGACGACATGGTCAAAAGATTCTTCGCTATCGAATTTGCCGATTGGTCTGAAAAATTTGATACAGACGCTATCATCCCACTCGTCAACAAACTCGGGCAGTTTCTTTCTGATCCATTACTCCGAAATATTTTTGGACAGAAGCAAAATAAAATAGATATAAGTAAATTAATGAATGAAGAAAAAATTATTCTTATTAATTTATCAAAAGGACGTTTGGGAGAAGAGAACTCTTCCTTTTTGGGTTCAATGTTTTTGACGAAAATAAAACAAGCAGGAATGGAGCGAGCTGCCATACCAGAGCGAGATCGTAAAGACTTTTACCTATATGTAGATGAGTTCCAAAATGTTGTTACGCAAACTTTTGAAAATATTTTATCAGAGGCTAGAAAATACGGATTGAATTTAACCATTGCGCATCAATATGTCGGACAAATTATTCCGAAAGTTCATCAAGCTGTGCTCGGTAATTGTGGTAGTCTCATTACTTTTCGTGTTGGTGGTGAAGATGCGGTAAAAATGAAGCCAGAATTTGATCCGATATTTGCTGTAAAAGATATGATCAATCTTGCTGTCGGAGAAATTTTCGTTAAGATGACTATCGATGGAGAATCTTACGATCCATTTTCAGCAGAAACTTTACGAGTTTTGCCTCCCACTCATCGTTCTTGTAGAGAAGAAATAATTGCTTCTTCTCGAGAAAAATATTCAATTTCGAAAGATGATGCTGCAAGATTAATTGCTGAAGAAGAAGCGACGATTATCCGAAGTGCGGAAGAGAAAGCTATAATTGAAGGAAAGGGAAAAAAGAAAGAAGAAGGAGAAGAAAATGAAGAAAGTTCATCAGAGATTGGAACAAAAAACAAGACTTCAGTAGAAGCTGAACCTATGATATAATAGCCCTATGAGTAAGGATTATTATGAAGTTTTAGGTATAAATAAAGGTGCTTCCAAAGACGAAATAAAGAAGGCTTTTTATAAGTTGGCGCACAAATATCATCCTGACAAAAAAGAAGGGAATGAAGCAAAATTTAAAGAAGTAAATGAAGCTTACCAAGTGCTTTCAGATGACACTAAACGCGCAAAATACGACCAATTTGGCTCTGGTTTTGAAAATATGGGTGCAGGTGGTTATGGAGGAGCTAGACAAGGTGGTTTTGAAGGTTTTGATTTTTCTGGTTTCGGTGGAGGTTTCCAAGGTGGGAATGTAGATTTTGATTTTGGAAATTTGAATGATATATTCAGTGATTTTTTCACTGGAGGTAGAGGGGGGTTTACGCGGACTCCTCGTGGAAGAGATATGCAGATGGATATATATATTTCTTTAATTGATTCTATTTTAGGTGTAGAGAAAAAGATAGTAGTAAGTGGAAACAAAGAAGTAATTATAAAAATTTCTGCTGGTATTCACAATAAACAGACTATCAAAATGACAGGTTATGGTGAGGCAATAAAAAACGGAAAAGCAGGTGATTTATATATAAAAATAAATTTTAGAATACCAAACAAAATTTCCAAAAAAGCCCGCGAACTTCTAGAAGAACTTAAAAAAGAGGGGATTTAAAGTATTCTAATATTCTATAGAATTATAGAATAGATAAATCATGAATTCTGAAACAAAAAATTGTCAAAACTGTAAGAAGGATTTCATTATAGAGCCCGAAGATTTTAAATTCTACGAAAAAATAAAAGTTCCAGCTCCAACATTTTGTCCGGACTGTCGATTTCAAAAAAGGTTATTATTTCGCAATAATCGTGTATTTTATAGACATGAGTGTGTTATATGTAAAAAATCTATACTTAGTGTTTATAGCAAAAAAAGACTATATATAATTTATTGTCATGATTGTTGGCTTTCTGATGAATGGAATCCATTAGATTATGGTCGTGAGTATGATTTTTCTGTTCCATTTTTTAGTCAATTTCAATTATTACAATTAGAAGTTCCAAGATCTAATTTATATCAGACTAATTTTGTTTCAAGCGAATATTGTAATTATGGTCTTGATCTTAAAGAATGCTATCTTTTATTTGGTGGAATAAATAATGAACGAGTTTATTTTAGTAATCAAATTTTTGATTCTCAAGATTCTTTAGATATAGCTTTTTCAGAAAAAATACAATTTAGTTATGAACTTTTTGAATGCGCACGAACAAATCTTTTATTTTTTAGTTATAACTGTACAGATTGTATTGATAGTTATTATTTGTTAGATTGTAGAAATTGTATGAATTGTTTTGGTTGTGTTGGACTTGTAAATAAACAATATAATATTTTCAATCAGCAATACACAAAGGAAAAATATCAAGAATTTATTAAATCAAATAATATTGGTAGTTATAAAATACATCTTGATAATTTAGAAAAATTAAAAAAACTCAATTTAAAAATACCACATCGCTACGCCCATATATACAAATCTATTAATTCTAATGGGGATGATTTATATGAAGTTAGAAATACCCACAATTCTTTTAGTTCTAGACAAGCTGAAAATTCGAAGTATCTATTTTTTAGCAGAAATAATACCAAAGATAGTTATGATACTTCATTTCAAGGCTTTAATGCGGAACTTCTCTATGAGATTGCTCATGGTTTTGGTGGATCAAACGGGGCTTTTGGTATTAGAAATTTTTCAAATCAAGATTCAAGATACAATGAAGAATGTCATGATTGTTTAAATATCTTTGGTTGTGAGGGTCTATATAAAAAACAATACTGTATTTTAAATAAACAGTACACAAAAGAAGAGTATGAAGATTTAATTCCTAAAATTATCAAACATATGGACGATATGCCATATGTAGATAAAAAAGGAAGAACATATAAATATGGAGAATTTTTCCCGAGCGAGCTTTCACCTTTTGCTTATAATGAAAGTATTGCTCAGGAATATTTTCCGTTAGACAAAAGAGAAGCAATTGAGAAAGGTTATAATTGGGAAGATGCAGAAATTAGAAATTATAAGATTGATATAGAATGCACGGATATACCAGATGGTATTAAAGATATTACAGATGACATAATAAATAAAGTTATAGCTTGTGAGCATGCTGGTAAATGCAAAGAACAATGCACAGAAGCATTTAGAATTTTTCCAGAGGAATTAAAATTTTACAAAAGAATGAATTTGCCTTTACCGAGACTTTGTCCAAACTGCCGACATTATCAACGTATCAATTTGAGAAATCCTTTAAAACTTTGGCACAGAAAATGTATGAAAGAAGGTTGTCAAAATGAATTTGAAACGACATATGCACCGGATAGATCAGAGATTGTTTATTGTGAACGATGTTATCAGCAAGAAATATATTAGTGCCCCTAAGCCCAGCTTAGGGGCAGTTATCCACATTTATGTTGTCAGAAAAAATAATTATTATAGCGGTTGTAATAAGTTTAATAGGAGATTTTCTTTATTTAAGGAGCATGTATTTAGGACATGCTAAGCCAAACCTAGTTTCTTGGTTCATTTGGATGTTAGCACCATTTTTGGGAGTATATTTTCAGCTTAAAGCTGGAGCGGGTTTTTCTGTATTTCCGGTATTTGCATCAGGTTTTTGTCCTCTTTTGGTTATTATTTATTCTTTGATTTTGAGAAATGGTTATTGGAAGATTACACTTTTTGATTTAATTTGTGGAATTCTTTCTTTATTAGCATTAGTGCTTTATGTATTTACTCATAGTTTAGAAATATCAATTCTTTTTGTGATTTTAAGTGATGGATTAGCTGCTGTTCCTACTATTGTAAAATCTTGGAAGTTCCCCGAAACAGAAAATGCGGGTCTTTACATGTTAGGAATTGTTAACAATATAATAGGGTTGCTAATTATAAAAGATTGGACTTTTTCTATATATTCTTTAGGTATTTATTTTATATTAATTAATGCGATAATTAGTTTTGCTATTCTACATAAAAAAATTTTTAAGAAAGTAATTTTTGTTTAAATTTGTAAGTCATTATTTTATAACACAATAAAGCTGCCCCAAATTCTGTAAGTACAGAATCTCTTTGTGGAGAAACTTCCACAATATCTGCGCCTATTATATTTTTTTTCTCAAATAATTTTTCTATTAAATTAAGTGTGTAATTCCAATCGAGTCCTCCTTGAACTGGAGTACCAGTACCAGGCATGAAACTTGGATCTATGCCATCTACATCAAGTGATAAATATACGTTTTTGGTTTTGATAGATTTTATAATATTTTCAATTTTTGGGATTTTATTGTTTTTATTCCAAGGGAAAACTGTAATAGTTTTTTTATTTTTTTCTGTGTATTCATATTCATATTTAGAAAAAGTACGAATGCCGACTTGTACTAAATTAAAACCAAGTTCATGAGCTCTACGCATCACACAAGAATGAGCATATTTATTTTTTTCATTACTATAATCGCTATTATCATTTCGCAAATCTTGATGAGCATCTATTTGTAATATAGTTATATCTTTTGGATTTTCTTTTTTAGAAATTGATTCAAATGCCCCTAAAGATACAGTGTGTTCTCCTCCTAGAATAATTATAAATTTTTTATTACTAAATAAGTTTAAATATTCTGATTTTATTTTTTTAACAGCTTTTTCTGAATTAAGTTTTTCTAATCCAGTAATTTTTTTATGTGCAGTTTTTATATTATTACCTGGTTCACAAAGTAATTCTGTATCAAAAAGTTCTAAAGAATTATCCAAGCAGTCGATTATTTTTTGAGGTGCTTTTGTTGTTCCTGTCATAAAAGATACACTTCCTTCATAAGGAGCGCTTAATAATATTACTTCAGATCCATTTATATTTTTCGTATTTATTATTTTATCTATCATAGTTATAAGATTACTAAATTATTGCATATTTTGCAAAATTATTGTTATACTAGATTTACTTATGATAAAAACAGCCGAATTTGTGAGCCCTAAACACCCTGATAAAATCTGTGATTTTATTGCTGATTCTATTTTAGATGCTTATTTGGCGGAAGACAAAAATAGCCGAGTGGCTGTGGAAGTGATGGGTGGACATAAGTTGATAACTATCAATGGTGAAGTGACGAGCCATGCGTCTCCTCTATTAGAAAAAATAGTAAAAGAAATAGTCGGAGAAGATTTTAAAATAATAATTAATTTATCAAAACAAAGTCCTAGTATTGCACTCGGAGTAGATATAGGTGGAGCAGGAGACCAAGGAATAATGAAAGGATATGCGACGAGTGATACGGAAAGTATGATGCCACCTGAGTATGAACTTGCAAGAGATTTATGTGAGAGGGTTTTTGAAAAATATCCCTATGATGGAAAAGTACAAGTGACATTAAATAATGGTGAAGTGGAGACAGTTGTGGTGAGTTTCCAAAATACAAAAAATGAAGAGTTATTACCATTAGTAAAAAATATAATAGAAACAAAAAAACCCCAGTCGCTCTCGAGCGACGGGGCACAGTATTTAATCAATCCTGCAGGTGAATGGATTCAAGGTGGTTTTGATGCGGATACAGGTTTGTCTGGTAGGAAGTTAGTGATTGATAATTATGGACCAGAAATTCCTATTGGTGGTGGTTCTTTTTCTGGAAAAGATTATACGAAAGTAGATAGAAGTGGAGCATACATCGCTCGGAAGATAGCAGTAGATTTTATAAAAAGTGGTAAAGCTAAAGAAGTATTTGTAAAACTTGCTTATGCTATTGGTAAACCAGAGCCAGTGATGGCTGTAGCAATTTTAGATGGTGTGGAAATAAAAATAAATACACAAACAGAATATAATTTGACTCCTAAAGGTATAAAAAATTTTTTAGATTTAGAAAATGTAAATTTTGCTGAAACTTCCAAATGGGGACATTTTGGTAGAAATTTTAATTGGGATAATTAAATCTTAGAAATTTTGTAGCCGTCGGAAGAATCTTTTATTTCATATCCTAGGGAAATTATTTTATCTCTTAGTTCGTCAGATTTTTTCCAGTCTTTATTTTTACGAGCGAGTTCGCGCTCTTCTGCAATTTTTATTATTTCTTCCGGAATTTTTTCTGTTTTCAAATTTTCAAAACCAAGTCCAAAGACTTTATCAAAATCAAGAATGGTTGCTTTTTTATCGGCGGGAGAAAGGTCCTCATCTTTTATCACATCCCAAAGTAGGGAAATTGCCCTCGGTGTATCTAAGTCGTCTTCTAGGTATTCTTTGAACTTTTGCTGGTATTTTGTGCTTATTTCACCAGAGTCTTTACCTAGCTCTATATAGAGCTTATATAAGCGTTTTAGGGCTATTTCAGCGCCTTCTAAGGCTTCTTGGTTCCAATTCATGGGTGAACGATAATGAGCCATTAAAACCCAAAAACGGAAAGACATAGGGGAAATACCAAACTCAATCATCGTTCGAAGTGTCTTAAAATTACCATTTGATTTACCCATTCTTTTTGAATCTATATTCAGAAATCCAGTGTGTAGCCAATATTTCACAAGCGGAGAACGACCCGAAGCAGATTCCATTTGAGCAATTTCACATTCGTGATGAGGAAAAATTAGATCTCTTGCACCTCCATGGATATCATATTGTGGACCGAAAAAAGTTTCAGTAATGGCAGTATCTTCAATATGCCAACCTGGACGTCCCTTACCAAAAGGTGTATCCCAAGATGGTTCGCCTTCTTTTTCCGCTTTCCAGAGACAGAAATCATTCCAACCCTTTTTTTCTTTTGATTCATCAATACGAGACACGGCATCATCTTCTTTTAATTCTGTTCGGCCGGAAAGTTTTCCATAATTCTTAAATTTTGCTGTTTCAAAATAAATACCATCGCTTGTTTTATAGGCATAGCCTTTTTCAATCAGTGTCTCAATCTGTTTGATGATCTGTGAAATATAATCAGTAGCTCTTGCATATTTATTGATTGATGTATTGCCTAAACTTGTCATGTCTTCTAAATAAATTTTTTCGAATTTTTCTGATAGCTCCTTCGGAGAGATGTTTTGTTCTTTGGCACGATTTATGATTTTATCATCTATATCTGTAATATTCTGTAGATAAAAAACTTCATATCCAAAGTATCTTAAAGCTCTAACAAGAACATCAAATTGTGTGTATGTTTTTCCATGTCCTAAATGAGAGTAATCATATACGGTAGGACCACACACAAAAAAACTTACCTTTTTTTTATCAATCGGTACGAATTCTTCCTTTTCTTTAGTTAAAGTATTGTAAAATTTTAGAGACATATATAATAAATTACAAATTGTCTGTCACTTGGTTTTGTCGAAATTCATCTCTATATATAGAGATCAAGGTATAGAGCAAGCTCACTGTCAATGGTCCGACCAAAATACCAATCGGACCAAAAAGAGATATACCACCTAAAGCAGAAAACATAATTAAAATTGGATGTAAATTTATTTTATTTCCAATGATAACTGGATTTAAAATGTTATCGATAGTACCAACGATGGCTACTCCCCAAATAGTGAGACCCAGTGCTGGTAGATAGCTTTCAGTTATTAAAAGAAAAATTATAGCTGGTATTGTGACAAGTCCACTACCTATGGTAGGTACGAGAGCTGTGACCATAGCGACCAATGCCCAAAGTGCAGGGTTTGGTATGCCAAATAAAGCAAAACCAATCCCGACCAAAGATCCTTGAATAAAAGCTAATAAAAGATATCCTTTTAAAATTCCATTTACCGCCATAGAAAGTTTGTTTATTATTTTTTCATCGTCATTATCTGAAAGAGGACTTAATAGCTTAATAGCTTTTTTCCAATACATATTGTCTTTTAAAAAATAAAACATCGAAAGAAAAGTGAGGAAGAAAGCGAAGGCTGTAGATAATGTAGTAGTGAAAAGATTAGCCACGTTGTTTGTTATAAAAGAGATTATGTTTGAAATTTTTTCATATAGATTGAAAGATAGTCCTTGAGGTAATATCTTGATAATAGAATTGTTTATAGAATCTATTGTCGATAAAGTATTTCCATTCATAAAAAGATTATAAACACTCTGACTTTGATTCAAGACAATTATCGCTATACCAAAAAGCAAAATCATTATCGCAATGACAAAAATCAATACTGTCAAAACTGCTGAGAGCCAATTGGGTAATTTTTTGTTAAACCATTTATAGATAGGAAAAAGGACTATTGAAAAAGAGATAGAAAGCACTAACACTATCCAAAATGGACGAAAAATAAAAAGAGAAAAAGCGAGAGTTGCTAATAATAAACTAAAGAAAAAATATCTCTCAATAATTTTTGTTTGCATATAAGGCTTATTATAACACCTTGGACTTGCATTTTCAAGAAAATTAATATAATATACATCTTATGAAATTTGCAGTTATACAAACAGGTGGAAAGCAGTATAAAGTCTCAAAAGACAGCGTTGTTTCTGTTGAGAAAATGAAGGGGGAATACAAAGTCGGAGACAAGATTTCCTTTGACAAAGTCCTCTTAGTTGATGATGGGAAAAATACCACTATCGGTACACCTTATATAAAAGAGGCAAGTGTCGAAGCGGAGCTCGTCCAAATCGGCCGTACTAGGAAAGTTATGGTTGTCAAATATAAACAAAAATCACGTTATCTCAAAAGAAACGGTCACCGTCAGCCATTCTTTAAAGTAAAAATCTTAGATATAAAATAAAAATGCCCCGTAAGGGGTGTTTTTATTTTTTAATAGACTTTTTCTTGTGTTTATGTTATTACTAAATCATATTAGTTCATGAATTTAGTTAAATGTTTTTTAAACAAAGAGCGAGGTAAAAAATGGAGTATATTTCTATACCTAGGGTCCTTCATTTTGAAGGACAACGAAATGTAGATACCATTGAAGTAGTAGATGAAAATGGAAGAAAGATTATTTCTATTGGTACTATACTTCCTGGGAGTTATCCTTTTGGAAAGATGAGTTCAAAAGAAGTGGTGTTGAAAGCAACATCGGGTATGTTTAAAGTCAACAATGAAGTGCTACTTCTTACTGACCAAGAGTTTATAGTAAAATCTGGCACTGAAGTGTATATAAAAGTAGATACTTTTGTAGCCAGTTATATTTGTTTTTACAAAAGTTAATTTCCCCGGAACTAGTTTCCGGGATTTTTTATTGCCTATTTTTGAGAGCGTTTTTGAGGGTGTCGTTGTCTGAGTATTCGAGCTCGGTGCCAGTGGAGAGGCCTTTACCCAAAGATGAAATTTTTATATCCAATGGTTCAATGATGGGTTTTAATTGGTTGCGAATATAAAAGTCTGTATGGTTGCCTTGAGGGCTCAATGAAAAAGCCAGAATAATTTCTTTTAAGGCTTGTCCGTCCTCTGGTGTGGCTTTTGAATCACGTTTTATTTTTTCTATAAGTCCATTTACTCTGATTCTTGAATTTGTATTTTTTTCCACGATCGGCACGAGTCCTCCCAGGATAAAATATTTGCCATTATATATTCTACTTTTATGCATACTTTCTAAATCAGAATCTTTTTCGACGACCATAAGTACAGAAGAGTCTAGATTTGGGTCTCTGCAGATTTCGCAAAGTTTATTGTTTGAGTCTAAAAGGAAAAATTTAAAACATTCTTTACATTGAGATACTTCCTTTTTTAATTCTTTCACTAGACTAGATAGATTGTCAGAATAGCTTCCATCTCGAGACATTAAAAAGTAAACAAAGCGTTTTGCTTGTCTCTCCCCAATACCTGGAAATTCTTTAAATACTTCAGTTAATCTTTCTATTGTGTTCATAATTATTTATTTAAAACTCATCCAACTCTCCACTAACTTTTGGTTGGGTAAATTCACTCAAGCTACTTTTTTCAAGATTTAAGAAGGTAGTTGTTTTTTCATCAAAGTAAAGATCAACTTTACCAGTAGGACCATTTCTGTGTTTTTCAATCAATATTTCAGCAATGTTTGTTTTCTCAGATTCGTCTTTGCCTTTATCTTCTCTATGAATAAACATCACGACGTCGGCATCCTGCTCGATAGATCCTGAATCACGAAGATCGGATAGTCTTGGTTTGCCTCCACGAGATTCCACAGCACGAGAAAGCTGCGAGAGGGCGAGCACGGGCACATCGAGTTCTTTTGCTAGGCTCTTTAAAGATCTTGAAATTTCTGTCACTTGATTGACCATAGAATCATAATTTTTAGAAGTAGTCATAAGTTGTAAGTAATCTACGATTATAAGATCCAATCCTTTTTCAGCTTTTAATCTGCGAGCAAGAGCTTTCATTCGAACGATAGAATTGCCAGGTTGATCATCAATATATATTTTTGCTTTAGCAAGTTTATCTAATGAATCTCGAAGTTGAGAAAAATCTCTATCAGAAGACAAATGTCCAGTACGTAAGTTCCAAGCATTTACTCGAGATTGTGCTGAAAGCATTCTATCTACTAATTGTTGAGAAGACATTTCTAAGGAAAAAATTAAAACAGATTTATCATGAACAACAGAAGACATACGAGCGATGTCGAGTGCCAGAGTCGTTTTACCCATAGAAGGACGAGCGGCTAAAATAATTAGATCAGACTTTTGTAAACCAGAAAGAGTACTATCCAAATCTTTGAAACCAGTCGGCAATCCTCTGAGAGCTCCTTTGTGTTCATGTAATTTTTCAAGACGTTCCCATGCTTCAGGTAAGGCATCTTTTAAATTCGTATATTTTTGATTTTTAGGAGAAGAGATCACGCTAAAAATTCTTTTTTCTGCCATATCTAAAATGTCATCCATATGGTCATCACCTTCTTCAAAACCAAGTTCAGATACATAATCTGCTGCTTCTATTAAACTTCTTAAAACGTATTTTTTTTGTACAATTTCGGCATAGTGTTTTACATTTACAGAAGAAGGGACAATATTTGCTATTTCTGCTAAATATTGATTACCCCCAATTCTTTCTAAAACTTTCTGTTCACCTAATTTTGTAGAAAGAGAAAGCATATCTATTGGTTCATTTTTAAGAGAGAGGTCAAGCATTGCTCTGAAAATTATTTTGTGTTTTTCAACGTAAAAAGAATCTGGAGTGATCACATCTTCTACTTCATGGATAGCATCTTTGCGGAGCATTATAGAACCAAGCACTGCCTGCTCAGAAGGTATATTTTGAGGAGGAATACGTATATTTATATCTTTTTTTGCTTTTATCATTTGGTTATTCTAGCACTTTAAAAAAATAGTCAAAGACGAAAAGTTATTAAATATGTTATTAAAATGGGGACAAATATGGTAATATATTTATATGGTAAAAGATGAAAAAATAGTGCTCACGGGTGATCGCCCAACGGGTAAACTCCATTTGGGTCATTTTGTCGGGTCTATAAGAAATAGAGTTAAACTTCAAGATGAAGCCGATAAATCTTTTTATATGGTTGCGGATATTCAAGCACTTACCGATAATGCACAAAATCCAGAAAAAGTTAGAGCAAATGTTTTAGAAGTTGCCCTTGATAATCTGGCTTGTGGTCTTGACCCTAAAAAAACTATTATGTTTATTCAATCAGAAATTCCAGAAATTGCAGAGCTTACAGTTTTGTTTTTAAATTTGGTGACACTTGCTCGATTGAAGAGGAACCCGACTGTAAAAAGTGAAATGAAAGACAAAGGGTATGGAGAAGATGTTCCCGCTGGATTTTTAACTTATCCTGTTTCTCAAGCAGCGGATATTCTTTTTGCAGAATCAAATTTAATTCCAGTCGGTGAAGATCAATTACCAGTTATTGAACAAGTGAATGAAATTGTGGACGACTTCAATCGTTTCTACGGAGAAACATTTAAACGTGTAAAGCATTTAGTGGGAGATATCCCGAGGTTAATTGGCACTGATGGAAATTCTAAAATGGGTAAATCTCTTAATAATGGTATTTATCTTTCAGATAGTTATGATGAAATTTCAAAAAAAGTTATGAATATGTATACTGACCCGAACCACATTCATGTGGAAGATAAAGGTAAAGTAGAAGGAAATATTGTCTTTACTTATTTAGATATTTTTGATGAAAATAAAGAAGAAGTTCTAGAATTAAAAAAGCAATATGAAAAGGGTGGTTTAGGAGATGTTGTTATTAAGAAAAGATTGATAGAGGTTTTAGAAAAATTAATTAAACCAATTCGTGAAAAAAGAAAAGAATTCGAAAAGCACCCAGAAGAGGTTATGAAGATTTTAGAAGATGGGACAAAAAAGGCAAGAGAAGAAGCTAAAAAGACAATGGCTAAAGTTAAAAAAGCTATCAAGATTGATTATTTTTAAAAAATGAAAAAAAATTCCGCACAATACAAAAAGGAGATTATAGAAGTTTTTTCAAAAATTTCTACAGATAAGGAATTAATATTTGAATTTTTGAGAGATATTTTGACACCTGCAGAATTTGATGAAATTTGTATAAGATGGCAAATAGTGAAGAGGCTTAACAAAAACGAGAAACATAGAGACATAGCAGGGGATTTAGGTATTGGTATAAGCACGGTCACTAGAGGGTCTCGCGAACTTCGTAATAAAAATGGGGGTTTTCATTTAGTGTTAAAAAAATTAAGTAAATAATAAAAAAAGAGATTGTGGGTTATCCACAGTTTTTATATAAAATGCACTTGCATTACTTTTTTCTTCTGCTATCATGTACTAGTACATGATAGCAGAAGGAGAGAGTATTTTGTTCTTTAAAAATTAATTAGTTAAAAAAGTCCTAGGAGGGACTACAGAATGATAAGTAACAAGATTTTTTCTTTTCAAAAACAAGAAGCCTCGAGAAGGCTTCCAAAAATATTAGAAGATGGAAATGAAATTTTTGTTCCACTTTGTCCAGATTATATTCCTGGGGGAATTTCTGATGGTGTTTCTTCTCTTATGATTTCAGCTCTTCAGGCAGTGTCAGAAGTTCAAAGTAAATATCCAAAAAACTTCTTTATATTTCTAATAGCCGATACAGAGGAAGATATTTTCATTGATTTTCCAAGAGACAATATAAAAACCTCTGAAATTAAGTTTAGTCAAGAAATTTTAAGTCAAGATATTAAAGGAAAAGTTTCTTTGTTTAGTAATCAGTTTAAAAATTGGCATATTCGTCAATATGAGCTAGAAGACAAAATAAGAGATTCTTTACCCACAGATTCTGAATTAAATTATTTTTTTCTTCTTTATCAGGAAAAAAGGAAAGAGAGATATTCTTTGCAGTATAATAGAGAATTGAGTATAGAAGAAACAAGCAAACTTCAAATTAGACATTATGCTCAATACATACTTTTGAGAGAAATCATGTATGAAATGAATAAGAAAATTCTTATGAATTATGCAACTGAAAATTTGAGAGGAATAACAAAAAATCATTCTTTTTTAGCTCAAAATAGACAAAAATTAGAAGTAATTGTTTATTAAATTATTAAGCAGAGAAAATTTTCTCTGCTTCTTTATTAAAATTATGAAAAAAATACTATTTTTAAGACCAGCAATATATCTAGACCTAATACCAGGGATGGATTTGATTTCTAGTTTTGATTTAAATGGTTTACAGTTAAATGATCCATTGTTAGATACGAATACAGAAAAAACAATTAAAAGAGTTAAGAATTTAAAGAAAAATTTTAAAATTAAATATATCCTATCTTCGCCAGTGTCTCGTTGCGTACAGACAGCTAAGCTTTTTGATTTACCCATAAAAATTTTACCAGAATTAAAGGAAATTAAATTTTCAGTAGCTAATTTTGTTACACCAGAAAATAAAGATTTCAATGTAAATTTATTGCGTGAAAATGTGGTAAAAAGTATTGTGGAAGATAAAAATGAGGAGAAAGTAAATGATGTTATAGCGAGGATAGATTCTTTTTTCAAGAAACTTAAAAAAATTCCCAATGGTTCTGTCTGTATTAGTCATGCTTTTGTAATGAAATTTTTTGAAATTTTATTTTTAAATGACATGAAGATTGAAAATGCAAATATTTTTATAAAAAACTATGATTGGAAAATCAAGCCTTACGATTTTTTAGAAGGATTTTGTGTTTCTTTAGATAAAAATGGAAGAGTGCTCAATGTAGAAAAAGTCTAGAGTTTTCCACAGGTGTGTTGTTGTTTCTATTTTTTATGCTAATATGTTTATATAGTTATGAAATTAAGAAATATACAAATTAATGTTCTCTTTATTCTCACCCTCATTAAGAAGGAGCCATTTGCTTTTGTATAAATTGGAAAAATTGAAATAATACAAAAACAAAACTGGCTCCGAATAAAATCGAAGTCAGTTTTGCGTTTGAGTCTGATGTGTGTGCTCTCAGTTTTCTAGAAACATACACACCAGTCCCAAATAATAAATGAAATTTGGGTCTGAGGGTAATAGTTCCTTACTGTTTTAAATATTTTATCAATTTTATAAGGAGTTCTTATGTCTAATTCTTGTGATTCCCAAGTCGCCAGTGGCGACCTAGAGAATTGTTTAAAGTGGCTTGCAGAAGCCACAAAATCAGGAAGAAAATTCCTGACTTTAAAAAACAAATTTATCGGTGTTAACCCTGATTGGGGAAAAAGCCGATGCATAAGAGAAATAAGTGGAAAGTGGCTTCCTGCAGAGCCACGTAGCAATCCGCTTTTAAAAATTATTGATAAATTTTAAAACCCTTCTTAATAAAGGAAAGGGTAAATTAAGAAAGCGGGGACCCATCATATTCTCCGCTTTTTTTATTTTCAATATATGATAGAATATTTATATGAAAAATAGGATTTATATTAAAGATTTGAAAGACAATGTTGGCAAAGAAGTCATCATAGCTGGCTGGGTAGATGTCCGTCGTGATCAAGGCAAAATGGTATTTTTTGATATGCGAGATATGACAGGTAAAGTGCAAGTAGTTGCATTACCTTCTCATGTGGAAGTTATTGAAAAATCAAAAGAAATCAGACTCGAATGGGTTCTCAAGATCACTGGTTTAGTAAACAAGCGTCCAGAGAGAAATGTGAAAGCAGATGTATTAAATGGCGACATAGAACTTGAAATTTTAAATATTGAAATTTTATCCGAAGCAGCACCTCTTCCTTTTGATATGTCTCTTGGTGGGTATAATCTAGAGTTGACCGCAGAACTTGATAATAGAGCGTTAGTTTTAAGACAACCAAAAATACAAGCAATTTTCAAAATACAGGAAACAGTAATAGATGCTTTCAGGGAATTTATGAAAAAGAATATGTTTTTTGAATTTCAAGCTCCTAGTATATCTCCAGCTGTTGCCGAAGGAGGAGCAGAAGTTTTTAAGATTGATTATTTTGATAAAAAAGCTTTTCTTTCTCAATCTCCTCAACTTTACAAACAAATCGTGATGTCAGCATTTGAAAGAGTTTTTTCTGTGAATAAAGTTTTCCGCGCAGAGCCATCTTCAACCACTAGACATTTGACGGAAGTGGTTTCACTTGATGCAGAGATGGCCTTCATTGATTCATGGACAGATGTGCGAGATATGGCTGAAGAAACAGTAAGATACATTTTGAAACAAGTAGAGACAAAAAACAAAGAACATTTGAAATTGTTAGGGGTTACTCTTCCGACAATGACAGACAAAACGCCAACACTTTCTTTAAGAGAAGTTCAACAAAAGATTTTTGAAAAATTTGGTCGTGATGTTCGTGGAGAAAAAGATACAAACGGAGAAGATGAAAGACAAATTTGTGAAATAATAAAAGAAGAGACTGGTTCGGATTTCGTATTTATTTACGGATATCCAACACTAAAAAAACCATTTTACATTTATCCAAGTAAAGAAGAGCCAGAATACAATGAAGGCGTGGATCTCATTTGTCGTGGAGTAGAATGGCTCTCTGGTGGACGCAGAATCAATGATTATGACCAGCTCATGGAGCATGTAAAAATTTGGAAAATGGATCCGGCTAAAATAAAAATGTTTCTTGAAGCTTTCAAATATGGAGTTCCGCCTGAAGGAGGTTTTGCTTTTGGAGCTGAACGTATCACTATGCAACTTTTAGGTCTAAAAAATATTCGTGAAGCTTGTATGTTTCCACGAGATATGAATAGAATAGATGAAAGATTAACAGAAGAAGGATTTTAAAAATATGAAAATAGCATTTAAAAACAACCCAAAAGATGTAAAAGGAGAAGTTCTTTTTGTATCTGTCGGTTCTAAAAATAAAGATGAGATTATAAAAGAAAATGGTGCAAAAACATTCTTTTTGAAATGCGATGAGAAAATGACTTTGAGAAAGCTTTTTTTGCTTGTCCGTAAAATGGTGACAATGGCAAAAGGAATAAAAGCGGAAAAGATTGCTTTTGATTTTTCTGATTTTAAATTTAAAAATATTAAATTAACAGATACAGAATTGGGAGAACTCATCGGTTCTCAACTAGATTTTGCAAATTATGAATTTGTGGAATATAAAACACCGACAGAAGAAGGTTTTAATTTTGTAAAAGAAATTATTATTTCTGGTATAGATTCTCCCAAAGACGGTCTTTTGGGAACTCCTCAAAGACCGTCTTTCGGGGATATTGAAAAATCCATTCTTAAAGGCCACACTATTGCAGAAGAAGTGAACAAGACTAGGACACTTGCAAATATGCCAGGTGGAGATATGACTCCTCAAATTTTGGCGCAAAAAGCAAAAGAAGCCGTAAAAAATCTACCTGTGAAAGTCACTGTACTTGGTGAAAAAGAAATGGAAAAGCAAAAAATGCGAGCGATACTTTCTGTCGGCCGTGGTTCAGACGAAGAATCTAAATTTATCATTATGGAATACGCTGGCGGAAAGAAAAATGAGAAACCTATTGTCCTCGTCGGCAAAGGTGTGACATTTGATACTGGAGGAATAAATTTGAAACCCTCAAATAGTCTTCTCGGTATGAATATGGATATGTCTGGTGGTGCCGCTGTCATCCACACCCTCGCTCTGGTTGCAAAAATGAAATTGAAAAAGAATGTCATCGGGCTCATACCGGCCGTTGAAAATATGGCATCGGGGAAAAGTTATCGTCCAGGAGATGTCATTCGCTCAATGTCCGGTAAAACGATTGAGATTTTAAATACTGATGCCGAAGGCAGAGTCATCTTAGCTGATGCATTAACTTATTCTCAAAAATATAAACCAGAAGTCGTTATAGACATTGCGACTTTGACTGGTGCTGCGATGGTCGCACTTGGCGAGAGAGCTTCGGCAATTTTTACTGATGATGACAATTTATCTAAAGCAATAGAAAAAGCTGGAGAAGAGACAGGGGATTATGTTTGGAGATTGCCTATGTGGGAAGAATATGAAAATGAAATCAAAGGTTCGCTCGGGGATTGGACGAATGTTAAAAATAAAGATGGGGGATATGGCGGAGCTATCTATGCAGCTATTTTTCTCTACCAATTCATAAAAGGTCATAAATGGATACACATAGACATGGCCCCTCGTATGACTGCAATACAAGGCGAAAACCTCGCAGGCGGCGCCCTAGGCACTCCAGTCAGACTTCTATATAGGTTTATAGAAGGTTATTAAAAATTCAGGAATAAAAATTTTAAGAGTCGTGTTGGTCCCCTGTCCTTATGTCCCCGAGGGCGAAGGCTCAGAAATTTTTGATTCCTGAGTTTTTTACACTACCTCAACTGGTTCAATATCTGTGTGCTCCTTTGGAGCGACGTGTTTGTATGTTTTATAGACGAAAATAAATGTGATAAATAAAATTATTCCAGCGAGAATGTATGGCAAAGCGGCACCAATAGTATAAATAGCTCCACCAATAAGCGGGCCCAAGATCATCGAGAGCGACATTATGGAAGCAAGTATTCCCATCATCTCACCTTGTTCTTTTTTATCAGAGAAGCCGATGATTTGGCTATTCATAACGACACGCATTGTGGATTGTCCGAAAGCTGTGATGACGAGACCCAAGACGAAAGCTACCTTGAAAGGCAAAGCCATGACTAAATATCCGAAAGCGAAAGGAAGCCAGAGCCATATCATGAGTACAGATTCTTTAAAATATTTGAGCCAGACTTTGCGGAGGAAAAATGCTTGGTTTAAAGAAATGATTACTCCGATGAAAGCCATGATGAAGCCGGAAGCGACGACTGTCCAAGAAAATACTTTTGTAATATACAAAGCAAAGATGGATTGATTGAGAGAAACAGCAATACCAAATAAAAGCCAGGAGATATAAAGAGGCAAGACAGTCTTATTATTTAAAGCCTTGATGATAGGTGTAAAAGGATTCAAAGAAATTTTTCCTGTATTCCTATCATGATGAGTTTCTGGTAAAAAGAAATAAGCAAGGATTGTGTTTACTGTAGCTAATATTCCGACGACGATGAAAGGCATTTTTATACTAATACTAGAAAGTACTCCACCAACAAGAGGCCCGACAATAAAGGCCACGCCGAAGATTGCACCAATCAATCCTAGATTATGCACCCGTTCTTTGTCATCTTTAGAAATATCAACTAAATAATTTTGAGCAGTAGAAATGTTTCCCGCCGCCGAACCGTCTATGATTCTTCCCAAGAAAAGTCCAAAGATTGTTTTTGAAAAAGCAAAAATAATCCAGCCGAGAGCCGAAGAGGCGAGGCTTATGAGAAGTACAGGTCTTCGGCCTTTTCTGTCAGATATCATTCCTAATATCGGTGCACTGAAAAATGCACAGAGGGAGAATACAGCGAAAAGGAGAGTGACTACGATATCTGGTACGTGAAAAGATTCTACATAATAAGGAAGTATAGGAATAATGAGTCCAATACCTAAGACATCCAAGAAAACAGTCGAAAGGATAATTATTTTTGGCGAAAATTTGAATTTATTCTGGATTTTTTCTTTCATTTATATAATTTAGCACACTTCATGAGTTTTTAAAATAAAAGAAAAAATCCAGGAATAAAAATTTTAAGAGTCGTGTTGGTCCCCTGGACTTATGACTCCGAGGGCGAAGGCTCAGAAATTTTTGATTCCTGGATTTTTTCTCCTTTCATTTTCGCTTAAAATAAGGTATTCTAAGGGCTCTATGGCAAAGAATGAAGTAATTTTGAGATTCGAAAGAGTCTCTTTTGAATATGGCCACAACAAGCCCATCTTGGACGATGTTTCTTTCCCGCTTCGCCGTGGAGCAAAGATTACAATAATGGGACAAAATGGCGCAGGCAAGACGACCATTTTCGGCTTGGTCACGAGAGCTCTCAAGCCCGAGTCGGGCACGATAGTCGTGAACGACAAAGTGAGCATTGCGACAGCGAAGCAAGTATTGCCAAGAAAAGATTTGATCTTAACCGTCCGTGAATTCTTCGAGCAATGTTTCAGTGAAAATGGCCATACGAAAAAAATTTATGATATAGATCCTCGCATAGATGATGTTTTGGAAGTTGTAAATTTGAAAGGTCATACAAAGCTTCATGATAGAATTTTAAAAAGTTTTTCTGGCGGACAGCTCGCTCGCATACTTCTCGCTGGAGCACTCATTCAAGATCCAGATATTCTTCTCCTCGATGAGCCGACGAATAATCTAGACCATGCAGGTATTGCGCACCTGACAGACTTTCTACAAAAATATGAAAAGACCGTCGTCGTCATTTCGCACGATGCAGAATTCTTAAATGCATTTACAGATGGCGTGCTCTATTTAGATATTTATACTCGCAAAGTGGAGCAATATGTCGGTAACTACAAAAACGTTTTGAAAGATATCACTGCCAGAGTGGAAAAAGAAAATATGAAGAATGCTCAGCTTGCGAAAGAAATCCAAGCGAAGAAAGATCAAGCGAATGTTTTTGCGCATAAAGGAGGACAGCTTCGTCTCGTAGCGAAGCGTATGCGAGAGAAAGCAGAAGAGCTCGAAGAAGATATGGTGGATGTGCGCAAAGAAGACAGGACGATAAAAAATTTCACTATTCCCGTGCAAGCAGATATCAATGGCGACATCATCACAATAAATTCTTTCACGACCATGAATGCGAAGAATGGAAAAATTGTAAAACACAAAGCAAATATAAAATTAAAAAAGAATCAACATTTACTTTTGAAAGGGCCGAACGGCATAGGCAAGAGCACCTTGCTGGAACACCTTGCGAATGATACATACGAGGGTGCGAAGATTTTGAAAGGCATTCGCGTCGGATATTATAGACAAGATTTTTCTACACTCAATTTTGAACATACTGTTTATGAATCTCTAGCGAGTGCGATGGAGGCCGGTGGCTTACCGCTCAATGAAGAGCATATGCGCGCAACAGCCGCGAGTTTCCTCATAACAGGGGAGTTTATTCGAACAAAAATAGGAGCCCTTTCTGAGGGCCAGAAAGGGCTCGTTGCTTTTGCACGATTAGTGCTAGAACGCCCGGGCCTCCTTATTTTAGATGAGCCGACGAATCATATAAACTTCCGTCATATTCCTATCATCGCTGAAGCTATCAATCAATATAAAGGGGCCTTAATCCTCGTCTCCCACGTCCCCGAATTTGTCTCCAAAATCCGTATTGATGAAACTCTTGATTTGGAAAAGTAGGAAAAAATCAAAAACTCTTTCTTAGCACGACTTTTTATAAAGCAATCTATCTGGCAAAGCTTTGCCAGCGAACTGCTCGTCGTTCAAGAAAATAATAAATGGAATACCATTCTTATTTTCTAAACTCCTGCGCAAGGCTTTCTAAAAAGTGTGCTCTCGACGAGTTTTTTATTTTTGTTTTGAGTGGTATAATTATTAGATGGTGAAAATAAAAGATTTACAAAAAATTGACTTACCCCGTGAAAAACTTGCGAAATATGGCTCAGGTAAATTAAAAAACCACGAACTTCTAGCAATTCTTCTAGGTTCTGGAATAAAAGGGTTGAATGTACTTGAACTTTCTAAAAAAATTCTAAAAGTCGTTGAAAAAATTGGAATAAAAAATATAACACTAAAAGATTTATTGGAAATAAAAGGACTTGGTGATGCTAAAGCTTCGCAGGTATCTGCGTTATTAGAATTAGGGAAAAGATTAAATTCCGATAATAAAACAGAAATTCTATCAGCTAAAGATATTTGGAAATTATGCTCTGATGTCTGCGAATCAAAGAAAGAACATTTTCTCGCATTTTATTTAGATACACAAAATAGATTAATTGAAAGACAAATCATTTCAATCGGCACACTTAACTCAAGTCTTGTTCATCCGAGGGAAGTTTTTGAACCAGCAATTGCTCTCCATTCAGCAAGCATAATAATTGCTCATAATCATCCGTCTCAAGATCTAAACCCGTCTACCGAAGATAAAAAAATCACCGAACGGCTCATTGAAGCAGGAAAAATTTTAGGAATTGAAATTACCGACCATGTTATTTTAAGTAAATCGGGCTACCTAAGTTTTCAAAAGGAACATCTACTCTAAAACACTAAATATAAGACCAAAAGTTATCCACAGACCAGGGGGTTGCTTTTTTACTTTAAATGCAGTATACTAACTGTATGTATATGAAAATATCAAATTTTGCAGAGGTAATAAATGGCTATACTTTTAGGGGAGCCATAGAAACTGTTAAAACTAGGGATATTCTTGTATTACAAGCAAAAGATATAACCCAAGGGGAAAATATCACAGAAACAGAGAAATTAACCCCTATTTCATTTAAGGGTACTCGCACAGCTTCCTTTCTTCAGAAAGATGATGTTCTTATCGTTTCTCGTGGTATGGGCATTGGCTCGTTTCGTTCTGCCATTTTCAATCTAGATACTTCTAATATTATAGCTTCATCATCACTTTTAATTTTAAGAATAAAGAAAAAAGAAGTACTGCCAGAATACATATCGCTCTATTTTAATTCAACAGAAGGACAGACTAAAATTTTAGAAACAGTAGCAGGCTCATACATCCGAGCAATATCACGGAAAAAGTTTGAAGAAGAAATAAAAATACCAATACCCCCGCTAGAAACACAACACTCTTTGATTAAATTAAACCAAAATATTAAACAGCAAGAAAAAATATATGATAGAAAAAAAGTACTCAAGCAAAAAATTATAAACGCGACAATTACAAACTTAATTAAAAAATAACATGACTACACAAGAAGAACAAAGAAAACAAGAAGAACTAAATAAAATCTTATGGGATTCAGCAAATTCTTCCCGTAGCCAGCTCAACGCTGCGGATTATATGAATTATGTATTGCCGATGCTTTTTTTGAAATATCTAAGTGATAAGTCCAAACATGCGCACGAAGAATATAAAAAACGTTTTGGTACGGACGAAAAGCGTATTGAAGAGAAAATGAAACTCGATAGATTTTATTTACCTAAAAAGGCTTCATTTGATTACATCTACTCTATTATAGAACAAGATAATCTTGGTGAAGAAATAAATAAGATTCTTGGTCGCATTGAAGATGCAAATAAAGAAAAACTTGAAGGTGTATTTAGTGTAGATTTTAATTCAGAGGCAATGCTTGGAAAAGTAAATGAGAGAAATAAAATGTTACGTAATCTTGTGCATGATTTTGCAAAAATTGATTTATCAGATGTAAAAGATGACATAATAGGTAATTCGTACATGTTTCTTATTGAAAAATTTGGTGCGAACGCAGGGAAAAAAGCGGGAGAATTTTTTACCGTGAGAAATGTTGCTCATCTTGTTGCAAAACTTGCTGAACCAAAATCGGGAGCTCGTATATGCGATCCTTGTTGCGGATCCGGCGGGCTACTTTTACTCGCAGGAGAAGAAGTAGAAAAACAAGGCTCAACAAATTATGCTCTTTACGGACAAGAGTCCACTGGTTCTACATATCAGCTTGCTCGTATGAATATGTTTCTTCATGGAAAAGATTCTGCTCGTCTTGAATGGGGTGATACTCTTAATAATCCTTTACTTGTAGAAAACGACCATTTAATGAAATTCGATAATATTGTGGCTAACCCACCTTTTTCTCTTAAAAAATGGGGTGCTGAACACGCTGAAGCTGATAAATACAAACGCTTTTGGCGCGGTGTTCCACCGAAAGATAAAGGTGATTTTGCATTTATTACGCACATGGTAGAAACAGCAAAACCCAAGACTGGACGTATAGCCGTGATAGTTCCTCATGGTGTTCTCTTTCGCGGAGGTGCTGAAGGAAAAATTCGCGAGCAATTAATAAAAGAAAATATTATTGATGCTGTCATAGGACTTCCTGCGGGATTATTCCAAACTACTGGTATTCCTGTTGCCGTTCTTGTGATAGATAGGTCAAGAGAAAAAGGCGGAGCAAATGAAAAGAAAAAAGATATATTCTTTATAGAAGCTTCAAAAGAATTTAAAGCTAATAAAGCGCAAAATATTCTTGCAGAAGAAAATATTGAAAAGATTTATTCTACTTACAAGAAACGCAAAGATGTAGAGAAATTTGCTCGCAGTGTGGAGTTTAAAGAGCTTGAAGAAAATGATTTTAATCTCAACATTACTCGCTATGTGGATACATTCATAGAGG
The DNA here is from genome assembly GCA_023267215.1 of Candidatus Nomurabacteria bacterium. GTDB lineage: Bacteria > Patescibacteriota > Minisyncoccia > Phycocordibacterales > UBA9973 > UBA9973. The sequence goes on along the minus strand of JAHFNS010000001.1, from coordinate 168,800 downwards.
AAGAGCCTGTTGATATAAAAGCAAACTTGAAAGAACTTGCGGAATTAGAACCCCAGCTTCAAAAACTTGAAAAACAAATGGCCGAATATTTAAAGGAATTGGGGATTAAATAATATATGAAGATTACTAAATTTAGAATTAAAAATTACAAATCAATAGTCGATTCAGGTGACTGCTATTTTAGCGACAAGCTAACTATTCTCGCTGGAAAAAATGAATCAGGTAAGTCTTCTGTATTGGAAGCGCTGGAGGATTTTCACCAAGATAAAACTATTAGAGAAGAGGCTAAGCCTATCGAAGGTGAGGGTATCCCGGAAGTTTCCATTTCATTTCTTGTGCCTGATACAGATGTTAATGAAGTTTTTGAGACAGCGGGGTTAGATAAAACTGTTTCAAAAGAAATTTTAATTACTCTTACAAAAAAGTTTGGAACTAAGACATACACACTAGATGTCGAATCAAGAAAACTACTTGATTTACCAAACATAATTGATGTATCTAAAAAGAGTATTCAAGATTCTGTAAAAAAGATCGATGTTCTAATTAAAGACTCTGGAGCCACTATCAAACTACCAAAACTTGATAAGCAAAAACTTAGTGATTATAAAATAGAACTCAATACATTTAAAACACAGAACCCAACACTCACAGATATAATTGCGGAGATTGCAAATATTGATAAAGCATCGGACGATTTCTATGCACGAGAAAAACTTGTTGTTGACTTTACTGCTGAATTTGTAAAATCACAATTACCATACTTCATATTATTCTCGTCTTTTGATGATGAGTTTCCGAAGTCCATTCCCATTGCGTCATTGGCTACAAATGAATGGGCAATGGATCTTGAACATGTAAGTAACTTTTCTATCGAAAAGATAGCTTCAAGTAATAAACAAGAACAAACTCGACATGAAAATTCTGTCAACATTGATTTTACTGACAAGTTTAAAAAGTTTTGGACACAGGATGAAATCAAGCTCCAAATTAAGGCAGATACACAAGATGTTAATTTTTGGATTATAGAAAAAGATATTCCATATTATCCATCACAAAGAAGCAAGGGTCAGCAATGGTACCTTTCATTCTATGTAAAGATTGTTGCTAAGCTTCAAGAAGATAAGCCCAATATAATTTTAATTGATGAGCCCGGATTATATTTACATGCGAAGGCGCAAAAAGACCTATTAGAGGTCTTGCTTGCACATACAAATGATAATCCTGTTGTCTTTTCTACTCATTCTCCATACTTGATTACAGAAGATAATTTGGAAAACATACGCTTAATTGAAAAGGCAGATGCTGGCACCAAAATTTTAGGAAAGATTCACGCTCACCCAACCTCAGACAGAGAGACACTCACTCCAATACTTACCGCTATTGGTCTTGGTGTAAACGATTCAATAACAAATCTTGATCAAAAAGATAATGTTGTAGTAGAGGGTCCGGAAGATGTTTTTTATCTACAAGCGTTTAAGGTTTTAGAAATGAAAGATTTGAAAACAAACTTCATAAATGGTGGAGGTGCTTCAAATATGGGAATTGTTGGAACAATTCTTGAAGGATGGGGCGCAAATGTTGCCTACCTCTTTGACAATGATCAGGGTAAAAAAGATGGCGTAAAAAACTTGAAAACATGGAAAGTTTTACCAGAAGTGATAAAGACAGTTTTGAAGAAAGACAATACGACTATTGCTGATGTATTTAGCGTTGCGGACTTTAAAAGTCTTGTACTTGAAGACCCTACTCTTGTATATACTTCCTCAAATTCAGAATACATAAAAGGAATCACGCCAAGACCTGACAAGGTTTTACTTGCAAGAAGCTTTTTACAGAGAGCTAAAGCAGGACACGTTACCTTAAGTGCTGATACAAAGAAAAACGTGGCTGATCTATTTAAGGAAATTGAATTCAAACATGAAAACTAACCAATCACAAAAAAATAAAACAATAATTTTTACCTTAGTTTTTATTTTAGGTATATTTTTTGTGAGCAAATTATCTTATGCTCAAACTTGGGTTCAAACACAAGATAAAATTAAAGAAAATACTCAGCAAATACAAAATATTGAGAGTAAAATGACAGACCTTAAAGATAATTACCGACTTCTTTATGATGGGGCTAAAAATCAGAATGATCAGTTGGGAAATCTAATTTCTTATTCGGGGTATATTTTAGCAATCTTAGGACTTGTTCTTGCTTGGTATATTAATCGCCAATATGAAAAGATTAAAGAAATGAAAGATATTGTTGAGAGTACTAAAAAATATATTGATGGGCATAGTGAGGAATTATATGAAAAAATAAAGAGAGATGAAACAGTTAACTTGCTTGATAGATTAGAAAATGTTCCTGAAGATATTACAAATATTATTCAATTACTACTCTCGCGAGATCTTTTTGAAGAAGATTATATACGTTTAAAAAATCCTTATTTAAAAATAAAAAATGATACCTCTCAAGTAATGGCAAAAAATAGCTACATAATTCTCTTTATGCAACATTTTCCATATCAAACTTTAAAAGATTCGGATTTAAAAACTGATTTTATTTTAAGTATAAATTCACATTATTTGAGCACCATGTTTGATAGAGATATGAAAAACTTTTTTGACCAAGTATTTAAGTATCTTAAGGAATTTGGAGTTAGTGATGAGCAGAATAAGACAATCATAAAAAACTTGTTTTATTTTTATTCAAAATCTAGATTTCAAACATGCATAGAATTACAAAAATTTATAAAAGAATTACTGGTAAAGTATAAACTAAACAATTCAGATATTTCTGTTATCGCAAAAGAACAAGCTCCTGCGGATACAGCATATACAAATTGGCTGGATTCAATTTTTACATAATTATGAAAGCTAATCAATCACAAAAAAATATTTCCCAAAAATGGCAGTCAATAAAACTCGCTGGTATTTGTAATAAGGAAAAATCTGATATCTCTGTAAATACATTAGATTTTAATAGTGGTAATTACCCAATATATGGAGCAAGTGGTTTTATAAAAAATATAGATTTCTATAGGCAAAAGAAAAGTTATATTTCCATAATAAAAGATGGAGCTGGTGTTGGGAGGTTAACACTACACAAGGCTCAAACATCTGTTCTCGGAACATTAGATATCTTGCATGAAAATGAAAATAGTAATTTAATATTTTTGTATTTTCTATTGCAAACTATTAATTTTAAAAAATACATTGTTGGAAGTACTATTCCGCATATTTACTTTAAGGATTACAAAAAAGAAAAAATAGTGATACCCCTTATCCCCGAGCAAAATCGTATTGTTTCTGTATTAGAAGTTTGGGATAAGGCGATTGAAAATTTGAATAAGAAAATTGAAATAAAAAAACAAACTAAAAAAGTTTTAATGAAAAATTTATTAATTGGTAAAAAGCGATTAAGTGGATTTAAGGATAAATGGGAAACAAAAGAAATTGGGGAATTATTGGATTATGAACAACCTAATAGGTATATTGTTAATAATACAGAATACGATGATATTCATAAAACTCCTGTTTTGACAGCGAATAAGGCTTTTATACTTGGTTATACAAATGAAACTGAAGGTATTTATAAAAGTCATCCGGTGATTATATTTGATGATTTTACAATGGATAATAAATTTGTTGATTTTGATTTTAAAGTAAAATCTTCTGCTATAAAAATACTTACACCCCAAAAAGATGTTAATTTAAAATTTGTTTTTGAGAGAATTCAATTAATAAATGTAATTATTGGGCAACATAGACGACATTATTTGTCTGAGTATCAATATATAACAATAGATACCCCAAATATCAAAGAGCAAAATGCTATTGCTGAGATCTTGACTATTTCAGATAAAGAAATTTCTGAACTTAAGAGGAAATTGGAGATTATTAAAGAACAGAAAAGATATTTATTAAACAATTTAATCACTGGGGCGATTCGAACTCCGGAAAATTTATCAGTTAAATCATAATTATATGTTAGAAAAAGTAAATTTTGATGAAGCAAAACAATCCCAGCTCCCATTCATAGAGTTGCTGTTAAATATGGGTTATAAATATATTTCAGCAGATGAGGCATTACGACAGCGTGGCGGAGATACAACGAACTTTATACTTTCCGATATTGCGGTTAAAAAATTGATGGAAATAAATGGCTATGAGGTTGATGATGTTAAATATAAATTCAGCGAGAAAGATGTGCGAGATGTTATTGACGAGATAGAGCATATTCAATATGAAGGGCTCATTGATACGGCTCAAAATATTTACAATATGATTATGCCGATAAGTGGCGGTAAAACTATTAAGGTCAGTCATGATGGCAAACCGATTTCTAAAAACTTTAGATTTATAGATTTTAAAAATATTGAAAATAATGATTTTCACGTTACAGCTGAATTCACGGCAAGTGGTAAGCAGAATATTCGCCCCGATATTGTTTGTTTTGTAAATGGTATTCCTTTTGCAATTGTTGAGAACAAGAAAAAAAGTGTCTCAATCAAGGAAGCTATTGGTGATTTGATTAAAAAGCAAAGTCCTGAATATTGTCCAAAATTATATACTTATGCTCAGCTTTTGGTGGCAACAAACGCAAGTGAATTACAATATGGAACAACAGGTACGCTGAATAAATTTTTTGCTGTTTGGAAAGAGAAAGGTAAAGACCCAAAAGAAATAGACGCTCATATCAAAGAAATAATGTCTAAACCTATTGATAAAGAAGTCTATTCTCAAATACTCACAGATCTTAATGGATGGACAAAAGGTCATACACAAAAAACTGATAGAGCGATTACAGGACAAGATAGGAGTATAGTTTCTTTATTTGAACCGGAAAGACTTTTAGATTTAACTAAAAATCATATTCTTTTTGACGCAGGGGTAAAGAAAATTTCTCGTTATCAACAATTTTTTGCTATTCATAAAATGCTGAAAAGAATAGAGGAAGAGGAAATTGTAAATGAAGATATTACTCGTCGAAAGGGTGGGCTTGTTTGGCATACTCAAGGCTCTGGAAAATCTCTCACGATGGTTATGTTTGTGAAAGCTCTCATTGAAGATCCTAAAATTATTAATCCTAGAGTTATTATTGTCACAGATAGACGCGACCTTGATAGACAAATTAGGGACACTTTCAAAAATTGTAATTTAAAAAAGGAAGTTGTACAGGCGACTAGCGGGCAACATTTACTCAATTTAATTAAAGAAAAAAATTTAGGTGTTATTACTACAATTATTGATAAATTTGAATCAGCAAGCAAAAAATATGCCAATTTTGTAGATAAAGATAATAATATTTTTGTCTTAATTGATGAAGCCCATAGAAGTCAGAGTGGTATGGCAAATTTTGAAATGAATAGGATTATTCCCAATGCTTGTTATATCGGATTTACAGGAACACCGTTAATGAGAAGTGAAGGAGAAAGTTGGAGAAAATTTGGCGGATATATTGATAAATACACGATTGATGATGCACTTGCTGATAAAATTATTTTACCTCTTATTTATGAAGGAAGGTATGTTGAACCAATACAAAACAAGGAACAAGTAGACAGGCATATTGACCGTGTATCTGAAGATATGAGTAAGAAATACAATGAAAATACAGTAAGTAATGAGCATAAAATAAAACTCCAAAAACAAATTACAGAAAATATTATTAAAAATAACCCACAAATAATAGAGGAAATTGCTAGAGATATAGAAAAGCATTTCACGGAGCATTTTAAAGACACAGGATTAAAAGCCCAAATTGTAGCTCCGTCAAAATATGCGGCAATTTTATTCCAAAACTTTTTTGAAAAGCGTGGAAATATAAATACCGCTGTGGTTATTTCTGACGAGCATGATGACGGTGATGAAGATAATACTCATAAAATAGAAGTAGTGAAATATTTAGATAAAATTCGTAAAAATCATAGCAGTATTACGAAATACGAAAAAGATGTTATTGAAAGTTTCAAACATGGCGAAAGCGGAGTTGAAATAATTATTGTGGTAGACAAACTCTTGACGGGCTTTGATGCTCCGAGAAATACTGTCTTGTATCTTTCTAAAGATCTACACGACCACGGGCTACTTCAAGCAATTGCTCGTGTAAATAGACTTTTTGAAAATAATAAACTGCCAAAGACGGCTGGATATATTATTGACTATTCAGAAAATGCCAAAAACATAGATACAGCCATGAAGCTTTTCGGTAATTATGACGAAAATGATGTTAAAGGAAGTCTAATTGATGTATCAGAGAAAATAAATGAATTGGAGCAAAGTTATGGTTTGATTCACGATTTATTTAATGAAATAAAAAATTCGTCTGACGACGAAGTTTATTTGCAATTTCTTAAGGATGAAGCAAAAAGAGAAATGTTTTATAAAAGCTTAAATGATTTTATAAGAAACTTAAACGAATGTTTTATTTTGCAAGATTTCGTTCATGAATTCAAAGATAAGATAGGAATGTATAAAAAAGATTTAAAGAAATTTATGGAAATCCGAAAATCAGCCAGTCTTCTCTATAGAGAAAGAGTTGATTTGTCGGAATATAAAGAATCATTAATTAAAATTCTTGATAAATATGTTGATGCCAAGGGAGTTGAATTACTCACAAAACAAGTAAATATTACAGACAGAGAGCAATTTAAAGAAGCTGTCGAAAACCTTGGTTCTGATAAGTCAAAAGCGGAAGCGATAGCGTCTCAAACGCAAAGGACTATTAGCGAACAAATGGATAAAGATCCAGAATTTTTTGAAAGGTTTTCAAAGAAAATAGAGGAAATCATAGAAAAAATGAGATTAGGAAAACTAGCTGATATTGAAGCTCTAAAGCAGATGAGGCTCATTAGTGATGATGTGCTCAATAAGAAAGGCGATGATTTGCCAAAAGAGATAAAAGGGCTAAATGGCTCAGATGTCTTTTATCGCAATTTAAAAGTCCAATTTGAAGGTTTAGGGGTCAAAAATGAGGCATATGTCTCAATTGTCCTAGATATCTTCTCTATACTTAAACAGGGGGCAATAATTGACTGGCAGAAAAATATAGATGTTAAAAGAAAAATTAGAAACACAATTGACGACTATTTATATGATGTAGTAAAAGGAGAAAAAGGAATAGATATTGATAGTGATTTTATTAAATCAATTATTGATACCATTATGCTTTTAGCAGAAAATAACTTTGAATTATTTATATAATTATATGAAGAAGTTTATTTTTGGCACATTCATATATGAATACCAACTTATAAAACAAGATAGAAAAACTCTTTCTTTGACAGTTACTCCAAAACTAAAGATTATCCTTAAGTGTCCGCACAAGGCTGATGATAAAAAGATTGAGGCATTTCTAAAAAGAAAGTGGTTTTGGTTGGAAAAACAACTTTCTTTTTTTAAAAAATACCAAAGGAATATTTATGAAAAAGAATATATTTCTGGTGAAGGATATTTATATCTTGGCAGGCAATACAAACTTGTCGTTAAACACGGCAAGGGAGATCTGGTCACCCTTACAAAAGGCAAACTAATGGTGTCTACGACTAAACTAGTATCAAATGGTAAGCACAATAAGAAATTAATTGATGTTTGGTTTCTAGAAAAAATGCAGAAAATCTTTCTTGAAAGATTTTCTGCTATGTTGAATAAATTTGATTACAAAAATAATCCAGTTTTGAAAATACGAGAAATGAAAAAACGCTGGGGTAGTTTTTTGAATAAAGATAAAATTTTTCTCAATCCTAAGCTCATTAGTACACCCAAAGAATGTATTGACTACGTAATTGTTCATGAACTTTGTCATTTAAAATACAAAAATCATGACAAAAGGTTTTTTGAGTTGTTCAATAAAAAATTTCCAAAATGGGAAAAAGTTAAAGATAAATTGGAAATTTTAGGAGTAAGCATTTAATAGAAAATTAGTATAAAATATATTTATGTCGAAAAAAATTAAAAAACCAAAGGAAGAAGATTTTGATGACGATGATTGCGAGGTGTGTAGACTTATTAGGGGAAATCCGAACCCGACTGAAGAGGCCTTACTAAAAGCTTTTAGCTTGCAGAATTTTTTGAATAACTTTCCAAAAGATCAAGATAAGAAAAAATGAGTAGGCTTCTGAGTTTATATCTTAGTTGCAAATATAAACGAAATAGGGTAAAATGTTTACATTGATATGAGCAATATAAACAAACAAAAAATAGGTAGATATATAGAGCAAAAAGGAGGATATAAAACCTTTACCCCTTTTGATTTTCCACCCAAGGAAGGTTTTTTTATCAGTCCTAAGTTGTATAAAAAACATGAGGAAGCAATTCGTCTTGTTGGTAAACTTGATGGTATCACTCGTCTTTTACCAGATAAAGATTATTTTGTTTTCATGTTCGTTGCTAAGGATGCAACTTATTCAAGTCAAATAGAAGGAACGAAAGCTACAATGCAAGATGCCGTAGCGGCGCCAGTCACTGAAAAAAAAGAGAGAAAGAATAAAGATGTAGACGACATAGAACACTACATAAGAGCTGCAAATTATGGCATTGATCGTGTGAAAGATTTTCCATTTTCTTTACGATTTATTAAAGAGCTACATGAAAGACTCATGGTGGATGCACGTTCTACTCAACATGCTTATCCTGGGGAATTTCGTCATTCCCAAAATTGGATTGGAGGAAAAACTCCAAGTGATGCATCTTTTGTTCCTCCTGCTGTTTTAGATATGAATAAATCTCTTGATGATTTAGAAAAATTTATTAACGATAAAGATGATTATCCTTCTTTAATAAAGGCTGCATTTTTACATGCGCAATTTGAAACAATTCATCCCTTTACTGATGGCAACGGTAGAACAGGTAGAATACTTATAGCGATGTTTATTCATCATATCGGGTTACTTGAATTACCTGTTTTATATCTTTCAAGTTATTTCAAAAAATATCAAAAACTATATTATCAGAAATTACAAGATTATCACGACGAAGATTCTAATATTAATAGTTGGTTAGAATTTTTTCTTGAAGGTGTAATAGAAATAGCTGATTCTTCAATTGAAACTTGTACAAAAATTACAGCTTTACGTGATCGTGATTTTGCTAAAATGCAGAAATTAGGTAAAAAATCAGCGGAGTCAACATTAGAAATTGTTAGAAAACTTTTTAGTCAGCCAATAGTTGGTGTAGCAGAAATTATGAAGTGGACTGGTTTTACTGCACCAGGTGCTTATAAGGTTATTGAAAGACTTAAGAAATTGGGAATTCTAGAGTCTCTGGGTAATATAGATTATGGACAGAAATACATATATGCTGATTATTATGAGATATTTGATGATTCTTTTAGAGAGAATAGAAAAAAATAAAAGTAAAAAAACGTATTTTTAATAAATAATTTTGTCATATTCAAGTCTTCTCTATCGTATATACTATAGATAGCAAAAGGTCGAATATATTAGTTTATTAAAATAATAAATATAAAATAAATTATGAATAAATCAAAATTATTTGTTGGATCATTGTTGGTTGGTGTATTGTTTGTATCTTCTCTTGCATATGCACAAGAAAATACTACATCTACTGACGTAACTACTCCAACGACAACAAGTGCACCGACTTCTAAAACTAAATTAACAGTTGATCAAAAAAAATGTGTTGCAGATGCGACTACTGCAAAAAAGGTAGCGGTAAAAGATGCTAATAAAACTTACACTGCAGCAGTAAAAGATGCTAATACTACCTATGTTACAGCAGTTAAATCTTCAAATACTACTTATACAGGAGCTATTAAAGATGCTAATAGCACTTATACGATAGCTGTAGCAGCAGCAAAAGCCTTGACTAATGCAACAGCTAAAAAGACAGCTATGACAACAGCTATAGCAGCTCGTAAGTCTGCAAAGGATGCAGCTGTCGTAGCTATGAAAGATGCTAAAACAGCAGCCGTGGCAGCTCGTAAGTCTGCAAAGGATGCAGCTGTCGTAGCTATGAAAGATGCTAAAACAGCAGCTAATACAGCTTTCACAACAGCCAAAGCAGCTTGTATTAAATAATCTCTAGATTATCTCAATATTTAGATTAAAAAATCCACTTCTGTAAGTGGATTTTTTATTATTAATTCATGAGTTAGTGGGTTATAATTGATTTATGAAAGAAAAAATTTACCCAATTGCATTGAAAAAGTAAATAATAAAATGAAATACATTCACGTAAAAGTTATGGCTGGAATGAAAAAAGAATCCTTTAAGCAAAAATCTGAGGATCATTTTGAAGTTTCGGTCAAAGAAAAAGCCGAGCGTAATTTAGCTAATAAAAGAGTGTTGGAACTCATCTCTCTTCATTTCAAAATACCTGTGTCAAAAACAAGAATCATAAATGGCCACAGAAGCCCAAGTAAGCTTTTGGTAATTGAAGATTAAATGATATATTAAAAAAATATATACAAGATGAATGAATTTTTTTAAAAAATGCAAAAGAATTTAAATATTAAAACTAAAAAAATTAGTCAAAGCAAAATAAAATGGATTTTCAAATTCAAAAGTAAAGTTATTGTTTGGAGCTACGGTACTAATAGGGAGAATATTGATAGTGCTTGGAGATTCGCTCGGGTACCGGAGGACATTTCGGCTAAGATTAAAAAGATGCAGAAAGGGAAGCCACGACGGGGATGGGGAGCTATTTATGCCAAAGCGAAGATAAAGAAGACGGAGTGGACGACTTCAATTTTTCCAGACTGGTATTCTCCGACATACATTTTGCCTCTCAAAAAACAAATCCGTTACAAGGAAAATCTTTATGATGATATCCAAATCTCAATCTCAATCCAAATCTGGTTCTAATATCAAATTAACACCCCAACAAACTGGAGTTTGTAAGGATGTAGTATATAATATAAATATGGCAAAAATAAAAACAGCAAAACAAATGGAGCGACATCTAAAAGGGATAGCAAATCACTATCGCATTGAGATATTGCTCCTTGTACAAAAAGAAAATGGGATAACTCTCGATGATATTATTGATACGCTTAAGGCAAATCCAAAAACAATAGGTGAACACACTCGAAGACTTCATCAAGCAGGATTAGTTAATAAAAGATATAAAGGTAAGTTTGTCGAACACACTTTATCTCCATATGGTAAAATGTTTGTTAACTTTTTAAAATCATTTCAACAGTTTAATTAACATCCTTACAAACTGGAGTTTGTAAGGATGAATATAAAAATATGAAATATAAATATAAAAATATAGTTGAGGTTATTATTCGAGCTGTTGTTTTTGATAATAATAAAATATTAATTTGTAGGAGTAAGAAACATGGTAACTATTTTTTACCAGGTGGGCATTTAGAATTTAATGAAAAAATAGAAAAAGCGATTAAACGTGAATTTAAGGAAGAATTAAATATAGAAGTAAAGAAAATAACCTTTATTGGTGTTGCTGATAATATTTATATAGAAGAAGGGCAAAGACGTCACGAAATAAATTTAGTATTTAAAACAGAAGTAAAAAAGATTAAAACAAAAAGCCAAGAAGGCCATATTGAATTTGCTCTATTTTCCAAAGAGCAATTTATGAAAGAAAAAATTTACCCAATTGCATTAAAGAAACAGATACTAAAATGGTTAAAAGATAAAAAAATATTTTGGGTTAGTCAGTTTGATAAATAAATGCCAAAGAATTTAAAGGTTAAAATTAAAAAACGTAAATATAGGCTGTTTTTACCTCATATTTACGTTTTACTTGACAATAAACAGTAAATAGACTATACTATAAGTATATATTTATGAATAAAGTAAATAAGAAGTTTCAAAATATAATAAATTTAAAAAAGTCTCTTGATTCTCTAAAAAAGGGGAAAGAGTCTCTTTTGACAGTTTTAGACGAAGTAGAGCTTGCTGAATCCGTATACAACTCAAATGCAATTGAAAATTCAACACTCACTCTTCCAGACACAGAGAAGATTCTTTTAGATTTGGAAGTTTCCAAAAATTATTCACTCCGTGAGGTTTTTGAAGCAAAAAATTTAGCTCGAGTTTATGAATATATAAAAGCAAAAAAAAATAGCATCGTCTTAAACCAAGAAACGGTTCTTTTTATTCATAGCTTACTTATCGGTGGAATAGATGATTCTATTGCTGGTAGATTTAGAAAAGCAGGTGAATTTGTTAGAGTCAGTAACCATATTGCACCTGCACCAGAACATGTCATGAGAATGGTAGAAGTATTATTGAATGATTATAAAACAGATCATGATATAAATATTTTTAAAAAAATAGCTTATTTTCATTTAGAATTTGAACATATTCATCCATTTTGTGACGGTAATGGGCGTATCGGTCGTGTCCTTATTAATTTACAGCTTCAAGAATTTGGTTATCCGAATATTATTATTCGTGATAAAGAAAAGCATATATATTACAAAACTTTTTCAAATTTTAAAGTTAAAAAATCAACAAAAGAAATGGAACAAGTTTTATATTTAGCTCTTTCTGAAAGTCTAAATAAAAGAATTGCATATTTAAAGGGTGCCGAAATAATAACTCTGGCAGAATATGCAAAGAAAAATTTACAATCTTTAGCCAGTTTGATTAATATGGCTAGACGTCAAACAATCCCAGCTTTTCGTGAAAAAGGAGTATGGAAAATTAATGCCAAAGAATCTAAAATCTAAAACTAAAAAAATTAGAAAAGGGAAGATAAGAGGGACTTTTAGGTTTAAGAGTAAGGTTATTGTTTGGGTATACGGGTATGACAAGAGCGAAAAAGATTCGGCTTGGAGATTTGCGCGGGTGCCGGAGGATATTTCGGCGAAGATTAGGGAAATGCAGAAGGGGAAGCTGAGGAGAGGGTTCGGAGCTGTCTATGCCAAGGCGAAGATAAAGAAGACGGAGTGGACGACTTCTATTTTCCCGGATTGGTATTCTCCGACATACATTTTGCCTCTCAAAAAACAAATCCGCTTTCAGGAAAATCTTTATGATGGCATAGATATTTTAATTACTATTGAGATTTGGTTTTAATAAAATGAAATACATTCATGTGAAAGTTGCAACTAAGGCGAAAAAGGAATCTCTGAAACAAAAATCGGAAGATCATTTTTTAGTTTCTGTCAAAGAAAAAGCTGAGCGTAATTTAGCCAATAAGCGAGTGATAGAGCTTCTTTCTTTGCATTTTAAACTTCCATTTTCCAAAATACGCATCATAAACGGGCATCAAAGCGAAAGTAAACTTTTAATAATTGAAGATTAAGTATTATTAATATCCTTACAAACTGGAGTTTGTTGGGATGAATATTCTAGATATGAAATCTTTTTCAGAAAAAGTATATGAAGTTGTTAAGAAAATTCCAAAAGGAAAAGTTTTGACGTATAAGGAAGTGGCGAGGAGAGCAGGGAATATAAAAGCGAGTCGGGCAGTTGGGAATATTTTAAATAGAAATCACAACCCTAAAATTCCCTGCCATAGAGTCATTCGTTCTGATGGAGGGCTTGGTGGATACAATCGGGGGCCGGATAAAAAGAAAAGAATTTTAAAATCTGAAGGATATAAATTTTAATTTTATATATGACTATTATTCTTAATAAAATGTGCTATAATATATAAATATTATTAATTAATAAAAAAAATATGGTAGTAAAAAAAGTTTCCGCATTTATGAAGCCAATGAGTGTGAGTCTCCAATTAGCAGCAGTAGTCGGTAAAGGTTCTATGCCTAGATCTGAAGTGGTAAAGGCATTGTGGGTGTATATCAAGAAGAATAATCTTCAAGACCCAAAGAATAAGCGTAATATCAATGCTGATGCTCTCCTTAAGGAAGTATTTGGTGGTAAAAAAGTAGTCAATATGTTTGAAATGACAAAGCTTGTTTCTAAACATCTTTCATAGTTATTAATACAAAATGCCTCCAAGGGGGCATTTTGTATGTGCAAAATTTAATATATAATAAGAAAATTATAAGATTTAATTAGTAAATAAAAAATGAGTAAAATTGGAATTGGATTTTTGATACTTATAGCACTTGGAACAGGTTATTGGCTTTCTATGCCAAGCGAAAAAAAAGTACCAAGTGAGGAAGAACAAAAATTAGCTAGTTTATTATCTAATTCTCCTGCACAAAAATCCGAGAATCAAACACAATTACAAGCACAGGAACAAACACAAACACCTGTCGATAGTACAAAAGATAAAAATATTAATAACCAAGTCGATGACAAAAAAATTATGAGTGCAATATTACATACAAACAAAGGAGACATTAAAATAGAATTTAATCCAAATACGCCAAAAACTGTAGAGAATTTTATTACTTTGGCAAAAAAGGGCTTTTATGATGAGACTAAATTTCATCGAGTGATCAAAGGTTTTATGAGTCAAGGAGGAGACCCACTTTCTAAAGATGATTCTAAAAAAGATTCTTGGGGTACGGGAAATCCAGGATATAAATTTGATGATGAATTAAATTCTAATAACAAAAATGATCTAGGTACGATAGCAATGGCGAATTCAGGACCAAACACAAACGGTAGTCAATTTTTCATCAATGCTGCTAATAATAATTTTTTAGATACGAAGCATGTTGTGTTTGGTAAAGTAATTGCGGGTTCGGATGTAGCTCTCGCAATAAATTCTGTAAAGACAGATAGTTCTGATAAACCCCTTGAACCAATAATAATAAAAAGCATTACGCTAAAATAGTATTGTAATGAAAGTATGAAATTGGCGTCATAAATGATATGACTAAAAAAATAACAATTATAATATCGTTGATCATAGTGCTTTGTTTTGTGTATTGGCTTTACTTTTTAGGTGGTATAAATATATTTAAACCTATAAATACAATAGGCACTAATACTGACATTAAACCAATCGAACTTTGTTTTGCTAAATATGGCAAGCCTTATGATGATAGTGGATATTATGATAAATTTACTTTGCGACTATTACTTAGTGGAGAAGGTGGTACGAATGCAACAGGTGAATTAAATTTTTTTCCAGCTCAAAAAGATAGTAAAGTGGGTAAATTTGTAGGTACTGTGAGCCCTGTTGATAAAATGAGCATGAGCCGTACTGCAGACTTATGGTGGAATACATTTGGTGAAGGAATGAATGTGATGGAAGAGCAGAGAATAATCTTTGGAGAAGGTACAGCTAGTGTGGGATTTGGAGGGACGGCTGATAGAGGTGATGGTGTTTATGCTTATACAGAGAATCCAGATATTCATTATACTTTGACCCTTAATGATGTTTCCTGTTCTGACTTAACAGAAAGAGAGAATGTAGAAAAATATTTGAAAGATAATATAATTAGCCTTTCTCCTGTAAAAGCTGTATTAGGTGGTTCTTGGCATGTTTTGTCTAACACTATTGATTTAGAAAAAAAGTCAGGAACTGTAATGTATGAAGATGGGCATAT
This sequence comes from Candidatus Nomurabacteria bacterium, assembly GCA_023267215.1. Taxonomy (GTDB): domain Bacteria; phylum Patescibacteriota; class Minisyncoccia; order Phycocordibacterales; family UBA9973; genus UBA9973. Next base: position 153,409 of record JAHFNS010000001.1, on the reverse strand, counting down.
TCAAGAAAAAAAGAATTTTACATATACTACAAATGAGAAGGGGGAAGTTTTAAGCATGATTATTAATTAATAAAATATAATTATGAATACATCTTATTCTTGGTATCAGCAACTTATAAAACCATCTTGGGCTCCACCTTCTTGGCTCTTTGGTCCAGTGTGGAGTGTACTTTATGCAATTATTATTTTTTCTTTTGGGACAGTATTTTATAAAGTTTTCAAAAAAGAATTACCAGTTTTTGTTTTGATTCCTTTTATCCTCAATCTTATTTTCAATTTATCTTTTACTTATTTCCAATTTACTTTGCAGAACAATTATTTAGCAGCGATAGACATACTTCTCGTTTTAGGAACCTTGATTTGGGCGTTGATAATCATTTATCCATATGTGAAATGGGTTGCTCTTGTCAACATTCCATATCTTTTATGGGTTATGTTTGCGACTGTCTTACAGCTCACCGTTACTTATTTAAATAGATAAAATATAAAAAAAGGTATATACTATAAGGATGGGAGAAGAAGCCGAAGTGACAAAAGATTTATATAAGATAAAAACAGACGCCTATGAAGGGCCGTTTCATTTATTGCTTTCTTTGATCGAAGAAAGGAAGTTTTTTATCAATGATTTATCTTTAGCTCAAGTCACTGAAGACTACTTGAAATATGTAAATGAATTAGAGAAGAAAGATCCTTCTGAGATTTCTAGTTTTATCGTCGTCGCAGCGACACTCATTTTAATAAAATCAAAATCACTTTTACCAAATTTGAATTTAACTTCTGAAGAAGAAAGTGACATACACAACTTAGAAGACAGATTGAAACTCTACGAGACTTATATGAAGCTCGCAGGGCATATCAAAGAGAGGTTTGGTGAGAAAATAATTTTTGCTCCACTTGAAAGAAAGAATGAAGTCTTGGTATTTTTACCAGATGAGCAAATCACAAAAGAGTCTATGATGACTTTTGCGAAAGATGCTCTCGGCAGAATGCCCAAAAAAGTATTCTTACCAGAAGTGGAAGTGAAAAAAGTGATGAGCATAGAAGAAATGATTGATAAATTGACCGAGAGAATACAAGGGGCACTAAAAATGAGTTTTAGAGACTTTTCTGGGGTGGCGAAGACGCGAGAAGAAAAGGTAGTTGTAATTGTTGGTTTTCTTGCTATGCTAGAACTTGTGAGGCAGGGAATTCTCCATGTCGTGCAGGAGAATAATTTTGAAGACATATTGATAGAGAAACAGATATGAAGATTTTGCTAAAGAATTTTTGAGCCTTCGCTCTAAATGTTATTAATATTTATAATAATTTATGGATTTAGAACAAAAAATAGAAGCAATACTTTTCTTTAAAGGAGAACCAATGTCTAGGAAGAAACTTTCTGAATTTTTGGGTGTGGAGCAGATGGAAATGAATGAAGCTTTAGAAAAATTAAAAGAAAACCTGAAGGGTAGAGGAATAGTATTGCAAGAAAAAGAGAATGAGGTTACTTTGGGTACTGCGGGAGAACTCTCAGACCTTATAGAAAAATTACAAAAAGAAGAATTAAATAAAGAGCTTTCAAAAGCAAGCCTAGAAACTCTTTCTGTTATCCTTTATAAAAATGGAGTTGGCCGTGCATTGATAGATTATATAAGAGGTGTAAATTCTAGTTTCACCCTGCGAGCGCTTTCTATAAGAGGACTCATAGAAAAAAGTGTTGACCCCTTAGATAGTAGACGTTATATTTATAAGCCTACTTTCGAATTACTTTCTTTCATGGGTGTTAAATCTGTAGAAGAATTACCAGATTATGAATTAATAAATACCACGATAGAATCTAGTTCACAAAATTTAGCAGAAGAAATAAAGAATGAAGATGAAGATATCTAAAGAAAATTATTTTTTATTTTTTATTTTAATTATTCTTGCCTTAGAGGCAATTTTATTTTTTATTGAAAATAAAAAATTAGATAATTTATTTAACAATGAAGAAACTAAAATAGAAAAAATACAAAACATACTCACTAATGCTTCCATTCAAGCTAGGGCAATATCTATCTATGATCAGACTCAAGGGGTAAAAATTTATGCAAAGAACGATGATGTTTCTATGCCCATTGCTTCACTTACGAAGATAATGACGATCATCTTAGCTTTAAGTAAACACGAAGAAAGTGATGTTATTTTTATCTCTCAAAATGCTTTAAAGCAAGAAAGTGATTATGGATTTTTTGTGAATGAAAAATTTAAAATAGAAGATTTGGCTAAATTCACCTTGATAGGTTCTGTGAATGATGGAGCGTATGCTTTAGCAGAAAGTGTTAATAATTTTTTAGAACAAATGAATTTGAAAGCAAAAAAGATAGGAATGGAGAAAACTTTGTTTTTAAATCCTACCGGATTAGATATAGACGAGAGTCATGCAGGAGCTTCTGCTACAGCAGAAGGTATGAATATACTAGCTTTATATGCTTTTAAAGGTTATCCTGAAATTTTCAGTGCTACAATATTGCCAGAAATAAAGATAAAATCTCTTTCAGGTTTTGAACATAATATTAAAAATACTGATGTGATTTTAGATAAAATACCAAATATTTTGTTTTCTAAAACAGGATTTACTCCGCTAGCAGGAGGGAATTTAACTATAATCTATAAGGCTAAAAACGGACACATTGTGGCAATTACTGTCTTAGGCTCGACTGAAGAAGGGAGATTTATAGATATGGAAAAAATGGTTAATATTTTAGATAATTAAATTATTTTTATTTATAAATATAAATGTTATACTCAAAATATGGTAAAAAAGAAGTTAAAAATAGGTATACTTTTTGGAGGTAAATCAGCAGAACATGATGTTTCTTTAGTTTCCTCAAAAAACGTGATTAGTGCATTAGATAAAAATAAATATCAGATATTCCCAATTAAAATAAATAGAGATGGTAAATTTGATTTAAATTCTCTTAAGAAAGTAGACGTCATTTTTCCTGTTCTTCATGGACCATTTGGAGAAGATGGAAGCATGCAAGGATTATTAAAAATTTTAAATTTACCTTTTGTTGGTCCTAGTGTTTTAGGTTCGGCTGTTTCTATGGATAAAGATGTAATGAAAAGAATTTTCAAAGAAGCAGGTATTCCTATCGGTAAATTTGTGACAATAAAACAAAAAGAAAAAATTTCTTTTAAAGATTTAGAAAAAAAATTGGGTTTGCCTATTTTTATAAAGCCAGCAAACATGGGTTCTTCTGTAGGTATTCATAAAGTAAATAATGAAAAAGAATTTTTAGCTGGAGTAAAAGATGCTTTTAATTATGACAGTAAGGTTGTTCTAGAAGAATTTATAGAAGGACAAGAGATAGAATGTTCTGTTTTGGGAAATGAAAATCCTGAAGCTTCGATCCCGGGAGAGATAGTTCCGATTAATGATTTTTATTCTTACAAAGCTAAATATCTTGACGACAAAGCTGCAGATCTTTTAATACCAGCTAGACTTTCAAAAGATATTGTCAAAAAAGTTCAAAACATAGCTGTAAAAGTTTTTGAAGTTCTTTGTTGTGAAGGTATGGGAAGGGTAGATTTCTTTGTTAAGAAAGATGGAAAAATATTTGTTAATGAAATTAATACAATTCCAGGATTTACATCAATAAGTATGTATCCAAAATTATGGGAAGCAAGTGGTTTGCCGCTAGCTAGATTATTAGATAGATTGATTGACTTAGCAGTAGAAAGATTTAAAAGAGAACAAAAATTAAAAACTACCGTTAAATAAATATTGTGAAAAATAATTTACCTCTTTCTTACATTGAATTATCAAAAGAAAATTTGATTCATAATATCAAGCAGTTTAGAAATTTAGCCAAAAAGGGTACTAAGTTTTCTGTTGCCATAAAAGGTAATGCTTATGGTCATGGTCAGAATGAAATAGCCAAAGTTCTAGAACCATATGTAGATTATTTTCAAATAAATAGTATAGAGGAACTTAGTTTATTGAGAAAAGTTAGTAAAAAGAAAGTTTTACTTTTAGGTTATGTGAAAAAAGGGGATTTAAATAAAGCTATCAAATTAGGCCCCATTTTATCTGTTTTTTCTTTAGAAGAATTAAAAAATATAGATAAAGTATCTAAAAAATTAAAAATTAAACAAGAAATACATTTGCCGATAGATGCATATTTAGGCCGAGAAGGTTTTTTGATAAATGAGTTATCTAAATTTTTTGAGGAACTAAAGAAATGTAGAAATATAAAACTTACAGGAATTTATGCACACTTTGCAAACATAGAAGATACAAATAATTTTACACATGCTAAAAAGCAAATAAAAAAATTCGGTGAAGCAATAAATATCGCAAAAAAGTTTGGTTATAAAAATTTACAGACACATATTTCTGCTACTTCTGGTTTGCTTGTTTATGAAAAAAATAAAGGAATAAATAATATTATCAGACTTGGTATTGGAGTGTATGGTATGTGGCCATCGGAACATATAAAATATCAATATAAAAATAAATTGGAATTAAAACCAGTACTTTCTTGGAAAACAAAGATTGCTCAAATTAAAACCCTACCAGCTGGGAACACTATAGGATATGGGTTAACTTTTATGACATATGCTCCAACAAAAATAGCTGTAATACCACAAGGCTATGCTGATGGCATAGATAGAGGACTATCAAACAAGGCTGAAGTTCTTATTAATGAGACAAGATGCAAAATTTTAGGCAGAATTGCCATGAATATGTTTGTCGTTGATATAAATAATTTAAAAAATGTAAAAATTGAGGATGAGGTTGTAATAATAGGGAATCAAGGCAAAGAACAAATTACAGCAGAAGAAATGGCTGAAAAGATTGATACTATAAATTATGAAATAACCACGCGCCTAAGTGCCCTCTTGCCGAGGGTTGTAAAATAAAAAATAGGCTTGCAATTTAAAGGATTTTATATTATTCTATATATATGTCACAAGATAGACTTATAAAACTTGCATGTACTACCTGTAAACGTATCAATTACTGGTCCAGTAAAAATAAGAAACTCGTTACTAAAAAAATCGAGCTCAAAAAGTATTGCAAATGGTGTAAAAAACAAGTGAAGCATAAAGAAGTTAAAAAATAATTTCAATTTTTTCTTTATTTTGCTATACTAAATTGACAGCGTAAAGTTGTTCTTTTTGTTTATGTTAGGGCGATTAGTTTAGTGGTAGAACGAAGGTCTCCAAAACCTTTGGCGGGAGTTCGATTCTCTCATCGCCCGCAAATGAATAAAAATTTTAAATACCTGAATGTTATTAGCGTTTTCTTTGTCTCAGTTCTACTCATTTCTAATGTAGCTTCGACAAAAATTATAGATTTAAAATGGTTCGTCTTTGATGGAGGTACTTTATTGTTTCCACTTTCATATATTTTTGGAGATGTATTAACTGAAGTTTATGGTTATAAAAGATCGAGAAGTGTTATTTGGCTTGGATTTTTTATGGCACTTATGATGTCTATTATATTTATTGTAGTAGGGAAATTACCAGCAGCATCTGGCTGGGATAATCAATCTGCTTATGATGTTATTTTAGGATTAACACCTAGAATTGTTTGTGCCAGTCTGATAGCATATTTCTTTGGAGAATTTTCTAACTCATTTGTTTTAGCTAAAATGAAAATAATAACACGTGGTAGATGGCTCTGGACTAGGACCATAGGTTCGACGTTAGTTGGAGAGCTTGTGGACAGTGTCATTTTTATTATAATAGCTTTCTTTGGTATTTTACCGAATTCATTACTCGTCACCTTAATAATCTCGAATTATTTATTTAAAACAGGTGTTGAAATATTATTTACACCTATTACCTACAAAGTCGTAAAATTCTTAAAGAAAGAAGAAAGAGAAGATTATTATGATAGAGATACCAACTTTAATCCTTTTGTAAATCATTAATTATTTTTTCTAAATTTGTTTGTGTTGAGGCATCAATCCATTTAATTTCTTTATCTCTCTTAAACCAAGTCATTTGGCGTTTGGTGTATTTTATGGTTTCTTTCACCACTTTTTCATAAGTAGGGGAATCGTATTCAAAACCAAACTCTTTTAATCTTTTTTCGGATATTCCTGCTTTCTTTAATTTTTTTATTTCATTCAACAATCCATCTTTAAACATTTTTTTAACTCTTTTTTCTATTTTCTTTTTTAATTCATCTGGCGATAAATATAATCCAATTTTTATAAACTCATATAGTGACACATTTTTTGCCATGGCAGAGTTTGTGTCACTTTGTAATTTTGGAACTTTACCGATAGCTTTAACTATCTCTATTGCTCTTATTAATCTGACTTTATTATTTATTTCATTTTTATCTTTTATATCTTTCGCACGTCTTTTATCTAATTTCATTAACATTTTAAAAAGCTCTAGAGCTGATTTTTTTTCTAAAGTTTTTCTTAATTTTAAATTCGGTGGAACTTCAGGAAAAACGGTGCTTTTGGTAATAGCATCAATATAAAATCCCGTGCCTCCGCAAATTATGGGAGTTTTGCCTTTTTTTACAATCAGAGCCATGGCGTGGATTGCTTTCTTTTGATATTCTGCGACTGTAAATTTTTTCTTTGGATTTACGACATCGAGCAAATGATGAGGGATACCCTTCATTTCTTTTTTACTTATTTTACCTGTGCCTATATCAAGACTTTTGTAGACTTGTCTAGAATCAGCTGAAATAACTTCTCCATTGATTTTTTTGGCAATTTTAACAGCTAGGTCACTCTTTCCAGTAGCTGTTGAGCCTAATATCACAATAACCTTTGGTAAGATTTTTCCTCTCTCCTTATTAAGGAGAGGGTTAGGGTGAGGTGTATTCATTTTAAAATCTTAATGTCGGCGCCAATGGAGTTTAGACGTTTTGCTATTTCTTCATAGCCACGATTTATCATATATACATTGCGAAGAATGGATGTGCCGGGAGCTCCAAGCATGGAAATAAGTATAACCATAGAGGGACGAAGAGCTGGAGGACAGACGATTTGTGCAGGTTTGAGAGGTGTTCCACCTTGAATATAGAGACGGTGTTGGTCGGCAAGAGTAACATTTGCCCCAAGACGATTTAATTCATTCATATATATCATACGTACTTCATAAAACCAATCATGAATCATCGTTTGACCTTGTGCTTTTATAGCGATAGGTACAAAGAAGGGAAGATTGTCTATATTTATCCCTGGATGATTTGCGTGGATTTTATCCTCTAAGGCTTTTAATTTACTAGGAAAGATTTCAATATCTACCAATTTTGTTCTGCCGTTATAAGAATAATAAATTTTTGAAATTTTGTATTTTAAATGCATTCTTTTTAGTTTTTCCATTTCAAGAGACAAGAAATCTATAGGCACTCGGGTGATAGTGAGATGTGAGTCAGTAATAATACTAGCAGCAATAAACATCATAGATTCAATAGGGTCTTCACTATTCCAATATTCAATATTTTTGTTTATTTCTTTTATTCCATGCACAGTTAGCGTAGAAGTGCCAACTCCATCTATTTGTACACCTAAAGTTTCAAGAAAGAAACAAATTTCTTGTACCATGTAGTTAGGACTAGCAAAAGATATTTTGGTAATACCTGAAATTAAAGCGGAAGCAAGTAAAATATTTTCAGTGGCTGTATCTCCAGATTCATACATCACAATATCAGCTGGTTTTATTTTTTTAGTGCTTACTTCGTAACTCGTATTTGTCGTTTTTATTTTTATTCCAAGGTCTTCTAAGGCATAAGTATGAGCAGCAATAGTGCGTTTGCCTAGGCTACAGCCTTGTGCATGAGGGAGAGAAAAAGATTTTAAGAAATGAATCATCGGGCCCATAAGCATCACGACGGAGCGAGTCTTTACCGCTGATTCAACATTTATATTTTCTAGTTTAAATTTTACGGGAGGAATTATTTGAATAGAGTTTTGATTTATCCAATTGATTTTCACTCCTATGCTTTCCAATATTTCTATCACTCTATAAACTTCTTCAATGCGAGCAATACCGTGCAAGGTCGTTTTTCCTTTATTTAAAAGGGAAGCACAAAGAAGCCCAACAGAGCCGTTTTTAGAAAAATTAGTCTTTATTGTTCCGCTTAACTTTTTTCCGCCGTTTACTTCAAAATCAATAGAACTATTTGATTGTACTTTCATTTTTGGCATATTTGTGCCCAGGGAGAGAATCGAACTCTCATGATGTTGCCACCAATAGATTTTGAGTCTATCGCGTCTACCAATTCCGCCACCTGGGCTTCTTTTTAATTACTAATTAACAATTCACACATTCTACACAAATTTATGCTCAAAATCAATTTTTTTATTTTTCTAATTTATGCTAAAATCAATTTATGTCCACATTATATTCCAATTCAATTTTCTGGGTTGATACAGATAAAATCAAACCAAATCCATATCAACCTCGTCGAGACTTTGATGAAGCTCGATTACAAGATTTATCCGATTCTATAAAACAGTATGGAGTACTTTCTCCCTTGATAGTTTCTCGAGTGGAAGTAGAAAAAGAAGATGGTGGTTTAATGACAGAATATGAGCTTATCGCTGGAGAACGTAGACTCCGAGCTGCTATTTTAGCACGAGTATCTCAAGTGCCAGTTATAATTCGAACAGGTGATTCTTCTATGACAAAACTTGAATTGGCTATAATAGAGAATTTACAACGAGAAGATTTAAATGTAGTTGATCGGGCTCGTGCTTTTTTTCGTTTAGCAAATGAATTTAAATTTACTCATGCTGAAATAGCTAAAAAAATGGGTAGAAGTAGGGAATATGTTTCAAATTCTTTGCGTATTTTATCTTTACCAGAAGAAATATTGAATGCATTATCAGAAGGAAAAATTACTGAAGGTCATACTAGGCCATTGCTCATGCTTGTAGATCATCCTGAAGAGCAGATTGTTTTGTTTAAAGAAATTGTTTATAAAAAAATAACCGTACGAGAGGCAGAAAGATTAGCTAGAAAAATAGCCTATGATCGTGTGCGTAAAAAAGAATTTATGCCTGATCCAGAGATAGTAGAACTAGAAGAAGAATTTCAAGATAAATTAGGCACCAGGGTACATATAGATAGACATGAATTAGGCGGACAAATTAAGATAGATTTTTTTTCTACAGATGATTTAAGAACTATTTTAGATTTGATTAATAAAACAAGTGTAGAAAAAAGAGCAGATGATATGCTTGAAAATTATATAGCAAAAAGTAATGCACCAGAGGGTGGAATACAAACTGAAACAATCATTGATCCTATGGATAATCTTGCTGCAGAAATTCCAACAGATGTTCCATTAGATGATAGAAGTAAAGAAGAAATAAAAGAAGAGGAAAATAATGACAATCTTTACGATATTTCTAATTTTAGTGTTTAACTGCGACCAAAAGATTTAAGTTTAGAAAGTAGGCTATTTTTTTCTAAGTAAGATCTAATATTTTTTTTAGCAATATTTGTTTTTGAAATTTCTAACCATTTACTTGAAGGATGAGCATCTTTTTTAGTTACTATTTCGACAATATCTCCATTTTTTAATTTAGAAATAATCGGAACCATTTTATTGTTGATTTTAACTCCAGCGACATGATCGCCAACATCTGAGTGAATAGAATACGCAAAATCTACTGGACTAGAATCTTCCGGTAAATCAATTACATCTCCTTTGGGGGTAAAAATAAAAATACGGTCATTAAAGAAATCAGTTTTTAAGTGTTCTAAATATTTTTTAGGATTATCTAATTCATAATTGAAGTTTTTTAATTCTTCAATCCACTTAAATTTAGATTTTTCATCATTGTCAGTTTTATTTTTCTTTTTTTCTTTATAAGCAAAATGGGCAGCAACACCATAGGCTGCTTCAGCATGCATTTCTTGTGTTCTTATTTGAATTTCTGCTACTCCACCTGAACCAGTAAAAATAGTAGTGTGAATTGAACGATATCCATTGGGTTTAGGAACAGCGATATAATCTTTAATTCTACCAGGTAATGGTCTCCAAATAGAATGGATAATACCTAACACTTTATAACAATCTTCTATATTTTCTACAATAACACGCAAAGCTATAATATCATTTAATTTTTCGATATCCATGTCGTACTTTAAAAGCTTTTTCCACAAACTATATCTGTGTTTTAATCTATAATTAACTTCAATTACTTTAACATTGTTTTTGTATAATTCTTTCTCAAGCTCTCTATGTATTTCTTCTAAATTTTTTTCATAAAGACTTCTTTTTTCTTTAATTATTTCTTCTATTTGTGCATATTCTTTTGGATATGCATAAGGAAAAGCAGCATCTTCTATTTCACCCTTTAATTTTCCCATTCCAAGACGATTGGCAAGTGGAGCATAAACTTCGATAGATTCTAAAGCGATTCTTTTTTGTTTGTCTTCTTTTATATATTGAAGAGTACGAAGATTGTGCAATCTGTCTGCAAATTTTATGATCACTACTCGCAAATCATTTGTCATTGCCACAAAAAATTTTCTTAAACTTTCTACATGTCGTTCATCTCCATGATATTTTAAAGTTCCAAGCTTCGTGACGCCATTTACCAAAAATACTATATTTTCTCCAAATTCCTTTTTCATTTCTTCAGCCGTAATTTTAGTATCTTCGAGTACATCATGCAAAAATCCTGCGACTATAGTTTCGGCATCCATTCCAAGTTTGGCTAATATTTTTGCTGTTTCAAATACGTGAATAAAATATGGGTCTCCATTTAATCTTTTTTGTCCTTCGTGTGCATTTTTAGCAAAAGTACAAGCTTTTCTTACGAGCTCTTCTTCTTTTTTATTTAAACCTCCTTTTACGAGATTTATAATTTCTTTTACTTCAGCCATAATATCATTATATTATAATGGTTATTTTTATTCAATTTTTAAGATTTAAATTTATTATTTAATTTTATTTAATTTATCAGGTCGATAATTTAAACATGTATTATTACTGCATCTATCAGGGATAGTTTTTGTACCTTGCATCATTAAAGATCCACATTTATCACATGTTTTACCAGTGGGTTTTGCTTTAATTGCAAATTTACAATCAGGATAGTTTGAACAGGAATAAAATACTCCAAATCTTCCTTTGCGCTCAGAAATATCTCCTTTTTTGCAAGTTGGACAGATAACCCCAGTTCTTTTTTTTGCTTCTTCTGCTTCGTCTTTTTTTATGAACTTACATTTTGGATAACGAGAACAAGAAATGAATGTGCCAGTGCCATCACGTCTCTCGCGTATGATCAATTTTCCTCCACCCCCATTTCCTTTTTTTCCTCCACTCTTATGTCCACATTGGGGACACATCTCACCAGTTTCTTTTGGACCTTTCAATTCTGTACCGTCTATCATAAGGGCTCCGTCACAATCTGGATATTTAATACAAGAATAGAATTTTCCTGCACGAGAAAGCTTCACTATCATTTTACTGCCACATTTTGGACACACTATACCTTCTGGTGCTTCTCCTAAATTTGTCGCTTTTTCTAACTTTTCTTTTATTTTTATTTCTTTTAAGAATGGTCCATAGAAATCTTTTAATGTTTTTTCGTATTCACGTTCACCACGAGATATTTCATCTAGCTCGTCTTCCATCTCAGCTGTGAATGTATCAGAGATATAATTTGCAAAATTATTTTCTAAGAAGTCTGACACGACTTCACCGACGTCTGTAGGGAATAGAGTTTTGCCTTCTTTCCTGACATATTCTCTGTCTTCCAATGTTTTCATTATGGAAGCATAAGTAGAAGGTCTACCTATGTCTCGTGCCTCGAGTTCTTTAATGAGGCCTGCTTCACTATATCTATTTGGTGGTTCGGTAAATTTTTCTTCATTAACGAGATTTAACAATTTTAATTTGTCTCCCTTCTTTACTTCTGGTAATTCAAAATCTTCTCCGACACTATCTCTATCAACTTCTAGCCAACCAGAGAAAAGAATTCTGGAACCGACAGCTGTGAAGTCTGGGAATTCGAATTGCCCCAAAGACGGTCTTCGGGGAGCTCCCCGAAGACCGTCTTTGGGGCTGTAAGCTATATTCGCACTTATTTTTGTCTTCAATAATTTCGCATCTGCCATTTGTGAAGAAACAGCACGCTCCCAGATTAATCTATAAAGTCTTTGTTGTTCATCTGTGCCAGCCAACATATTTTCTATATGAGTTGGGCGAATAGCTTCGTGTGCTTCTTGGGCATTTTTTGATTTTGTTTTATAAATTCTTGCTTGTGCAAAATTTTTCCCATATTTTTTTTCAATCATAGAAACTATCTGTGATTGAGCGACAAGAGATAAATTTGTACTATCTGTACGCATGTATGTGATATGTCCAGCTTCATAAAGTTTTTGAGCTATTTGCATTGTCCTAGAAGGGGAATATCCAAGGCGAGAGCTCGCTGTCTGTTGTAATGTGGAAGTAGTGAACGGAGCACGAGGAACTCTCTTTTGCTCTCCCTCTTTGACATCAGTTACAAACCAATCTTTACTATTGCCTTCTTCCATTATTTTTTCTACAACTTTTTCATCTCTTGGCTCAATAGAACAATTTAAAGTAAGTTTTCCTTTTTTGGGTGTTTCAAAAAGTCCTAATATTCTCCAATATTTCTCTGGCACAAAAGCACGGATTTCTCTTTCGCGTTCCATTATTATGCGGAGTGCAGGGGATTGAACACGTCCTGCAGAGAGTCCATAGCGTACTTTTTTCCATATCAAACCAGACAGATCATATCCTACGAGTCTGTCGAGGACACGTCTTGCTTCTTGAGCTTTTCTCAAAGCAGTGTCTATGTTTCGAGGATGTTTCAATGCTTCTTCTACGGCTTCCTTTGTTATTTCATGGAATGTCACACGTTTCGCTTTAGCTTTTATTTTTTTATCTTTCTTTAAAAGTTCTTCTATATGCCAAGCTATAGCTTCTCCTTCACGGTCGGGGTCTGTCGCTAACAATATCTCTGTGGCTTTTTCTCCGAGTGATTGAAGTTCATGAACAACTTTTTCTTTACCTTTTGAAATTTCATAATGTGGAATGAAACCACCTTCGATATCTATCGCTTGTTTGTTTGATTTAGGTAAATCACGAATATGTCCAATAGAAGCACGCACTGTGTATGCGCCTTCTAAATATTTTTCTATAGTCTTTGCTTTTGATGGTGATTCAACAATGAGTAATTTCATAAATTTTTTCTAGTCCCTAGCAACTAGTCGCTAGCACCTAACTTCAAGTATTACACGAAATATATTTTTTTTGCAAATTTTAGTTTTTTTATTTGTATTAAATTTAATTATTTGAGATAATAAAAACATGGAAGAATTTGATAATTGGAACGAATTAAAAAAGAAAATAAATACCAGAGAAAATATGCCTGATAATTTTCCTAAAGAAGGAGAAGTCTGGATGTGTTCTTTAGGTAGAAATATTGGATATGAGCAGAATGGTAGTGAAGATAGTTTTTCTCGTCCAGTATTAATTGTAAAGAAATTTAATAATCATATGTTTTGGTGTGTCCCACTTTCAACTAAACAAAAGAAATTTGATTTTTATTTTAATTATATTGATCCAAATAATCAAAAAGTGTCAGCTATACTTGCTCAGATGAGATTGATTAGTGTGAAAAGATTAAAAAGAGATATCTATGTAATGCCTGACCATCTTTTTAATGAAATAAAACAAAAACTTAAACTATTTTTGTAGAAAATCGAAACCCCGCAGAAGCGGGGTTTCTCGAAGCCTTTCGGCACTTTGTATTCACATTATACCAAAATCCCTGATATTTGCAATTGACTTTTATATCTATATATGCTATATTATAGACAAATAAATAAGCTTTAGATTTTTGACAAATTTCAATAACAATAATTTCCTGAGGAGGAAAAAATTTGGAAAAATATTTATAGCTATTGAAGATGGTTATAATTTTCTCAAAACATTTGAGAAAATTGAATAGTAAATTCAAGTCACACAAAAAAGTTACACTTTCTTGTGTGACTTTTTTGTTTATGCTAATCGTATCTCGCCTAATTCTTCTTTAATTAATTCTTTTATTTCCATTATGGAGATGATGGCGTTTGCATTCGGTGTCGGCATTTTCATTGCACGAATCAAATCATCACGAGGCATTGGTTCACGAAGTAGATCTATTACTTTTTTCTCTTCGGGAGACAAGTCAGCAAAAAGTTTTGCTTGTTTGCTTTCATCTTTTTTGATTTCGAATCCGAGAGCTTCGAGCACATCTTCCGCCGAAGATACTGGAGTCGCTCCTTGCTTGATCAATTTATTGGTACCTCTTGAACTTGATGAAAATACAGAGCCAGGCACTGCAAGCACATCTCTATTGTATTCTGTGGCCAAGCGAGCGGTGATGAGCGTGCCAGACTTTTCTTCGGCTTCTATAATAAGTACAGACTTTGAAATACCAGCCATGAGTCTGTTACGCATAGGGAAGCTCCACTGAGTCGCTTTGAAATCTGGTTCGAATTCTGAAATTAGACAGCCACCATTTTCTACTACTTCTCTCATTAGTCGTACATTTGTTTTTGGATAAATCGCTTCATCAGAAAGTCCTGATCCAGGAAAAACTATTGTCTTTAAACCTACTTGCATTGCTTTTTTATGAGATATTGTATCTATGCCTATAGCGAAGCCAGAAACTATAGCTATCGGATACCCTTTCAATCCTGCGATTATTTTTTCACAAATATCTTTTCCATAAGAAGTAAATTTACGAGAACCGACGACAGATAAATAAATCAAATTTTCTTTTGGCAATTCGCCAATAATGTAAAGCTGCTCTGGTGGTTGTGGAATTTCTAATAATGCTTTCGGAAATTTATTTTTGGGGAGCTTTTGAATTTTCATACATTATAGTATATAATAACTTTATGTTAGACATCAAATTTATTCGTGAAAATAAAGAAATAGTACAAGAAGGAGCAAAAAAGAAATTTGTCGATGTTGATATTATTAAATTAATAGAGCTTGACGATGAACGTTTAAAACAACTTAAAGAAGTTGAAGATTTAAGGAGTGAAGTGAATAAAGTTTCCAATAACATTTCTCGAAATCAAGATTCTGTTCAAAAAATGCAATTGATAGAAGAAATGCGTGCTGTTAAAGAAGACATCAAACAAAAAGAAGAAAAGTTGAAAGCGACTATGGAAGAATGGCAAAAAATGATGTTGGAGATTCCTAATGTTACTTCTCCAGATGTTCCTATTGGTCCAGATGAATCGGGGAATGTAGTTATAAGAAGTTGGGGAGAAAAACCAGTTTTTGATTTTAAACCCAAAGAACACTATGAATTAGGGGAGAAATTAGGAATTATGGATAATACGACTGCTGCAGAAGTAACAGGCGCTCGATTTACTTATTTTAAGGGAGATCTAGTTTTATTACAGTTTGCTCTGATAAATTATCTTTTAGAAATTTTTACGAACGGAGAAATTTTAGAAAAAATTGTAAAAGAAAAAAATATAAATATAAGTTCTAAACCATTCATTCCTGTTATCCCTCCATTTATGATAAAACCAAATGTTTATCTTAAAATGGCAAGACTCCTTCCAAAAGAAGATAAATATCATTTAGAAGTTGATGATTTGTATTTAATAGGAAGTGCTGAACACACTTTAGGGGCAATGCATATAGATAAAATTTTAAATGAACAGGATATGCCTCTTAGATATATAGGTTATTCTCCGGCATTTCGAAGAGAGGCTGGAGCCGCAGGAAAAGACACAAAAGGAATAATAAGAGTGCACCAATTTGAGAAGCTTGAAATGGAAACCTTTTGTCTTCCAGAAAATTCAATTCAAGAGCAAGAATTTTTAGTTGCTATACAAGAATATTTTTTACAAACCTTAAAACTTTCTTATCAAGTAGTAATGATTTGTACTGGAGATATGGGGAAACCAGATTATCGACAAATAGACATAGAAACATGGATGCCAGGACAAGATTTATATAGAGAAACACATACTGCGGATTTAATGACAAGTTTTCAATCTCGTCGTTTAAACACGAGAGTGAGAAGAAGTGACGGTAAAATAGAGCCAGTTCATATGAATGATGCTACTGCATGTGCCATGGGTAGAACAATGGCAGCTATTCTTGAAAATTATCAGCAAGCAGACGGTACCATAAAGATTCCAGAAGTATTGAGAAAATATATGGGAAATAAAGAGTTTATTAAATAATAAACTAACTTGTAATGCAAAAAAGCGTTTTAAATTCTCCGCGTCTTTTAAAAATAAAAAAAGAGAAACATAAAATTTTATACAAGAAAATATTATTTCTGACTTTATTTTTAGCGACAATTTTTATTGGACTTGCTTTTCTTTCAAGATGGGGAGAATTTAATATTTCTAATATAGAAATTACTGGCAACAAAGTTATAGAAACAGAAGCAATAAAAAATATTGTCAAAGACAAAACTTTTGGTTACTATTTTTATTTTTTTCCAAAATCAAATTTTTTACTTTATCCAAAAGGAGAAATAATAAATGAATTGACTCTCAGATTTAAAAGATTAAAAAATATTTCTCTTAATACATCAAACTCAAAAACCTTAAATGTTTCTTTAGTTGAAAGGACTGCTTTATATACATATTGTGGTGAACAATTAGAAGAAAAGATGGATACCAATACGAAAGAAACAAATTCTAATGATGAAAAATGCTATTTTATGGATGAAAGTGGCTATGTCTTTGACGAAGCGCCATATTTTTCTGGAGAAGTATATTTAAAATTTTATGGCAAAACGAATATTCCTTATTTTACTAAATTGATTTCTTTTAAAAATACTTTAGAAAAAATAGGTGTAAAGCCAGCCATTTTTAATATTTTAGATAATGGAGATATTGAAATTTATCTTTCTTCGTCTTTGAAATCACAAATGGGCCCAAAGATAATTTTTAAAGCTGACTCTGATTTTGAACAAGTTTTAGAAAATTTACAATCTGTTTTAACCACAGAGCCTTTACAGACCGATTTTAAGAATAAATATTCCTCGCTTTTATACATTGACCTAAGGTTTGGGAATAAGGTATATTACAAGTTCAAATAGAGCGAGAAACAAGAAATCAATTTTTATAAAGCAATCTATCTGGCAAAGCTTTGCCAGCGAACTGCTCGTCGCTCAAGAAAATAATAGTCGGAATACCTCCTTTATTTTCTAAGCTCTTGCGCAAGGCTTTCTAAAAATTATTTCTTATTTCTTTTAAAATTATGCAAAATTTCTGGAGAAAACTTAAAAAACCATTTTTCTGCCTTGCACCGATGTCGGATGTCACTGACATTGCTTTTCGTCGTATCTTGGCGAAATATAGTAAGAACAGAGAAAATAGAAACAGCGTCGTTTTCTGGACAGAGTTTGTGGCGGCTGATGGCTTGTGTAATAAACTCGCCAAAAAGAAACTTTCTCACATTTTAAAATATTCTGAAGCTGAGAGACCTATCATCGCTCAAGTTTTCGGTGCTAACCCGGAGAATATGGAAAAAGCTTGTAGTTATATTGCTAGTCTCGGTTTTGATGGAATAGATATAAATATGGGTTGTCCAGACAAATCTGTCGTTGCTCAAGGTGCTGGCTCGGGTTTGATAAAGACACCACAACTTGCTAGAAAAATAATACAGGCTGCTCATGCTGGAATAAAATCTGCAGGGCTTCATATCCCAGTGTCTGTCAAAACGAGAGTTGGTTTCAATAGGGAAGATATTGATAATTGGATACCAGAATTATTAAAGGAAGATATTTCTGCTTTGACGATTCATTTACGAACAACAAAAGAATTATCTCTCGTTCCTGCAAATTGGGATTACATTAAAAAAATAAAAGAGCTTATTAAAAAAAGTGGCAAAGATATTTTGCTCATTGGCAATGGTGATGTTAAAGATTTAAAAGATGCGGAAGAGAAAGCAGAAAAGTATGGTTGTGATGGAATAATGATAGGTAGGGGAGTTTTTGGAAATCCTTGGGTATTCACCTCACCCCCAACCCCTCTCCTTGAAAAGGAGAGGGTAGAAGAAAAACTAGAAGTTCTCATGGAACACACTCAACTTTTTGATAAAGAGCTTGCGATACCAAAACATAAAAGTTTTGCTGTCATGAAAAAACATTTCAAAGCGTATGTAAATGATTTTCCTGGTGCGAAAGAATTACGTGCAAAATTAATGGAGACAGAAAATTCTAAAGAAGTAGAAAAAATAATTCGTGATTTTTTAAAAAAAATTTGATATAGTTAGTTAATGCACGACCTTGCTTTATATCGTAAATACCGACCCAAAACTTTCAAGGAAGTCGTTGGGCAAGACCATATTGTGAAGGTTTTAGAAAGCTCTGTTGAGACTAATAAAGTCTCACATGCTTACCTTTTTGTGGGTTCTAGAGGCATAGGAAAAACCTCTGTGGCTCGTATTTTCGCTAAGGAAATTGGAGTCTCAGAGAATGACCTTTATGAGATAGATGCCGCCTCAAATCGAGGTATAGAGGACATTAGAGCCCTTCGGGACGGGGCTAGAGTCCTTCCTTTTGACTCAAAATATAAAGTTTACATAATAGACGAGGTTCATATGCTTTCCAAAGATGCTTGGGGTGCATTATTGAAGACTTTAGAAGAGCCTCCAAAACATGTTATTTTTATTCTGGCTACAACAGAAGTGCACAAAGTGCCAGAGACAATTGTTTCTCGTTGTCAGGTTTTTACATTTAGAAAAGCTTCCAATGTCATTGCTAAAAATATGGTTTTGGATGTTGCCAAAAAAGAAGGTTATGAATTAGAAAGTGGTGTGGCAGAACTCATAGCAATATTGGGAGATGGTTCTTTCCGAGATGCATTAGGTACATTACAAAAAGTTTTAAATTTCTCTGTTGATGCAAAAGGAAAAAAGATAAGCAAAATAGTTAGGAGAGATGTAGAAAAGATAACCGGCGCACCTAAGACGACTTTGGTAAATGATTATATCTCTGCTATAGCAGAAAAAGATTTAGAAAAAGGAATTGCGACTATCAAAAAAGCGGTAGGAGAAAATTTAGATATAAAACTTTATTTTAAACTTATCATAGAAAAATTTCGTATGGCAGTTATTCTAAGGTATGCACCAAAATTGGAAAAAGAAATGGCAGGGGATTTAGGAGAAGAAGATTTAGAATTTTTAAAAAGTTTAATAAAAACTCAATTTGATTCTCATTCATTGTCAATTTTATTAGAATCTTTTAATGACATAGATAGAGCTTTTATAGGAGAACTTCCATTAGAACTTGCTTTAATAAAAATTCTTTCAAAAGAGTAATTATAAATAATAGTCGAAATTATTAACAGTTAATTTATTAATATAAATATGAAAATAAAAAAATTAGTCGCAATGTGTCTTGTGTTTAGTGCTTTTTTAGCTTTTAGTAATAGTGTATATGCTTCTACACTTTCCATGAGTCAGACAAGTCTTTCTCTTACTGTCGGACAGACGTCTACTGTCACTATATATAACAGTAGTTATAGTTACAACTATAACTATATGAGTTATTATATTTCTAGTAATTATAATCAAAGCATAGCCACAGCATATGTAAGTGGTAATACTATTTCGATTTACGGTAACACTAGTGGTAATGACACAATAACTGTTTGCCAGACCAATGATGCGAGTTCTTGTGGTACTATTTATGTTTATGTGACAGGTGTAGGTATCAACTCTACCAATACTTCTGGTTTTAATTTATCTGGCCTTTCTCTTTCTGTTGGAAACTCAGCAACTATTTCATCTGCTACTTCAACTGGATTATATGTATCAGGAAATACCAATCCAAGTGTTGCTTCTGTATCATATACTTCTTCCAATTCTACTATTCCAGGTTGCGCTTCAGGTTATTTGTATAGTATTACTACTGGACAATTATGTAGTGGAACGAACAATTTAGGATATTCTTCATATATTCCAGGATGTACTACAAATACATTATATAGTTCTATCACAGGGCAATTATGTTCTACTTCAATAAATAATAATTACTACAACAATAACAATACATCAGCTATAATCACAGCTCTTTCTGCTGGTTCTAGTACGATTACTTTATGTCAAAATAATAATATTAATGCTTGTACTTCTATTTACATTACTTCACATTATTAAAATATAAAAGTATATTGTTAATATATATGATTTCACATAGTTTAAAAATTAAAGAAAAAGCAGCAATGCTTAGAAAAAAAGGTTTTAGTTTTTGTCAGATAGCAGATAAATTAAAAATAGGTAAAAGTACTGTTGGTTTTTGGTTCAAAAATGGTGTTGTTAAATCTAAAAAAGTAAAAAGATAAAATTGATTTAAACATAGGTAAGGTGTTATAATACTTGTATCCTACCTATGATAGAAAAAACAAAAGAAAAAGAATTAGTTATAAAATTACGCAAAGAAGGGAAGACTTATTCTGAAATTTTGTCTATTGTCCCTATTGCAAAATCAACTTTGGCTATTTGGTTACAATCTGTAAAACTAGGTAAAAAACAAAAACAAAGAATTACGAAAGAAAGATTAGCCGCTTCTCAGAGAGGTGGTGATGCGAAAAGAAAACAAAGAATAGAAAAACAAAATAAAATTTTCACGCAAGCCAATTTAGAAATTAATACTATTACTAGTAAAGAATTATTTTTAATAGGAGTTATTATGTATTGGGCAGAAGGTGCAAAGGAAAAAGAATACTACCCAGGATCTCAACTTCAATTTTCTAACATGGATCCCAAAATGATACAGGTCTTTTTAATTTGGCTTATTAGGGTGTGCAAAATCAATAAAAATATGCTAATCTTTAATATATTTCTTCATCAAACCCATAAAGATAGAGTTGAAGAAGTAAGGAAATATTGGTCAAAAGTAACAGGTTTTCCTATCAATAACTTTTCTGCTGTTTATTGGAAAAGAAATAAATTGACGACCAATCGCAAAAATACCAATGAAAAGTATCATGGAGTATTAAAAATAAAGGTTAGGGAAAGTTCAAGTTTGGTAAGAAAAATAGCAGGTTGGTCAGAAGGTATTTTTGAAAATATAATAAAAAAATAATTTTGGGAGGTCGTCTAACGGTAGGACAGTCGCCTTTGAAGCGATCAATTTTGGTTCGATTCCAAGCCTCCCAGCCAGTTTGAGCTAGGTTCGCGCGCTCGAGTTCCTTCTCATCTGCAAGTTGTAAGCTTGTTTACAAATATTTTTTAAACATATGGGAAATTTTGAATTAGATGGCTGGGACGATATAAATCAAAATGGAGGTACTGTTGGTACAGGCATAAATCGTGCAATCCATAAACTAACAGTTGCTATATTTAATTCAGGCTCAAAAACATCGACGGCTTTGAGTTACGCAAAAGACGCGATTGAGAAAGCATCAAGTTCTTCAGACAAACACACCGATGCACTTGTTCGTGCTACCTGGATTTTAGCTATTGCTACAGGCATACTTGCATTGGCTACAATAGCACTTGTCATTATAACTTTTGTAAAAGGTTAATTGATTTTATCATTGCTCGAGATGCGTCAAATATATGGAACATATTTTAAAATTATTATTACAAGAAATAGATAGATGCTATTTATTGGGCGGTCAAGATCTTTTAGAGAGAGAAAGATTAGAAAGCGTTGAATCTAAAATTAGGTCTGAGCTTACTGATATTGTAAAAAATTTAGATGATGAAATTTTACAACTAAAGTTTAAAAAGTTAAACAGTGGATTGAGAACACAACTTAAACCAGGTTTTCATAATGTAATGACTGCACACACAAGGCTTGAGATTTGGAGAATTTTTATAGATGAAATCTTGAATCATATAAAGAGCTCAACCAAAACTTTTAAAAATCGATTGGACGCCGAGGGACTATTTATTGAATCGCGCTCCAAAGAAGTTGGCGATATGCATTTAATAATTGGCAAACGAGATGGAAATTCTGAAAAAGCTCATGTTGTGCTTGATGAGAAAACAGGAGAAATTCGAGTAGAAGATAACCAATTAGAACCTTTAGAATTAATTCTAAAAATTGAATCGGTTATCACTCTTCCGACTGGAAAAAAAATTAGAATTACCAGAGAATCTATTGAAGAGATTGCTGAACAATAACACTAGAAAGACGTTATTTTGGTATAATAAAATTATGAAATTTGAACTCGAAGATTATCATCGTGGTGTTACAGACGAAGAACTGGTCGCTGATTTAAGGGGACTTGCTTTAATGTTGAATAAACCTTCAATTACTCGTGATGAACAAGATAAAAAAGGGAAATTTCATAGTACAACTTATATTCGTCGTTTTGGAAGTTGGCATACTGCGTTAGAAAAAGCCAATCTTAAAGATAATAGAACACCAATGAATCTCCCAGAAGAAGAGTTGTTTAAGAATCTAGAAGAAATTTGGATAAAACTTGGCAAACAACCTAAATATGGGGATATTCTGAAACCATTTTCAAAATACAGTGTTGATACCTACGCAAGACGTTTTGGTGGTTGGCATAAAGCATTAGAGAAATTTGTTACATATATGAACAAAGAAGAAGATGTCTCTTCTGAAGAAGCAGTAAAAAAATTTAGAATTGAGCCAAGCACAAAACATAAAACATCAAGAACAATAAATTGGAGACTCCGCTTTGTTGTTATGAGACAAGACAATTTTAAATGTAAAAATTGTGGGAGGTCACCTGCAACTGACCCAAGTATTATTCTGCATGTTGACCACATAAAGGCATGGGCGAAAGGTGGAGAAACTGTTTTAGAAAATTTACAGACACTTTGCTCAGTATGTAATATTGGAAAAAGTGATTTATAATTAGTGCTCGAGATACGTCGTTTTGATATAATAAAAGAGTTAAAAATAACATTATGAGGTAAGGAATCAAGGGGTCCCAGCCCGAGCCTCCCAGCAGCTAATACTTTTTAATTTAAATTTGATATAATCTAAGTATATGAAAAAACCATTTTTATGTGCAGTAGAGGCTGCTTTATATATTGTCCTTTTAGTTTTATCTATGAGCACGGTAATTTCTTTTATAAAAAACCAAGAAGATACCATCATAATTCCAATGACAATGTTGAGTCTTTTTGTATTATCAGCTGCAGTTATGGGGTTCTTGTTTTTAGCTCGACCATTACAGTTACTAATAGAAAATAAAAAACAAGAAGCTATGCTTTTCTTTGCTAAAGTCGTAGGTTTTTTCGCTTGTTTTGTAGTCCTTTTTGTAATTTTACTTTTTTTAATTTAGGTTTTGGTATAATAAAGTTATGATTGAACAAAGTAATTTAGAAAATAAAGAGAAGATATTTATAATGTACACAGCTGAATTTGTAAAAGATGTACAAAATTTATTAAAGAAATTTCCACCTAAACATAAAAAAGTTTTTGGGCATCATTCAACTATTGCATTTAAACCTGATAATTTGGATGGAATAGAAATAGGAAAAGAAACTATAATGAAAATTATTGGACGTGCATATGATGAAAAAGGAGATGCTCTCTTGGTTGAAAACCTAAAATCAAAAAATGAGTACTCTCATATAACTCTTTCTTGTTCAGAGGGGATACCTGCTGTTTATTCAAATGAATTATTTAAGAAAGCTGCTTTAGCTAATACTATTGAATATTTTTCTAATCCTGAAGAAATTGAAGTCATTGAGGGTTATTCAGATGGCAAAAAGGATATTATAAAAAAAGAAAAATAAGCATAACAATTTTATGCCAGAAGAAATAAAAATTTGGTTAGGCAAAAAGGTGAAAGTTGTGATGGATAGGCCTTTAGGGACAAAACATCCAGACCCTAGATTTGAAACTATTTATCCTGTTAATTATGGTTTTATACCAGACACTCTTTCAGAAGCAGATAATGAAGAGATAGATGCTTATGTTTTAGGTCCGACTGAGTCATTAAAAGAGTTTGAAGGAGTAGTTATTGCTGGAATAAAAAGAGGCGAGGATGGAGAAATAAAATTGATAGTTACTGATGGAAAAGATTATAATATATCTGAAATAGAAAAATTAACCTATTTTCAAGAAAAATATCATAAGTCTAAAGTATATAGATAAATATATGTCAAAATTACTAGTAACATCATATGTAAATCCTGATATAGACGGTGTGGCTGGAATTTTTGCTTATTCGGAGTTTTTAGAAAAAACTGGGAGGAATAATATTATTGGTGTAATGGGAGAACTTCACGATGAAGCCAAGTATGTTTTAGATCGTTTTAATTTTGAATATCCCGCAGTTATTTTAAATTCCAAAGATTTTGATGAAGTTGTACTTATCGATACTTCTGATTTGAATGGAGTTGAAGGAAATATTGAACTAGAAAAGGTTGTTGAGATTATAGACCATAGAAAAATTCATGAAGCTGATAAATTTCCAAATGCAAAAGTTCAGATTGAACTAGTTGATTCAGTTGCTACTTTAATCGCTGAAAAATTTATGGAAAAAAAAATAGAGATATCTCAAAAATCAGCAATTCTACTTTTAACTGCAGTAATATCTAATACTTCTAACTTCAAAGGAGGTGTTACGACAGATAGAGATAAAAAAATAGCAGAGTATCTTAATAAAATTGCAAAATTACCTGATAATTTTTGGAAGGAACTTTTTGAAGCAAAATCAGACTTATCAGGTGAAAAGCTTATTAACAGAATTACAGGAGACTTAGCTTTATATAATATTGCTAATAAAAAATTCGGTATCGCTCAGATCGAAATGATTGGAGTAGAAAAATTAATGAGAGAAAGGATTGATGAGATTATAGAAATAATAAATAAAGTAAAGGATGAAGAAAGTTTAGATTTTATTTTTTTGAGTGCTATTGATTTAGAAAAAGAAAAGACTTACCTTATAAGTGATGACAAAAATACAAAAGATTTAGTTAAAAAAATTTTAAATGTTAGTTTTGAAGATAATTTAGCTCAAAAAGAAGGTATAATTATGAGAAAACAAATCTCGCCTTTATTAAAAGAAGAGTTAGAAAAATAATTATTTTTATGTTAAAAACATTAAGAACACAAAAAAGTGCGAAAATATATAGGAAATACTTGAAAGGTTTAAAAAGTCATAAAAAAACTTTATGCCCATTATGCGACGAACGGGTTTCTGTGAAGTCTTTTAAATATTGGAGAATTGTTAAAAATATTTTTCCTTATGATAAGATAGCAAATAGGCACGACATGCTCTTGCCAAGAAGACACATTAGTGAGAATAAACTAAATGAAAGGGAAATAGCTGAATATAAAAAGATAAAAGAAAATTATATTAGAAATACAAATTACCATTATATAATGGAAGCTAACCAAAAAATGGCTTCTATACCAAATCATTTCCATTTGCATTTAGTGGAATTAAAATAATAAATTTATGAAATTATATAGATTTAGTCCAATAGAAAACGAAGAGCAATTGACGGAGGCTATAAAACATACACATTTTGCTTGTTTTGAATTGTGTAAAAAAGCTTTTGATAAATATCTTCCTGTAGCAGGGAATATGGGGATATTCTGTCATTATGACAATGAATATAAACTTCTGATAAAATTACGGGAAGAATTAACTGAAAAATCTGATAATTGGAATCAAAAATATTTTCTTTTACATAAGCCGATTGTTATTCCTGCTCAAAATGATGTTCCAAAAACTGTATATACTTATCTTTATATTCGCCGACCAGATCAATATAGGGCACAAGTGGGAGATGTTGATTTTGTATTACAAGATGAAAAATATGTTGAACTTAAAAAATCATTACAGAATGATTCTCAAATTAATAGTGCAAAAATATTTAATCGTCCTGATCTAGATATGATTGAATTATCTGACCCAGATATTGATGCTCTCGCTTATATAAGCACAAAAGCAATGACAGAAAAAGTAAGAATTAAAACTAATTAGTGGATTGGGGACAATAAAATTATGAAATTAAAAATATTATCTTGGAATATATGGTGTGGAACTTATTTAGATGAGGTAATTGAGTTTTTAAAAAATGCTGATGCAGATATTATTGCTCTTCAAGAAGTAGTAGAAGATGAAAATGGCAATATTGGAGAAATTATTGCAAAAGAATTAGGTTATGAATATGTCTATGAAGCTAATTTAAATATGCCATTAAAATATTTATCTAGAGAGGAAACAGCTGACAAGAAATCAATAAAATTTGGTAATGCAATTTTAAGTAAATACAAAATTGTAAACAGCAAAATACATCAATTGACAGAAGAAAGTAAAAAATCTGCCGTAGAAGCAAATATTAAGATAGGGGAGAATATTTTAAATGTTTTTAGTATTCATTTGAGGCACTCTCATCAAAAACCATTGGAATTACAAAATCTACAAACAGAAAATTTACTAAAACTTTTACCAAAAACAAATACTATAGTGCTCGGTGATTTTAATGCATTGCCTGAAAGTTTCCCAGTTCAAAAAATGAAACAAGAATTAAAAGATACTGAGATAAATTCCGATACTCCCACATGGTCAGTTTATAAAAACGGATGTACAGTTTGTCTTATTGAAGAGGTTAAACATAAATTAGATTATATATTTACGAGTAAAGATATGAAGGTGAGTTCTTTTGAAGTTTATAAAACAAGAGCCTCTGACCATTTACCAATTTCGGTAATAATAGAAATTTAATCTAATAGTTTTTTGTCATATTTATACCTCTTCCTTCGTAATGATATATAAGAAGGTGAGAGGTCGAATACCTTAAATCATTAAAAATAAACAAATTAAACAAAATTATGAATAAATCTATAAAAAAATCTTTAGTTCTAGGCTCTATGAGTGCTCTTATGGCTTTAGCTATGGTTGCTCCTGCTTTCGCTGCTGATTTAACAACTCCTGGAGTAGACAATACAGGAACAGGAACCACTGTCACTGCTCCTAAAACAACCAAAAAGGCTGTAAAAAAGACAAAAAAGACAACTGTTGTCAAAACAACAAAGGTAGTTAAAAAGACTCCAAAAACAACAAAGAAAACTATAAAGAAAACAGTAAAGAAAACTACTCCAAAAACAACAGTAGATTCTTCTACAACAACTCCAACATCTGGAAACTAATCTAGGTGAAAATAAACTAATAATAAGCATAGATACCCTGCATTTTTTCTAAATGTGGGGTATTATGTTTAGATATGAATCCTACGGATGAAGAAATCGTTTCAAAAATACAACACGGAGAAGTTAATTTATTTTCTACGATAACCAATCGTTATTTTGATAAGATTTTTTTCTATACCCAAAAAATGCATTTTGGTAATAAAGAAGAAGCAGAAGATTCTACTGCTGAAACTTTTTATAAAGCTTACCGATTTATAAATTCTTACTCATCTTCTATTCCATTTAGAGCTTGGCTTTATCGTATTGCTAAAAATACAGTTATTGATGCTTTACGTAAAAATAAACGCCAACCAAAAATATCTCTCGAATCATATTTAGAAACACATAACGAACCAATGCATGATCTTAAAAAAGATGTATATGATGAAAAAATGCTAGTAAATTTATTTTTAGATTATTTAGATGAGGAAGAGAGAAGTTTACTCACGATGTATTACTTGGAAGATATTTCCATAAAAGAATTATCAGATTTGTACAAAATGAAAGAAAATACGATTAGTGTTAAAATAAAAAGAATTAAAGAAAAGATCAAGAAATTAGCAGAAGAAAAAGGAATTAAATATTATGAATAAAGAAGAAATTTTAGCCAAAATAGAAGAAAACATCAAAGTTAAAAAGCCAATCCAAGCTTGGGTCATGTCTGCTATGCGTTTAGGAGTGATCGGTTTGAGCGTTTTACTTTTTATATTTTCTACGATGTTTATCGGCATTTTCATATTAGATATTTTTGAAAAAAGCTCCATAGAAGATTTTGTAGAACAAAGTATTTATAATCCATCTTATTTTCTTTTTGAATATATTTTAATAGCTATTGTTTTGACTATCTTTTTTGTTTTTATGTATAGGAAATTTGATTGGCCTTTAGTCAAAGAAAAGAATAAAATATTTATCATAGCTATATTGATAGTAATAACTTTAGGTTTTGGTATGGCAAAGTTAGCTGAGAATGTATTCTTTGTTAGACAAAGTTTGCATACTGTAAAAGATGCTTATGAGGAAAATGTGCCAGTGCGTAGTGCTCAAAGTACAAGCACACATGCAGTTTTAAAAGCTTCTAATAATATTCTAGGAGTCATATCTTCAATAAAAGAAGAAAACAATAATATTTTAATTACTTTAAAAATGAAAAAATTAGAAGAAGTTTATATAATAAAAGAATCATCTATGACAGAGAAATTGAGAGTAGGAGAAAAAGTCGCCATTCATTTAGACACTGACCTAAAAACAATTTTAAAAATAAAGATTATAAAATAAATTATGTCAGACATTTTGGAATTTGGAATCAAAAGAGAAAATGAGGAGCGACGGGATGGCGGATGTGCTGTGGTTTTTGACCCAATTAGTCAAATGTATGCAGTAAACAGAATAAGCGATGGAGAAAAAATTTGGTTTTTTTCTGGTGGGGTAGAAAATGGAGAAAATATACAAGATGGAATTTTGAGAGAAGTTTTAGAAGAAAGTGGTTTATATAATTTTTTATATACAGAAAAAATTGCTGAAGCAATAACTCACTACCATAATACATTAAAGCATGTGAATCGTTTTGCACATGCTACATGCTTACTAGTTATACTTAAAACTACAGACCTGAAACCAACACAACTTGAAGAACATGAAAAATTTATTTTGGTTTGGAAAACAGCTAAAGAAGTTTTAGACAACTTAGAAAAATTTAATGAAGAAAAAAATCGAGACCACTGGATATACTTTATGAAAAAAGCAGTAAATCGAGCAATAGAATTAGGCTATGACACAACCTCTCGAAGGTAACCCTCGGGAAAGTTAAAAAATGTAGTATAATAATATTATGATACGAAACGTAAACAAAGAACATAGAGAAAAGTTAACTTTACTAGATAAAATAGCTGTTGCTATTACCAAAATGGTTGGCACCATGTGGTGCGCTATAATATTTACTATTATTGCTTTGATAAGTTTACCAGAAGCGATAAATAATGGCACAGCGACGACTATCTCTTGGATCGCGCAAACATTTTTACAATTAGTATTATTGTCTATTATTATGGTTGGACAAAATTTACAGAGTAAACATTCAGAACTTCGAGCAGATGCAGATTATGAAAACAATTTACGAGTAAAAGAAGATGCGGAAATACTTATGAAGCGTTTAGATGATATTGAAGAAAATAAATTAAATAAAATTCTCAAAATTCTAGAAGAAAAATAGAAGAATTAAGCTTTATTTTTAGTATTATTTATGCTATACTCTATTTTAATATGCAAAAAGTAAAAAACGTTTGGGAAAAAATTAAAATGTGGTCTTTAACTAAAAAAGTAATTTATGGAATTATTTTAATTGTTGTAATTTTGATTGGATATATGATATTCAAATCTAAAAACAATAGCGCCAATATCACTACGGATACAGTAAAAATTACAAACCTTAAACAAACTGTCTTGGCGACAGGTCAAGTGACATCTAATACCGATTTAAATTTATCATTTTTTAGTAGTGGGATAGTTCGTTCGCTAAAAATAAAAGTGGGGGATACCGTTAGACCTGGACAAATCTTAGCCACCCTAGATCAAGGTAATGAATTGGCAGCACTCACACAAGCTCGCGGAGCTGTGGCAGCTGCAGAAGCTAGATATAAAGCAATTTTAGATGGTGCTTCAAATGAAGAAATAAAATTAGCACAAATAGCGCTAGATAATGCACGTAGTGATGCTAGTAATGCATATAATACTCTTCTTACAAATGATCTAATAGCCGTACCTAGCAACAGCACAAATTCAAATATTATTACCGCTCCGACTATATCTGGTACATATACAGGAGAAGAAAAAGGTGATTATGTGATTACTGTCATTCCTGGTTCTTCATCTTATTTTACTACTTCTGGAATTGAATCTTTTACTGGTTCTGTTAGTACATCTATCGCGACACCACTCGGAACCAAGGGTTTATTTATTCAATTTCCAGCTAACTTTCTTCAAAATTTCAATGTACAATGGATAATTTCAATTCCAAATACTAAATCTGGAACCTACATTACTCGTTATAATACATATCAATCAGCATTAAATCTAGTAACACAACAAGAAGCAGCTCTCGCTTTGAAAAAAGCTGGAGCTCGTGGAGCTGATATAGATCTTGCAAAAGCAAATATTTTAACTGCCGAAGGACAACTTCAATTAGCTAGTGCAAATTTAGAACACACTATTCTTCGTGCCCCCGCAGGTGGAACTATTACAAATGTAGATATAAAAATTGGCGAACTAGCCCAAGCTCTAAAAAATGTAGTGACTCTGCAAGATGTAAACAGTGTTTATTTAGAAGCAAATATAAATGAGGCAAATGTAACCAGTATTAAAATAGGAGCTCCGATAGATATTACATTTGATGCATTTAATACTGATCAAATATTTAAAGGTACTATATTAAAAATAGATCCTGCCTCTACTATTATTTCTGGAGTAGTAAATTACAAAATAACTGCTAACGTTTCAGACACACCAAAACTCCGTCCAGGAATGACAGCAAATATGACTGTTCTAGTAGGGGAGAAAAATAATGTTTTAGTAGTTCCTTCTCGAGCAATATTAAAAGATAAAACTGGAGTGAAAACTATTCGCTTGGTGACAAATACAAAAACTAAAGATTATAAAGAAGTAGAGATATCTACAGGTATGGAAGGTGATGGAGGAATGACAGAAGTCTCGACGGGTCTTTCGGAAGGTGAAGAAATAGTGACTCTCATAAAAAAATAAAAAATGTTAATACAACTTAAAAATATAACAAAAGAATACGACAACAGTAGTGCCGCTGTCACTAAGGTTCTTCGCGGAATAAGTTTAGATGTAGAAGAAGGGGAATTTTTAGCTATCATGGGACCATCTGGTTCTGGTAAATCTACTTTGATGCATATCATTGGTTTCCTTGATAGATCAACAGCTGGTACTTATCTTTTTGATGGTGAAAACATAGAAGAATTTACTGATGATGAACTTGCCCGTATTCGAAACGAAAGAATTGGTTTCGTTTTTCAATCTTTCAATCTTTTAGCACGTACTTCTGTTCTCGATAACGTCATTCTTCCTTTAACATACAGTAAAATGAAAGATCATGTCGCCTTGGCAACAAAAGCACTCGAAGCAGTAGGTCTCAGTAATAGATTAAACTTTTTGTCCAATCAAATTTCTGGCGGACAAAAACAACGTGTTGCCATAGCTCGAGCTCTCGTTTGTAATCCGAAAGTTATTTTCGCCGATGAACCGACAGGTAACTTGGACTCTAAGAGTGGAACGACAGTTATGAGCATATTAGGACGTTTAAATGATGAAGGCCGTACTATTATACTCGTCACTCACGATAGAACAGTAGCTGAACATGCTCATCGCATTATCACTATCAGAGATGGCTCTATTGTCTCTGACGAAAAAAATGCAAATCCAAAAAAGAGTGAAATGATAGAAGAAGAATCATAACTATGGTGAATTTCTCAAAAAATATAAAGTCAGTTATTAAAAATCTTCTGACACGTAAAGCAAGAAGTTTTTTGACAATTCTAGGCATAGTCATCGGTGTCGCAGGGGTCATCATAATTATTTCTATTGGTGCTGGAGCACAAGCTCTTGTTTTAGGACAAATCACGAAATTGGGTACGAATTTGATAGGAGTTTTACCAGGAAAAAGCAACGAAACTGGCCCCCCAGCTGCTGTTTTTGGAATTCAAATAAAAACTCTCATTGATAATGATGTAGATGCAATAGGAGATAAAAATAGAGTACCACATGCGACAGATGTCATAGCAATTGTCCGCGGAACTACAACCTTAGTGACAGGTGATGAATCTGTCGATACAAGTTTTACCGCAACTCTCGGTAATTATCCTCAAATTGGTAATGTCACAATGGATCGTGGAACATTTTTTACTGTTGAAGAAGGAAAGAGTGGGGCAAATGTCATGGTATTGGGATATGACGTGGCTGAACAATTATTTCCAAACGGTGGAGAGCTTGGTGCAATTGTAAAAATGCAAAGTAGTAGTAACACTTTCGGTAGTATTCCTTTTCGTATAATTGGAGTACAACAAAAATTAGGCACGGTCGCATTTCAAAATCAAGATGATCAAGTTTTTATTCCTTTAATCATCGGACAAAAACAAATTTTAGGTATTGATTATGTCCAAGGTATTCGAATAAAAGTTGATTCATCCGATAATGTTAAAAGTACAATTTCTGATGTAGAACAAGTACTTCGTGAACAACATCGCATCACAAATAAAGATAATGATGATTTTTCAGTTCGAGATTTAGCTGATGCCATAAAAATATTGACGAGTATCACCGATGGACTTCGTATGTTTTTAGGACTGATGGCCGGAATTTCATTGATAGTGGGAGGGATAGGAATTATGAATATAATGCTTGTCACTGTATCTGAACGTACCCGCGAAATAGGTTTACGTAAAGCATTAGGTGCTACTTCGCATCAGATTCGCAATCAATTTTTAATAGAAGCAGTTGTCTTAACAGGAATAGGTGGAATCTTGGGTA
This sequence comes from Candidatus Nomurabacteria bacterium, assembly GCA_023267215.1. Taxonomy (GTDB): domain Bacteria; phylum Patescibacteriota; class Minisyncoccia; order Phycocordibacterales; family UBA9973; genus UBA9973. The sequence goes on along the minus strand of JAHFNS010000001.1, from coordinate 120,776 downwards.
TTATTGCAGGAATAATTGTTTCTTATTTTATTGCACTCGGCGCACGTTACGCTGGTTATGATTGGGCTTTTGTAATTTCACCAATCGCCATAATTCTCGCCATTTTTGTTTCCTCAATGACAGGTATTGTTTTCGGACTTTTCCCAGCAATGAAAGCATCTAAACTTAACCCAATAGACGCATTAAGATATGAATAAATATTTCAAACAAGCTATAAGAGGGATCACTCACAACAAAAGTCGTACTTTTTTGACGACTCTCGGTATCATGATAGGTATAGGCACTGTGGTGCTCGTCCTTTCAGCTGGAGAAGGATTTAAAAGTTATATCAATTCACAAGTAGAAATGTTTGGTTCAAACACTCTTTCAATAGAGACAGTCATTCCGGCTTCAACCAAACAACGTAATGCCAATGCAAATACTAGCAACAATATACAAAATAATGCAGGAACTAATGCTGTTCCTATCACAACTTTAAAAAACAAAGACATAGAAGATATAAAAAGTATTCCAAATGTAAAGAATGCTTATGGCGCAGTTTTAAGTCAGCAAATAGTGAGCTATGGAAATATTTCTAAAAATACTTTTATCTTTGGGGCTAATGCTTCACGTTTTGATATTGATAAAGGAGTGATAGCTTCTGGACGTCCATATACTGAAGAAGAGAATCGTGGCTTAGGACAAGTGGCTGTATTAGGAAGCACTGTTGCGACAGATTTATTTGGTAATATTGATCCAATAGGTAAACTCATACGCGTTGGCAATTACAACCTAGAGGTAATAGGAGTTTATGAACCTCGTGGTGGATTAGGGACCACGGATGATGATCAAATTTTTATACCGATCACTACATTGCAAAAAAAATACTTAGGCATAGATTATCTTTTTTATGGCATCGTAGAACTCTATGATGGAAATAAGGCTGAAACAACAGCTCTTGATGTGACGGATATGGTTCGTCGTAATCATTCCATCACTGACCCATCTAAAGATGATTTTAGTGTAAAAACTCAAGCACAAAATCTAGAAACATTTAATACAATTCTGAGTGCCGTGACATTTCTTTTAATTGCTATTGCCCTCATTTCACTCGTTGTCGGAGGAGTGGGTGTTATGAATATAATGTATGTCGTCGTGACTGAAAGAATAGGGGAGATAGGACTCAAAAAAGCATTGGGTGCTCGTAATAAAGATATTCTTTTTGAATTTTTAATTGAAGCAGTACTTCTTACCTTGATAGGTGGAATCGTCGGAATTTTGGGTGGGGCACTATTCGCTTATGCTGTCGCCAAGATTGCACAAAGTTTTAATTTTGCTTGGAGCTTTATCGTACCTTTATATGGAATAATTTTGTCTCTTTCCATGTCTATGATTATAGGAGTTGTATTCGGGGTTTTCCCAGCTCGTAATGCTTCAAAACTAAACCCAATCGAAGCATTGAATAAAGAATAAAAAAGAATATAATATTATTATGACTCTCAAGAAATTTGGAATAATTTTATTTTTAATATTTTCTTTCTTATTGTCTTTTTTACCAGTACAAAAAATACTTGCACAGACTCCAAACACTGGCTTTGTTTCTGGCAACATTTGGTATTCCAAAGATCCATTTGAAGAGGGAGATAAAATAAAGATTTATACTTTTGTTTTTAATCCTGACAATAGAGAACTCTCTGGTACTGTTATTTTCTTTGACAACACTGTTCTATTGGGTAGAAAAGATTTCTCTTTAGCTCCTAAAACAGCTAATGATGTTTCTATTGATTGGACAGCAACTGCAGGAGATCATAATATTTTTGGTAAAATAGAAAATGCAAAATTTTTAATCTCAAAAGGGAAATATGAAGAAGTATATTTAGCTGAAAATGAAACAGAAAAGAATCCGCGTAGTATTTCTAAAAAAATTATTCCCAAAACAACAGATTCCGATACTACTTCAAACTCCACATCTATATCAGATATAAAAAAGATAATAGAAGATAAAACACCTAGCTTTGTCACTCAATCAGTAGATACTACAACTAGTAGCTTGGAAAAGTTAAGAAATAATATAAATATCAATTCAGAAAATAAAAAAAAAGAAATACAAAATGAAATAAAATCTCTAAACACTCCAAAAACAACAAAAGATTTCTCAACAAATTATCTATTAAAACCATTTAAATATATAGAAGTTTTTTTTCTAACTTTGTTTACTTTTATTTTAAGTAGTAAAATTTTGTTTTATGGAATTTTAATTATTCTTTTATTTTTTATATTACGTTATCTTTGGAGATTGGTATTTTAATAAGAAAAGTGTAAAATAAGGTTATGGTATTTAGAATCTTAGCCTTTTTAATACTTATTTTATCCATACTTTTCATGCCTTTTTGGCTTTCTCTCATTTTGGGATTAGCAGGAATGGCTTATTTTTCATTTTTCTGGGAAAGTGTTGTTTTATTCCTTCTTTCAGATTTACTTTATGGAACACAAGAAATCAAATTTTATAATATCTATTTTGTTTCTTTTATCATTTCGGCTATAGTTTTAATATTAATAGAATTGTTAAAGAAAAAAATAAGAGTTTCAAAATAAGATTATGATAAAGAGAATATTATCAAAAAAGAAAATAAAAAACGCAAATTTCTTCGTTGAACCCGATGAGATTTTTCTTGATTCTAAAAACTTACAAAATTTTGATCGCCAACAATTTGAAGGTAGGATAGAAAAACCGATTTCAAAAAAAACCATTTTCTTTATCGGCATCTTTTTTATATTATTTTTAGGAACTTTTGGAACTAGGCTTGGTTATTTACAAATTCAAAAAGGAGAAGCTTTTCTAGATAGAAGTAAAAACAACGTTTTAGAAAAACAAATTATTTTTAGTGATAGAGGAATTATTTATGATAGAAATAAAATAGAACTTACTTGGAATAAAAAAGTGTCAGATCTTCCCACCACTATTCGCACTTATTTATCTCCCGGATTTTCACATATTTTGGGGTATGTAAGTTATCCAATGCAAGACAAGTCAGGCAATTATTGGCAAAGTGAATTTATAGGAAAAGATGGCTTAGAAAAACAATATAATAAGGAATTAAAAGGAGAAAATGGTTCAAAAATAGTAGAAATGGATGCACGTAAAACTGTTCATTCTGAAAATATTGTAAATATACCAAAACGAGGTGCTGATTTAGTAACTACAATTGATTCACGTATCCAAAAAGAATTATTTATTCTAATTAAGAATTTATCAGAAAGTAATTCTTTTTCTGGTGGAGCAGGTGTTTTGATGGATGTTCGTAACGGCGAAATACTTTCTTCTGTTAGCTTTCCTGAATATGATTCAGAGGTGCTTTCTCTTGGTAAAGATTCAAAAAAAATTACAAATTATTTTAATGATAAAAGAAAAGTTTTTTTAGATAGAACAATCTCAGGACTTTATACACCCGGATCCATTGTCAAACCATTTTTTGCCATGGGGGCATTAAATGAGAATGTAATAGATCCAGCAAAAAAAATATTATCTACAGGCTCTATTTCAATTCCAAACCCATATTTTCCAGATCAAAAAACAATTTTCAAAGATTGGAAAGCACATGGATGGGTAGATATGCGACAAGCTCTAGCTGTATCAAGTGATGTTTATTTTTATGAAATTGGAGGTGGATTCCAGGATCAAAAAGGTTTAGGTATATTAAATATCGAAAAATATGCAAAATTATTCGGCATCGGTGAAAAAACTAATGTTGATTTACCGGATGAAAAAGGTGGCATTATTCCAAGCCCTGAATGGAAAATAAAAAATTTTAAAGGAGATCTATGGCGCATTGGGGACACTTATCATACCGCTATCGGACAATATGGATTTCAAGTGACACCTATGGAAATGGTTCGAGCAGTTTCTGCTATAGCTAATGATGGTACACTAGTTACTCCACATTATATTCTAGGAGATAAAACAAAAGAAAATACAACTTCAAAAATTGATTTTAAAAAAGAATATTTTGATGTTGTGCATGAAGGAATGAGACAAAGTGTCTTAGTTGGAACTTCGGTAGCCATCAATGTGCCTTATGTTGAAATTGCTTCAAAAACTGGAACAGCTCAAGTTGGAATAAGTAAAAGCAAAGTCAATTCTTGGATTATTGGTTTTTTCCCTTATGAAAATCCTAAATATGCTTTTACTATTATGATGGAATCAGGTCCCTCTGGAGGGGGAGTAGGTGCTTCTTCAATAATGCGTGGACTTTTAGATTGGATGTCTATAAATACACCAGAATATTTCAAATAGTTTTGTTTTTTATTAATAAATGCGGTATAATAGTAACTATGAGCAAAATAAAAATAGTCTTTATTTTAGGTATTTGGATAGCTATATTGCCTTATTTAGGATTTCCACTTTCTCTAAAGAATATAATCTTTTCTATCACTGGTTTAGTGATCATTTATTTTAGTTATTTAATTTATAATAATGAAAAGACAGGAGAGAAGGAAGAAAAGACTTTTGATAATTTTTCTGAAAATAGAGATTTTAATGATAAAATATAATTTATGTTAGAATATTTTCAAACAAGACGTGCTTTTTCCACTATATTACTTGTAGCTATTTTTTTTGGTCTAGGCACTTATATTGGTTTAAATAATAGACCAGAAATAAATAAAGTTGTCAATGTTTTAGGAAAAGAAACAGCTGTTTCCACTGAAGCTGATTTTTCACCTTTTTGGAAAGCTTGGAACGAAATAAATGACAAATATCCAAATATTAGTAAAATAACAGATCAAAATAAAGTTTATGGAGCTATTTCTGGCCTTGTAAGCTCTTTAAATGACCCATATAGCATATTTTTTAAACCAGATGATGCAAAACTATTTCAAGATAGTATACAAGGAAATTTTGGTGGAGTTGGTATTGAAATTGGTATGAAAGACAAGATACTTACAGTCATTGCTCCTCTAAAAGATACTCCAGCTTATAAAGCTAATATAAAATCTGGTGATAAAATTCTAAAAATAAATAATTTAACTACTTCTGATATGAGTATAGAAAAAGCTATAAATTTAATTAGAGGTGATGTTGGTACGACTGTAACCCTTACCATTTTTCATGAGGGAGATATAGATCCAAAAGAAGTTAAAATGGTGCGAGATACAATAAATATGCCAACCCTTGATATTGAATCAAGAAAAGATGGAATTTTTGTTATAAGATTATATAGTTTTTCAGCTAATTCAGCCGAACTTTTCCAAAATGCAATAAAAGAATTTTCTGCATCTAAATCAGATAAATTAATACTAGATTTAAGGGGTAATCCAGGTGGATATTTGAATGCAGCCGTAAGTATGGCTAGTTGGTTTTTAGAAGGAGGAAAAACAGTTGTTACAGAAGATTATGGTAGTAATGCTAAGCCTAAAGTTTATCGAAGTGAAGGATATAATATATTTACTGATAAATTGAAATTTGCCATCTTAATAGATGGAGGTTCTGCTTCAGCTTCTGAAATTTTGGCTGGAGCCATGCAAGATTACAAAAAAGCTTTTCTAGTTGGGGAAAAAAGTTTTGGTAAAGGATCTGTGCAGGAAATGGTGAAGGTAACACCAGATACTCTTTTGAAAATCACTGTAGCTAAATGGTTAACTCCAAATGGTAAATCCATATCTGAAAAAGGACTAGATCCTGATTATGTTGTATCTTTTACTAAAAAAGATATTGAAAATAAAAATGATGTGCAGTTAAATAAAGCTGTAGAATTATTGAATAAATAATATGAAAATAATTTTCTTACAAGATGTTCCAAGGGTAGGAAAAAAATATGACATAAAAGAAATAAATGACGGCTATGCCATAAATTTTTTATTTCCTAAAAAATTGGCAACACTAGCAACAGCAAAAGCAGTAACTGAAATCGAAAGACACAAAAAAGAAATTGTAATAGAGAGGGAAGTCCAAGAAGATCTTTTGATGAAAAATTTAGAAGAGATAAAGGGTAAGATTATCAATATAAAAGCAAAATCAGATGATAAAGGACATCTGTTTTCTGCTATTCATCCTAAAATGATAGTTGAGGCTATGAGTAAACAATGTCATGCAGAAATAGCTGAAAAATTTATTGTCTTAGAAAAACAAATAAAAGAAATAGGGGAATTTGAAATTCCGATTCTTATAAAAAACAAGAAATCTTCATTTAAGCTTATTATAGAAAGGATTTAAACTACATTTACTACCTTTTTAACTACCGTTTTACCATTAAAAGATATCTTACGTCTAGAGCCAAATTTGACTGTACCAGCTTTTAAAGCAAATAAGGTGTGATCTTTGCCCATGGATACGTTATTACCAGCCATAATCACTGTACCGCGTTGGCGGATAATAATAGAACCAGGTTGTGCCTTTTGTCCATCAGCAAGTTTAGTACCAAGATATTTTGGATTTGAATCTCTTAAGTTTTTCGCGGTTCCGCCAGCTTTTCTATGTGCCATATGTTTATTTTTATATTATTAAATGTTAAAATTTACTTACAAATCAACGTAAAATCAAGTATAAACAATTATATGGAAAAAATCAAGTCATTTATAGAGAGCGACAAAGGTAAAGATATATTGGTAATTATCATTATTATTTTGGTCGGTTTAGGCTCATTTGAATTAGGTAGACTATCAAAAGAAATGCCTTCGGGCCTTAAGATCGAATATAACGGAGGAGAAGCCAATGCTATAGGTGCCATAGATCAAAATTTAGCCACTTTACCTCAAAATTCAAATGATTCTCAAAAATCAAACTCTGGAAATTTTTTCGCTTCAAGTCGGGGGAGTAAATATTATTCTATAAGTTGTGGAGCAGGAAAAACTATTAAAGAAGAAAATAGAATATATTTTGCAACGTCTCTAGAGGCAGAGAAATCCGGCTATGTGCTTTCTAACTCGTGTAAATAATATTACTGCATTATTTCAGATAGACCATGTCCAAAACATATATTGTGCGACACTATGTTAATTAAACTATCAAAAAAGATAAGCCCAAAAAGACTGTCCCCTCAACACTTAACTCCTATTAAACAATGGAGCAGCATTTTCGTAATCTGTTGGTTTGCCATCTCTAATACGTTCCATATTTGAAATAAAAGATTTCCAAAAGATATTTACAAATATATCATTCCATAAATAATCGGCTGGTTTCTTGAGATAGTCATTCCATAGATTTCTAGTCCCTCCCCCGACATAATTAAGGTTATCTTGTCCAGTAGGACTTTCTACCACTGATCTGACACTTATATTAAAATAACTAAGTATTAAAATTAAAATTAATCCTAAAAATATAATTCCCAAAATACTTATACCGCCTTTTTGTTTATTTACTTTTTTCATTGTAAATTTCATTTATAAAACACTATTAAATAATGTCTTGATCCAATTAAAAATATCATAAAAAGTAATATGAAGATATTTCATTAAAATAAAAGCAACAAGAATAATTATAATTATCTTCAAAAAACCGCCTTCTGTTTTATTAATCATGTATTTATTTTACCACTTATTGTATGCCTTCTGCAATATATATTATAAATGAGGTAGATAATACATAGGATCTAGATAAGCATTGATTGGTGATATCGGTTGAGTTAAAACTCTTCCCGGACAAGATTTACTTGGTAAAGTTTTTAACTCAACAGCATCTTTTGCATAAATAGAAACATGTAGATGAGGACCTGTAGAGTAACCAGTGTTGCCACTATAACCAACAATTTGACCACGATACACTTTTTCTCCTGTGCTTACTTTTATAAGTGATAAATGTCCAAAAGTACTAGCAAGGCCATTCTCATATTTAATTAAAATAAAACGTCCAAAAGAAACTCCATTACATTGCACATCTGTGTCTCCAGTACCTGCCACTACACCGTCTGCCATAGCTTTAATAGGTGTACCTATGGAAGCACGAAAATCTACACCATTGTGTGTTCCATTAGCATAAAGACGTTTCCCTGCTTCTGTCTTACCAAAATATTGAGTAATATATACATTATCAACTGGCCAACTTAATACTCCTGCGCTAGGAAGCGAAGATGGATCAAGAATATATTTTAACTGTGATTCATAATTGCGCAATTCTTTTTCAAAAGCATCTTTTTTGGCTAACCTGTCCATTAATAATTTTTGATAATTAGCTTCGCTATTTTTTGTCTGAGCTAAAAGTTTATTTTTATCTTTTGTATTTTGCTCTACAATTTTTTTCTGGTCGGCTAATTTAGATTTAAGTACCAACAACTCATTTTTTGCATCTGTTGTTTCTTTTCTGGTACTTTCTAAAATACTTTTCACCTCTCTTAATTTAGCTGTTTCAACTCTAATAGAATTACTTAATGTGGCCATATTATCTATATCATTCCAAATTACTGTAAAATTATTTTCTGATAAAATAGTTTCTACTGCATCATTTTGATCAAATTCATTTATCTTTTTAATATCAAGAGATAGGGCATTTAGATTGTTTGAAATAACACTTTCTTTATCATTTATTTGTAAACTTAATTCTTTTATTTTTAAATTTGTTTTGTCTATTTTATTCTGAGTAACAGCTATATCTGCAACCAACTTTTTTTTAGTTAAATCCAATTGTTTAATAGAGCCATTTAGAGAATTTTTCTGTTTTCCCAGGTCATCTATTTGTGCTTGGTATTGTTTGATCTCTTGTTCTAATTTGTCTATATCTACATTTTTTTGATTTATCTTACTATTTAACTCTCCTACTGTCTGTGCATAAGAAAAAATAATAGGAAATACCACTAAAATTCCTAGAAATAGTATTATTATAAGCTTATATAGCCTTTTGTAATCGTAATAAAGTTTCATTTTTACCTAAAATCTCAGCAATAACGAATGGATCTGGTGATTTATCAAGACCTGAGAGGGCATACCTTACAGGATGCAACAGTTCTCCCCTACTTTCTAAAGTATTTGCTACCTGCATCAATACTTTTTTTATATTTTCTAATATAAAATCTTTTTCATTTATTTTTTCTAATTCTGACACTGCTTGTGAAATATTTTTAGAAATTTTTTCTAATTTTATATTTTTATAAATTAGTTTTTCTTTAGAATATTTTGGCATTTTATAAAAGAAATCTAACTCCCCTTTTTCTAGCATTACTTTTACATCACTCCATTTAGAAATCCTTTCTGTAATAACAGGAATTAATTTTTCTATTTTCAATTCATCTGGTAAATATGCAAAAATATTATTTTTTAATTCTTCAGGATTTTTTAAGGCAAGTATTTTAATATGTTCTTTATTTATCCAATCAAGCTTGTCATCATTCCATTGAGCGCCTGAATGCCCTATTCTAGAAATATCAAAAATCTTTATCAATTCATCCATACTGAAAATTTCTCTTTCATCTCCCGGATTCCAACCAAGCAAAGCTAAAAAATTCACCATTGCGAAAGGTAAATATCCTTCATTTTTATATTCTAAAACATCTTTAGCTCCATCTCTTTTGCCTAATTTTTTATTTCCTCCTTCGCCCATAATTGGTGGCAAGGTTGCAAAAAGAGGATATGAAATACCTAATGCATCATAAAGAGACAAAAATTTAGGTACAGAAGAAATAAATTCTTGTCCACGCATTACATGAGTAATACCCATTTCTATATCATCTATAATGTGAGCAAAATTGTATGTTGGATATCCATCACTTTTTATTAAAATAAAATCATCAAGTGCTTCAGGACCTCCCGAAAGTTCGCCATAAACTAAATCATTCCATTTATAACTTTTTATTAGAGGAGTTTTAAATCTCAAAGGTTTAGTTCCATCCCATTTTTCAAAAACTTCTGGTCTGTGTTCTCTATATAAAAATGGTTTCTTTGCAAGCTCTGCAGTATCACGGAAAATTCCTACTTCTTCTTCAGTGTATGGGTCAGGATATGCCAAACCTTTATCAATTAAAATTTGTGCATATTTTTTATATAAATCTAATCTTTCTGATTGCAAATATGGAGCATGTGGTCCACCGACATTTGGGCCTTCATCCCAGTTAATACCTACCCATTCTAAAACTTTTAAAATATGTGAAATAGAACCTTGTACTTCCCTTTCTTTATCTGTATCTTCAATACGTAATATAAAAATGCCATTGTTTTTCTTGGCCCATAAATAAGCATAGAGAGCAGTTCTTAAATTACCAACATGCATAAAACCTGTAGGTGAAGGTGCAAATCGTGTGACAACTTTATTTTCCATATACATATTCTACCATTTTAGTTAATTTTTTACCAAAAATAAGAAAAGTCCGATAGTACATCGGACTTTTTCATTCATTTTTTAACTTTTAGAGGCATTTTCCAAGCCAAAGAAGGATTATTTGATTCTAAGCCTTCTTTTGCAACAATTTCTAAAGCTTGTGTAGTCGCAGTGATAAGTGCAATTTCATTTGCTCCATCATCTCCAACTTCTAAAGCAACACTTACATTAGAATATGTTGGTTCATGCAGTGAATCATGCCCAGAAAATTTTTCATATTCTAAAAACCAACCTTCTTTCTTTTCCATTTTTTCTCCTGTTTGAAATTTAAAAATCTTGATTATTCTACTATTTTTGAGATTTCTTCTTGCTGAATAGTGAAATATTTTTCTCTTAAAGCTAAGATTATAGCTCTTTTGAAAATATACATATTGGAAGTCTCTGGTTGAAAGACTTTCCCTTTTTCTTCGATAAATGCTAAAAAAGCATCAATCAATTTCCCTCCAATTTCATTTTCTAAAATAGAAGGAAATTCTAATAATTTAAAAACCCAAATCGGATCTTTAAATTTATAGATTTGTGAATCAACATACCAAGATATAAATTCCTCTTGGCTTGCAACTTCATTTACTTTTAACATAAACACCTCTTCTTTTTGGAATATAGTGAAATTCTAAAAACTTTGATTATTAAACTATCAAGATACTAATTAACTAAGTATATTATATCACAATTATTTCTCATGTGCAAGAGCTATGTCTACGAGTTCGCGAGCGATTTTGAGAGCTGCATCGGGTTTATTGAAATTTTTTGTAGCTTCTGTCATTTTATTCCAAACTTCTTTATCTTCTATTATTCTTTCAATTTCAGAACTTAAAATATTAGCCGTCATATTTGCTTCTTCTATCACATCACATGCTCCTGTATGTGCATAATTAAATGCGTTTTTTCTTGAATGATCTGCATTTGAATTAGTAAAAGGAATTAAAATAGATGGCACATTCCAAGAAGCTATTTCAAAAATAGTTGAACCTGCCCGAGAAACAATGATTGTTGCCACCCCAGCAGCCATTTTCATTTCTAAAGGATTCAGGTAAGCAAAAGGTAAATATCTTATTTTTTCTTGATTGGATTCTAAAATAACTTTCGCTTGTCCGACAACATTATTATAATTATTTATTCCCGTCTGGTGAATTATTTGAAAATTCTTTATTAATCTAGGAAGTGCTTCTAATATTGTATTATTTATAATTTCTGCACCTTGAGAACCACCTAAAATAAATACGACAGGTAAATTTGATTCTAATTTAAAATATTCCAATGCTTCTTTTTGTGGTGCTTTATGTTCTTTTTCAACTAAAATTGGTTGTCCCGTCCATGCCACTTTATTTTTTGGAAAATACTCTGCCGCTTCTTTAAAAGAAAGAGCAATCTTTTTAGCAAAATGACCAGCCCATTTATTCACTCGCCCTGGAGCAGAATCTGATTCGTGAATAACAATAGGAATATGTAAAATCCTCGCTGCTAAAATTGTCGGAAATGAACCATATCCACCTTTACCAAAAACAACATCTGGATAAATTGTAAATAGTTTATAAATTGCATTAATCGTACCAAAAAACATTTTAAAAATATCGGTAAAATTTTTAAAAGAAAAATAGATACGCATCTTTCCAGAACTTACTTCTTCATATATAAGTCCATTTTCAAAAAGCATTTCTTTGTCATATGGACTATCAGAAATATAGTAGAGTTTTACTCCTATTATTTTTTCTTTATCTATTATTTGATTAACTTTTTGAGCAACAGCAATAATCGGATAAAAATGCCCACCTGTTCCTCCTCCTGTAAATACTATTTTCATATATTTTTATGTTGATATTTTGATATTCGAAAAACGATACCCATCGCTATAAGATAAATCATTAATGAAGTTCCGCCATGACTCATAAAAGGTAGTGGCACTCCTGTCAACGGAAAAACTCCAGTAATTGAAGCGATATTCATAAACGATTGCGCCACTATTAGTATAACAATTCCAGAAACCAAAAGTCTACTAAATAAATCGGGAGAATTATTAGCAATTTTAAGACCACGTAATAAAAAAATTAAATAAAGTAAAATTATGGAAACTCCTCCTGCAAAACCTAATTCTTCTCCAATAACAGCAAAAATAGAATCTCCTTGTGGTTCAGGTAAATAACTAAATTTTTGAATACTTTGACCATATCCCCTGCCAAAGATTCCACCTGAACCAATCGCAATTAAAGATTGTTGTATTTGATAAGAAGAGCCTTGTGGATCTTGAGAAGGATCAATAAATGTTTTTACCCGACTTTGAAGATAAGGAGTAAAATATACCAGAGAACCGAGAACTACGATAGACCCTATACCAATTAGTAATAAATATTTCATTGATACACCAGAGATAAAAAGCATACATATGCCTGTTATTGCAATTAAAATAAAACTTTTCGTATCTGGTTGATTAAATAAAATAAAAGCGATAATGGCCAATAATATACCAAGTGGTAAAATACCAAATTTGAAGTCTTGCACTTTATTTTTTGCCCAAGAAAGCCAAGCGGCAAAATAAATTACAAAACCAAATTTTAAAAATTCAGCTGGTTGAAATCTCAAAGGTCCTAACTCTATCCATCTTGTTGCTCCTAAATGACTCCAGCCTAAAAAAGGAATGAAAACAGCAGCTGTTAAAAGCACAGAACCTAAAAAAATATAAAAAGAATATTTACGCCAAAATTTGTAATCAATTTTATAAGCAAAATACATTCCCAAAAAACCGAATCCAAAACCAAGGATAAGTTGACTAATAAGCACAGAATAAAAAGTACTTTCGCTCTTATTTAAAATACCCAAAGAAGCAGAGATAAACATCGCAAAACCAACAACAATCAAAATAAAAACTATTACTAAAAAAAATTTATCTACTTTTCTTTCTCTCATGATTTTATCTACTTATCACAGTTAAAATTATTCCTATAATTGAAAAAGAGATTGAAAAAATCCAATAACGCATAACCACTTTATAAGGAGACCAACCTAAAGCTTCAAAATGATGATGCAGTGGGGATATTTTAAAAACTTTTTTACCATTCCTCATTTTTTTAGAAATCATTTGAATAATAACAGATAAAGAAGTCACAACTAAAGGCATTGCCACAATAGGTAAAATCAAAACGGTATCAGTTAAAAAAGCCAAGGTGGCCAAAGTAATAGTGAGACCTATAATTCCTGTTTCGCCCATATAAAACCTAGCCGGTGGAATATTAAACCAAAGAAATGCCAAAATTGCTCCCGTTACTACAGCTGAAAATGCAGCAATATCGATTTGATTATTCATAAATGCTATCACAGAATAAGCTGAAAAAATCGAGGCAAGTACTCCTCCTGAGAGTCCATCTAAACCATCAATAATTCCTCCAGAAAAAGTGGCCAAAGAAACAATTATGAAAAATGGAATAATTAAAATCCCCAAATACAAATCCCCATTAAAAGGAATATGAATTGAGACCATTCCTAATTTATAATAAAACCAAAGTCCAATCAAAAAAGAAATAAGAAATACTAAAAACGCTTTCCATTTTCGCCAAGATTTATCATCATGAGCAATTTTTCCTTTTCCATAAATTTGAATCAAATCATCCGTTAAACCTAATAAAGAACCAAAAATTAAAACTAAAAGAGGAATTAGAGTTTGATTTCTGCTTAAAAAATTAATTTTTTCAGTATTATCTGATGGGAAAAAAATTGAAATAAAATAAAAAATCAAAACAGAAAAAAGGATTGAAACCCAAATAATTATTCCACCAACTCTAGGTGTTTTAAGTTCTTCTTCGCTATTATGAATTTTTTTAAAATCTAAAGTACCAACCGTATCACCACGAGAATATTTTCTCCACATTTTGTATTTATAAAAAAAATGAGTGGCAAATGGCGTAATGAAAAGCCCTATTAGCAAAGCTGTCATCATTGGTAAAAAAATTTTAATCAAATTCAAAAGCATATAGTTATATTAACATATTTTTAGACTTCCCCTAAGCTGGGCTTCTGTCCCCTAAGCCCAGCTTAGGGGAATTTAATACACTTCCTGTTGATAACATCTCTCACAATAAACAATCTCCGGCCTGTCGGGAGCATAAGCTGTCTCAAATTCATTATCACAACCCTCTTTCATACATTTTCTATGCCACAAATCTAATGCTGGCATAACTTTGAATCTCTCATAATGTCTACAATTTGAACACAAAATAGGTAACGGTATGTTATGTTTTTTATAGAATTTAAATTCATAGTCCGTTATACGAAAAGCAACATTACATTGATGACTACAATTCCCCTTATGGGCACATCCTAAAACTTCTTTTAAAATATTTTCATTGACGTCATCTATATTATCAGAAATTTTTTCTGAAGTAATTGTAATTTCAAATTTTTTTATGTTTGAATGACGCCATGGATATCCTTTTTCTTTCGCAGTATCTTCTGTAATAGGAAAAAATTCTTGGGCCAAAGTCTCATTATAATCCCAGGGTGATAACTCTATTGGGAAAAATTCGCCATATTTATAAACCCTACCTACTTTATCAATATATGGTACTTCATTCATTTGTTTGATAATTTCTTCACGAAGTTTTTTGTATTCCTCTTCGGGATAAACCTTATTTAATATTGTATTTTCTGTGTTTACGAGAGAAATACAACCAAAAATATTAGAACAATTTCTACAAGATTCTGTATAATCAGCATTTCTCACAGAATCCATTGCGGAATAACTAAACTTAACATTGTAATCATGTAACGCACCTGTCGTATATTCATAAAGTAATTCTGACCATCCGCCATAGTCAAAATCCATAGAATCTTTAATATCAAAAGCTCTATAGCAATATTTTACATTTTCTATGTTATAAATTTCAAAACAACTTTTACCATTTTTAACATTTAAAAGATTGTTGCCTGTAACATTCACACACCTATTAATATTTCCAAAACGATAAATGGATTTCTTTTTTATCTCATCAAATCTTTTTAATAAAACTTGACGAGAAGCTCTACTTTTTAAATTGAACTTTTCTACCTCTCTAAAATAATCTTCCTTTTTATATTCTTTGTTGTTTATACAAAATTGTTTATTCCTTAAATTATAAGACAAAAAACAGTTACTACAATTTACGCAATCAACCAAATAATAAGAATCCATACAACTTCTACATAATAAAAGATATTGTGAATTATAATTACTCTGTGCTTCGACATTTTCATATAAACTTTCAGATCCATTTATAATATTTAAACAATCTACAATGTCTTTTGATTTATCTACGGATTTTGAATAAAAAATATTTTCTGAATTTTTTACAACCGAAACAGATAAATAAACATTTTTTGATTCTCCAGCCATATTTGAGTAATCTGAATCTATACAATTTCTTTGCCACATAGCCAATCTTGGAACAACATTAGATAATTCTTTATATTGTTCAAAAAATGATTTAGACATATCATACTCTCTACCATAAGAAGTAGGATCCCATTTATCTCCATACCAACATTCTCGACAATACACAGGAAAAGGTGAAGATTCGTGATATATTGCAATAACATTTTTATTACATAAACCACAAGTACGACGATATAACACCCGTTCATTTCGCCAAACAAAACGTCTTTGTCTTCTACATTCTGGACAAAATGTCGGTGGTGGAACTTTTATTTTTTCATAAAAATTAAAATCTTCTGGCTCGATAGTGAAGTCTTGTTTGCAATTCTGACATGTTTTAGTTTCTGATTTCATAAATACACTTCACCCGACCTTTGGCCACCCTCTCCTTATTAAGGAGAGGGGCTCTAGGTGAGGTCAAAATAATTTAACTACATCATGATAAGTGACAAGAAGCATGAGAATAATTAAAATTGCAAAGCCCACCATGTTTGCAGTATTTGCAAATTTAGGATTCATACGAGAACCTTTTATTTTTTCAATAAGTAAAAAGAAGAGACGACCACCATCTAGGGCTGGAAATGGAATCAGATTTATTATCGCCAAATTCACTGAAATTAAAGCAGCGAAAGAGAATAAATATACAAAACCAAATTGATACGCATTACCTACGATACCCACCATTCCGACAGGACCAGTAACGTTCGCAAAGCTTCCTTTACCCATAATACCCCCTACAATGAGCGTATAAAGCCCCACAACAGTACCTTCTGTAACAGACCAGTCTAATTTTAAACCCTCCCAAAAGGCATTAAAAAAGGGCAATTTAACGGTCCCTATCTGATCCATAGAAATACCTATTGCATAAGTACCATTAGTATCTTTTGGAATAACCTGGATCATATTATAAGTCGGGTCATTGCCACGAAGATATGCCATGTCTAATTGTTTACCTAAAGCAACAAAAGATTTGACAGTCTCAGGGCTGATTTGATCTGTGACAGCATCTCCACTTTTTATATAAACTATTTTATCTCCGGTTTTTAGACCAGCAGCTAGAGCTGGAGAATTTGGCAAAACAGAAAGAACAACAAGATGCACATTCTCCATTTTATAATCTTTCGGCTCACTACCAACAGAAGTAGGAAGTCCTGATATAAAACCAATAGAAAACAAAAGCCAAGCAAGTAAAAAATTCGCAAAGACTCCAGCGAAAAGAACTATTGCTTGTTTATATTTTGGTTTATTTACAAAACTCCTAGCAGCATCTGGTCCTACTGTATTTTCTTCGTTTGGATCTTCGCCAAAAATTTTCACAAATCCACCAATTGGTAGAAGATTAATACTATATTCTGTCTCCCCTTTTTTTATACCAAATAATTTTGGAGGAAAACCAAAACCAAATTCATCTACTCTAATACCAAATCTTTTAGCAGTAAAAAAATGCCCAAATTCATGAACAAGCACCAAAACTAATAAAATTATTATAAAAATCAATATGTTCATATTTATCCGATTACTTCTTTTTCTTTTTTCTCGAAGACACCTTCCAACTTTTGATTTATTTCATCTATAACTTTTTGCAATTCATCCTTTGCTCTGAATTTTTCATCTTCTGTCATATTCCCCTCCTTTTCCATTTTTTGAATATCATCCCAAGCTTTTTCTCTTTCTTTACGAACGACTATTCTACTTTCTTCTAATTTATCTTTCAAAACTTTCACTAATTTTTGTCTACTCTCTGTTGTTTGTTGAGGAAATATCACTCTTATTCCTGCACCATCGACAGCTACAGACAACCCTAAGTTTGAAGCCATGATAGCCTTCTCTATTTCTTTAATCTGATTTTTATCCCAAGGATTGATTCTTAGTGTTTTTGGATCTTCTATAGAAATAGAAGCGACGTTTTTTATAGGCTGACTTGCTCCATAAAATTCTACAGAAATAGAATCTAAAACCATAGGAGAAGCTCGGCCAATGTTTAATTGACTGTATTCTTTGCTTAAAAATTCAGCTATTTTATTAAGCTCTGTTTTAAAATTTGAAAAGTTGAATAACATATGTATATTGTATCATTTAATGATAAAAGTTAAAAATTGGGAATCATTAAGGCTACAGATTCCATTAAGGTTTTTAAAGACGAGCCTGGTTGGTTTATAAATTCACGAACTTTGAAAATGTGGGCAAAACAAGTTTTAGTGTCAAGGATGCCCCTTGACATCTTTTTGTCAAAGGGCATCCTTGACACAAGCACAGATTCTAGCGCATTTAGAAATTTTAAAGCTTTTGCTTTAGTGCTTTTTATTTCTAATGTTTCTTCTTCGTCTTCTTCCTCTTCTTCAGTTATCAATTCCTTAATAAAATCAATCCTGTTTTTAAGAGGCATAGTTATAAACTTCTCAGCTTCTTTCAACTCATCTATCATTTCCGATTTCGTTTTGATTAAATAAAATCTAGAAACAAGAGTTTTTAAAAGAACATCTGCGTTAGGCACTATTATAAAAAAATGAGTATTTTCTATCGGCTCTTCAAATATTTTTAACAATGTATTTTGTGCCTCCAATAAAAAATTATTAGCTGAAATTAAAAATACTTTTTTACCTACAGAAAAACCTTTTTCGTTTCCTATCGATTTTAAATTACGAGCATCTTCAATTTTAAAAGAATCGAGTGTAATCTGACAAAAATCTGGATTGTGAGATGTTTCTATTCCTAAATTTTTTAGAAATTTTAAAAGCTCTGGTATAATTTCCTCTTTATCACCTTCTATTAGATAAGCATGATGCAGATTATTTTTATCTATATTTTCTAAAATTCCCATTATTTTTATTTTTTACTTAAAACTGTTTTTTTATAGACGTCTAAATGTTCCAGAGCTATACCTGTACCTTTTGCTACACAAAAGAGAGCATCCTCAGCAAGTGTCGCTTTTACTCCAGTTTTTCTATAGACCAAATCTGTCAGGTTGCGTAATTGCGAAGAACCGCCTGTCATAATAATTCCATAGTCCATAATATCAGAAGCAAGTTCGGGTGGAGTTTCTTGTAATACATCTTTGATCGCTTTTATTATTTGTTTTAATTCTCCGTCTATCGCTTTGACTATTTCATTAGTCCCAACTTGAGCAGAACGTGGCAAGCCTTGAATAAAATCTCGTCCTTTGATGGTCACTCGAAGTTCTTCTTCGAGAGGCACAGCTGCACCGATTTTTATTTTAACTTCTTCTGCTGTTCTATCGCCTATCGCCAAGTTGAAAGTTTTTTTAATATAATCTGCGATAGCTTGATCTATTTTATTTCCAGCACATTTTACAGAAGTAGAAGAAACTATTCCTCCTAAAGATATTACTGCTACATCCGTCGTACCTCCACCGATATCTACAACCATATACCCTTTTGATTCATAAATAGGGATTCCAGCACCTATCGCAGCTAAAATAGGCTCTTTCACCACATAAGCATTTTTTGCTCCTGCGCGAATAGCTGCTTCGACGACAGCTCTACGTTCTGTGGAAGTCACCCCAGCAGGTACAGAGACCATCACATCTGGTTTAAATAAATTAAATTTCCCTAAAGCTTTATTTATAAAATATTTGAGCATTGCTTCTGTCACTCGATAATCTGCAATAACTCCGTCTTTCATTGGACAATAAGTGATGATGGAATCCGGCGTTTTTCCTATCATGTCTTTTGCTTCAAAGCCAATAGCCAAGATTTTGTTGTCTTGTTCTGAAACAGCTACCACAGAAGGTTCGTTTAAAACGATACCTTTGCCTGGCAAAAAGACCAATGTGTTGGCTGTTCCTAAATCTATGCCTAATTTTCTAGAAAAAATACTCATCCCGTAAATATAACACAATTTATGATAGAATGAAAAGATGAAAATTGTAACAATAATCCCACTTCAGAAAGGAGTATTCAAAACAGACTTGACTTATTTTACTGCGAAAGATATAGAAAATGGAAGTATTGTCAGTGTACCCATCCGTAATAAAAAAATCTTAGGTTTAGTAATATCTTGTGAAGATTTGAGTAATGCAAAATCTGGCATAAAGGGTATGCCTTTCAAATTAAAGAAAATAAATGAAGTAAAAAAGTATTCCATTTTCAAAAATGAATTTCTGGAATCTGCGCTTTCTATTTCTTCTTATTTTATTTCCAAAAAAAACAGCGGAGTAATTTCTTTTGTTCCTGCTATCTTTCGGGAAAAATATGACCAAATAGTAAAATTTTCTAATATAGAATTTCTTAAAGACCGTCTTGTAAATCCAAATATTAAAACTGAAAAATTACTTTTGCAAGCTTCTTTAGAAGATCGTATTTCTTATTACAAAACTTTGATTCGCGGATATTTTGCTCTCAAAAAATCTGTCTTCATAATATTACCAACAGAGTATGACATAGAAATATTTGAGCAAGCTCTTTCTAAAGGTATAGAAAATTTTACTTTCACTATGCATGGAAGTTTAAAACCTAAAAAAATCCTTGAAAATTATGAGAGAATAATAAATTCTACACACGGAGTACTAATACTTGGAACTACTCAATTCTTATCTGTTCCGAGAGAAGACTTAGGGGCTATTATAGTGGAACATGAAAGTTCCAATGTTTATAAAATGATTCCAAAACCACATTTTGATATGAGAACTTTTGCCGAACTTTATGCAGCAAAAATTAATGTGAAATTTATATTGGCTGACACATTGCTCCGTTTTGAAACAATTGCAAGAAAAGAAACAGAAAATCTAGGCGAAGTTTACCCTATGTCTTTTAGAACCAATTTTAATAGAGTATCTATAAATATAATAAATCCAAATCAAGAAGATGAGCCCTCTTCGCAAAACGAAAAAATAAATTCTCAATTTAAAATATTTGCAGATAAGAGCATTGAGGATATAGAAAACACTATAAAATCTAAAAAAAATGTTTTTGTATTTTCTTTAAGGAAGGGCCTAGCCACTTATACTATATGTAAAGATTGCAATGAAACTATAAATTGCGACGAATGTATGGCTCCTCTGGTATTGTATTTGTCTCGTGATGGTAAAAAAAGAATGTTTGTCTGTAATAAATGCAATACTGAAAAAGACCCTGAAACTAAATGCCCTATTTGTGAAAGCTGGAATTTGATGCCGCTCGGTATAGGCACAGACACTGTATATGAAGAGTTAAAAGAAAAATTTCCAAAAGTTAAAATATTTAAATTGGATAAAGAGATAGCAAAAACGGCTAGTGGGGCAAATAAAATAATAAAAGAATTTGAGGAAACTCCCGGCTCTATATTGGTCGGCACAGAAATGGCTTTTTATTATTTAAAAAATAAAGTTGATTTGTCTGTCATCGCTTCCTTTGACGGGCTTTGGACAATTCCAAATTACAAAATGAGTGAGAAAATAATTCAGCTTCTGCTCTCTATGCTTTCGTTAACTGAAAGAAAACTAATCATTCATACAAAAAATAAAAATGATTCCGCCTTGCTTGCCGTCAAGGGAGAAAACTTGCTTCCTTTTGTGCGTGAAGAATTAGAAGATAGAAAAAATTTAAATTATCCTCCATATAAACGCTTTATTAAAATTACTTATTTAGGAGATAAAGAGGGCTCTATAGAAGCAAAGAGATTGCTGGCAGAGCTTTTCAAAGAATACGCTCCAGACATATTCGGCGGATTTATGGCTAAAAACAAAAACCAATATGTCACCAATGCACTTATTAAATTAGAACCAAAAAAGTGGTCTTTATCTCTCCTGTCTATAGGTTCAACCATAGACCAACGTCTTTTTGATTTACTTTCGTCTTTACCTTTTTCCTACGAAGTCTCTGTAGATCCAGAAGATTTGTTGTAAATTAAGAAACTAATACTGTAAACTCCCCTTTTTGTTTTACGGGATTTTTTTTTAAATATTCTAAAAGTTCTTGTGGTGTACCTGTTTTAAACTCTTCATAAATCTTAGTGATTTCGCGAGCAATACAAACTTTTTTATTTGGACAAAATTTATTTAAGGATTCTAATGTTTTTAAAATGCGATGTGGGGATTCATAGAAAACCATTGTGCGTTTTGATTCAGCAATTTCTTTAAATAAAGTTTCTCTTCCTTTTTTGTGTGGAAGAAATCCTAGAAATGTGAATTCATGCGTTGGAAGTCCAGAAGCAGAAAGTGCAGCAATAACTGCAGAAGCTCCAGGAATTGGAATAACTTCTACCCCAGAAGACGGTCTTCGGGGTTCTTCCCCGAAGACCGTCTTCTGGGAAAACTTTTCTTTTATTTTAGAAATAAGCATTGCTCCAGGGTCAGAGATAGTCGGAGTACCAGCATCTGAAACTAATGCTAGATTCTTCCCCTCTTCTAAAAGCTCAAAAATTTTATCTACTTTATTTAATTTACTCTGGCTATGATAGCTCATAGTCGGTGTATTTATATTGTATTTTTGAAAGATTTTCTTCGTCTCTCTGGTATCTTCACACAACACCAAATCAACCTCTTTCAAGGTTTCTATGGCACGAAGAGTGATATCTCCCATGTTTCCTATTGGCGTCGCTATTACATAAAATTTTGACATAAATAGAGTATAGCAAAATTATTGAAAAACAAAAAAGCCACCTAAAAGCATGGTGGCTCCTAAGTGGCTACAATTGAGATACCGCAAACTGACCTACTTTTTCTTCTTTGCTTTGAAAAGTAAGATAAAAAAGCAAATCAGTTTCTTTTTGAATAAAAATAAATACTTTCTTTTCTTTGTAAAAAACTAAATGCCCATTTGAATTTAAAATTAGTGGCAATTTTATTACCAAAGAATCTATAAGTATCTTTCTCTCTTGATCTGAGAACAAATCTAATTTAAATTCTTCATCTTCTGGAAATATTTCATTTTGATCTTTTACTTCTAATTGATTAAAACTAAGATCAAAATAAAAAAAACCTTCCAGTAAACTTATCCCCTCATTTTCAATAGCTTTTAATAAAGCTTTCATTTTTAACTCCTATTCTTAAATTATTATTTTGTGAATTTTCTAACTAAAAAATAACATATTAAAATATGTTTGTCAAATTTATTACTTTTCCAATATTTGGATTCCTATTTTCTATACTTTTTTGTTCTCCACTTGTCAGCTATTTTTATACGAGTGAGTGAGCGTTCAAGTTCTGTTGCAAAATGTTCGTAGTCCACAACTTCTTTATTTTCCATTTGTTTTCTAAGTTCATCCGCACGAGCTTTTGCTTTTTCTATAGCATCATCCCCAAGTTCAGATACATGTTCTGCAAAATCAGCCAAGACAGCAACATTAGTAATTCCTTTTTCATCAGTTTTCACTTCCAAAAACCCTCCGACGACGGCCATAGGGATGTGTTCATTATTTGCAACGGCTACGATGTCTCCAGAAGAAAGAGCAGTGATAAGAGGAATATGCTCTGGCAAGACAGTTATTTCGCCGAGCGTCGTCGGCAAACTAACTTGGTCAACCATTTCTTCGAAAACCAATCTTTCTGGTGTTATTATTTTAAGTAGTATTTTTTTCATAATTTTTGCATTTAAAATTTTCTTTTAATTCTCTAAGGGGAACCCTTGGGGAAACTCTCTTAAGGGTTCCCCTTGTAAAAGAAAATTTTAAATCGCCCCTCTCATATAAAAATCATTTTCTGGCTTGCTGTCGTGTTTACCATCAAGAATCTCTTTGAAAGAGCGAATTGTTTCAGAAAGCGGAACATATTCCCCTTTTCTTCCAGTAAATTGTTCTGCTACGAAGTTTGGCTGAGAAAGGAATTTCTGAATTTTACGAGCACGAGCCACAAGTTCTTTATCGGCTTCAGACAATTCTTCCATACCCAAGATTGCAATAATATCTTGCAAATCTTTATAGCGTTGCAAAACACGTTGAACTTCACGAGCTACGTAATAATGATCTTTACCGACAATATTTGGGTCGAGAATAGTTGAAGATGAGTCTAGAGGATCAACAGCAGGATAAATACCTATTTCTGAAAGTGAACGATTTAAAACGACAGTTGAGTCTAAGTGAGAGAATGTCGTGGCTGGTGCTGGGTCGGTCAAGTCGTCGGCTGGCACATAAACAGCTTGCACGGAAGTAACAGAACCTTTATCTGTGGAAGTAATTCTTTCTTGCAAGATTCCCATTTCTGTCGCAAGAGTTGGTTGATATCCCACAGCGGAAGGGATACGTCCAAGCAAAGCAGACACCTCAGAACCTGCTTGAGTAAAACGGAAAATGTTATCGATGAAAAATAGCACATCTTTATTTTCTTTATCACGGAAATATTCTGCCATTGTGAGCCCTGAGAGAGCCACACGTAAACGAGCTCCTGGTGGTTCATTCATTTGTCCGAAGACCATGGCGACTTTGTCGAGCACTTTTGAATCTTTCATTTCATGATACAAGTCATTACCTTCACGAGTTCTTTCTCCAACTCCAGCAAATACTGAGTAGCCTCCGTGATTTGATGCGATGTTGTGAATGAGCTCTTGAATGACGACAGTCTTACCGACACCAGCACCTCCGAAGAGTCCAACTTTTCCTCCTTTCAAAACAGGACAAATAAGATCTATGACCTTAATACCAGTCTCTAAAATTTCCACTTTGGTAGATTGAGAGACGAAAGATGGAGCATTGCGATGAATAGGAGAAACTGCACCAGATGTAACTTTTCCATTATCAATCGGAGCACCCAAGACGTTGAACATTCTTCCTAATGTTTCTTTGCCGACAGGCACAGAAATAGGAGCGCCAGTATTTGTGACTTCCATTCCACGAGAGAGACCATCTGTGGATTCCATGGCGACAGCACGCACAGTATCTCTACCGATATGTTGTTCTACTTCCAAAGTCACTATGGCATCTCCCTTTTTTACTGTTAAAGCACTATAAATGTCCGGAACTCCCCCTTCAAAAAATACGTCTACGACCGGCCCGATTATTCTTTTTATTACACCTGTTGTTTTCATTTTATTTTTTTAATAATATTAATAATAATTTATAATAATTTTTAACTGACTGACGCCATGCCTGCACTTATTTCCGAAATCTCTCTCGTGATATTGCCTTGACGGGCTTTGTTAAATACTAATGTCAAATCATCTATCATTTCTCCTGCGGCTTCGGAGGCATTCTTCATCGCGACCATTCGAGAAGATTGTTCAGAAGCATTTGATTCAAGTATCATTTGGTATATCTGCATTCTGGTTATTTTTTCTGCTAAACTTTTTATCAAATTTTTCTGATCTCCTTCAAATAAATAATCTGTCACTTTTCGAGCAGAAGCCAGGCTTCGGTCCCCCTGAAGCCTGGCTTCGGGAACTTCCTTAAAATCATCTCCCAAAGTATCTATCAAATCTTTAAAGCTTGTTCTAGAAATAGGAAGAACTTGTCTAATGTTTGGTTTTTGTGATAGAGCTGAGATAAAATCCGTATAAGCTACCAAAATTTTATCATAGCGACCGAGATTGAATTCATTTATAGCAAGTTCAGAAATTGGGACAATATCCTTCAAAGAAACATTATCTGGAAGAGAAAAGAAACTGGCAATGATATTTCTATTAATGCGTCGCATCATTGTATCTCCTTTTTTACCTAAGGTCACAATATCTATATTTACATCTTTCTTTTCATTTTTTAATAAAGAAAGTACCTTTTTTGTAACTTGTGCATTATAAGCACCACACAAACCTCTGTTTGAAGTAATAAAAATTAATAAAATATTTTTTACTTCTCTTTCTATAAACAAAGGATCAGTTATTTTTTCCGTATTTTTTGCGATAGAATTTAAAACCTCGGAAGAGTATTCAGCATAAAGACGAGAAGCAAGAGTAGAAGAAACAGCTCTCTTCATTTTTGAAGCAGCTACAAGTTCCATCGCTTTCGTGATTTTCTTTGTGTTCTTTACACTCTTTATTCTTCTTTTAATCTCTTTTGTTCCAGCCATTTATTATTTAAAATTATTTTTAAATTCTCCTATTGTTTTTATTAATTCTTCTTCTCCTTTATCAGTCCACATTTTTGTATCTGCAATTTCTTTATAAAACTTCTTTGCATTATTCAATGAATATTCAATTAATCCTTTTTCAAATTCCTTTATTCTTTCAACAGCGATATCGTCCATATAACCCTTGGTCAAGGCATAAAGCACAACGACTTGATGTTCTACGGCCATAGGAGAATATTGTGGTTGTTTCAAGACTTCCACTGCCCTCTTACCACGTTCTAGTTGTTGCTTGGTAGCACTATCCAAATCTGAACCGAATTGAGAAAATGCTTCAAGTTCACGAAACTGTGCCAAATCTAATTTTAGAGTTCCAGCAACTTTCTTCATAGCTTTGATTTGTGCAGTTGCTCCCACACGAGAAACAGAAAGTCCGACGTTTACTGCAGGACGAATACCTTTATAGAAAAGATCTGTCTCAAGGAAAATCTGTCCATCAGTAATAGAAATAACGTTTGTTGGAATGTAAGCGGATACGTCTCCAGCTTGTGTTTCAATAATAGGTAATGCTGTAATAGATCCACCTCCGTATTCTTTATTTCTTCGACAAGCACGTTCGAGAAGTCGAGAGTGCAAATAGAAAACATCTCCAGGATATGCTTCACGACCTGGTGGACGTCTAAGTAATAGAGAAATTTCACGGTAAGCAACAGCGTGTTTAGAAAGATCATCGTAAATAATTAAAACATCTTTACCTTGATCCATAAAATATTCCGCAATAGAAACTCCTGTGTAAGGAGCAATATAAGACAATGGTGCAGGTTCAGATGATCCAGCAGAAACTATAACTGTATATTTCATAGCTCCACCTTCTTCTAAACGAGTTTGAATTTTACGAAGTTTAGAATCTTTTTGACCGATAGAAACATAAACACAAATCATATTTTGACCTTTCTGATTGAGAATGGCATCGATAGCAATCGCTGTTTTACCTGTCTGACGATCTCCAATGATAAGCTCACGTTGTCCGCGACCAATTGGAATAATAGCATCAATAACTTTGATACCAGTAGCTACAGGTTCTGACACGGAAAGACGAGTAATAACACCCGGAGCAACTTTTTCAATTGGATAAGTTTTATCACTTTTTATAAGACCCTTACCATCTATTTCTACACCAAGTGCATTCACAACACGTCCTATGATGTTATCTGAAACTGGTACTTCAAGTATTCTTCCAGTAGCTTTAACTTCGTCCCCTTCTTTAATTTTTGAAAAGTCACCTAAGATGATTACACCAACGATATCTTCTTCTAAGTTAAGCGCAACTCCAGTTTCACCATTTGAGAAAGTAACCATTTCTGATGATTTTATGTCTGAAAGTCCAGAAACTTTTGCAATACCATCAAAAACTTCTATAACATAGCCAACTTTCTCAACCTTTACTTGTGATGTAAAATTATCTATCTCCTTTTTTAAATTTTCTACTATATAATTGTTACTCATATTTTTTTATTAAATGTTCTTGTAATTTTTCAATTTTCCTCTTTACTGTCAAATCTATAACTTCATCATCTATTTCCAGTCTCATTCCGCCTAGCAGTTTTTCATTTAATCTTTCTATGAGAACTATTTCTTTTACTTTATAACGTTTTTCTAATAATGAAATTAAATCTTTTTTTATTTTTTCACTTAGTTTTCTTGCACTCGATACTTTTACCACAATTCTTCCTTCTTCTAAGTTAATTATTTTATCTAGTTTTTCTAAAATATCTGCTTTCCTAGATAACAAACGTCTACGGTCTAAAAACTGGATTATTTTTTTAAAAATAGCCGGAAGCTCTTCTTTGCTTTTATTCTTTGATATTGAATAAATCGCAAGTGCTATGTCGTTGTTTGATATCGTTGCCATATAAAATTATAATTTATTTATTTCATTTACTGTCTTCTCATCAAAAGTTCCATCTAATTTCGCACCGATTATTTTCTCTGTCATTTTTATAGCTAAAGCTGCAATCTCTCCTTTTGTTTCAGTAATCATCTTAGCTTTCTCATTCTCAAGACTTTTCTTGCCATTTTCTATCATCATAGCAACTTCTTTTGTTGCTTCTTCAATCATTTGATTCTTCTTGGTTTCTGCTTCCTTTTTACCGTCTTGAAAGAGTACATGAGCTTCATTTTTAGCTTTTGTTATAACATCTTTATATTCATTTTTTGTATTATTTAAAACTTCAGCATTTTCTTTTGCATCCTTTATACCTTTTTCTATTTTTTCACTTCGCTCTTTCATTAATTTATTTAATGGTTTAAGAGCATAAAAATATAAAACGGCTAAGACAATGCCAAAGTTTATTACCTGAGCGATAATTATTTTAAGGTCTATGTGAAATGTGCTAATGATTGATTCCATAATGAAATTTATTTTTAAAATTATAAAATGCGCGCAAATAGCGGGCAATAGTAAAGATTCAAAATTTAAAAGTTTAAACCCTTAAATTTTAAATCTTTTAACTACCAACTATAGTGAAAATGCTATAACAAGCACGTAAATAGCGATTGCTTCAGCGAATGCGCAAGACAGAAGCATAGGGACAAGAATATTCTTAGCAGATTCTGGATTGCGTCCTATTGATTCCATGGCTCTTTCGCCAATCCAACCGATAGAAATAGCAGGAGCTATTGCTCCGACTGCCATCACAAGTGCTTTTGCCCAAACTGGTGTTAATTCCATATTTTTTAGCTAAATTAATTAATAATAGCGACCTCTTTTTTTTCTTCGTGTTCGTGTTCATCATCATGATCCGAAGCTCCGATGGTGAAATAAACCGTAAGTAAAATTGAAAAAATCAATGCCTGAATGAAACCGACAAGTATTTCGAGAAAGATAAATGGTATTGGGACAATAAATGCCACAAGAGCTGCCATAGAAGCTAAAAGAACTTCTCCAGCAAAAACGTTACCAAAAAGACGAAACGACAGCGAAGCAACTTTTGCAAATTCACCAATAATTTCAATCAAACCAACAAAGAAGGTGACCGGAGCGACAAGAATGACAGTGGGTTCTTTTTTTATCTTCTTTCCTATTTCTCCGAGCACTTTCAGATTAACATATTTATTTAAAGTTTTCCAGGCGCCAATCGAAAAAACGCCAAATAGATTAGCTCCAATAACGGCCGTTATAGCCAACCCTAAGGTCGTATTAATATCGGCTGTACCTCCACGTAAAAATGGAATAAAAGAGAGTCCTTCTTTTCCCCTTTCTAAAATACCAAAACCACCTAATGGCACCAAGCCAAGCCAGTTGTTAATGAGAATAAAAAAGAATGCAGATATCGCAACAGGAAAGATTCTTAAAGAAAGATCTCTGCTATTTGTTATTTGATCACACAAGGAAAGTGCTCCATCTAAAACCATTTCAAAAAAGTTTTGGATTCCTTTTGGAATTTCTTTAAGTTTAGAGCGAAGAATAAAAGAAATAATTATGATTATAATAACAGCTAGCCAACTAGTGATAAGAGCGTTTGTAATTGTAAAATTTTTGTTTTGATAAATAGGTTCAGCAAAAATTGTATTTTCGTGTAATATTTTCTCCTGTCCTATTGTATTTGTTGTATTTGGGTTTTCCATAAATTTGTTCTCAATTGAGTTTTACTCTACTACTGAGATTATTATTACTTCCCTTCCTTATTTATTTTATCTGCATATTTTCTGACAGCTTTCACTATGCCATAAGAAGAAAGAAGAAAAGATAACCCTGCTGATACTATAATCAACCAATGGGTGCCATAATGATTGTCTAATGCCTTGCCTATTATAACCGCCAATATTATCGGTACCGCAATCCACGTCGAAATCTCGCTGAAAACTCCGAGTGCTGACGCCCATAAAACTTTATCATTTTTATTTTCCATACTTTTGTGGGCGTGGTAGGAATCGGACCTACGGCCTCTGTCTTATCAGGACAGCGTTCTACCACTGAACTACACGCCCGAAAATTCTTCCCAACCCAGTAAAATATAACAAAAGTATTAACTTTATGCAAATTTAACCCCAGACCTCACCCCTTCGCCCCTCTCCTTTGTAAGGAGAGGGGTTGGGGAGAGGTGAATTTAGCAAAAGAGCCCCGACCGAAGTCGAGGCTCTTTCTAAAAGTTAAATAGAGAAATTAGTATTCTCGGCGACCACCGCGGTTTCCACCACCGTATCCACCATTACTATTTCCGCCGTATCCACCTCCATTTTGTCTTGGTGGTCTAGCTTCCATTGGACGAGCTTCATTGACTGTAAGCTTGCGTCCTTCAAATTCTTGATCATTGAACATTGAGATAGCACTTGCTGCTTCCTCAGCTGTTGACATTTCTACGAATCCGAAACCTTTTGAACGACCGGACATTTTGTCCATGATAATCACAGCAGATGTTACATTTCCTGCTTGTGCGAAAAGCTCTTTAAGAGCATCTTCTTGAACACTGTAAGGTAAACCCCCTACATATAGCTTTGTAGCCATATTATTACTTCTCTCATTTTTAGAAAAAACGAGAAAAAACTAATTATAATGCTCCGACTTCTGTGTCGAAACGTAGATACTCTTGTCGCTCAATGATCTCTAAAACGAAAACCTCAAAGCTCTTGGAGAAACTACTTTTTAAGTATAGTACATATACCCCAAAAATGCAAAAAGTGTTTTCTAGTTTTTATTAAAGAAAATTGACATATATTTTAAGAGTAATAAACTATATACATGAAATTCGAATCACAGTTTTTGACAGAAAAATTTAAAAATAAAGATAATGTCGAAGAATTAGAAAATGTATTAAAAGATTTAGTTACGCTCAAAGTGGAAGACATGGGGTTAGATTCTTGCCCAATACTTAATCCTACTGGAGAAAATAACTCCTTAGACTTTAGTTGTAAAGGTAAAAAAATAAATATAGAAAAAGAAAATGGTAAATTTAATGGCGAAGTAAATGATGGAAAAAATAAAATAGCAATTTCAGAAATAAACGCAAAAATTATTTTTGATAAGTTTCAAGAACTTTTTAATACTAGCTACTCAGTGATTCACAATAGCAGCACTCCAGATTAGAAATATTTTTATTCCTCTTCCTCTCCCGTTTCCCCAGATTGCAAGGCATCAACAATTTCTTCTATATACCCCGTCATTATTTTCGGCAAATTGTGCCAAGATTTTTTGATACGATGGTCTGTCACGCGGTCTTGTGAATAGTTATAAGTGCGGATTTTTTCGGAACGGTCGCCAGTACCTATTTGTTCTTTACGAACACCAGAATATTTTTTCGCTTCCTCTTCTTCTTTTAATTGCTGAAGCTTGGCCGTCAAAATTATCAATGCTTTTTCGCGATTAGCAAGCTGACTTCGTTCGTTGGTAGAACGCACATCTATGCCCGTCGGCTTATGGATGAGTCGCACAGCTGTCTCAACTTTATTCACATTCTGACCTCCTTTTCCTCCTGAACGAGAATATTCCATATCCAAGTCTGCAGGATTTATTTCAAATAAAACTTTTTTACGAATAGGAAGCACGGCGACAGAAGCGGTGGAAGTATGCACTCGGCCATTCTTTTCTGTAGCAGGAATTCTCTGCACTCTATGCACACCAGTTTCATAACGCAAATAACTATAAACATCTTTACCTTTTATTTCAAAACTTGCTTCTTTGTATCCACCAAGTTCACTTTTAGATTCATAGTTAGTCTTCCACTGCCAGCCTTTCATCACAGAAAATAATTCATACATATGAGCAAGTTCCCATGCAAAAAGAGAGGCTTCATCTCCACCTGCTCCTGCTCGCACTTCAAGCACAACTTCATTTGCCATTTCTTCCTCCTCCACATCTTTATCTAAAATATCTTGAACTTGTTTTTCTATAACTTCTCTTTGTTCTTGTATAGATTTAAGTTCTGTAGCTGCCATTTCATGTAGTTCATCATCACCTCCCATCATTTCACGTACTTGTGTTTCTTCACGAACAAGACGCTCTAAAACACTAGCTAGGTAGCTTGTATTGTGATTTTTTTTTAATTCTTCTAGATTCATTTACTTCTTAGCTTTAACTTTAGCAACCAAGGCTCGGCGCTTGTTGAAACGTTCTACACGTCCAGCAGTATCCATCACTTTTTCATTTCCAGTATAAAAAGGATGACAATGACTACAAATTTCCATTTTTATTTCGGGCATAGTAGAACCAACTTCAAAAACTGCCCCGCAGGCGCAGGTGGCTTTGGTTTTTATATCAAATTTTGGATGTATGTCTTTTTTCATAAATAATTTAAAAAGAAAAGATTAAAAGATTTTAAGAGTCGTGGGTCCCCTGTCCTTATGACTCCGAGGGCGAAGGCTCAGAAATCTTTTGAATTTTTTCTTTCTAAAGACTATCACAATTTTAGTTCGAAAGCAAATTTATGTTAGATTGAATGGTAGCTTTCAATTTTTGAACACTTCTACTATATGAACAAGAAGACCCACCAGAACCATAGTATCTACAAGCTGCTTTATTTTGAGCACTAGCGCTTGTGCCTTCTGCCCCCAAATCACTCAAATACATTCCGGAAGCCATAAAAGCATCACGTGGAGACCATGGGTTTGCAAAATGGCCTAAAATATCTTGCAACCGACTTTCAAATAATTTCCAAGTTGAAGGAATAAATTGAGCTGGTCCCATAGCACCACCATATCCTGCAACGCCGGCAATAGGACAAGACACAGCAGTTTTGTATGCATTAAATCCAAGAGCATTTGTTATTTCAAGAAAAGGAGGAACATCACGGGTTGGTTTCATGACATTAGAAAATATTTTTCCAGTATTTTTTCCAACCCCCTCTCCTGTATCCGGATTGGTTAGATAACATTGACCAACATTCGCTCCTAAATTACTTTCTTGAGTAAGAATGGCAAGTAAAAATGCAGGATCAATTCCTAATTTGCTTTTTACGAAATTAGCGTATTCTAAAGCTGTACCAAATTCAATCTTTTCTGAAATACCTGCAAGACTGAATAATGCACTACGAATCTTATCTGCTTGAATTTTTTTCTGGGCGGCAAGTTGTTTATAAGTTGCTTCTTTTTGTTTAGAAATAGCAAGTAATTGTTTTTTATCTGCTTCAGATTTAGCTACTTGTTTTTGGGTAGTTTCTAATTCTGTTTTTGCATCAGTCTCAGCATTTTGTTGTTTTTCTAAGTTGCTTTTAACAACTTCAGTTTGTGTTTTTACTCCATTAATAATATCAACCGAATCTTTTATAGCCTGTTTTATAGAATCATATGATTCTAAATCACTGTAAAAATTGGAAATACTTCGATCAGAAAATATTAAGTAAATAAAATCTTGATTATCAAAATCATTTGTATTGCGTAATAATTGAGCTAGGGATTCATGTTCTCTGTCTATCTTACTAGATAAAGTCTGAATTTGAGTAATTTTGTCCTTTATGTCAACCTTCAATTGAGCAATTTTTAAAGCCCTAGCTTTAATTTTAGTTTTTAAGGCATTTATTTGACTGGTTAAATAATCGACATCTCCTTTTAGGGTGCCTGTTTGTTTTTGTTGTTCAGCTTGTTTATTTAATAAATCTGCCAATTGTGCTTCTATTTGGGTAAGTTCATTTCTACAAAAATTTTTATCTGTTTCAGAAGAAGAATTGTCTAAAGTTAAACAATCAAAAACAGCACTGGTTTTATGTACTCCTAAGATTGATATTAAAAATAATAAAATAAAAACTATGGTAATCTTTCTAGCCATAGTCTTTATTGTAACATAAATTAAATGATTTTTTACTTTTTTTCTGTACCTTCTACTGGTTCAGGAGATCCTTCTCCTCCTTCTTCTTTCTTACCTTTCTTTTCAACTTCGATAGCAGAAAGATCAACTGCTGGAGTTTCTTCTTTTTCTTCTTTTTGCAATACAATTGAAGCCACAATTTCTTCACCATTGGTAATCATGATAACTCCAGTAGGTAATTCAATATCTGAAACAAAAATCTGGCTTTCTGCTGTTTCAAGTTTTGATATATTAATTTCAAAATTATGTGGAAGATCTTTCGGTAAAGCTTCAATTTCTACTTCATGAAGCACTTTTACAAGATTACCCAAACCATTTTTTACTGCGTTAGATATCCCAATAAATTCGAGTGGAATATTAACCTTAATCTTTTTATTCATATCTATCACCAAAAAATCTACATGGATTGGTTCTTCAGTCACTGGATGCACTTGCACTTCATGGATAAGCACATCAATATTTTTATCACCTACAGACATTTTAATAGTCGAGGATTCCCCTGCTTCTCGCCAAATCTTCTTAAAATCTATTTTAGGTATGGAAATAGAAGTAGTAGAACT
The DNA here is from genome assembly GCA_023267215.1 of Candidatus Nomurabacteria bacterium. Taxonomy (GTDB): domain Bacteria; phylum Patescibacteriota; class Minisyncoccia; order Phycocordibacterales; family UBA9973; genus UBA9973. Next base: position 86,807 of record JAHFNS010000001.1, on the reverse strand, counting down.
ACCTGCTCCGTAAAAAACAGCCGGAATTTGTCCCGATTGCTTTAAATTATCCAAATTGGCTCCTTCATTTCTCTTTTCAGCTTTGATTATAAACATAAATCAAAGTATACCCGAAATTTTTTAAAATGCAAATTTAAATCTCGTCTAACTGTTATTAATCTATTGTTTTTAAAAGCAGAGTATATTCTTCATTATGAGGTACTAAATCAGATCTTTTTTCTTCAATCCATTTTTTAAATTCTGGTATCGGAACCCAACGAAGATCTTTAACCTCCTCAACCTGCATTTTGAATTGATTTATATCTAGATCCATTTTAACAAGATAAATATTATTATATTCGTTATTTATAAATGTTCCATTGTTTAAAACACTTTGTTGAATAATTTCTCCAATTTGTTTTAATTTATCTGGAGATATATCAAGTCCAATTTCTTCCTTAACTTCTCTCAAAGCTGAAGTAATTGCATCTTCTCCACTTGAAACATGCCCAGCAGCTGAAATATCCCAACAGTTTGGATGACTCTCTTTATCTTCAGAACGATGTTGTAGTAAAATTTCACCTTTAGAATTTACTAACCAAACGTGCACAGCTCGATGCCACAACCCCCCCCTGTGGGCATCTTTTTTTAATCGTACTTCACCTGTTGGATTACCTGTTTTACTATCTAAAATGTCTACTTTTTCTTCCATAAATTTATTTACTCTATTCTATAATTCTAACGAATTTTAGAATACTTTTACCACGGTTTGTAAGTTTATGTCTAACAATATTTCCCTCATTTCTTTTCATAACCAATCCAGCAATCGCCATTTTATTTATGTGAGCTGATATGTTTTTAAATGCTGACTTTAGTTTATCAGAAATTTCTTGAACCGACAATTCTGGTTCTTCATATAAAAGCCCTAAAACTTGTAATCTCCTATGATTTGCAAACCCCTTCACTATTCTTTCTAATTCCCTATTTGTCTTTTTCATATTTTATCTATTCTATAATTCTATAGAATATTAGAATACTAACTAATCCAAAAAGATTTGAACCAAGTGCAAAAAATTTTTAATGATATTGAATATTTGAAAATACATTTTATTTATTATAAATTATTAAATAATTTTAATCTTGCTTCTACGACTTTTTCTATAGCATCTACGGCAGGTTGTAATATTTTATATGGTGCGACTTCATTTGGATTATCTTTTAAATATTTTTCTAATGCTTCTTTGTAAGCAACACGAATTTCTGTATTTATATGAATAATAGAAATTCCAGCTTTTATGGCTTCTCTAAAATCATCATCTGAGATTCCAGAACCACCATGTAAAACAAGCGGCACATCACAAACCTGTTTAATTTTTTTTATTCTATTTATATCAAGCTTTGGATTTCCTCCCTTCACCATTCCATGAACATTTCCGACAGATGGTGCGAGTAAATCAATCTCGGTTTCTTTTACAAAATATACTGCATCTTCAACTTTTGTCATTGTTTCTTCCCCGACTCCATCCGGAATTTTATCTAAAAGTTTTGAAGAAGTGCCTATGAAACCAAGCTCTGCTTCAATAAGTACATCTTTATTTAAACTCTTGGCATATTTTACACATTTTTTAGTAAGTATAATATTTTCTTCAAATGGTAATTGAACAGCATCAACAATTGCAGAATCGTATCCGGCATCTAATGCTTCTTTTACTTTTTCGAAATTATAATGATGATCTGCATTCAAAAATATCGGGTAATTATCTCTTTCTCGAACTGCATGAATAAGAGCCACAGCTTCTTCTTTACCGATAAAACCTTCTTCTCCTTCCGAAAGACCAATTATTATAGGTACATTTAGTTTTTTAGCTGCATTATAGATACCATGTAAAGCTTCTAAATTTGAAATATTAAAGTGCCCAATAGCTACTTTTTTTTCTTCCGCTTCTTTAATATATTCACGTAGACTTTTTATCATCTTGTTAGAAATTTAAATTAATAAATTTTTTAGCATTTCAATAACCATTTTAGGATTTGCGCTGCCATTACTTTCTTTTATAACTTTACCAACTAGAGACATTATAGCATTTTCTTTACCTCCTTTATATATAGAGACTACGTCAGGATTTTCATTGATTATTTTTTCTACAATTATCTTTATTGATCCTTCATCATTTTTTTGTAATAAATTTTTTTCTGTCGCAATTTGAAGTGGTGACTCGTCTTTCAAAATAATCATCGCTAAAATATCCTTCGCTACGCGAGATGAAATTTTATTATCTGCCACTAAATTTATAAGTTCTGCAAAATTTCTAGCACTTGGAGGCAAGGCCTCCAAGTTGTTTTTCTTGAGACCCATATAGTCAGAAGTTATGTAATTTGATGCTATTTTTGTTTTATCTCCACTATCTAACATTTTTGCAACTTCTTCAAACCAAACACCTAATTCTTTATCATTAATATAGCTTTCTATATCCTCATCTTTTATTCCAAAATCTTTCTTATATCTTGTACGTTTTTCGACAGGCAACTCCCCTAGTTCTTTTTTAATTTTTTCTAATGGAAATGCTTCGTGCAAAAACATTTTTGGTAAATCTGGCTCTGGAAAATATCTATAATCATGACTAGACTCCTTCTTTCTCTGAGAGAATGTTTTCTGTTTGCTTTCATCCCAGCCCCGAGTCTCCTGCACTATTTCTTCTCCCTTTCCACTCTCGTGAAGCTCTATCATTCTATCCAATTCAAACTTAATTGCTTTTTCAACACTCTTGAAAGAGTTCAAATTTTTCACCTCAACTTTCGTACCTAATTTATTTTTATCCTCTGAAACAGAAATATTTGCTTCCACACGCATTTCACCTTTTTCCATGTTTGCTTCTGATACTCCGAGATACCAAAGGATAAGCTGAAGTTCTTTTGCAAAATTCGAAGTGGTCTTCGCAGCGACATCTGCCTCATCGAAAGTATTTGGCTCTGTCACGAGCTCCATCAAAGGTACGCCAGCTCGATTGAAATCAATTAATGAGAAATCCCCTCTATCGTGTTTGTTATTTGCTGTATCTTCTTCTAGATGCACTCGAGTGATGTCGAAGCCTGCGAGGTGCCCGCCAGAAACTATCGGATATTTGTATTGAGAAATCTGATAACCTTTCGGAATATCTGGGTAAAAATAATTTTTACGATCAAATTCTGTAAAGTCTGCAATCGTGCCACCGATAGCCAAGCCAACTTTAATAACATTTTCAATAGCTTTTTTATTTATCACAGGCAATGTCCCAGGATGTGCCATACAGACAGGACAAATGTTTACATTTGGTTTCTCTTCATCAGGATTATTCTTGCAACCACAAAACATTTTCGTCTGCGTTTTCAATTCTGCATGTATTTCGAGCCCGATTGTAGGATAGTATTTTTTAGCCATGTGTTTATTATACAAAATAAACCCGATTACTAATAGGTTGACTAAAAAAATAAAAATAGTATGATAAATAACAGAGAGATCTATGTGATTAATTTAAAAACTGGAGGATAGTATGTTGCAAGCATTATATTTACCAACAAAAAAGCCACATTTGTCTTCTAAAAAAAGACAGCAGATAATTCTTGGATGTTGGCTGTTGGGAACAGGAATATTAATGTTCCTGATATGTCATTTAATATAATGACAAAGAATTAATGGAGATATAACTAAATGTCTCCATTTTTTATTTTTTACTTAAAATTTTCACTAATTCGTCTTTGAATTTCTTCACAGATTTATCGTCATACAAAGAAAGCACAAATACCCCGCCTTTGCTGGCCGGGGCAAGCTTTTTTAATTTTTTAAACTCTGTCACTTTTTTATCAATAATTTTTTGATCTTCTGCTGTGTCAGCTTTCGTAAGAATTATTATTTCTTCTTTTTGAGAAAGTCCTTCGTCTCCTAAGCCTAAATTTTTATCATATTTTTCGAGTTCTTTTCTTATTTCTTTATAAACTTTCATCATACCTGTTGAACCTTTGGACAAATTTTCAAATGACACCAAATGCGCGATCATTTTTGTACGTTTGATATGTCGTAAAAATTTCACACCGAGACCTTTGCCAGTATTTGCTCCTTCTATGAGTCCTGGAATGTCTGCTATTGTATAGCCGTAAAAGTCTCCTAGGTTGGGGTCTAGTGTCGTAAAAGCATAATCCCCCACTTTTGCATCAGCATTCGTTACTGCGTTCAATAATGATGACTTACCAGCATTTGGAAGCCCCACAAGCCCTATGTCTGCAAAAAGTTCAAGCTCAATATGAAAATTACCGCGTTCACCTGTTTCTCCAGGACGCCATTCTTTCGGGCTAGTATTCGTCGAACTCTTGAAGTGTTCATTACCAAATCCACCATAGCCACCCTTCAAAAGCAAAACTTCTTGCCCTTCTTCTAAAAGCTGCCATTTTTCATCTGTATCTAAGTTTGTAATGATGGAACCGATAGGCAATTCTAAAAAGAAATCTTCCCCTTTTTTACCATGCAGACTTTTGTTCCCGCCGTCCTCGCCTTTTTCAGCATAGAAACTTTTCTTTGCTTTGTATTTAGAAAGTACGTGCACATCGCGCACTGCTCTCGCATAAAAATCGCCACCACGGCCACCGTCGCCCCCTGCAGGCCCACCCTTTGGCACAAATTTTTCCTGTCGCCAACGAACAACGCCGTTTCCACCGGTTCCCGCTTCCCCATATATTTTTAATTCATCTATAAAAGCCATATAAAATTAAGAAAACCAAAATTTTTGATTTTCTTAATTTTATACTAAAAGTGCTAATTCTGCTAATTTGAAAGCTCCTTCTTTAGATTTCGCAACAGCTAAGAAAAGTGCTTTGTGGCAGAATACAGCATCAGATATTCCTGTCACTTTTTGTAATTCTTGGTCTCGAAGTCCAGCCCAACCCTCCGGAAAATCTTTTCTATTTTTGAAAGTTGTTTTATCTTTTCTGGCAGCTCGCACCCCCCAAAGATCATCGTTGTTTCTAGGATAAATAATAAATAAAAGTTCTGGAAGATTGTCTAAAATATCTTGATATGGATAATCTTCATCTAGAACAATTATTCTTTTATCTTTTGCATTTTGATAGATTGATATTACTTTTTCTTCCGCCAAAACAGAATCTTTGGCTTGAATAATTTCTCTAGATAAAACCACTTTTGCAATTTTCACACATTCTAAAAATCTTTCGTCATTCGTCACATTAGTCTCACGCCAAGTGGGACGCATTGAAGAAAAAAAATGTTGAATAAAATACGGTAAAATATCATATTTAGCTTCAACTAAATCAAAACCATTGTCCGATGCATCCACCGGAGCGGCAAGATGTTTGTCTATTAATTCAACAATTTTATCTGATTCAGTTAGTTCTTTACCAAATTTTTTCCAAACAAGACCAAAAGAAGAATACATAATGCCATTTTCTCTTTTTTTGTTGAATTCTTTCTGATGATGATCAAAACTATTTATACTTTCATCATATATTCCACCTACATCAAAAACATAATCCCCTGCTTTTATAGTTTCAATATCTCGTGTGCGAATTATTTCAAAAGCTTTCCCCTTTTTTTCTAATAACAAAGAAAGCGTGGCCGCTGCAAAAATATCATCTGCATGGAAAGACCCATTGTGTGTGACTAATTTAATTTTATTATTCTTTGTGTCCATTTCCATTAATGCCATTTTTTAAATATTCATAAAAAGTATAAGAGGAAGAAACGATCTTATCAAAAAGCAAAAATACTATGATTAAAATAAATATAACCATGGAAAATTTGCTAATTTCTTTACTGACAGATATAGCTGTCTGGCTAAAGAAAAATCCCAAAGATAAAAGAGCGGGTGCCCAGATGATAGTCGAAATGATTTCTGCTTTTAAAAAAGTTTTTAATTTAATTCTATTATATCCAGAAAAAATAATTACTAAATAATTTGTTCCCATAATAAATTTTGACAAAAAAATAGACCAAAAAGGTTTTTGTTTAAATCGTGGCATAAAATAAAGAACTCTTCTCTCAACATATTGAAAAAATCTACTCTGACTAAATTTCTTATTCATTTGTTCTCCTAAATAATAAAGTACAAAAGTTTTTACAAAACTACCAGCAAAAATAAGAGTTAGAGAAAGCCAAAAATCAAGCGCCCCTAGATAAGCCAAAACACCCGTCGTAATGACGACGACTTCTCCTTCAAGAATAAGTCCTAAAAAAATAATAGCATAGGCTAATATTTGATGATGTTCTACGAGGGTAGTTAAAAATTTGACTGTGTACATATAGATTAAAATAATGCATCTACAACCTCTTTCACTGTTCCACCATCTGCTTTACCTTTTAAATCTTTCATTAAAGCTTGCATCAACATTCCTTTCTTTGCAACATCACTAATACCCAATTCTTCTTTTTTATTCTTAGCTATTTTTTCTATTTCACTCTTTTCCATCAATTTTGGTAAATAAGTTTCCAGTATAGCAAGCTGCGCTTCTTCCACTTTGACTAAATCTTCGCGATTCCCTTTTTTAAATTGTTCAATAGAATCTTTTCTCTGTTTTGAAAGGCGAGTGATAACAGTCAAAACTTCTTCATCATTCAAAAATTCATTTGGTTTTCTATTTTTGGAAACTAACTCATTAGTAAAAGCAGAGACCATGGCACGCAAAGTTTCCAGCAAAACTGCATTTTTTGCCAACATTGCTTCTTTTATACTATTTTTTATTTTTTCATGTAGCATATTGTGTGTTTATATAATTTAGTAAAATATTATTTTTATAAAGCAATCTATCTGGTAAAGCTTTACCAGCGAACTGCTCGTCACTCAAGAAAATAATAAGCAGAGTACTGCTTTTATTTTCTAAGCTCCTGCGCAAGACTTTCTAAAAACAATATTCTTACTAAATTATAACAAAATATGTTAAAATATACTAATGCAAAAGATTATATTTTTTGATACGGAAACGACAGGAGTAGACAGTACAGATTTCTTGTGTCAATTAGCTTATAAAACTAATAATGAAATATTTTGTGAATTATATAAACCAGAAATAAAGATCCCAGCAGAAGCTTCTGCTGTGCACCACATCACAAACAAAATGGTAGAAGACAAAATGCCTTTTCAGAAAAGTCCTGAATTCAAAAAGATAAAAACTCTTTTTGAAGATAAAAACTCAATATTAGTTGCACATAATGCAAAATTTGATTTAGCAATAATAACAAAAGAAGGAATTAAGCCAAAAAATATCATTTGCACATTACGTGTAGCTCGTGCGTTAGACAAAGAAAACAAACTCCCTCAGCATAAGCTCCAATTTCTTCGTTACTTTTTGGAGATAGAAATAGATGCTACTGCACACGATGCACTCGGCGATGTTTTAGTGTTAGAAAAATTATTTGAAAGACTGTATAAAAAAATTCAAGAAGAAACACAAAAAGACCCCCTCACCCTAAAGGGTACTCCCCCTTCGCAGGAGGGAGAAGATCCAGTGATTCAAAAAATGATAGAAATATCTTCTAGGCCTTCACTAATGCATTCATTCTCTTTCGGCAAACACGCTGGTAAGACAGTGGAAGATGTTTCGAAAATAGATCGTGGCTATCTACAATGGTTTTTGGATACAAAAGAGAGAGAAAATCCTGGAGATGAAGATTGGATTTATACATTAAAACATTATTTAAATAAATTAACATAAATGGAAAATACATTATTGATAGTAATAGGAATTTTAATTGGAAGCATCTGTATGTTCTTTTTGGCCTATTTTTTATTTGGTAAAAAAGAAAAACAAACTCAAAACGATACAGGTTTAAATTTGATATTAACTCAATTAAACGAACTCTCCCGCACAGTAGACAACAAGCTTGGCGAATCACATAAACAAGTGCAAGAAAGTTTGAAGTTTCATTCTTCTCAATCAAATGAAATAATTCGTGATGTGACAGAAAGACTCACGAGATTAGACGAAACAAATAAACAGGTCATCTCTTTTGCTGATCAACTTCAAAGCTTGCAAGATGTTCTTAAAAATCCAAAACAACGTGGAATCCTTGGTGAATATTATTTAGAAACAGTTCTAAAAAATGTTCTTCCTCCCGGATCTTATCAAATGCAATACCCTTTTCCTGATGGCACTATCGTGGACGCTGTGGTTTTCGTGAAAGATAAAATAATTCCTGTGGATTCTAAATTCTCTCTTGAAAATTATAATAAGATGGCTGAAGAACAAAACATAGCTGAAAAGAAAAAATTGGAAACTATTTTCGTAAACGACCTCAAAAATAGAATCACAGAGACTGCAAAATATATTCAACCAAGTAAAGGCACGACAGATTTCGCTTTTATGTTTATTCCACATGAAGCTATTTATTATGACCTACTCACAAACAAAGTCGGAGCTACAAATATAAACGACAGCGAGAATGAAAATTTGATTCAAAGAGCAGCCGGAAAATATAAAGTCATCATCACTTCGCCAACTTCTTTTTTGGCATATTTACAAACTGTGTTGCAAGGACTCAAGGCTCTTAAAATAGAAGAATCAGCAAAAGAGATAATCAAAAAAGTGGAAGACCTAGGAAAACACCTAAAATCTTTTGATGAATATCACGACAAACTTGGTAATGCATTGGGCACTGTCGTGAATCACTACAATGCATCAAATAAAGAACTGAAAAAGATAGATAAAGATGTCCTTCGCATTGCTGGCACTTCACCTGAACTCTCTACCCTATCTATCGAAAAACCTAAATTGGAAGATTAGCAATCTAAAAGACTTTTCCACAATTTCTTTGCTATTTATAATAAAGTAATGTATAATATACTCGGATTCAATAACTCAATGTTCTTTGAGTCCGCTAATTAAATTTTCTAAAAAATTTATTTGGAGCATGTTATGGCTAAAACTAGTTGCTGTTCAAGAGAGGTTCTCAAAATGAGAACGACTTTAAAAAGGGTTTTTAAAAATAATTCCCTGACTGAGGAACAAAAAGAAAAAATCAAAACACTACAGGTTACTAATGAAAAGGACCTCTCATCTTCTTTGTCAAAACTAGGCTTCATCTAATTTCCTAACTTACAGCACGGTGCTTCAAATGAAGTATCGTGCCATTTTTTTATATACCAAAAAATGTTATATTCTTTTTATGGCCCTATCGTCTAACGGCTAGGACGTATCCTTCTCAAGGATAAAATCAGAGTCCGATTCTCTGTAGGGTCACAAATCGTGCAAAGCAAATAAACTGCTTTATTTGTGAGCGATTTGTGAAGGCACAGGCCTAATTTTTCAGTAGAAAAATAGCCGAGCCGGGGTCGGCAAACACTTACGTAGAATTTGAGCATAGCAAAAAATTATACTTAGTGATTTGTGACCACATAAATTTTGCATGCGAAGCATTTCAATATTACATTTTTATGATATTATAAAATCGATGTGGTAGCCAAACGGTAAGGCGTATCCCCGCAAGGGATAATCGTAGGTTCAACTCCTACCCACATCTCTATGACTGCACAAGAATATATCGAACAAAGATTAAAAGGCATAAAAGATAAAAAAGTTAAGCAAGAAGGAAATCTTGCTGGTTTTATATATGACACAATAATGTCAAAAAAGTTTAGAAAATATAGCGTAAACCCAGAAACTTATCCTAAAATCCGTGAAGCAATAGAGTTAAATATTAAAAATAACGAACCTATAAAAATTGTCATTCCGTTTGGTTCATATAAATTATGGAAATTTGATGAAAGCCCAGAGCCAGACTGGGCAGAACTTTTTGCTATGATTTATTATGCTTACTGGCTTAAACCTATAACCGATATATATAAGGAAGGAGTATGGTTTGATTTTTGTGGTGACGATGCAATTTTAGAATTAATGAACAGTATACCCGAAGAAGACACAAACAAATACAAAAAAGTGTTTAGAGATTTAATAAAATTCATACAACCTTATCTGCCTGAAAATTTTAAATTTACTTTTAGTCCTGTCGGAGAGAGGTATAGTTCCAAGGAAGAATTTATGGCTGATTTAAATGACCAAATAAACAGATTAAAGCAGAATGGAACAACCCAATTAACAGAGAAAGACATAAGAAGAATACAGGAGAATATTAAAACAAACAAAAAAGAGGAGATAAATCTAGAAGAAAATCATCTTATTCATGACGCTTATATGTCTATAAGTAAAAGAAGATCATATCATCAAACCTCCGACAGAATTTCAATATCTGCTACTCCATTTGGTAAAAGAACTAGCATCCCAATAGGAACAACAAAAACATCAGTCGTTCAATTCCAAGTTGGAACAGGGGTTTTGAAAAAGAATGGAGATAATTTTATAGAATACATATACTCACCCCAACAAATAGAAACTGCTAAATTTGTAAAAGAAAATATCAATATGAAAGGGCTTGACTCAAAGAACTTTAAAACTATACGCATAATTGTTTAAAAACACCTTAATTTGATTGGAAATCAGGTTCCAATCTCGCATAATTCATTGACTTCATCTTAACTTTGCTATAATAAACTTATGAATAAAGAAAAAAATTCAACCGGCGTGGTGCACAAAATTCCAGCAGATTTTAAGAAGGCTCTTCTTGCTGACTCTAAGATACTCACTACCTGGGAAGACATCACTCCGCTCGCACGTAATGAATGGATATGTTGGGTCATTTCTGCAAAGCAAATAGGAACACGAAACCGCCGAATAAAAGTTGGTCTATCAAAACTAAAAAATGGAATGAGAAGACCATGCTGTTGGGCTGGCTGTATTCATCGTTAAATACAGGGTTTATTTATTTTGATTTTCATTGTACAATACACAAGTAGTTTATTAATAACTTATTTTAAATTTATGGCTAATATTTATGAAATGCCTCCTGAAAATAGAAATTTCTATAAAATAAAAAAGGATGCTAAAGAACCAACAAATGGAACAAGACCAAAAGAAGACAAGCCTAGGGTTAAAAACGGTAGAGAGTTAATAGATTATAGTATTGAGATGGAAGCAAAAAATAATTTCAAAACAGCTTCTACCACTATGACAGAAGATCAGTATGTTATATTTTATACACTAGAAAATCTAAAAGATAGGCTTTTTTACGGAATAATTTTTGACAGTGAAAAACATAATAGTGAGATAGCTGAATTTGAGTCTAAAACATTAGAAGAACTAAAATCTGGATTAAAAAAAATAACTTACGATTCTTTTACTTCAAGTCCATCACATTCAACAGCCTTTATAAAGGTACTAAAAGAAAAAGACAAAGCAGAATTTGAAATAAAAAAGTAGCACACATAAATGCGTGCTACAAAACTTTCCAACCGTTTATATAAATTTCAGTAATTTTTGTAATTATTGAAATTGTGATAGAACTAAAAAGCCATATATAAAAGAATTTTTGGAGAAAAAATCTAAATTCTTTTCTTCTTCCTTTAGCCTTCAAAACATAATTGATTAAAAAAGCAATAATCAAAGACAAAGGAATGATTCCTATATAAATATATGGTAAAAATGGCGTGAAAATAAACATATTTCCTCCTACTATTTTTAAATTTAAAAGAAAATTGCCCCATGTTGTTTTACGAGGCAATTAGATTACTCATTGTGCATAGAAAGGTCTATATTAGACCCTGATTTAGTATTTTCTCAATACAATAGGATTTGAGGCCTAGTATTGATACTAAAATCAAGTTTCTTTCTATAAAGAGCATATCCAAAATATAGATTACAATTTATTAAAAAATAAATCAATACTTGACAAATATTTTAGATATGATATACTTATATACGAATATCCAAACCAGCCTTAGGAGTTCTTATGTGGGAAAAGTTAAATTTACTTGAACCATACCAAGTTGCAAGCATAGTTATAATCATATTAACTATTATTGCAATAAAAATAGGATTAAAAAGTTGTAATTGGAATTTTAAAAAATTCTTACGCAACCTTATCCCATAAACTAATTTTGATCACGACCATAAAACTGGACGAAAGATTATTCTTTCGTCCTTTTGCTTTTTATTTCTTCTTTTTCCACTCTTCATCCTGACGAACAAGGAGATTTTTTTTATTTTTTTTATCTAAAAGTATTGCTTCTACTGCATACTCCATGCGCATTCCTTGTGACCCTTTAATAAGCACAAGATCATCTTTTTGTATAAGAGTCTTAAGAAATTCCCCTGCTTCTTTTGAATTCAAAAATTCAAAAATATTTTCTATATTCATTCCCGCCTCTATTGCCCCTTCTTTTATCTTCTGTGCTCTTGGACCAACAACAATTAACACTTCTGTATTTTCTTTAGCAATTAAACCTACATTTTTATGTGCTTCTTCAGTATGTTTACCAAGTTCTAACATATCACCTAAAACAGCTATTTTCTTTCCCAAACATTTTACTTCTCCTAAAGTTTTAAGTGCCGACAATAAAGCAAATGGAGAAGAATTGTAAGTATCGTCTATGATAAAAGAATTATTTATACCTTCTAAAAGACGCATACGTCCAGGCGGAACACTATAATTTTTCAATTTACTAATAGCATCAATCATATTGAATTTCAAACCAGAAGAAAAAGCTAAAGCTGCAAGTGAAGCATAAATATGATTCCTACCAAAAACTCCTTCGATGACAACGGGAAAACTATTATCCTTTTCATCTATTCTAAAAATCAATCCTTCTGGAACTCCAAGATTATTGTAAAAAATATTATCTCCTAACCCTTTCAAATCTGAATCTTCTTTAAAACCAAAAGTTACAATACAATTTTTTGTTTTTTCTTTCATTCCTCTGACCACTTCATCGTCATTGTTTAATATTAAAATCCCATCTTTTTTCAAAGTTTTAATTAAACTGCTCTTTTCTTCTACTAAATGTTTATGTGAATCAAAAAATTCTATGTGGGCAGGAGTATCACCTATCATAGTTATAATAACTGCATCTGTTTTAAGCCAAGAAGCAGTACGACGCATATCTCCAGGTTTACTAATCCCTACTTCAAGTACAAGCCATTTGGGATATTTATGAGGCCCAATAAAAAGCCAAAGACCTTTTAAAATATTTAAAAACCAAATAAGAGGATTATTCCAGCCGTTAGGCACTCCTAAAATAGTTAAGGGTAAACCTATTTCACTGTTGTAACTTTTTTCACTTTTTCGAACATAAGAAATTCCAGAGACGACAGCATAAACAGCATCTTTGGTTGAAGTTTTTCCGACTGTTCCAGTAATAGCAACAATCTTCGGTTTATATTTCCAAAGAACGAGTTGTGATTCTACTCGTAAAATGTAAGTTATTATTTTTTTAAAAGTTGTCTTCATTTTATCTATCTGGTGGAATTTCATAATAATTAATCAAAAACTTGGTGATACTTAAAAATGGATTCGCCCAAGTCTGTACAGCATAAGGCACACCTTTTGGATTCACCGCATAAAGAAAAATTATAAATTTTGGATTATAAGCTGGGAAATACCCAAAGAATGAATGAGTATGTCTATCTTCATAATATCCTCCTGTTTCATTATTGGCAACTTGCGCTGTACCTGTTTTTACTGCCACACTATAATGTTCTAATTGTGGTTTTCCACCTTCTACTCCTTTATCCATAACATTCACAAGCATTCTAGTAATTTCTTCTGCAGTTGTTTTTGATATTTTTACTGGTTTTTTTTCATAAATCATTTCTTTTTCTGTACCGTTATTATATTTTATTTTTTGTACAATATGTGGCACAACTAAATTCCCACCGTTTGAAAGTGAGGCCAAGGCTCGAATCATCCCTATTGGTGTCAAAGCTATTCCTTGTCCAAAAGCAGCATTAGCGTCTTCAATCTCTCTTGGACTTATTAAGAAATTAGAAACCAAATTACTTGTCTCGTTTGGTAAATCAACACCTGTCTTATCTTTAATGCCATAAGAAATAAAATAATCACGCATACTTTGTTTACCTAATTTTTTTTCTACAAAAACCATACCGGTGTTTAGTGATTGACTTAATACTTCTTGCATAGTCGTACCTGGTCCACGCCCTTTTTTGTCAAAATTATATATAGTGTGGTCTTCAACTAGCACTGAACCTTTATCGTCATAAGTCGTATTTGCTGTCACTACCCCTTTATCAATGGCAGCTGCCATGACTAGAGGCTTTACCACTGATCCAAATTCTAAAACATTTTCTACTAATGGATTTGAAAAAGTAGCATTATTTTTAACTTTTGAAAAATTATTTAAATCAAAATCTGGCTTGCTCCCTAATGCATAAATAGATCCATCTTCTGGATTCATTATTATACCACCCATAGAGTCAGCTTGATATTTATCTTTGACATCTTGCAAAGTTTTTTCTAAAAAACTCTGAACTCCTGGTTCGATGGTTGTCACGATGTCTCCTTCTTCATCTTTGCTATTTAAAATAGTATCGCTAATATTCGAAAAAACTTCAGCAAAAAAATTAACATAAGGATTATCTTTATTCATAGAGAGAGTACTATTATATTGTCTTTCAAGACCATAACGTCCTTCTAGTTCATCTCCTTTATAAGCTACAAAACCAAGCGTTTGTGAAGCTAAATAATTTCCAGGATAAAAACGCCATTTTTCTTTATAAATAGAAAGTCCTGGAATTTTTAATGAAGATATAGCATCTGCTTCTTCTTTAGTGAGATGGTTTGCTATTTCTTCGTATGGATCATTTTCTTTACTAGCTTTTGTTATAAAATCATTATAATCAAGAGTTATTATTTTAGAGAGTTCTTGATAAACACTTTCTTTGACAAGAATTTTAGTAGGGTTTATAGCTACTTTAAAACCAGTAGTCTGTAATGCAGCCGAAACAAGTTGACCATCTTTTCTTGAAAAATAAATAGTGCCACGTTCAAAAATATTGGATGAAGGAGTTGAATATTGTCTATCTGCTTTTTCAGAATAAGAACTACTATGTACCACCTGTATTAAAAAAATTTTGCCTATTAAAATGGTGGCAAAAATTGAAATACATAAAAATATGACTCTAGTTCTAGAAAGAAAATTATATTTCATTTTTAGCAATACTTATACTGCCAAGAGTTTTACGAGTTGCAAATTTTGTTTTTATTTCTTTAAAACCTAAAGAATCTGCTAAATTTAAATCAATTTTCTGAGATTCTGAAAGATATTCTAATTCCAAACCTCCAACTTCATTAGATAAGGTGTGAGCATAATTTTCCATGGACTTGCGTTCTATGATATTGAAAACCATATTCCCTAAAAATAAAACATAAAACACCGCTAATATTCCCAACATCCAAAGCATAATCTTAAAAATCCTTTGCTGTAAGTTGCCATTATCAATAATATGCACATTTGTGTTTACATGATTCGCATAACTTTTTAGTTTTAAACTTGCTTGTTTCATGATTTTATTTTTTCTCCAAAATTCTTAACTTTGCACTTCTTGATCTCGGGTTATTTTTTATTTCTTCTTCTTTCGCTATTATCGGTTTTTTATTTATTAAAATTACTTTTTCTTCCTTTTCTTTTTCTTTATAAAATCTTTTTACTATTCTGTCTTCCAAGCTATGAAATGAAATGACTGACATCCTACCTCCTTTCTTTAGGGCTTCCAACCCTTTTCCTAATCCTTGCTGTAATGACCCTAATTCATCATTTACTGCGATTCTTAATGCCTGAAAGGTTTTTGTAGCAAAGTGCAATCTCCCTTTCCTGTATGCACTCGGAACATTTTCTCCTATAATCTTCACCAACTGACCTGTCCTCTCTATTTTTTCTTTTTTTCTACTTTCCACTATCCCCTTCGCTATTTTTCGACTAAACCTTTCTTCACCATATCCATAGATAATGTCGGCTAAACTTTTTTCGCTCCAGCCGTTTACTATGTCTTCTGCCGTCAAATCTTCTGGCAGAGGATTTTCTTTCATGGTCATCTGTAATGGCTCATCTTTCATAAAAGAAAATCCTCGTCCGGAATTCTCCAACTGATCCGAACTCAAACCTAAGTCAAAAATAATACCGTCTACTTTTTCTACTCCTTCCTTTTGTAAAGCTTCATCTATATCCCTGAAATTATTATTCACAAAAGAAATTCTTTTTTCTCGTCCTTTGAATTTATTCTTTGCTTTTTCCCAAGCACTTTTATCTTGATCTAAAGCAATCACTTTTACTTTTGGATATCTTTCTAAAATTTCTAAACTATGTCCTCCTCCTCCAAAAGTACAATCTAAAACAATCTTTTCTGAAGCCAGGCTTCGGGAGAGTTCTAAACCTTCTATTGTTTCATTTAAAAGAACTGTCTTGTGTACACTTTCTTTTGCCATCTTATAAATTCTCATTCCCTAACTTCTCTGCTAATTGATCTGCTTGTTTTTCCACTACATCTCTATATGAAAGCCATGTCTTGTCATTCCAAATTTCAACTCTATCTTCTACTCCAATGATTGCTGCTTTACCTTCTAATTTAATTCTTTCTTTCAAAAAATCAGGAATCAAAATTCTTCCAATAGCATCCACTTCTACTTCGGCTGCTCGTCCGAACATAAATCGATTGAAACTTCTTTTGTCTGCTTTAAGAAAAGAAAGATCTGAATCGGAATCAGAAAGTCTTTTAGAAACCTTTTTCCATTCTTCAGTTGTAAAGATAAACAAACACTGGTCTAGGCCAGGTG
The DNA here is from genome assembly GCA_023267215.1 of Candidatus Nomurabacteria bacterium. GTDB lineage: Bacteria > Patescibacteriota > Minisyncoccia > Phycocordibacterales > UBA9973 > UBA9973. The sequence goes on along the minus strand of JAHFNS010000001.1, from coordinate 70,171 downwards.
TGATAATAATTTTTTTGCCGAGCTCTTTGCGAAACTTTACGGGTAGAGATACCCGATTTTTTTCGTCTATTGTGTGTATGTATTCTCCTATAAGCATAATTGATTTTTAGTGAGCAAAGCGAACATAAAAATCATTACCCCGTTAAATGCCCTTTGGGCAATTTTTGCTTTGCAAAAATTATTTAACGGGGTGGTGAAATTTTATAGTCGCTTACGCTCTTTAAAATTTCCCACCTTTTCCCACTTGATATATATTGTAAACCACTATCCCCCACAACGCAAAACCCTATCTGTGGATAACTCCCACACCTATAATACTGTTACTTTTTGTTCTGCTAAAAAATTAAAAAGTAATATTTTTTATACTAAAAACCATGATATCTTAGGTGTTCTTATTGAAAAAGCAGAATGACAGTATTATAGGTGTGGGAGATAAGTATTAATGGTCAAAATTTGACTTATTTTATATATAATTTATTGTATTAATCAAGAAAGTGTTCGTTTCGTTTTTTAGAAAACACATTTCCTTATGTCTAAACCCTTAAAGATACGGGATGTATCTGGGTGACGCTGGCATAGAGAAACATACTGTTCAAAAAATGAACAGTTAAACTTATCTATCTGGATCTTTGGAATCCCTCTGGTTAGGTTAACGGGAGCTAAATTATTTTAGCTTCCGTTTTTTGCTCCCCCTTTTTTTCCTCTTTATTAATAACTTCAAACTTGACTTATTTGTTACAATAATGTTAAATTATATAAAATAATTTCTTTCACAAATCGAGGTTAAAATGTTATTTTATAATATCCTAACAGATATTGGTGGATATAAAAATCTCTCTTCTTTTATAAAAAAAATGGTAGAGAAAAAACAAAAATCCCCAAACATTGAAGAAGTAATAAATACGCTTAGAAGAAACAATAAAAGTTTTACTTCCTGCTCTTTTCACGTGTTGGCAGTTGAACAAGAAAACAATCATGACAATGATATCATCATGATTGTTTTTGATAACCCTTCTAAAAGTACGGCAAAATTTGTTGTTACTTTTATAAAAATAGAAGATTTACGTTTTTATAAAGAAACACTCTTCTTCTGGGTTCAAGAGTGAAATGTTTTCCTGCAGTACTATTTTATAGTACTGCTTTTTGTTTATATAGTGGAATTTTTATTCCAAATTTCTTGGACGCATTATTGGGAAGAAAATAGTTTCGCGAAGATTTTTTTGTTCGAAAAATATTGCAAGCAATCTGTCTATACCCATACCGAAGCCTGTCATCTGAGGCACACCATATTCGAGAGCCGTGATGAAGTCTTCATCAAATTCCATCGCTTCTTTATCCCCTGCACTTTTTGCCTTTGCTTGAGCTTCTAAAAGTTCTCTTTGTTTTATCGGATCAATTAATTCTGAATATTGATTGGTGATCTCTGCTCCACCGATGATGAGCTGTGCAACTTTTGCGGTGCCGTCATCATTTTGGTTAGCTAATGGTTTCAAATCCCCTGGATAATCAATCACAAAAACAGGGTCAATAAGATTAGGACGAGCTGCATGTTTAAATATAAAATCTAATAAATTAGCTCTGCCTGTTTTTGCTAATTCATCTTTTTCAATGCCATGTTTCAAAGCTTCCTTCTGTAAATCAGCTAAAGAAATATTTGCCATATCAATATTTGCATACTTAAGAAGTAAATCACTAAATTTTATTCTTGGCCAAACAGTATCAAAATTAACTTCTACTCCATTTCCATTTTTGTCATAAACCATAAAATTACTTTTACCAATGACATTTTTAGCTAAGTGTTTCAAAAGATTCTCAGTCCAAACAATATTATCTTCAAGTGTGTGATAAGCGCTGTACCATTCCATCATAGTGAACTCTTGGATATGTGTTGGGTCTGAACCTTCATTTCTAAAATTCTTACCTATCTCATATACAGCCGGAAAACCACCTGCCATTAACATTTTATGTTCGATTTCTAAAGAAATGCGAAGCTTCATATCAATATTCAAATCGTTGTGATGAGTTAAGAATGGTTCTGCCATTGCTCCACCGGCATTATTTTTTAATATTGGTGTTTCAATTTCTAAAAACCCTAAATCATCAAAAAACTTTCTGATTTCCTTAATTACTTTGGTACGCAAAACAAAACGATCAAAAACTTCTTTATCAGTTAAAATTTCTAAATATCTTTTTCTAAATCTTTCTTCTACATCTTGTAAGCCATGCCATTTTTCAGGTAACGGAAGTAAGCTCTTTGAGAGCATCCTCCAATCTTTAGCTTCAAGTGTTTTCTCTCCCCTTTTTGTAGTAAAGAAAGTTCCTTGTATCTCTACGAAGTCTCCTATGTCTACTGCTTCATTAAAGAAATTTAATTTTTCTTCGCCAATTACATCTTTTTTTAAGAGTCCTTGAAAAGTTGCTGTACCATCATTTAATGTAATAAATATTATTGCTCCCTGTCCACGCATAGACATAATACGTCCTCCAATCCATTTCGCTAGAGCCTCTTTCTCTAAACTATCAAATTTACTAATAGCTTCTTCTAAAGACAGTTCTCTTTTTGAGAATGATGAGTACGGTTCCATACCTCTTTCTTTTAAGAGGCTAATTTTTTTTATTCTAGCGTCCCTAATTTCATCAATTGAAGACATTAAGATACATTTATTATTTTATAATTTACTTCTCCGTTTGGAGTTTTAAAAGAAACGTCATCACCTTTCTTTTTTCCAAAGAGTGCTTCGCCAAAAGGAGATCTGTTAGAAATTTTCCCTTGAGACATATCTGATTCTTCAGAACCAACTATTTGATAAGTCTTTTCTTCTTTCTCTCCATTTTTTATAACTACTACCTTGGAACCAATCTCGATAACATCTCCACCGCCCCCAGAAACAACTTCTGATGATCCCAGCACTTGTTCAATTCTTGAAATACGTTCTTCAAGCTTGCCTTGATCTTCTCTGGCTTGATGATATTCTGCATTTTCAGAAAGATCACCTAATGACTTCGCATAAGCTAAAGCGTCTAAAATTTCTTTTCTTTTAGGTCCTTTTAAATCTTCTAATTCAACTTCTAAGGCTTTTCTTTTTTCTTCAGTTATATAATTACCAGCTTGTTTCATATAATAATCTTAGCTTTTTTTTGCAAAAAAGTCTAGTAAAAAATGCAAAATAATACTTTTTTCGGCATACGCAATATTAATTTCGTAAACCACTATCAGGTTGGAGTGCGAGCCGTGAAAAAGTATTATTTTGCATTTTTTAAAAAACTATGATATCTTACAATATATGGCAAAAACAGTAATTGAGGTAAATAAAAACGCAAACGAAAATAATGCAAGTATCTTGCGTCGTTTTTCTCGTAAAATTCAAGAATCAAATATAATTCAAAAAGTAAAAGGTTCTCGATATAACAAAAGAAAAGAATCAAAACTCACGGTTAAAAAAGGTACTCTAAAAAGATTAGGACGAAGAAAAGAAATAGAAAAACTTCGCAAACTCGGTAAAATAAAATAACCCCTCTATTTTACTCGGGGTAAAAATATGAAATTTGATAAAATAAAGCAGGATATATTGGGTAAAGAATACTCTTTGTCTGTTGCTTTTGTGAGCGAAAAAAAATCTAGAGAAATAAATAAAAAATATAGGAACATAGATAAGCCAACCAATGTTCTCTCTTTTGCCTTGCATGAAGATGCTGGAGAAATAATCTTGTGTAAAAATGTAATCAAAAAAGAGTTAAAAAAATTTGATAAAACATTACCAGAGCTAGTAAACTTTTTAGTTGTCCATGGAATGCTTCATTTGAAGGGCTTTGACCACGGTGCAAAAATGGAGAAAATGGAAGCAAAATACTTGTCCCGTACTAAATTTTAAATTTAGTGATATAATAACAAATATTAGAATTTAAATTTTAGTACTTGGATGATTAGAAACATTTCTATAGGTATAGATATCGGTTCTACTACGACAAGAGTCGTGGTGGGAGAATTTTTAAAAGGAGAAAAAAATCCAAAGATAATTGGAATAGGAGAAAGTGAAACAAAAGGTGTCCGACATGGATACATTATAAATGTTTCTGAAACTGTCATCTCTCTTAAAAATGCAATCGTCATGGCAGAGAAAAATTCTGGTATGAAAATTAAACGTGCCTTTATTTCAATAGGTGGAGTAACTTTACGTGGTGATATGGCAAATGGTGTAAGCATTATCTCCAAAGCAGATGGAGAAGTAACTACTCTCGACATCAACAAAGCTTTGCAAGATTGTGAAGATAATTTAAATTTAAATAATAAAAAAGTAATTAAAACATTTCCTATCTCTTTTAAACTTGATGGTAAAGAAATATTGGGTAGGCCAGAAGGAATGCGTGGAACAAAACTCGAGGTAAAAGCTCTTTTCTTAAATTGTTCCAACTCACATTTTGAAGATTTAATGGAAGTCGTTATTTTGGCAGGCATAGAACCAGTAGATGTAATAGCGGGAGGAGAAGCAGGAAGTCGAATTGCCATATCTCCTAAACAAAAAATGGTGGGAAGTGCTTTGGTCAATATCGGTTCTGAAACTGTCACCCTTTCTGTCTTTGAGGATAGCGCTATAGTTTCTTTTCATACTTTTTCCATCGGTGGGGCCGATATCACAAATGATATTGCTCTTGGGATGAAAGTTTCTCTAGAGAATGCAGAGCATTTAAAACTCGGAAATTTTACCGAAGAATTTTCAAAGAAAAAATTGGATGAAATTATCGAGGCACGTCTTTTTGATATTTTTGAATTAATAGAAAATCATTTAAAAAAAATAAAACGTAACGAGCTCTTGCCAGCAGGTGTTGTATTTGTTGGAGGCTCTGCAAATATTCCGTCGCTCGAGGAATTTTCAAAAGAAGCTCTCCGACTTCCTTCCAAAATAGGTTCAACAGATATTTTTGGTAATATAAAAACAAAACTTCGTGATCCATCTTGGTTTACTGTTCTTGGTCTCATAGTTCCAGATGATGGTAACGATTCTTATCCCGATGGATCATTTAAAAATTTTTTCAAAAATCTGAAAGGTATTTTAAAGTCAAACATAAAACAGTTGATGCCATAAATCAGGGACTAGCCAAAATAAAATTTTCTGCTATTATGGGTTATATATAAATTGAGCCGATTTTATCAATAAATAACATTAAAATATATGCCTAAATTAAACCCTGAAATACAAAGTTTTGCTCGTATAATGGTCATCGGAATTGGAGGATCTGGGAAAAATGCTATTAACCACATGATTAACTCCAAAGTTAAGGGAGTCTCTTTCATTTGCATGAATACAGATACTCAAGATTTGCATCACTCTTTAGCTGAGAAAAAAATCCATATTGGAAAAAACCTTACAAAGGGACTTGGAGCTGGAATGAATCCAGAAATCGGAAGAAAAGCTGCTGAAGAAACTAAATCTGAAATTCAAGATACCATCAAAGGTTCCGACATGATTTTTATCGCATGTGGAATGGGTGGAGGCACAGGCACAGGTGCAGCTCCTATTGTAGCTCGAGCTGCTAAAGAACAAGGCATCTTGACTGTTGCTGTCGTTACCAAGCCTTTCTTTTTTGAGGGTAATAATAGAATGAAGATTGCAGAAAAAGGTATTGAAGATTTAGCTAAAGAAGTAGATGCCATTATTATTATTCCAAATGATAAACTAATTCAATTAGCTGATAAAACCACAAACTTCAAAGATGCTTTTGCTAATTGTGATGATGTTTTACGTCAAGCAGTGGAAGGTATTTCTGATCTTATTACTACTCCGGGTGTTATTAATGTCGATTTCGCAGATATTAGAGCCATTATGTCAGATGCTGGAAGTGCTCTTATGGGTATAGGTTTAGCTTCTGGAGACGGAAGAGCCGCAAAAGCAGCTTTGCAAGCTATTAATTCCCCTCTTCTTGAAGTTTCAATTAATGGTGCTAAAGGAGTACTCTTTGCTATCTCTGGTGGAGACGATATAACTATTCATGAAATACAAGAAGCAGCAAAAATAATTACCGAATCAATAGATAAAGACGCTAAAGTCATTTTTGGAACTATTCATGATGAAAAATTAAAAAAAGGTGAATTAAAAGTGACAGTCATTGCTACAAGTTTTACTAATGATCTTCCTCGTAAAAATCTTTTTAGTGGCACCAATGTTTTAAATCAAACAATATTGAAAGAAGAAAATGTTGAGAAAGCAGTAAAAGAAATACATAATACTATTAAAAACGTAAATTCTTCCAATAGTATCAATAATGATTTTATGAAAAAAATGGAAAAAAAGGCTAATGGAGTAGAAGAAATAATTATTGATGATGATAATGAGGATTGGAGTGCTGTTCCAGCATTCTTGCGACGTAAAAAAAGTTAAAAAACTAAAATTTAGTGTATAATAAACTCATGAACTATGATCTGATTATTATAGGCGGTGGTCCAGCAGGTAGTGCTGCTGCTGTTTATGCTGCTCGTAAAAGACTTAAAACCTTATTTATAACCTCCGAATGGGGTGGTCAATCTGTCGTGTCAGAACAGATTTTCAACTGGGTTGGCTCTGTTTCTATTTCTGGACAAGAGCTGGCAAATAATTTAAAAAAACATGTTTTAGAAAATACTGGAGCCCTACAAACCTTAGAAGTCAAAGATGGAGAAAGAGTAAATATGCTAACAAAAAATGCTGATGTTTTTTCTGTTAAAACAGAATCTGGTGAAGAATTTTTAACTAAAACAATTTTAATAACTACAGGTAGTGGACATAGAAAATTAGAAGTAAAAGGCGCAGATAGGTTAGAACATAAAGGACTCACCTATTGTGCTTCTTGTGATGGTCCCCTTTTTGCTGATATGGATGTTGTTGTCGTTGGTGGTGGTAATGCTGCTTTTGAAAGTGCAGCTCAACTCCTCGCTTATTGTAAATCTGTAACACTTATACATAGAAGTGATACCTTTCGTGCTGATGAAATCACAGTTGAAAAAGTTCTTAAAAATCCCAAAATGAAAGCAGTAAAAAATGCTGAAATATTAGAAATAACCGGTGATAAATTTGTAGAAGGAATAACCTATAAAGATAAAATTACTGGTAAAGATACAGAATTAAAAATCTCAGGAATTTTCGTGGAAATCGGACAAATTCCAAATACTAATTTCGTTAAAGATTTAGTCCCCTTGGATGAAGTAGGACGTATAAAAATAAATCCATTAAATCAAAAAACGGAAACCGCAGGTATCTGGGCTGCTGGTGATTGTTCTAATATTTTGTATCATCAAAACAATATAGCTGCCGGCGATGCTGTCCGCGCACTTGAAGATATATATCTATATATACATACTAAATAAATTTTTGACAAAATAGTCTATTTAGTGCTATAATAATTTTAGATTTTAAAAAAGGAAAAATAAAATGAAAAAACATTTGATATCCATACTTTTTGGGTTTTTGATTTTATTTTTATCATTCTCAATAATAGCTGAAAATAATAAAAATAAAATTTTTGGAATTATACTTTTTTTAATTTTTTCCATCTTAACTGTTCTCGGAAAAAAAATAAATAAAAAGGAGGTCGTTTGAAAATAAAAGATTATTTCATAATAGTAATAATTATTGCAATTATTGTTAACGCTATTTTTTACAGCGTTGGAATTGCTATAATTTTACTGGCCTCTCTTTTCTGGTATTTGAGAGACCAATTATTAAAAGAAAAATTTAAAAAAAGCTCGACATTATAATCATAGAATGTCGAGCTTTTATTTTTTATTATTTTAGTATTCCTATTTTAAAGGTTGCAAGTTCTGAGGCAGGTCTGGCTTGTCCGCCATGTTTACCATTAAATGCATCCGAACCATCTATACCACAAAGTCCAATAATTGATCTTTTTCCTCCTGGATGTGCTGATATCCAAGCTGTAACATCGTACACAGAGCCGTTAATGGCTGTCCAGCAACTTGATTCAGTATTGTGGGTAGATACATCAATCATGGTAAATTGACCTGGTGTTGTTGTTTTTACAACTTTTTTAACTGGTATGTTATTGTTTGTATTGGTATTAACAGTGGTATTAGTATTGATATTGGCATTAGTATCACTTGTATCATTTCTACTATATTTAGAAACTAAAAATAATCCTACTAAAACTACAATTAGAGCAATAACAATAGGTGTTTTTATATTTTTCATATTTTTATTTTGTATATTAACTGATAAGAAATACATTATAACATAAAATTTTTGCGGAGATGGGAGGATTCGAACCCCCGATACCTTTCGGTATGCCGCTTTTCGAAAGCGGTGCATTCAACCACTCTGCCACATCTCCGTATTAGTAATCTAACATTTTTTGCGATTTTTTCAAAAAATGTTATGATGTAAAATGTTTTAGAAATTTGGCCCTATCGTCTAACGGTTAGGACATCGCCTTTTCAAGGCGGTAATCAGAGTTCGATTCTCTGTAGGGTCACAAAGCACTTACTAGAAAAAGAGCACACTGCTGTGCTCTTTTTCTATATAACCTTAAACAAATAAATTATTTCAATAAACTAACATTTCTAACTACTGTCGCATCCATAGTCAAACTTGTAGTGTTGACTACGCCATATACTCTAACCTTATCACCAATTGTAAATGAACTTAATATCGCTCGAAGCCATAATGAATTTAAAACAGAAGTATTCGTCGCAATACTTACTGTATAATCTTTATTACCAGAATTTACTACCATGGTGGTAGGAGAATTAACACTGACTAATGATTTAAGAGTTCCTTCAATAGTAGTACGAACTGTTAAATTCTTTTGTGCTGACCAATTTTTTATAAAACTGGCATTAACAACAAAAGGAGAAGAAGAGGTGGTGACCAATGTTCCTTGAAAACTTAAATAATCCCCAATTGCAATTTCGGAAAGATTACTATTGCCTCCAAATTTTCTAACCATCTGTGAATTAGACATTACATTCACGGTCCAATTTAAATTAACGGAACCCCAAGAAGTAAATGCACTGATAGTATTTCCTGAAATAGCAGTTACTTTCGCTCCACGAACAAGAACTTTTCCATTATCTCCAATATGCACCTCTAGAGTAGAACCATTTACATGAGCCTCTTTGGCTTGCCAACTATTACCGTTATCTTCCCCACTTCTATCGTTGTTGTTATTAGCTGAAACCAAACCAACAAAGGCTAAACTTCCTAAAATCAATACTGTTGACAAAACATAAACAAATTTATTTTTTTTCATAATTTTAGATTATTGTTAAATTTTTAATAAAACATTTTAGCGTTTCTCTGATTTATTTATCGACCGAGTAAAATGGTAATAATAATCATAAGAAACATTTGATCGAAGACCTTCAATAGTCACAGGATTGGTAAATAAGAATTGTTCAAGTGGCATTGAATCTTCATTTAAATTAAGTTTTATTGAAGTAAAATTAAGCACATTTGCATTTACTTTTTGAATAGTTATAAACATAAACACTATTACGAAAAAAATTCCTGCTGATATTAATTTTATACATAATATATTTATTTTTTTCATAATAATTTTATTTATAGATAACTTTTTTAATTAGGTAATATGTCTCAAGGCCTTAACGACCGTAATAAGGACAATAGCACCAAGTAAGGCAACTATAAAACTATAGAGATTGAAACCGGTCACACCATTTTCACCAAAAAAAGTCATAACAAATCCACCTAAAATAGCACCAATAATTCCAACAACGATATTTAACACAATACCTTGTTCTGGATCAGTCCCCATAACAAGAGAAGCAACCCAACCAACCAATCCACCAAATATAATCCAAATAATAATTCCCATATAAATTTATTTGTTAAAAATTATAATAAATCCTACAATAATATAGCCGTTTTAGAGAAATAAATATTACATTATTTCTCATTTTTATAATTTTTATATTAAAGAAATTTTTTCTCTAATTTTTATTACTAAACCATCAAGAGACCAATCTGATTTCACTAAATAAAAAGCCAATTTATCTTCGGAAATTTCTTTCATCATTTTTTCATCATCAGCTCCAAGATTTGAAAGTAAAACTACAGGAACATTTTTACTCCATTTATTTCCCTGTCTTAATTTTTTAAGCATTATCATACCATTCATCTTGGGCATAATAATATCTAATAAAATTAAATCTGGTTGTTCTTGGACAGCAATAATTAAACCTGCTTCACCATCTTTTGCTAGAAGGATTTTAAAACCTTTTCGAATAAATTTATCACGCAAAGCATTTCTCAATGACACTTCATCCTCAACAATTAAAATTGTAGATATTTTTGTTTTTAAAATCATATTTTTTTCTTTTTTATATCGAGAGATAAGTTTATTTCTTCTATAATCTTTTCTAAACGAAATTCAGCTTTTACATAATAATGATTCACTCCCAATTTTTTATATGTCTTTACTAGATCAGCACTAGCTGTATTAGAAACAACAAAAATAGGAACTGTACTCCATTTACCACCATTAGCTTTAAATTTGGTTACAAAATCAAGACCATCTTCTTCTCCTAAAAGATTGTGATCAAGCCAAATAGCATCAACTTGTTCTAATTCTTCAAGATGTTTTAAGGCCAACTCTACACTAGAAAGTGTAATTTTTTTAATAGGAGTACTGAAAGCTCTTTCTACACTGCGAGAAGTTATAACTTTAAAATCATTCTTTTCTAGTTTTATTTTTATTGCTAGAAGTAAAGATCGTTCATCTTCAATTACTAATATTGTTTTTTTATTTTTTATTTTTTTAATCATATTTTTTAAAAATATTATTATTTTTTAATTAATGAATTACAAGGTAAAGTCACATAGAAAGTAGTACCTTCATCTTCTTTTGACTCAAAATAAACTTTTCCACCAGAACTATCAATAATAGCTTTGACGATATAAAGTCCGAGACCTGTACCTTCTGTATCTTTCCCGCGAACATTGTCTGCTCTAAAAAGTTTAGTAAATATTTTATCTTGTTGGTTTTTTGGTATACCATAACCATTATCAGAAATTTTAAAAAGAAGAGTTTTCTTTTTATTATCTAAAATAAGTGATATTTTTATTTTTCCTTTATCTACAGTATATTTAACTGAGTTTGATAAAAGATTTTGCACCACCATACTCAAAAGTTTTGGATCTACTTGTATAAGGGGAATATTTTTTTCAAATTCAAAAGAAAATTTAATTTTTTTTCTATCTATTTGAGGTTTTTGTTCTATCACTACACTTTTTACAAGTGAAACGACATCTGTCGGTTCTGGTTCTAAGACAAAAGTACCGAGATCCATACGAGAAACACTCAAAAGTGCATTCACTAAACTTATCATCCTTTGATTGCCTTTATATACTTCATCTAAATACTTTGCTTGCTCAGAATTTAGTTTTCCAGCATCCCCCGCCAAAAGCATTTCTGTATACCAACTAATAGTCGAAAGTGGGGTACGAAGTTGATGTGAAGCCAGAGAAACGAATTCTGTTTTAGCTTTATCAATTTCCTTTTCTTTAGTAATATCTCTAAAAGTTTCTACCACTCCAATAATCTCTCCTCCAAGAAGAATTGGATTAACAATACTACTAGCCGGAAAACGAGTTTTGTCTTTACGTATATAATAAAAAGGATTAGTCAAATCAGCAATAACAACTTCCCCAGATAAAACTTTAGTTAAAATTCTTTCATTAAACAATACCACTTCGCCTTTTTCAGATTCTCGCGGAACAACTTCCACCACACGCCTACCTAATACTTCTTCTGATTTCCAACCAACCATTTTTTCAAAAGCTTGATTTACATATGTGATTCTCCCTTCTTTGTCGACTACCACCAATCCATCACCGATACTCGAAAGTATTGCTTCATTCAGAGCTTTTTTTTGAAGACTCTGAAATTCTTTCAAAATATTTTTTTTAATTTTATTTTTATGTACATTCATGATAAGTATGACGAGAGAAAACTTAAACTATTACATTGGCTATACAACCTAGAAAATGTTATAATTCTTTGTACATACAACTTTTTCTCCGCATCGCTATTTTAGTAATACTTGTGTAATATAATATTTCTTTACTATTCTTAATTACACTTATATTTCCTAACTATTTATCTATCATTGTAATTTTATTGTAATAAAGCTTCATTGCGTTCGGCTTCAATTAAATAAGATATGACTCCAAAACAAGAAAAAAGAATAAAAACAGAATTGACTGTAGCCCACTCTGATTTTGAGAAAGGGCTTAACGCTCGTGCATTTTTTAAAACAAACAATCATATGATTAGTGAAGATTTAGTACAAGATACTTTTATTAAAACATGGAGCTACCTTCTAAAAGGAGGAAAAATTGAGATGATGAAAGCTTTTCTGTACCACGTTCTGAATAATCTTATCGTGGATCAATATAGAAAACATAAAACAACTTCTTTGGATTTATTAATCGAGAAAGGTTTTGAACCAAAAACTAATGACTCATCAGAAAATATTTTTAATGCACTAGATGGAAAAGCGGCTCTTCTTTTGATAGTACGCTTGCCAAAGATATATCAAAAAGTAATGCGTATGCGATACATCCAAGATCTATCATTAAAAGAGATGTCTCTCCTTACTGGTCAATCAAAAAATTCTATTGCCGTACAAATACATCGAGGACTTGAAAAACTTAAGTTACTATATCAAAATTAAAAAACACCCTATACATATGGGGTGTTTTTTAATACTATTAGAATTTTACTGTCCTGTTCTAAAAGTAGTAGGCCAAATAACTGTAGTATTACCACTTTGATCTGTAGCAGTTATTGTATAGTTGTAAACTGAATCAGCAGAAAGATTACTTAAAGTAAATTGTTTATTTGAACTAAAAGTATTATCTCCGTTTGCAGTTCCTGAAATTAGAGGAGTAGCAAGTGACATTTTTGAATCATCCCAATTACTCCAATTAATAGCATTCACATCATAAAAGACAGTAGCTTTTACTAATTCATTACTATTAAAAGACAAGCTAACATTTCTTCCAGATGGAACAACAGATAAGTTGCTTATACTTGGGGCATAAACATCAATACCATGTCCAGCTAAAATAGCACTATTTACTTTATTGCGAGTATTTAAACCTGCAATACCATCAGCTGAAAGTTCATTGGCAAGTTGAAATTGTATAACTGCCGCTTTGGTCATCGAGCCAAAATATCCAGTGACAGAACCAGCTGGATAAATATCACCATTGGAACCTAGAAACTGTTGTAAAGATGTTACATCTACACCTCTAGATCCGACTTTTAAGGTTGCACTACCATTAATTTGTGAATAACTTGATGCCTTTGTAGATAGAGGAGCAACAACAAAAGCTAAAGCAAATACAAGGCTTCCTATTATTCCTAAGAACATAAATTTATTATTTTTTAACATAAATTTTATTTGATTAATATTATTAATAATTTTGAGTTCGAATACTCGTATATAATGACGGCTATATTAAATATAAATTACACAACAAGGTAAAAAATATCTTTCTTTTAAAAAAGAATTTTTAGTGTATAATCTTAAAACATGAAGAAAGAAAACAAAATTAAGATCCTTATTCTGGCTGCTGGTAAAGGCACAAGAATGAAACACGATTTGCCAAAAGTTTTAGTCCCATTAAAAGGAAAACCAATGATAAAATATCTACTAGAGTCAGTAGAAAAATCCGGCGTCTGTGAAAAACCATGCATAGTCGTTGGCTATGGTAAAGAATTGGTAAAGAAAGAACTTGGTGATAAATATGATTATGCTGTTCAAGAAGAACAACTTGGTACTGGACATGCAGTCCTCTGTGCACAAGATTATCTCAAGGATGATACTGACGGCGTTTTAGTATTATATGGAGATAATCCTTACATAACCCCAGAAACTATAAAAAAGTTGGCAGAAGAACATTTAAAATTTAAAAATAAAATAACAATGGCGACAGTTTCTTTACCAGATTTTGAAGATTGGCGTGCTTTTTTTTATACAAACTTCTCTAGAATAGTTAGAGATGCAGATGGAAAAATTTTAAGATCAGTTGAATTTAGAGATGCAAATGACGAAGAAAAAAAAATAAAAGAAATAAATCCTTGTTATTTTTGTTTTGATGCTGTGTGGCTCTTGAAAGAATTAAGAAATTTAAAAAATAATAACGCTCAGAAAGAATATTACTTGACAGACTTAGTAAAAAAAGTGATAGAAGAAAAAGAAAATATAGAATCAATAAACATAGACCCGAGTGAAGCCTTGGCTATCAATTCAAAAGAAGAGCTTGAAATATTAGAGGATTTTGCTGTATAATCAGGTTTTGTGTATTTTAATGCGCGGTTAGCTCAGTTGGTAGAGCGACCCCTTGACGTGGGGTAGGTCACAGGTTCGAATCCTGTATCGCGCACAAAAATATTATGAAAATTTTAAGTATTGAAACAAGTTGCGACGACACAGCAATAAGTATATTGGAAGCCAAAGGAGACATTAAAAATAATAATGCCTCTTTTAAGATATTGGCCAATGCTGCTAATTCACAAATAAAAATACACGCAGAATATGGCGGAGTCTTCCCTGCCCTTGCAAAACGAGAACACATAAAAAATTTACCTATACTTTTAGAAGAAGTTTTAAAGAAATTCTCCAAAAGCCAGGCTTTTTTAAAAGGCAAGGCCTTAAGAATTCAAAAAGGCCTTGCCTTTGATACTAATCCAGCTGGAATTGATTTAATAACCGTCACATATGGCCCTGGACTAGAGCCTTCACTTTGGAGTGGAATAGTTTTCGCGAAAGAGCTCGCAAAAAAATGGAACATCTCTCTCGTACCAGTGAATCATATGGAGGGACATATATTTTCTGTTTTTGCTAAAAACAAAGGAAGTTTTAAAATTCCAAAAATGAAATTCCCTACATTATCTTTACTCGTCTCAGGTGGACACACTGAACTCATTCTCTCAAAAAATTGGATACAATATAAAATATTGGGACAAACATTAGATGATGCCGCTGGAGAAGCCTATGATAAGGTAGCGAGAATGATGGGTCTAAAATATCCTGGTGGACCAGAAATTTCAAGGTTAGCAGAGGAAGTCAGAACTGCAGAAAAACAATCTTTATGGGGTGTCTCGCAGGCCGACGGGCCGAGAGGCAGCGCTCCGCTAGTAAGCGGAGACAGCGACCCCAAAAAGATTGATTTTTCTGCAGTTCTTCCCCGCCCTATGATGTATAGTAAAAATTTTGATTTTTCTTTTTCTGGATTAAAAACTGCCGTTTTGTATTTGATACGTGATTTAAAAAAAGAAAATCCAAATATCTTAGAAAAAGAAGAAATAAAACAAAAAATAGCACTAGAATTTGAAAATGCTGTAGTTGATGTTCTCATTCACAAAACAACAAAGGCAGCAGAAAAATTTAAAGTAAAAACAATAATAGTAGCCGGTGGAGTCTCTTGCAACGAACACTTAAGAAGACAAATGGAAAAAACGATAGATAAAAAGACAACATTACTTTTCCCCGAAAAAGCATTAACTGGAGATAATTCTATAATGATAGGCGTAGCTGGATATTTAAATTATATAAAGAATAAAGCCCGCATTCCAAAAAAAGAAATACGGGCCGATGGAAACTTAAAACTAGGAAAAAATTAATTCTTTAAGATATTGGTCAAAAAAGTTCTGCATTCTTCTACGAGAACTTTCGAAAAATTAATATAACACACTGGATGTTCTACTCTAAAAGTTTCATCGCATTTATCGATGAAACGAAAACCAATATAACATAGCCACCAATTAAAGCTACTATCAATTTTCATTAGCCTGATAATAACAGAATACCCTTTTTCCCAAGAAAACGGTTTTATCTCTATGAGAAAATTTAATGCACCACCTTTTAAAGTACATCCGTTTATTATACAAGCATTAAATCCTCCGCTAATTAATTTAATTCTTTTTCCTTGGATAGGTTGGATAACCTGATCTAAAAAACAAACAACAGCCGAAATTGAGAAATCAATATTATGAATTTCTCTTTTTTTCAGAAAACCATTCTCTGTCTTTTCGTTATTTACAGTAGCCATTTTTACCTCCTCGACCTTTCGTCGAATTGATTGTTTTAAATCACTTACTATCACAGTAAGTTGGTAATTTGTGAAAGAACTTAATGTTCTTTTCTATACCCCATTATATAAGTATTTTTTAAAAAGTCAAGGTCTAAAAACATCAATAAAATGATATAATTTAAAGATGGATGAAAGATTACTAAAGCCCTACGATCCAAAAGAAACGGAAGATAAAATTTATAAAATCTGGGAAGAGAGCGGTTTTTTTAACCCTGATATATGTATAGAAAAAGGAGTAACCAAACCTGATGCTCCAGTTTTTTCTATGGTACTCCCCCCACCAAACGTGACGGGTAATCTTCACACAGGGCATGCCCTCGTTTTAATAATTGAAGACATAATGACTCGTCATGCAAGAATGCAGGGAAAAAGAACCCTATGGCTCCCAGGTACTGATCACGCTGCCATAGCTACTCAATCAAAAGTAGAAAAACTTTTAGAAAAAGAAGGTATCCGCAAAAGTGACCTTGGACGTGAAGAATTTTTAAAACGAGTAGAAAAATTTGCGCAAGATTCTCATGACACTATTGTCAATCAATGTAAAAAAATGGGAGCATCTTTAGATTGGTCTCGAGAAGCATATACCCTAGATGAAAAAAGGAATTTAGCTGTAAGAACAACTTTTAAACAAATGTATGATGATGGTCTTATTTATCGAGGACATCGTATAGTAAATTGGGATCCTAAAGGTCAAACAGTTATTTCTGATGACGAGGTTGTCTATGAAGAAAGAAAAAATAAATTCTATACTTTTAAATATGGCCCATTTGAAATAGCCACCGCTCGACCAGAAACAAAATTTGGAGACAAATATGTAGTAATGCATCCAGATGATAAAAGATACCTAGACTGGAAACATGGACAAAAAATAAATTTAGAATGGATTAATGGACCAATAGAAGCTACTGTAATAAAAGATAAAATGATTGATATGGAATTCGGTACTGGAGTTATGACCATCACCCCTTGGCATTCACACGAAGATTTTGCTCTTGCAGAAAAATATAAATTAGACAAAGAACAAATTATTGATAAATATGGAAAACTACTTGGAATAGCAGGAGAATTTGCAGGAATGAAAATAAATGATGCTCGTGAAAAAATAGTAGAAAAATTAAAAGAAAAGGGATTACTTGTATCAATTGATGAAAATTATATAAACAGAGTAGCCACAGCTGAAAGAACTGGTGGAATGATAGAACCACAAATAATGCTCCAATGGTTTATAGATGTAAATAAAAAAATCCCTTCTAGGGAAAATAAAAGTTTGAAAGAACTCATGTTAGAACCTGTGCGAGATGGAAAAATAAAAATTCTACCAGGTCATTTTGAAAAAGTTTATTATAATTGGATCGAAAATTTACGTGATTGGTGTATCTCTCGTCAAATATGGTATGGACACAGAATTCCTGTTTGGTATCGTAACAATGAAATATATTGCGACATAGAAGCTCCAAAAGAAGCTGGGTGGACTCAAGATGAAGATACTTTAGATACATGGTTTTCTTCTGGGCTTTGGACTTTCTCTACGCTAGGTTGGCCCACCGCCGTTAAAACCATAGCGGGTAAACCAGAAAAAACTGGAGATCTAAAAACATACCATCCTACAACCGTACTTGAAACAATGTATGACCTTATTTTCTTTTGGATTGCTCGAATGATTTTAATGTCTCAATACATAATGGGAGAAATTCCATTTAAAAATGTTTATTTTCATGGAATGGTACGTACAGCTGACGGAAAAAAGATGTCTAAATCGTTAGGTGAAAAAGCTACAGACCCACTCGATATTATAAAAAAATATGGAAATGATGCACTTCGTATGGCAATGATTGTAGGAAACACTCCTGGAAATGATTTAAAACTAAATGAAAATGATATTCGTGGATACTCAAAATTTGCTAACAAAATTTGGAATGCATCAAGATTTGTTATTGAACAAACTAAAGATCTTGATATATCAAACTTACCAAACTTAGACGAAGAAGATAAAATAAATGAGAAAGAGCTAGAAGACTTAATCATTGAAATTTCCAAAGAAATGGATGAATTCAGATATTCTATCGTAGCAGAAAAACTCTACCATTATTTCTGGCACACTTTTGCCGATATTATTATTGAAAGATCAAAGAAAAAAATACTAGAAAATAAGAATGCTGATTCCGCTAAAGCAATACTTTATATACAACTTACAACTCTTCTTAAAGCACTTCACCCATTTATACCATTCATCACTGAAGAAATTTGGTTAATCTTATCTACTATAAATAAAAAATTATTATTAGTCGAAAAATGGCCTTTAGATAACAGTAAAAATAGAATCGATGATTAGCGATCCTAAAATTTTAGGTTTAGCACTTTTGGGAGGAATAACTCCGGCCCTACTTTGGCTTTGGTTTTGGCTAAAAGAAGATAATCAAAAACCAGAACCAAAAAAACTTATCGCAACTATATTTATTATTGGAATGATTTCTGTTATTTTTGTCATTCCAATTCAAAAATTTATTCAAAGTCATGTGCTTTCATCTCAATGGCAAATAATAAGTTGGGCAAGTGCAGAAGAATTAATTAAATATTTAAGTGTATTAATTTTACTTTACAAATCAAACCGAATCGATGAACCAATAGATTGGCCAATTTTTTTAATCACCGCTGGTTTAGGATTCGCTGCCCTAGAAAATTCAATGTTTTTGATTAAACCACTCTCTTTAAATGAAACTACCGTGGGCTTACTTACTGGGCAATTAAGATTTTTAGGTTCTACTCTTCTTCATGCTGTATCGAGTGGTATTATAGGTGTTGCTTTAGGGCTCTCCTTTTTTATGGGGAAATTTATAAAAAAAATATATTTATTGGTAGGACTTTTACTCGCTATCACCTTGCATAGTATCTTTAATTTTTTTATAATGAATAATAGTGGAAATAATATTTTGGGAATTTTAGGTTTTCTTTGGGTCGTTACAATTATTATAATACTAGTTTTTGAAAAATTAAGAAGAATGAGCGTGAAAAATTAAAATTACTTGTCCCGTTAAAAATTCAACGGACAGGTTATAATCTAAATGGTTTATTAATTAAAATTTTTAATAGGATGAATACACAAAATAAAAAAAGAAGTTTTTTAGATAGATTAACGGGTAGTATTCGGGTTGAAGAAGAGTATGAAGAGATAAAAGATTTGCCGGGAAGAGCAGATAAAAAAAATGGCAATGGGAACGATTGGATGGAAGAAGAAAATGAAGAAATGGAATTAACTGTCGATGTCTATCAAACACCAACAGATATCATCGTGCAAACAATGGTCGCTGGTGTAAAACCAGATGACTTAGAACTTACGATAGGAAGAGATTTGATAACCATCAAAGGTAAGAGAGAGGAAAACAGAAATATTGATGAAGAAAATTATTTTGTTAAAGAGCTTTATTGGGGTAAATTTTCTCGCACTATTCTTCTCCCCCAGGAAGTAGAACCAGAAGAAGTAGAAGCTACAGAAAAACACGGACTTTTAACTATTAAAATCCAAAAAGTAGATAAAGAAAAAAAGAACACCATTAAGATTAGATCTATCTAATTTTGTGCCTAGGGGGTGGATCGCACACCCGACCTGTCCCTTTCACCCCGCCCGTAATGGGCGGGGCAAGGGGGAATGCTCTACATAATTTTTATTTTTCGCATCGAAATCAGCCACTTTGTCCTTATATTCTTTATTTTTCTTCTTAAGCCAAATCTCGTGTATTCTCGCCTTTTTATAATCTAAGTGTTCTTTTATAAATACAATCTTATGTGGTTTATTTTTAGCTGTTCTTTTTAATTTACCGCTATTATGTTCCTTCAATCTCCTAATAGGATCTTCTGAAATACCAACATAATAACTGTTATCTTTTATGCTTTTTATCATATAAACATAACAAGACATATAATTATATCTAATTATATTTCTTTAGTTGAGTTAAGTTTATTTTATTTTTCATGTGCCTAGGGGGTGGATCGCACACCCGACCTGTCCCTCTTCAGGGGAACGCTCTACTACTGAGCTACCTAGGCATATTTTAATTCTAAAATTTCTTTAACAAATCTTGCAAAGGACTGCTGTTTACTTTTTGTTCTATCCCTGTAACTGAATTATATAGATTTAATATTTTATCTAAATATGGTTCTATATAATAAAGTGACCCTAGGGCTATCGCTATTATCACGATAATTTTTAATGTACCCCAAATAGCTTCTCTTCTTTGAACACCTCTTATTTTATGAAGTAATTTATTGTTTTCTTCAGCGAGAGCTAGTGTGTTTTGAAGTAATTGTTTGGATTCAGGGTCCATAGAGCACATTTTATCATAGCTTCACTAAAAAGCCAATTCACCCCGCCTAAGCTAGGCGGGACAAGTTTTCAAATTTGACTTTTTTATGTTAAATTATAATAGTTTTAATAAGAATGCCCTCATAGTTCAATGGATAGAACAGTTCCGTCCTAAGGAATAGATCCCCGTTCGATTCGGAGTGAGGGCACAAGATATTATAATGAGATAGATACACCGCAATGTGTTTTTAATGCCAAGATGTCCTCGCTCGTTAATTTTTCATTAACCCCATTATTTAGTCGATACATTACAGCCTTAGGATTTTCTAAATGACCTAAACCTAAGGCGTGACCAAATTCGTGAGTTAAAACCCTTGCTAGTTTGCCCTTATTATCAAATTGATAAATATCAATTTCTTTACCGTTAGAAGTTTCTTGATATGTACCTTCTTCAAATTCTCCACCCAGTTGACTACCAATAGTATTAAATTTCTTAACTTCGATATTCAAAGAAGAAACAAGTCTATTTAAAACAATAACTATTGCATTAATATTTTCCACTTTTGAATTAATTTCTTCTTGTAATTTATTTATTCTTGCAAATTCTATATCTAAATAATCTTTCTCTTTATTCAAACGATCAAAGTCTTCTTTAGAAGCACCCCCGTTTGCATTTGAATATTCAACTTCTTTGGCATAAACATTTTGACGATCCTGAAACAAGACAACCCTTGATTCAAAATCTTTCTTAAATTTAATATAGGCGCTTTGCATGGAGTCATATTTTAATTTTAAATCATCATAAGATGTACGACTATCATTAACCGTAATACCTATATCCTTTAATTTTTGACTAGCTTCTTGTCGAACATCATAAACAAGATTTATTTTTAAAACACCATCACCATTTGGCTTATATGTAAAAAGTTCTTTATTTATAGATTGTTCCCAGGTACTTTCTGCGATATTAACCTTTTTTAAAAATTCTTCTTTGGATATATTAAATCTAGTATCAAAAGAACCAAGAGAATATGTTATCGGCTGACTACAAGGTGAGTATTTATTCTGTACGATTGATAAAATTTGTGTAATTCGATATTGAGACAAAAAAAACAATACACCTAGTGCAATTAAAACAACAATAATTCTAAATATTTTTTTCATGGTTTTAATCACCACATAACCCCTCTTCTGTTTACGGAGTAACTCATTAAAAACGTTAAATCAATCCTAGTGTTTTAGAAATTTCAGGTTTATCAAAACCTACAATTACTTCATTGTCTATCAAAATAACTGGCACTCCCATCTGTCCGCTTTTTTCTACCATTTCCTGTCTTTTTTCTAAATTACTCATCACATCATATTCTGTATAAGCTATATTTTTTTCTTTAAAAAAATCTTTTGCTAAATGGCAAAAATGGCAAGTTGGTGTCGAATAAATTGTTACATTTTTCATATGTTTTTCCCGCCCAAAGCGGATATCCAGCCTAGGGCTGAAAAATTAATTATTAATCACTTTTATAGTATATCATATGGGTCAAGTTAAAAGTCTTGACTTTTCTATTAAAAAGTGCTAATATACACAAGTAAAAATTCTTTGACAATAAAGGGTATATTCTCACTAATTTGCGGGTCAAATCCCCTTTTTGCCCTTAAATTAGTGGGAAAAATTCCCTAAAAATAAAATCAAAAATCATTCAACATTAAGAGGAGATTCAAAATGAAGAAGTTATCTTTACTTTTCGTTGTACTATTATTTTCACTGAGTAATATCATTGCTCAGGTTATACCAACTCAACCTCAAATATTTATCCCTGGGAGAGCTATCGGACTTGGAACTCATGTAAATGCTAATGTATTCGTAAATGGGTACTTCAAAGGAATCCAAATTGAAAGTACCTCAAGTTATTTTGGTATAGAATATTTTGAATCAGGAGAAATACTTTATCAAAACAATTGGACTCCTTCATCATCTCCTTATTTTTCAAATCCATTTAAGGTTGCTGCTGTCGGAAATCCAATGTATATCAATTCTGAAAACATTGGAAAACTTAAATTATTTATCTCGAATATGCCATTTCTGCAATATTCTAATCTGTCAACAAGTTTGTTTGATGGAGAAAACTGGGGATATACCAACTCATATTTTAAAGTATTGGATATACCCTACAACAGATATGGGCATGTAAACAAAAGTGATAAACCATTAGATATTAGCGATGCCATAAAAGCATTCCCTTTCGTTGGTACAATACCTGCTAATGATACAATTGCCGTTTGTCTCAGTTTGTCTGGTAATGGTAGTTTAATAGAAAGTTGGGACATGCAATTGTTATTGGACAAAATAGTAGATTCAAATGCTTATTGGCCAATATTTGGAAACATTAATGCCGTTGGAAAAGTTGTTTCAACTCCAGTAAATGCAGAATGGAGAAAGTTTGGTAATAAATATGGTTTATTTTCTACAGAAAAAATTACTAACGGTGATTTAATTGCTAAAAATACAACAGCAAAAATTTCCGGAACTGGTTCTATGTTTAAACAAATAGATAAAAAAATCTATTTTATAAACCAAAATTATTCTGTAAATAACCCAATCCTAATTGCCAATGCTCCTGTCGAATTATCAGGTACTGTAAACGAAGGAAGATTATTAAAAATTTCTTCCACGACTACTGCCGTTCAAGAAAAAACTGCTGCTGTCCCAACAGAATTCAAACTAGAACAAAATTATCCGAATCCGTTCAATCCTACAACAACAATCAGCTATTCACTTCCGAATGCTGGATTCGTAAATATAAAAATTTACGACATACTTGGTAAGGAAGTTGCAATGCTAGTTAATGAACAAAAATCTGCTGGTAAACATGAAGCAACATTCGATGCTTCAAAACTAACAAGCGGTATGTATGTGTACACAATAAAGTCTGGAAATTTCAGCCAGACTAAGAAAATGATTTTGATTAAATAAAAAATTAACGGTGTTAAAAGGACACCATAGCCCTACTTTTTTGTAGGGCTAAAATTTTGCCTATTTTATAAAATTTGTGCGGGATGGGGTAATCGAAACCCCGTCTAATCCTTGGGAAGGACTCATTCTGCCACTAAACTAATCCCGCAATACTTTATACTTTATCATATTTTTATAATATATAGAAAATAAAATTCCCCCATATCAGCCATGGCGTATATGAGGGAATTCTTGCTTTTTTTATGCTTTATTGTAGTATAAAGGAAAATAATTAAACCAACTTTTAATTAACTTCATTGAAAATATAAAAGGAGTGCTTATGTTATACCGTCCAAAAAATAATGATTTAAAGGGGTTTGACGAGTTTGGTCCCAAAAAAGAAATCCCTAATCTTAAATTCTTACTTGTTGATGACTCTATCGTAATGCGCAGAATACTCATCAATTCATTAAAACAGCTTGACTATAACAATTTTATTGAAACTGATGATGGAGAAACAGCCCTTGCAAAACTATTTGACGATAAAACAATTAATTTCGTCATTACGGACTGGAATATGCCAGGAATTTCTGGATTTGAATTGGTAAAAAAAATACGTAGCAATGAAAAATTATTAAATTTACCAATACTTATGGTCATAACGCGTGGAATGAAAGATGAAATTAGTAGTAAAAATCCATGTATTAATGATTATATTATTAAACCTTTTACACTACAAATATTAAAGGAAAAAATCGACAAAGTACTTTCTTCATATGCATTTAAAATAGTAGCGAAAGAAATTACTAAAGGAGTGCTATAAAAAAAACACGAAGAGAAATTCTCAACAACTGTGGTCAAACAAAAGCGGTTTGCTATTCTATAGCAAACCGCTTTATTGCTTTTAAATAAGTTTTTACAAATGCTTCTTTAGATGTTTCCAAGAAGCATGAGCTTGCTTGGCTAGATTTTTTAAATCTTCTTTATCAAACTTGCCATTTTTATTGTAATCAGCCAATGCTTTGTTTATAAATGTTTTATATTCTTTCTCTCCTACTTCTTTCATATTTTTTAATTTCGGAGCAATTGTTTTATAAAAATCTGCCATTTTATCTTTAACTTCTTTTTTTAATTCCTTACCTTTTGCTGAATTAGCAAAAATCCCTGCCGCTATACCAAGAGTAGCCCCAACTAATGCACCACTTAAAAACTTTGAACTTTTTTTTGTTTTCTTTGCCATAATTTTACTTTTTTTTCGTTAATGAGCTAATAATTTTTTTAATACTTCTCTTTACTTTATTATAAGTCTGACTTACATCATCTGTTATATTGCGAGTATCTTTCAAGATACAAATCAAGTAATACATAACAATCACCAACAGTGCCCCGACAGCTATTATTGCTATTGATGAAACTAAATAAAATATTGTTTGTGAGACTACAAGCATATAGACGTGTATTATACTTTTTTATTACTGTTCTCTGCAAGTGCCATAATAATTTTGATAACAGTATCTGGATTGAGTGACATACTCTCTATTCCTTCATCTACTAAGAACTTTGCAAACTCTGGATAGTCTGATGGAGCCTGTCCACAAATACCTATATATTTACCTTTTTCTTTACATTTTTTAATAATCTCTGCCACTAATTTTTTAACTGCAGGATTATTTTCATTAGCAATATGCGTGACAATTCCAGAATCACGATCAAGCCCTAAGGTGAGCTGAGTCAAATCATTGGAACCTATAGACATACCGTCAAAAACTTCTAGAAATTCATCAGCCAAAAGAATATTGGAAGGTATCTCGCACATGACATAGACTTTGAGCTCTTTATCTTTTTCTCTATCTAGTCCATATTCTTTCATTATATCTATAACTTGTTTCCCCTCTTCTGGTGTTCTGCAAAAAGGAACCATTGGAATCATATTGGTAAGTCCCATATCTTCTCGTACAATCTTCATAGCTTTACACTCAAGACCAAAAGATTCTTTGAATTTCGGATCATAATACCGAGATGCTCCACGCCAACCCAACATTGGATTCTCTTCATGTGGTTCATACATATCTCCACCAAGCAATGTGCGATATTCATTTGTTTTAAAATCAGAAAGACGAATAATAACTTTATTTGGATAAAAAGTGGCGGCAATTTTCGCAATACCCCTCGCGAGATTATCTACATAATATTGTGCCTTATCTTCATATAGAGGAGTTAATTCATCAATCTTATCAAGTACTTTTTTTAATTCTGGATTTTTCTTTCCCTTATTTTCTTCTTTTAATTTTTTATAATCAAGCAAAATATTTGGATGTACGCCAATGTGCGAAGCAATAATAAACTCTAATCTTCCCAAACCTACTCCGTCCACAGGAAGATTAAAATTCTTGAATGCTTCATCTGGTGAACCAATATTTACCATTATCTTGGTATCCACTTTCGGTATTTTGTCTAAATGGTGTTCTATTATCTTGAATGGGATAATTCCTTCGAAAACGTTACCAATTTGGCCCCCTGAAGAATCCACCGTCACCTCTTGTCCATTTTTTAGTACCTTTGTCGCATCATTAGAACCTACGATACAAGGTATACCGAGCTCGCGTGAGACAATAGCGGCATGAGAAGTGCGTCCTCCTTTATCTGTGACGATAGCACTAGCTATCTTCATGATAGGCTCCCAATCTGGGTCGGTAATTTCTGTCACCAAAACTTCTCCTTTTTCAAAAGAATTTATATTTTTTGCACTAGATAAAACACGGACCTTTCCGCTACCTATTTTAGAACCGACAGCGATACCAGAAACCAATATTTTACTCTTTTTCTCTAATTGATATTCTTTTAAGACATTTTTATCTTGGAGGGAGGCGACTGTCTCTGGGCGTGCTTGCACTATGAAAAGCTCCCCCGTCTTACCATCTTTGGCCCATTCGATATCCATCGGCTGATAATGGTTGTGCTTTTTTGAAAAATATTTTTCTATCTCATAACACCATTTACCGAGTTTTACTACTTCTTCGTCTGTCAGAGAGAATTTCTGTTGCTCTTCCAAGGAAACTTTTTCTTCTTTTGTACCATTCTTCGCATAAATAAGTTTTATATTTTTCTTTCCGATATTTTTCGCAATGATAGGGTTTTTATTTCCTTTATCTAAAGCTGGTTTAAAGATCATAAATTCATCAGGAATAACTTTACCTTGCACAATGAATTCACCCAAGCCATATATGCCCGTGATGACAATCACTTTATCAAAACCTGTTTCTGTGTCTATTGTAAATGCGACACCTGAAGAAGAAAGATCGGAATGCACCATACATTGAATACCGACAGATAAAGCGGCATCAAAATGTGAAAATCCTTTGTCTGCCCTGTATGAAATAGCTCGGTCGGTGAAAAGTGAAGCGATGCACTTTTTTGTAGCAACGAGAATATTTTCAATACCATGAACATTTAGATATGTCTCTTGTTGCCCCGCAAAGGAAGCCCCTGGAAGATCTTCTGCTGTTGCGGATGAACGTACAGCCACGGCTCTGTCTTTCCCATATTTTTCTCCTAGCGTCGCATAAGACTTTGTAATTATTTCTTTAAGATCTTCTGGTAATTTTGCTTTTAGGATAGCTTCACGAACGAGTTTGCCACGAACTTGTAAATTTTTTATATTTTTTGTATCTAAATCAGCAAGAACTTTTTTTATTTTTTCATCAAGTCCTGTATTCTGAAAAAAATGTCTGTATGCATCGGCTGTCAAAGCGAAACCATCTGGAATATTTACACCAAGAGGCACCAGATTTTGAAACATTTCTCCCAAAGCAGCATTTTTACCTCCAACGATAGGAACATCTTCGATTCCTACTTCAGAAAACCATTTTACAAAATTTTTATTTTCTTCCATATAAGGTTATTATAACATATTTTAACAGAAACTATCCCTCTGAAATTTTGATTAATCTATCATATTTCACTTTTCTTTCAGGTTTTAATGGGGCGCCAGATTTGAGACCAAAACATCCAAAGGCGTAAGCCAGGTCTGCAATAAAATCATCATCTGTCTCGCCACTCCTATGAGAAACTATGAGCTCTATACCATTTTCTCGAGCTTTTCTCATCGTGTCTAGCGTCTCTGAGAGAGTGCCTATTTGGTTTGGTTTTATTATCATCGCGTTGATACTACTTTCATTTATCGCTTTATCTAGAAGCAAAGTATTCGTCACCGTCAGATCATCACCGACGACAAGAAGAGGAGAATTGTCTTCTTTCAATATTCTGAAACTAGTAAAATCTTCTTCATAAAAAGGATCTTCTATGGAAAGCAATTTAAAATCTTTTATTAAATATTCATATTTATTTTTCAAATCTTCTTTTGAAATATCTTTACCATCAACTTTGTAAAATCCATCATTATAAAAAGAGGTACTGGCGACATCAAGTGCAAGCCGTACCTTCCCTGTCAATTTATTTTCTTTAATAGCTTCTACTAAATACAAAAGTGGCTTTTCTATGTCACTCACAAGCGGAGCATAGCCACCTTCATCTCCTAAAACTAGAGAATCTTCACCCAGCTCTCTTGTTATTATTTTTTTCAATGTATTTTGTATCTTTACTCCCATCTCTACCGCCTCTCTCGCATCTTCTGTATTTGAGACAACGTGATATTCTTGAAAAGCTAAATTGTTCTTGGCATGCTTACCTCCGTTTATCAGATTCATATAGAGATGCGGAATGCGTCTGGAAGGCTTCATCTCACTCAACATGCGTAGATGTTCAAATACTTCCAAACCTGTTGCCCTAGCTCCCGCTTTAGCGCAAGCTATGGAAACACCAATGGTAGAATTGCCACCTAAGTTGTCTTTATTAGGTGTACCGTCGAGGGCTAGCATTATTCTATCTATTTCTTTTTGATTTGAAATATCTTGACCAACTAATGCAGGAGCGATGATATTGTTTATTTTATTTATTGCATCATTCACACCTTTACCATCTGCATCTCGTAATTCATGTGCTTCATGGAGACCCGTAGAAGCGCCAGAAGGTACAGAAAAACTATCGAACTTTTCTTCAGACCAGACTGTCACTTTAATAGTCGGATTCCCTCGAGAATCTTTTATCTCTTCCGCCCAAATTTTTGTAATTTTGTTTTGCATAATTTTGCTTGACAGTTATCTATAATTTGCTATACTTTATTCGTAAATGCTTTCCTTGTCGAAAGCCCCGAGAAACCCCCACAAGGGGTTTTCGTTTTTTTAGACAATCCTCATTATAAATTATACTATATTTTACTAACTACATAACTCTTGACTTTTTATATTAAAAGGTGTATTATATACACAGACTTTTGATCTCTGAAAACTATTCCTCTTTTATAATTTGTTGGGTTATTTTTGCTTCTAAATCTTAGAGATAAAAATAACTCAACAACAACAATAAACAATATAGAGGTCAATAATGAAAAAACTCAACAAAGAACAAAAAGGGTATTCGTTTATAATGACAGGCATCTTTCTGTTTCTAAGTGAAATAGCATCTGCTATCTTAATTGTAAAATGGAATTATACATTTCTGTTTTTTACAGTATTGTTCACAATAATAATCTTTTTCTCTCGCGGCATTTATTTAATATATTCTTTCTATGCTTATTCAAACAAGCGTCACCCAGAAAGAATGAAGGATGAAGTTTTTATAACTAATTCTGGTTTAGATAGTTATTGGAAAGTCGGTTGGAAGACAAAAAGGACAGGCACTATCGCTTATGATGTACACGGAGAAAGATGTGGTAATTTTCCACATTTCTTTCCTGTTTTTGTAGATATGGCAGAAATAAAAAATTCTGAAGAAGGAGATAGGATCTTAAAAGATTTATTGCCATAACCTTATTATTAATATTAACTGCCACTGATATTCATCGGTGACAGACAGTTTTTTATTTTCTCTTTAAAAGCAACATCAAGTCTGACACGTTTGCTCCGGTGGGACCTGTCATTATGATATCGCCTGACTTTTCAAATACTGGATACGAATCAAAATTTTCTAGTGCATCTTTTACATTTATACCTAATTTATTTATTTTCTCCACTGTATTTTTATCGACTACTGTCCCAGCTGCATCACTATTGTCCATACCATCAGATGCAAAAGATATAAATACTGAATCATCGTCTATTAAATTTTTCTCTATAGACAAAAGTCCCATGTGTAAATTTCTCCCTCCCTTTCCCCCGCTTTTTGTCACAGTAATACTTGGCTCTCCAGCAGCTAGAACAACAGAACCCACCCCAAAGACGGTCTTCGGGGAATTCCCCGAAGACCGTCTTTGGGGCATCGTTTGGAATATTTTATCAAGCGCTATGTTCGTCTCATCGTATAATTCAGTCGAAACGATATTTGTTTCAAAATTAAATTCCTTTGCTTTCTCTACCATTTTGTTTATTGCGATTTCATTCGACACAACTACAAAGTTAAAAACATTTTCAAAATATTTATCTTCTTTAGGTGTTTCAATCAGATCAAAATTTCCTAAATTATTTTCTATTATTATCTTTTGAGCATCTTTTATACTCGTTTCATCTTTGTAAGTCGGACCAGAAGCCACACTAGCAAAATCGCCCCCTGGAACATCAGAAAAAATAAGTCCTATGACCGTGGCTGGATACGCTATTTTTGCCAATCCTCCTCCTTTGAAAAGAGACAGATGTTTTCTAACTGTATTCATTTCAGATATAGTCTTACCGAGAGATAAAAAGTTATCATATAGCTTCGCACCTTCTGTGCATTCACCCTCCCCATAGCAAAGCAATGCTGAACCTCCACCAGAAACTAAAACAATGATCAAATCCTGAGCAGTGGATCCATCCAATAATTCAAATATTTTATTCCCGGCTTCTATGTTCTCTCTCGAAGGTCTGGGATGTGTACCAATGAATGTCTCTATATATCTACACGGAACTTTTTTAAGGCCGACGACAGCTCCTTTCGTAATCTTGGACCCCAGTACATCTTCTAGCACTAGAGCTGCATCAGGTGAAGATTTGCCGAAACCTATGACTTTTATATTTTTATATTTTGATAAATCAAAATCTTTATCTCCTATCGACAAAACATCACTCTTCAAAATGACTGATGATTTTATCACCTTTTCTGTATTTATGGCATCCATACCAGCTTCAATTATCTCTAGTGCTATTTTACGATTTTCTGTCGTTGCAAGCTCATTAAAATTTTTGATACTGTGTAATTCCATATTATTTTATAAATATTGCTTAATTATTTCTGCTGATTTTTTTAATTTCTCCTTTTCTTCTGAAGTTAATTCAATAGCCCAAGTTTTAACGATTCCATTTTTTCCTAAAACTGCTGGCGCTCCTAAACAGATATCACTTACTCCATTCCAATTATTTAAACGATGAGAAATGGGTATGATTTTATTTTGATCAAAAAAAATAGCTTCAATAATATCTGCTACTACCATGGCTATGCCATAATAAGTCGCCCCTTTTCGATTAATTATTTCATAAGCTTCTTTTTTAACTGTTTCTTCAATATCATTCATTTCTTCTGGTTCAAGCATATCTTCAACCATTTTTCCTCCGATACTGACAGTACTCCAAGCTACAAATTCACTATCGCCATGTTCCCCTATAGTAAAACCTTCTATTTGTTTGCTATCAATAGCAAAATGTTTAGCTAATTTTGAACGTAATCTGGCAGAATCAAGCCCCATACCCGTTCCAAAAACTTGATTTTTGGGTAAACCAGAAATTTCTTGTACAAGATAAGTTATAATATCCACTGGATTACTTACAACAATAATAATAGCAGATGATTGAATCGGTCCAATTTCTTTAAATATAGAATCGACAATTTCTTTATTTTTTGTTACTAAATTGAGTCTAGTTTCACCTGTTTTTTGAGCAACACCCGCTGTCAAAACTATTATATCTGCGCTACTTACATCTTTAAAACTACCAACTTTTATATTTTCTATCTCCGAAAAAGAGATCCCGTCATTAATATCTAAAACTTCGCCTTCAACTTTTTCTTTATTAATGTCTATCAGTATAATCTCTCCACCCAAATTTTTAGCCATCAAAGTATAAGCAACAGTCGAGCCGACTGCTCCAGCTCCAATCACTGCTATTTTTTGTTTTAAATTAATCCCTGTATCCATATTCGATGATTATAACATATTTATTTAAACCAATTTTTTAAAAAACTAAAAAAGCCATTAGAGGTAGTATTCTCTTCTGATTTTGTCTTGTTTTTGTCATCTACCACCATAATCATATTTTCTCCATTTTTCGCTAAACCAAATTTTTCTCTTATACTTTCTTCTACTCCCTCACTGGTCTTTAATTTATCAATTTCC
Organism: Candidatus Nomurabacteria bacterium; assembly: GCA_023267215.1. Lineage (GTDB taxonomy): Bacteria > Patescibacteriota > Minisyncoccia > Phycocordibacterales > UBA9973 > UBA9973. The sequence continues at coordinate 38,456 of JAHFNS010000001.1, read as the reverse complement.
GAATTAAGATTTTTTCTTGTTTTTTCCAATTCTTTAATTTTATTCGCTATTATTTTTTTGTTTTGAATAGTTTCTTCCATTTTTGACACCAAACTAAACATACTAAAAATAAAAATAAAAATAATCATACCTAAAAATATCAAAAAAAATTTTGATTGTATTATTTGGCTCCATTTTCCTTTTTTTTGAAAATTTCTCATTATATGATATTATACATTATATGTTTTTCAATAAAAAACACCAAAAGAAAATTCAAGTTGTTTGGGCGATAGTATGCGTACTGATTATAATAAGTATGATTTTGCTCTATTCCCCAATATTTAGACTCAAATAATATAGAACTCTATTCCCCTCTACGCATCATTTTTAGAAAAACATCTTGAGTAATGTTTACTTTTGCGTTTTCTTTCATTCTAGCTTTTCCTCTTTTTTGCTTTTCTAGAAGTTTCTTTTTTCGACTAACATCTCCTCCACCAACAACTTTACTACCATGCATCAAAACATCTTTTCGAAAAGCAGAGACAGATTCGGAGGCAATAATTCTTCCTAATGCTTTACCTTGTATTTTAAAAGGAAATTGTTGTCGTGGAATAATTTTTTTTAATTTTTCAACTTGGTTGTGGGCTTCTTCTTCTACCCTACGTCTTGAGACAACTCTACAGAAAGCTGGCATAGATTCATCCGCCACTAAGATATCTAATCGAACAACATCTGCATCTCTATATTTACCAATTTCGTAAGAAATGGAGGCATAACCAGAAGTAATACTTTTTAAATCATCGAAAAAATTACGCATTAATTCACGCAAGGGCATATCTAGATTTATTACTGAACGGTTGTCTCCAAAGCTATCAGTCATATGTACTTCTGCTTCATGGTCAAAAAGAAAAGGCATTAATACACTGGTATACATTTGTGGAGTAATAACTTTGACTGACACCCAGGGTTCATAAACTTTTATGATTTGACTATCATCTGGAAAAAAATGAGGAGAATATATCATCAACTCTTTGTTATTTCTCAAAATTACTTTATAGGTAATAGAAGGCATCGTCACCACCAAATTTAAATTAAATTCTCTTTTTAAGCGTTCTGTAATTATTTCAAGATGCAGCATTCCTAAAAAACCACAACGAAAACCTTTACCAAGCGTACCAGAAGATTCTTCTTCGTAAGAAAAAGCAGAATCAGAAAGTTTTAAACGACTTAAAGCAAGTTTTAAATTTGGAAAATCATCTGCATCTTCTGGATAAACCGAAGCCCAGACAACCGGTTTTGGATTCATATATCCGGGTAAAGCAGGTAGTGGTTTTTTATTAAAAGTGATGGTGTCTCCGACAGAAGCAATACCAGGCTTTTTAATTCCGGTTATAATATAACCTATTTCTCCAATTCCAATTGAACTTTTTGGATTCTCTTCTGGTGAGAATATTCCGACTTCTAGTGCGATAAATCTTTCTCCCGAAACAGAAAAAAGAAGATTGTCCCCTTTTTTTATTGAACCGTTGAAAAGACGAACATAGACAATAACTCCTCTATGACTATCATATTTAAAGTCAAAAACTAAAGCCCGACAACTTTCTTCTCCTCGTACATTTTGCAAAGTATCAGGAATTAATTTTTCATCCAAAGAAGGTGGCGGTATTTTTTTTATTATTTCTTCTAATAAATTCTCTACACCTTCCCCTGTTTTTCCAGATACTTCTAAAATTGTATCAGGATTTATATCAAGCAAAACTGCCACTTCCATTTTTATTTCATCTACTCGAGCTAATGGTGAATCTATTTTTGATAAAACAGGGATGAGAACAAGCCCGCTTTCTCGAGCCATTTCTAAAGTAGTCAATGTTTGTGCTTGGACACCCTGAGTTGCATCTACGAGCAATATAGAGCCTTCTACGGCCTTTAAGGCACGAGATACTTCATAAGAGAAGTCTATGTGGCCTGGCGTGTCTATAAGGTTTAAAATAAAAGTTTCGCCTTCCCCCGAAGCCCAGCTTAAGGAAACTTCTCCTAAGCTGGGCTTCGGGGAATTTGGGGTAAATTCCATACGTACGGGTTGCATCTTAATAGTTATACCCCTTTCTCGTTCAAGCTCCATATTATCCAAAAATTGGTCACGCATTTTACGAGCCTCTATGGTATGTGTTATTTCAAGCATTCTATCTGCCAAAGTGCTCTTACCATGGTCTATATGAGCTATGATGCTGAAATTTCGTATATATTGTAAATCCATAAACCTATCTTATCAGAAAATACTATTATCTTCTAGAGAAAGCGGATTCTTTTTTTAGTTGTCAATATTTTAAAGTTCTTCTTGGGGAGAAACAATGACATCTGTACGCCAAAATTTGGTTTTGAAAACTTTTATTAAATCAGCCAGTTCTTCACTCTTTAGCAAGTAAAGAATAATAATACCAGCTATAACACCCATGATACCAGAAATAAAACCTTGCAAGAACACTCCCCAGCCAGTCGTCGTACCAAAAATTGGGGAAAAAATATTTAGCCCTAAATAAGACACTAATCCAATAAAAAATGAAGCACCTAAACTTTGGAAAAAAGTTTTAGTAATAAAAGATTCGTGTTTCATGAAATCTCTGCGGACAAAATACCAATGCAAAACAAAATTTAAAATTGTACCAACAGAATATGCAAGTGGGAGCATTAATACTTCTGTTCCAGGAATATTTTCAACTTTCAATAATGATTCTATAAAATAATGAAATAATGGAACATTCTCAAAAATATGTAAAAAAACATAAGATAAAATTATAATTAAAATTGAACAAAATAAATTGACAGTTAAGGGTCTTTTTGTATCACCTGCCGCATAATAAGCACGAGAAAGTAGGGCCGTCATTCCTTGTGCTAAAATCGAAATAGAAAAAACTGCAACTGAAGCTGCTACGAGTCGAGTATTCTCCCAAGAAAAAGAACCAGAACCAAGTATTACTCGAACTATTTGTGCTCGAAGAACAATAAAGAGAAAAATAATCGGGAGTGACCAAAATACTATTTGTCTTCCAGTAGATTTCAAATGATTTCTAAATTCATCTTTTTTCTGATTGTTAAAAGATTTTACTAAAGTCGGAAAGGCTGCCACAGCATAAGATATACCAATAATATTAAGAGGTACTGATTGAAGATTAAATGAAAAATTGAAAATTGAAATTGATCCACTTGATAGATAGGAAGCAAAAGCAATAATCGAAATAAGAGAAATACTATTAAAAGATAAACCTAGGGTTCTCGGAAGAGAAATAAGAGCTATTTTTTTTATTTCTTTAAAATCAATCGAGAACGAAAACCTGGGAGTAAATCCACATTGAAAAGAAGCAAAAGCCTGAATCGAAAAATGTAGAAAAGCTCCAAGTGCAACACCAAAGACTAAACCATTGATACCAAAAATAGGATATAAAAGAACAATACCAGTTATTATGCCAAAATTATAAAAAATTGGACTTAGGGAATAAATAAAAAATTTACGGAAGAGCTGAGTAATTGTGCCAAATAAATTTGAGAGACCCATTAAGATCGGAGAAAGAAGCATTATTCTAGAAAATAAAATTACTTTCGCCTGCATTAAAGGTGTAAATCCTGGTGCAATGAAAAATACCAAATAAGGCATAATTAAAAAAGCTACCAAGGAAATAAAAACCATTGCTGCCAAAAAAACAGTAAAAACGTCATTCAACAATTTACGCGCTTCTTTCGTAACTGTTTCTCCACTCATTTTTTCTACGATGAAAGGAATAAGTACAGTAATAGAAGCAAGAGAGGCAATAGAAATAAATATCAAATCAGGTACTCGAAAAGCCGCATAATATGCATCAAGTTCTGGTGATGGACCGATAAAATGGGCAATAAATCTATCACGAAAGAGCGCTAAAATTTGAGAAAGAAGAGTAAAACCTCCCATCAAAAGTGCAGCTTGATTTATGTTTCCGTATTCTTTACTGAAAATTTTCAAGATTCTCTGCATCTTTTATTAAATTAGATTATTATTGTTTCGTTTTAGAATTAGTTTTTGGAGTAGGAACAATAGGGGCAGAAGAAGGAGTAGTACCAGGGGCAGCAATAGTAGGAGCAGGGGCTGAACTTCCATTTTTAAGAGAAGCTACGTATTGAATCAAATCTTTATTATCAGGAACTAAAGAAAGAGCAGTCTCTGCATAAGAAATAGCAGCAGAATTATTACCATCAACTTTTTCTATTTGGGAAAGAGTGATATAAGCTTCAACGTAATCAGATTTTAAGGCAACAGCTTCTTTGGCAAAATCTCTTGCTTCTTTTGTTTTGTTATCTGACAAATAAACCCTAGCGATAGAAAGCTTAATACCAGGATTAAATGGGTTAAGAGTTGATGCTGTTTTATAAGCTTCAATTGATTTATCATTAGCATCTTTCACTCCAAGTAGCCCCACGGTATTATAAGCAACACCTAAAGAACTATAGTTCAAATAATTTGTTTTATCGTAATCAACTGCCATTTGTGAACTATTAATAACTTGACTGATGTCCGTTTGTAATTCTGTTTTATCTGCATCAGACAAAGAAGAAGCTCCTTTAGAGACAATAGTATTTATTTTGGTAAGATAAACTTGAGCATAAGTACGCAAATATAAATCATTTTGATATAAAGAGACTGCCTTTGCTATAGAGTTTTCAGCTTGTGCAACTGTCTGACTAGAAAAAGCACTACCAAAATATGAAACAGAAGCAAGGCGTTCTATATATTTGAATCCAGCTGCAGCAGAAATAATCATCAAAACAACTAGTGAAAGTACAGAGAAGAAACTTCTCTTTGGATCATCTAATAAAGAAATATGAATTTCTCCATTTGAGAGACTAGAAGAAGAAAGACCGATAAATACACCCGTGAAAGCAAAAGCTAATAAAAATACAACTCCACCTGTCGAATAAAAGAAGGAACAGATAAATAAATATAAAGAGCCTACAAAAAAGATAACTATTTCCCAACCAGCATTATTCTTAAGACTGAAAAAGAGATATCTCAAACCAGTAATCATAAATAACACAAAGAATGCGATCCAAGCTAAAATACCCAATATTCCTGTCGTAGAAGCAAAAGTCGGTAATAATCCAGAACCAGAGTTAAAAGAAGTATCCCAAAACTGTGTCATATTGATAGATAATGGTTTATACATTGCCCAAACTTCTCCAAATTTGTTTGGACCTACACCCAAAACTGGATTCTTCATTAGAGCTCCACCAGTAACAGACATAGTTGTTGAAAAAGATGGTCCAACTTCTGTATTCGATAATCCTAAAGTATTTGGTAAAATACTACCGATAAATTGACTAGACATAAAAAACAAAAGAGATATCATAACTACTGCAAAGGAAAAAATTGGAAAATATTTTTTTTCATTTTCATTTTGTTTTCTAGTAAAAGAAAACGAAATTTTATAAACGAAAATGATTAAAGAGAAAACTCCTAGAAGCTCCCAGACTAGAGCAAAATTAACAGCTGCACACAATAAAATCGAAAAAAGAATCAAGATTCCTAGGAGCCACTTAATTAATTTTGAAACTGAGAAAAATTCAAGTATAAAGAGAGAAATAATGACAGAAAATCCAGTGAAAAGTCCAAGAGCGTTCCAAGACCCTAAAAGGTTATCTGTTTTTCCACCCAAAACACCAAAGGATAAAGCCTCAGGCATAAAGAAACGTAAGCTTTGAAATAAAAATAGGACAAAAGAAGAAATAATTACTCCCCAAAAGACTGTTTTTGCATTCTTTTTATCTTTTAGAACAACAGAAGAAATAAGCATTAAAAGAAATGCTCCCAACATAAAATAAAAAGTACCTATATCAAACATAATTCCGAAAAAAGAAACTGGAGAGGCTGAAGAAAACAAAGCAGAAACAAGAAAAACCAAGAGTAAGCATAAACCAGAAAATAAAAATAGAGATCTAGGCAGACTAATTTTACCATCTGAAAATCTAGCAGCAATCCAAAAGATGATTGAAACAACCAACCCCATCACTAAAAGTAAACCTTTTGATGTCTCAATTGGAATTTGACTAAAAGGTAAAAAGAAAACTGGTAATAAGACAATAACAGCAAAGAGTGCCCAAAAAGAAACTCTATCTAAAATATTTGATAACATATATTTTTTACTTTAAATTACTATTAAAAAAACTAATAAATATAACGACTTTATTAATATCTATATCATACTACAAACTAATCAAGTTTAACAACAACTATTTTAATTCAATATGTTAATAACTCTATTCTTGACATAAATTATCTTTTTAGGTTCTTGTTGTCCTATATATTTTAAAACAATTTGGTTAGCGAAAGCCTTCTTTTTTACTTCCTCTTCTTTTTCATCCATTTGGATCGTTATTTCAGTTCTAACTTTACCATTTATCTGCACAGCAATTTTTACTTCCTTATCCTTAATTAAACTTTCATCCCATTTCGGCCAACTAGACAAGTTTATACTTTTCTTCTCCCCTAACTCAAACCAAATATATTCTGCAATGTGCGGAGCAAATGGATTTAAAATTTGTAAGAATTTTTTATAATCTTCTAAATCAATAAAGTTAATTTTTTCCATCTCCGTCGCAAGTATCATCATCGCAGAAATCGCAGTATTAAAACGCATATCTTCAATATCTTCTGAAACTTTTTTGATTGTTTTGTGTAAAAGTTTTAAAACAGGAGATTGCGAAGCAGAACTTTTTTCGGCATACGCAATATTAGATTCGTTAACCACATTCAAGTTCGAGTGCGAGCCGTGAGAAAGCAGCTTTTTTGAAATCTTCTCCCCTATCCTCCAAACTTTTTCTATAAATCTCCTTGAGCCGATGATACTCTCAGTACTCCATTGAGCAGCCTCTTCAAATGGACCTATAAACATTTCATAAACACGTAATGTATCTGCCCCATATGTTTTTACAATATCATCTGGGTTTATAACATTCCCTAAAGACTTAGACATTTTTACTCCACCTTCACCTAATATCATTCCATGAGAAGTTCTTTTTTTGTAAGGTTCAGATGTCGGCACAAGTTTCAAATCATATAAAAATTTATGCCAAAAACGTGAGTACAGTAAGTGGAGAGTTGTGTGTTCCATTCCACCATTGTACCAATCTACCGGCGTCCAATATTTTAAATTCTTTTTACTTGCAAATTCTTTACTATTTTTGGGATCTGTATACCTCAAATAATACCAAGAGCTACCTGCCCAGTTTGGCATTGTATCTGTTTCTCTTTTAGCAGGACCACCACATTTTGGACATTTTGTATTTACCCATTTTGATATACCCGCAAGTGGTGATTCTCCATTATCTGTCGGTGTATAACTTTTTACTTCCGGCAACTTTACTGGCAAATCTTTTTCTCCTATCGGTACGAGTCCACACTTTTCACAATTGACTAATGGTATAGGTTCACCCCAATATCTCTGACGTGAAAAAACCCAATCTCGTAATTTAAATTTTGTAACAATTTTTCCTCCTACCTTCTGTGTAATTTCTTTCGCATCAACAAGTGGCCTATCTATGATGGGCAAATTGTATTTTTCTGAAAAATCTCTATCCCTTTTGTCGTGCATTGGCACTGCCATCACAGCCCCTGTGCCGTATTCTACTAAGACATAATCTGCAATCCAAATTGGCACTTCTTCATTATTAGCAGGATTGATTGCTTTCACACCTTTAAGCTCTACCCCAGTTTTCGTTTTATCTTCTGCCATCCTTTCCATCTCCGATTTTTTCTTTGTATCTTTTATATATTTTTCAACTTCATCCCAATTTGTAATTCTTGATTGAATTTTTGAAATCAATTCATGTTCTGGAGCAAGTACAACATACGTAACACCAAAAAGAGTATCTGCACGAGTAGTAAACACTTTTATTCCTTCTTTTAGATTTGGTAAATTTTCTTTTGCACACGGACAAAAGCTAAATTCCAATTCACTTCCCTCTGATTTCCCTATCCAATTTCTTTGTTGTGATTTTACTCTCTCTGGATAATCCACCAAGTCTAAGTCTTTATCGAGCCTGTCTGCATATTTTGTGATAGCAAGCATCCATTGCTCTTTTTCACGCTTTTCTGTAGCACTTCCACAACGCTCACAGACACCACCTATCGCTTCTTCATTAGCAAGACCAATCTTATCCTTTGGACACCAGTTAATATAAGATTTGGCCTTATAAGCTAAACCTTTTTTATAGAACTGCAAAAATATCCATTGCGTCCACTTGTAATAAGCTGGGTCAGTTGTATTAATTTCCCTAGACCAATCAAAAGAAATACCGAGTGATTTTATTTGTCGAGTAAATGTAATTATATTTTTCTTTGTAACAACTGCCGGCTTTTTACCAGTTTTTATTGCATAATTTTCAGTCGGTAGACCAAAGGCATCCCAACCAATAGGAAAAAGGACGTTAAATCCTTCCATTCTACGTTTACGAGAAATAATATCCATTGCAGTATATGGTCTAGGATGTCCAATGTGAAGTCCATCACCAGATGGATATGGAAATTCGATTAAAGAATAAAATTTTGGCTTTTTAGATTTATCGGAAGCAGAATATATCTTTTTCTTTTCCCACTCTTTTTGGATTTTCTTTTCAATTTTTTTATGATCGTAATTCTTCATACAAATTTTTATTCTCACATTCTTGAGAATGTCAGAATGTTTTATTTCCCAAATTTTTTAACTGCTAACCAAATGAGTATTGCCAGAGCAAAACCAAGAATCAAAACTCTAATCAAATTGTCAGCTGAAGACCAATATCGCATAGAAGCGATGACAAGTGAGAGCACTCCACCCCAAGATAAGCCCAAGGTAACGATTTCATTAGCAATAAATGCTCCTGTGACAAGTGAAAGCACTCCCAAAATAACAAGGATTATAAAAATCGTTCTTTGATAAACTTTCTGTGCCTCACTGAATTGTTGCTGTTTAGTAAAATCAGGATTGCAATAACTGTTTACTTGAGAAGAACCAGCTGGAACTGGAATGTTTGTTCCCTCTTTATAATAAGTCGGATTTTCTGTCCATTGCCCACCGACAGCAAGACAAGCTTCTCTAGTAGTTATCGGCTCAATGACCTGTTGCTGTGGAAAATAAGCATTATAATCTGGCTCTTTATAAAATAGAGAAATAGTATAATTAAAGAATAAATTTAAAACCACTACAATACCTATAATAAGAGCCCACTTTAAGACTTTTGGTTTTGTTTCCATATAAATATTATAACACAAAAATTATGAAAATTATCATAATTCAAAAGATTTCTGAGCCTTCGCCCTCGGAGTCCGTGAGGACAGGGAACCAACACGACTCTTAAAATCTTTTAATTGTCATAATTTTCCCAAATGGCTGTATTTGAAAGAGAGATATTTCTGCCGTTAGATTTTTCTAGTAAACAAAGCTCGCCAGATGTGACTTCCCCTTTGAGCCCCTTCATGGCATCTTCTAGCGCATAACCAAGTGAAAGCGAAGATGAATCTATGGCATAAGAATTTAATATTACAAAAAGAGGTTTGTCACTCAAAACTTTTCGTACTTCTCCAAGAAGTTTCGGTAAGTCTTTTTCTATTTTCCAAATTTCCCCTTTTGGACCACGTCCAAATTTTGGTGGATCCATTATCACAGCGTCATATTTATTTCCTCTTTTTATTTCACGTTCCAAGAATTTCATAACATCATCCAAGATAATTCGCATAGGCATTTTTTCAAAACCATTGAGCTTTTGATTTTCTTTTACTTGTTCCAATGTTTGTTTGGAAGCATCTATGTGTGTCACTTCCGCACCAGCTCGCAAAGCAAATAAACTCGCAACACCCGTATAACCAAATAAATTCAGAAATTTAATTCTTCTTCCCGAGGATAACCCTCGGGAAATTTCTTTTTCGATAAAATCCCAATGACTTGCCTGTTCAGGAAAAAAACTCAAATGTCGAAAAGGCGTAGGCGAAGCTAAAAATTTTATACCCTTGTATTCCATCTCCCATTTTAAAGGGGAACCCTTAAGAGAGTTTCCCCAAGGGTTCCCCTTGGTAAATTTCCATCCAGCTTTCGCCCCAACTTTAGAACTCCAGAATTTTCCATCTGCTTTCCCCCATTCTTTTTCACTCAAAGTTTTTTTCCAAACAGCATCTTCATAAGGACGCACAAAAACATGTGGACCAAAACGTTCCAACTTCTCCCCATCCCCAGTATCGAGCATTTCATAATCGGACCAATCTTTTGCACAAAAAATTTTAATTTCTTTTTTCATTTTGTTTTTCATATTTAATTAATCTTAGCATGATAAACCCCTTGTAGATAAGAAACAACTGGCAAAAGACAACACAATATAGAGATCACCAATAAACTAATCTTGGTTGAAGAAGTAAAATAAAAAATTAAAGATACTAAAAATAAATTAAAAAAATAACCTAAATTTAGAAAAACTTCTCTTAATACTATACTTTTTTCTACCCCTAATTCTTTGTAATAATCTAAATTAAATGTGAGCCAAGAAGGATTTGCTAAACTTAAACATAAACTACTTATTCCAGCAAAAATACCCCAACAGTATGAATTTTCCACAAAAGCTAAAGGTAGAAAACTAAGTACCGCTAAAGAGCTAAAAAAATAGAAAAAATATCTTCTATTTTTCATTTTGTCAGAAATATGTCCATTAATCACAGATGCAATAGCTGTCACCAATGCAAGATATCCGAAAAATCTACCAAATTGGCTTGGTGTTTTTATAAAAAATAAAGTAAAAATTGGAATCAATGTCCAACTAACCCTAGAGGTTATACCTTGAAAAAAAGTTGAGAAATTAAATTTGAGAGCCAAAAATTCTTTTTTTATATTTAAATCCCATTCAAATTGAGGAAGATATCTAATTAAAAATATGGGAACAGAATATAATAAAATTCCTATCAAAAACATAACTTCAAAACCAAACTTTTCTGCTACGATTCCCGTCAAAGGCTGTAAAGTAATACCAATAATAGGTGTGGCTAAAAAATATATTCCACTGTGCCTACCTCTTTTCTCTTCATCGCTATATTTAAAATGCATAATATTGTAAGGTATCCAGAAGAATATAATATTTAATCCACTAAAAATTGCTGAAAGGTAAAGTTGAGTAGGGTTAAATATTTTTATTAAAACTAAAACACTGAAAGCGCTAAATATAGCACCATATAAAATAGAATTTTTTGATTTAAATTTATAATGTGGAAAAAGAAAAATAAAAAATAAAGCAACCACATAAGAAATTAAGTAAAAAATAATCAGATCAGAAAAACCAAAACCATTTTTAAAAATCCAAAAGACAAGCAATGTTTGAGCAAAATACATTGCCGACATATAAGTAAAAAAGAAAAAATAAATTCGCTTAAACATACATTTATATCAAAAATTCTATAACGTCACCGTCTTTTACAATATACTCTTTCCCTTCTGTTCTAACCCAGCCTTTTTCTTTTGCCTTTGCTCTCGAACCAGCTTCTAATAATTTCTCCCAGCCTATCACTTCTGCCCGTATAAATTTATCTTTGAAATCTGTATGTATAGCCATACCTGCGACAGGTGCTGTAGAACCAATCTTTATAGTCCAAGCGCGAGTCTCATCTTCTCCTGTAGTAAGAAAAGTCTCCAAACCTAAAAGGGTGTAACTTTGTTTTATCAATTCATCAAAACCTTTTTCAAACACTGGATCTACCTTTACTGACAAACTTCCTTTCGGTAACTCTACTTCCATATTTTCGTTCGCCTCTGAAACATTCAAAACATAAAGCATTGGTTTCAAGGTGAGCAAATTTAAAGATTTTATTTTAAATCTTTCATCATCATTTAAATTTGCTTCAGTTGCCATTTTCCCTTCTTCAAAAACCTTTGCTAACTTTTTCAAAATAGCTTCTTCGAGAATAGCCTCTTTGTCTCCCTTCTTTAGATCTTTCCCCAAGGTTCCCATTCTTTTCGTAATGGTTTCAAAATCAGCCAAGACGAGTTCTAGATTTATAACTCCAATGTCTTGCATTGGATCTACTTTGTTTGCAACATGAATGACAGAATTGTCTTCGAAAGTACGCACGACATGTGCGATAGCATCTACTTCACGTATATTAGTCAGAAATTTATTTCCTAAACCTTCTCCCTTTGATGCTCCAGCTACAAGTCCTGCTATATCCACAAATTCTATAACAGCCGGAATGGTTTTTTTAGATTTTGAAAAATCTGAAAGTTTTTGCACTCTTTCATCTGGCACAGGCACGATACCTACTGATGGATCAATAGTACAAAAAGGATAATTTTCCGCCGGTACGCTCTTTTTGGTCAGCGCATTAAATAGCGTTGATTTCCCGACATTTGGCAACCCCACAATTCCGATTGAAAGAGAAGACATTGATATTTGATACTATTGGAATATATCCATAAACTTGTAAATTTTCTCTTGTTCCGACCACTCTATCTATAATATCTCTAACTATCGCCTTTTTTGCCTCAAATTTCAAGTTACGGAGTCCTTCTGATGCTTTCGCAAGGTTTTCTATCTCATTTAATTTCGGTGATAATGCCTCGTATGTTTGTCCGCTCTCTGATTCTGCCTTAGTTATCTGATTATTAAATAAAGATATACTTTCTTTAATAGGGTTTGTATATTCTTTAAGCTGATCAAGATTAATTGTTCCAACTCCATAAGCTTTGGCGTAACGACTCACTTGATCTTCTAGCTTCACAATTTCCTTTTTTGTTTCCTTAATATTTATTATTGAAGTACTGGTTCCTTTATTCTGGCTACTAAACCAGCTTTCCATTTGTTTAACCAATAGATTCGGAGAACTCATAAGATTCACAAGTCCTTGCCAAACAAGGGGATCTAATATCTTTGCATTTAAACCCTTCTCTTTACATTTATGTTCTAAAGGAAAACTTTTAATTCGATCAGTACAGCGATAGTATAAATGCTTTCCTCTTTGTGGACCCTCGCCGGCTCGCCTTTTACCACAATTACACCAAATCTTACCAGCCAAAAGATATTCATTCTTAGTGTTTCTAGAAGACAATAGAAAATTTGTTTTTAACTTTTGCCCAACTCTATCAAATAAATCTTTATCCAAAATTTTAGGTGTTTTTATTATGATCCATTCATTTTCTGGTTTCATTCTTCGGCTAGTTTTTTTAATTTTCCTGTAACCTTCTTTTTTAATTGGATTCACTGGCACAGTGGCATAGGACGCTCCATAGTGTCCTTCGCCAATATAAGTTCTATTTCTTAACAGAGTACTCAAGGTGCTTGTATTCCAAACGCCTCTTTTACTTTTACGAGGAGGAATACCAAGTTCTTGAAGTTTTTTAACAATCCCTCTTAGTCTCAATCCTTCATCGTCTACCCAAGAAAATATATTTTTAACTATCTGCGCCTCGTATTCATTAATCACATAATGGCCTTGAAGAAAATCCGCGTCCCCTCTTTTTCCCTTCTTTAATATAAAGGTATAGCCATAAGGCGCCTCGCTCACGATAATATGCCCTTCTCTTGCCTTGCGAACCTTGCCAAGCCTAAATCGTTCAGCTATTTTCATTCTTTCATATTGAGAAAATAAACCTCTCATTCCATACATTATTTTATCTTCATCATTTTTAGCTTCCGGAATAGTAACAAAAAGCACATCAACGCCCGCTTCTTTTAACTCATCCATTACTAATTCTTGATAAGAATATCGGCGGGCCAGACGATCAGGGTCATAGATTAAAACCGCATCCCAGATTTTCTTTTTCGCATCTCCACGCATCTGATCTAGGGCCGGACGAGCAAGTGAATCGCCACTCCACCCGTTATCAATATATTTTTGAACAATAGTAAAACCACTCTTTTCAGCAAATTGATTTACGGCCGAAAGTTGAGTTTCAATAGTGCCTTCATTTTCTTGGTTTGAAGTTGAGACTCTTCCATAAACTGCTATCAGTTTATTTTGTTTTTTAATTTCTTCTATCATTTTTTATTTTTACTTTTATCTAAAAACTTTTTAATTTCAGATTTTGGTATTCGTAAAAGTGATGTTCTACCATCTCCAAGTTTATAGCTCTTTAAAACACCGCTTTCAATCCAGCGATCAACGGTTCTTTCGTGAACCCTAAAATATTTTGCTACTTCTTTTCGTGTTAAAAATTCCATAAATAAAGTATATACGAAGTTGTCTATAATTGTCAAATGGGTTTATCCACACCCTTGTTATTTTTAAAAACTTCTGTAAAAAGAATATTAAAAGCGCTGTCTAATCTTCGCTGAATCTCCCCTTCTGATGCTCCCTCAACCATATGAAAAGACAAAGTTGGTACTATTAGCCTTTTAGGCCGTCTAATTCGTACTTTTTCTTTTGTTATGTCTTGGATCAGCATTGAATGTTTTTAATTAACTTTCTTTTTCCATATCCTTAAAAGCCCGATCCAATAATTGGTTGCTTTCAATTTCCCATTGTAGTTTTTGCTTATTATCTGCTACAAGTTTCCAAAATTCTGGTCTCTTTTTATAGTCGCTCAATGTGTCAGGGGAAACTTCATTCAATTTTGCAAATTCTCCTTGAGTTTTTGGATCTCTAGTTGACGGTGGATAGGCCATCCATTTTGAGAATTTTTCGTACACTTCTGGCCTTGAAGGAAACTTGAATCTTCCCCATTTTTGCTTTGCTTTCGGAGTTTTAGTAGTTTTAGTAGTTGTTTCCATATGTTTTACTTTTTAAATTAATGAACCCTTAAAAGGGGGTATTTCATCTTTTTTCATTTTTTTATTTTCCAAAAGAGAGATAAGATAGTAAATTTAAAGTCATATATTAGAAATTTTATATTCATATAATTAATTATTTGTATTAAACATTGATAAATCACCCTCATATCCCTCTTGGTCAGAAGTTTCTTTTTTTCCTTTAATTTTTACATTTTTCCAGCCTTGAACTTGTTTTTTGCCTATTAGTTTTGTTCCATGGATAATATATCCACTATGATCAGGAAGTTTCCTGCCTAACATTGTTTTATCAAATACTGGTAAGTTATTAGATTGAGCATATTTTGAATATTCTTCATACATATCATCCTTACTAACCCATGAACCAATATCCTCCTCAAGGCATTCATATGCAAAATTAGCTATTGTAGATCCAGAAAGCAACATTTCTATTTTTATTTCATCTGGCGTCTTGTTATAACTAAAATCTTGTTTTGCTAAGATCTCAGATAGACCAAGAATAGCCATGTTTAATAAGCCAGATAATTCTTCTGGTGTATTAATTTTGTCGCTAAGAGATTTATCTACTTTTTCTATTCGTGCTGTAAACGGTATAATAATCCATCGACTAAAATATGCTGGATCATTAATATCTTTTACTTCCGGGATTTTATTACAAGCAAAAGTTAATTTTGCATAATTCTGAAATTGAAATTGTTCATTAAACTTTTTTTCACCAGTTATTATTCCATCACCAGTAGCTATTTTAAACATACCATTATCATTCACATCCTTAGCTTCAAGATCATCATAAACATTTATATGTTTATTATATAAATTAGACGAAGCAAATTTATCAGAAGATATTTTTTGTAAAGATACCACCGAGGTATTTTCAACACCAATTAACCTTACAAATAATTTTATAAGAGTAGATTTTCCAGTATCTCTTTCACCAACAAATATAATGGCTTTTTTAATAAAATAAGACCTGTAAAGACAGTACCCAAACCATTCAAAAACTATTTTTACATGCTCTTCTGGTAGTATTTCATTTAAGAATCTTTGAATTATAGGACATTGGGCATCTTTATTGTAATTGATGGGTATTTTGGTAAAAAATAAATATTCTGGACTATGAGGGATTAATTCTTCAGTTTCTATATTCAAGATTCCGTTATTTAAGTTGATCAAATTTTTGTCCACCTTAAAATCTTCTCTATTTGTTAAGGTTAAATCCTTAATCATTTCTAGGATATGGTTTTTGCATTTACTGTCAGCATTTTTTTCAAGTATTAATTGAATTTCAGACGTTATTATATTTTGACCTAATACATAAACACCATTTTCATATATATAAATATCACGAATTTTTTGACCAATTGTTTTAATATGATATTTACTAACAAAATATTTTGCCATTACAAAAGAAACTTCTTTTTTGTTGGACACAAAATCAGATTTAAAATTAACAATCCCAAATTCTTCAGAATTTTCTTCTGCAGTTTTATTTACCAACAAAGCCTCAGCTTCAGGTTTAGATTTAAGTTTTTGCAACTCTCTATCTAAACCTTGAGCTTTTGCAAATTCACTGGATGCCTTAATAGACAGATCTTTCATATAAGACATAACATCTTCTGGTACACCTTTGAATTTCTCGGCTATACTTGTGTGAATACCTTCAGACTTCAAAATAACATCATCTCCATCAAAAATGATTTCGGATTTATCTATTTTGTTTTCTAAAGGATTTTCCATAATATATTATTAACGATAAAACTCTAAATAGAATTCCAACATTAATTTAATTAGATTATCAACATTTTGTGGGTTTAAATTTTCATCTACAAGATTTGATTTGACTTCTTTTATTGTATTCATTGCTTCTAATAAATCGTCAAAGTTGTCTGTTTTTAATTTCATGTTCATGTTTTTTAAAATTAATTTCTAATAAATTTTCGACCACAAAATAAAATACCCGCTACTGAAGACTTAAACCACGTCCGGGTGGCTCAAATCCTCATGAGCGGATATTCTCCCGGACGTAAATATCTAAATTAAAAAAAACTGTGATATTTATAATCACAGCATATATGAATTTCATTATTGAGTCGTAACCTATAATAAATTTCTTATAGGTAATTTTTATTTATTGTTTTAAGCTTATTTTTTCTAGGTATTTTTGAAATACCTACTTTTTTTCTAAAAGAAGATTCAATTTTTTTGATGTTTCCATAATCAAGGTTATCCCCATATCTTTGATTAATCAATTTAGATATTTCATTTATACTTTTTCCTTCTTCTGCCATTTTATATATATCATAGTCTCTCCAGAATTTTTTCCATGGTTTATTTCTTTTATTATTTTTCCCTAATTCTTTTTCTATTTGTGGCCAAGCCATTATTATTTCTTTTAAAGTAGTTTCTTTTGTTAGAATTAATTTGCATTCCTTTTTCTCATCTATTTCTAATTTTAACCCACCAATATAATAACTAGGTAATGTTTCATCGCACACTACATAATCCATCAGCATATCATGCCATTGTTTTTGTAATTTAAATTTTTTTCTTAGTTCATTAACTTTGTTATTTAATTCGACATCTTCCATAAAAGAAACGATTCTTTTCTCAGTTTCTTTTTCATCTTCTGTAGTTTCACTTAAATCAATATCAAAAGCATTTCTAATATTTTTGACTTCTTTTTCAAAATCGGGATTTAAGGTCAGTATAAAAGGTTCTAGATGTTTCGTGTTTTTAAAAGATTTGTAATTTTGCCCCTTAGGAGAAGGGGCTTCCGTTAAGTATTTAATGAACTTTATTCCGGACGATTTCATCTTATCAATATAATACGTTTATGATATGATTACAATACAACTGAATATTTTTTTAGTAACCTAAAATAGTAAGAATCATCTTACTGTCATGGTGAAAAGTTAGTCAGATCATGCGTAAAAAGCCCCTCATAGGGTTGCATGATCTGCCGTACGGGAAACTGTACGAGTAGCTTCGGCTACTACCTGTGATGGGCTTTTTGTGTTTTGGATTAATTTATGAAAAAACTACAAATATTAGAAATAAATCCAGATATGGAACTTGACGAATGGGAAAAAGTAATAAACCACAACCTTCAAGTAAAAAATATGCAAATGATAAGACTAATAAATCAAGTTCTAAAACAGGGTGTCGCTCCTCCTATGACCAAAGAAGAAAGATTTGAACATTGGAAAAAAACACATAGAAAAGAATACAATAAATTAGCCTCTTTTGAAATTAAAAAAATAAAAGAAAAACAAATAAAAGCAAAGAAAGAAAAACAAATGGCGGAGGAAATAATTGAGATGAGAAATAGGGGGATAAAAACAAAAGAGATCGCTAATATTTTAGGGAAAAGTAACAGAACCATATCATATATATTAAAAGAAAATAAAGAATTAATCAAAACTATGAAAAAAAAGCTAAAAACAATGACATTCACCGAAAGGCAAATACAGATGGTGGAAGAAATAAAAGAAAAAATAGGGTTGGCAACTTTTTCAAGTGTAATTCATCAAGCATTATCAGAATATTATAAATCCTTATTCCCGGCTTATTTAAATAAAGATAAAAATAATGAAAGAAACAAATAAAAATAATAATTTTTATATAAATTTTATAAAAAAAATACTAATAATTATAAGCATCTTCACTGTGTTATTGGTTCCCAATTCATCCGCTTTTGCATCAAATATATTTCTCGTTGAAAAAGTAGGGGTAGGATCGGGGAAAATTTTGATAAATGACAATGTATCAGAATATATAATAGAGCACGATAATAATTGCTTGGATATTGATTTTTATGAGGGTTCAACTATTTACATCGACTCATCTCCATTTTTGAGTTATGGGGACAAGATTATTATTACTGGATTCTTAGATAAAGTATGTAAAATTACAAGTGTTGAGAATGTCCATATAAAAAAATATTATGTCAATGAAATCATCTCTGATATTAACGATAAAATTTTAGTTTCGGATAAAAAAAATAACGATCAATTTTTAATAGAGTATGGAATGGGTTGTGGTTTGAGTATGTGGAGATATAAAGATAAAATGGTAGATATTGATGTGGGAGGTTCTATTCTAGATGGTACGAATGATAGAATATATCTTTTTGATTCAGGTAGAGATTGCAAGATTTGGAACGTAGAAAAAATGGATAATGCTGAAAATACCAGCATACCCATTATTCCTGTTCAACCATCATGCCCTGAAGGCAAATGCATCTCAAAAGAAGAAATCAAAAAAGAAATTCCTATAGAAGAAAAAACTATTAAGCCAGTTGAGGTTAAAACAGTTATTGCAAAACCAAAGACTACTGAAACATCCATTAATAAAACACTCAAAGAATCAAAAACAAACACTATTTCCATTCAAAAAACAGAAACTCCTATACCACCCCCACAAATACAGACACAAGTTGAAGTAAAACCAACACCGAAACCCTCAATCTTTAAAAGATTTACTAATTGGTTTTTTAGTTTATTTTAATTAAATTTTATGAGAGAAGAATCATTTGAAACACTTTGGAAATATTGTATAAGCAATAATAGATTATGCCCACAACTTGTAAAGTGGTATCAGATATTTAAACTACTAAAAAATACAAATGAATTAGATGGGCATGGCGAAAATAGTGAACCAGCTCGTCCAGAAATTATTGATCATAATTGGTATGATATTATGCCGATAGAAAAACAACTCCAGTTTGAAAAATATATTAAATGGGCATCTGATAATAATCAAACAAAAGAAATCGGAGAATATTTAAGATCATTACCAGAGAAAGATTGGACTCATTATGGGGAAATATAATAAAATTAAACAAATCTTAACAGTGAAAAGTATAAATAAATAACATGGAAAACTTAAAAAATAATAAAGAATTAGGTCTTGGTTTTATTCTACTTTCAATAATAGTTGGTGTTCTTGCATATGATGGCGGTAAAACATCTGGTATATACGAGGGAAAGTCTACTTTTTTGGATTCAGCATATATATCTTCCTGTGATGATAAAGGTGAATATTGTTACATTGATACAAACGATGGTGAGAAAGAAGTTGCTTGTGATAAAAACAATAAATGTTTTATGATGCCAAAAACAGCTGAGGAATTAAAAAAACAAAAAGAAATGGACGATAAGATCAACGAATTAATAAATTCAAAAGAATATAAAGATATTATAAAATAAAGCTTATTTTAAAAATTAATTTATGAAACTATTATTTAATCCAGAAAAAACAAAAAATGACAAATCCGGGATTCTTTGGTTTAGAGAGGATATGTTAAAAAATGAAACAAAGAAATCTGATGATGTAATAACTCCGAAACCAGTAAAAAAAGAAAAATGGGTATGGAGAGTTTTAAGATATTCTATTTTAGCTTTGTTTATTCCGGGATTAAGTTGGTTTCTAAGTAGTATTCTAGGTGAAATATTTACTTGGTATGCAAAATTATTTAAAGAACAAAATGTTGGAATACTAAAATATATATTGGTATCAATTGTTATTGGAATAATAATTGATACTTTTATGTCTAACATAGAAAGAAAAACTGAGTAAAAAAATAAAAACTCTTAAAAAGAAAAAACTCAAAATTAAATATATTATTAGTAGCCTCCCAGACAAAGAAAAACAAGAAAAATTAGATAAAGCTTATGATGTTCTATTTATCGAAGTCTTTAAAACTTTTAATAAATCTCGAAAAAAATAATAAAATATTAAATTATGACCGATGAAGAAATATTAAAAATAGCAAACAAAGATGGATTTCCGGCACAGTTTAAACAATATCGAGAGTTTCTAAGATTAAAATTGTCAGCACTTCAATTTTTGGAGGTTGAAAGAGAGAGTATTGATAAGAATAAAGACCCTAAGGGTTTTAAATATTGTCTAGATCTAGCAGATGAGATTAATGAAATAATAAAAGAGGAGGAACAAAAATTTATGGCAAAGAATGGTAATATTTTAAAGCAATTAATGGCATGGGCAGAAGCTAATCCTAAATAAATATGCTCATATCAGAAAAACATCTTAGTGATTTTAAGGTACTCTTGAAAGATAAAATAGGCGAAGAAGAATTTAATAAACTGTCTGAACAAGATATACTTGATAGTGCAACAAAACTTTTAACCTTAGTAAAAATAGTATACCAGCCAACTAATTAATGTTTTGCGATATCTTTTTGATATTGCTCGTTTATCTCTTTTAGTCTATATGGCTCAAATCTTTTTAAATAGTCAAAAAGCATTTTGGTCTTCCATTTTGCATCTCTTTCAACGTGGTCATACAAAGAAGTGGTAGAAGCCAACTTTGATGAAAATGTATTAAGTATTTTTTCTAAAAGACCGAAAAGTACTCTTATTTCCTCACCATTTATGGTAATTTCAACTTTATTAATATCATCATGAGCAAGATATTGATCACGATAATCTTTTATTTTTTTAATTAAGTTTTTATTTTTTTCTATCTCTGCTCTAACTATCACCAAGTCTTCAGGTTTTACTCCTTGATAGTTTTCAATAAGATTATTAATAAATTCCCTGCTCTGGTCATACTCGGCAAAATCTTTTGCTGTCAATTTAGAAATATTACTTTCGGAATAATTAACTACCTTTGTTATATGAAGCGACTGATCAGAAACATCAAATAATTTAGCCAACTCAATAAAAAAATAGACGCGAAGAGCTTCTTTTGATGGACTAAAAACCTCATTAAATGTTTTAAAAACTTCTACATTCTTTTCAGCAGTTTCTTGTCCTACAATATTTGGTGCAATCTCTTCCCTTAAAGCCTCGTATAAATAAAAAGCAGAAAGTGCAAAGAAATAACGGTCTTCCATCTTTTTAATATAAGAAATTAATGTATCGAATTCTTGGCTCATTTTTGTTTTAAACCTAGTTTATAAATCAGTAAAAACTACTACATACCCACTACATGATTATCTCCCTAAAATAAAGGGTTTTTGAGGTTTTCCTTACTAATCCTTGTTAATTTACTACATACCTACTACGCCCATATTGGGACATACTCTTTGGCTTTTTCAGATTCTTTTATCAATCCTTTCTCTATGGTAGCTTTAATGATTGCTGAAGCGGTAGGATAATTTTTCTCACCAATTCCAAGTCTTTCTCGAAGGCTTGCATTTGTCATTCTTGATTTTTCTATATATTTTAAAACACAATGTTGAAAACATGCACGAACTTTATCATCAATAGTCATGTCTCTTAAATTTTTATGGGCATATAAAGTGACTTTTGTAAAATTTTCGTATTTTTCGAAACTAGGTGCTGGTAATTGATATAAGGCAATATTTATTAAAGCCCTATCTATTCCAGTTCCACCTTCTTCACAAACTCCTATCTGTCTCATAAACGAAGCCATGTCTTCATTTCTAGAACGAGGAGGATGGTCAATAAATCTGTCGGTATCAATTAGTGGTTCACCTGTATTTGTTATTTCAATACGATTTTCAAATATTTCTACCATTGGACCAGCCCCAGATATTGATAAGTCTTGATGAATAAGAGCATTTGCAACAAACTCTCGAATAGCTACTTCCGGATACATTTTTACTTCTTTTCTTAAAGACTTAGAAATTTCTTCATTATGAGGAAGTTTATCATTTATATAATCCAGTAAACCTTCAAAGGCAATCGCATATCCAAGAGATCCTTCTTGTTCTTTTAATCTATCTACTTTGGTATTACCTTTATAAACCACCACTCTAACTGACTTTCTTTTTATAGTTGAGAAATTATTTAAATCTTTTGCGAAAAGAATAGCACCTAAATTTGTAATATCATAATTATCATCAAAAACTTTTTTTACTAAACCATGTTGTGCCATTTTTTCAACGAATTGTTCTGTCTTTGTAGGAATTGCTTGTTTCGTAAGCGAAAAATACTTTGAATAATCAAGTAACTCTAATACCTCAGATACTTTTAAATTTTCTTTAGCAATTCCTTTTTCAAAACTATTTCTATGAATATTATTCCAAATTTTTCGTTCTTTTTCAGGATGATCATCTAGTTTAGGGGTAGCTGATCCTATACGGATATAAGCAATATTATTAAATTTTATAGGCTGACTAATAGCTGGTGGAATTTCAAATATAACAACATTCTTATTGTCATATACAAATTCATAAATTCTAAAATCAATGTGTGGATTTAAATGTTGAGACAACCAAAACTCTAACTGATCATTTCCGACTTTCTCTTTACTTGGTGAAAAAATGGTGCCAACAATTTCATGAGTTTTATCTTTTACACCAAAAACTAGATAAGCATATTTTTTTTCATGCAAATTTACTGAATTTGAAAGAGCAGAAATTTTCTTTCCAATTTCTTCCTTACTGTAATTATTCTCTTTGAATTCTACTGTTTCTGTTTCTGAAGGGAGAGAAACTAGGTTTTTAAGAAGTTCTTCAAGTTTATTTTTTTCCATAAATATTTAGATATTATCATTACCAGTCATTGGTTAATAATGACACAAAAGACCTTATTTCTCAAACTCAAAAAATCTGCCAGAAATTTTTTGAGTTTTGAAAACTAAATTTCGTTTTATAATCCCTCTCCCACTACCCCCTAGACGGAAAATCCTTAGTTTATTAGAACTCATACTAAGTACCCATTAGAGAGGCGTAGGGGTCATTCCTGAGGGTCCGGATACCCATCTTGGATTTTTATAAGGAATCTATAATCTATTCACTACAAGTCTTTTAGGCGATATAAAACCATAATCTACTCCTCTCTGTAATGGAGATGGAATCTTTACAGTAAACATAAACGGAATAGATTTATTAATAGAATGTCGTGGTGTGTTCACTCCATTCCGATACTTAATGACATACTTAGGATATTAGCAAAAATATTGATTTTAAACCAATTTTTTTAACTCTTCTTCATATTTCTTCATTACCATCATGCCGGCTGTCGATTGATCCATTCCACCTTTTATTTTCTCTTCTACCTCTTTGGCGATATTCTTAAAAAGCTCTGGATTTTTCTCCATCATACTTATAAACATATCTATTTGTGCGGGAGGCACACCTTGTGTGCGAAGCATCTTTTTTAATAAAAAATTTTGAAACATAAATTATTTTTTTAATTTTACACTTGAAACAATCTTTGGAGCTAATCCTATATAATTTAAAGGCGTAATTCTTTTTAATTCTTTTTTTACCTCTATATTTACATCCAAGGAATCTATAAATTTACCTATATCTTGAAGTGTAACATGCTTTCCACGAGTAAGTTCTTTTAATTTTTCATACGGCATTTCCACTCCTTCTCGACGCAAAATAGTTTGGACAGCTTCAGCTATTACTTCCACATGATTACTTAAAACTTCTCGAACTTTATTTTCATTTACTTCTATTCTACTCAACCCTTTAAGAAGATATTCATAGGCAATAAAAGAATGAGAAAAAGCTACACCAAAATTTCTTTCTACGGTTGAATCAGAGAGATCTCGTTGTAGTCTCGATATCGGCAATTTTCTAGCAAAAAATTCAAAAAGGGCGTTAGCTATTCCTAAGTTTCCTTCACTGTTTTCAAACTTTATAGGATTGATTTTATGAGGCATAGTAGAAGACCCAATAGTCCCTTCTACGGGTCTCTGAATTATCCATTCGTCACTAATGTAGCGCCAAATATCCTGATTCAGATCTAAGAGAATTGTGTTTATTTGTCTAAGAGTGTCAAAAACAGCCACATAACTATCATGACATTCTATTTGGGTAGTAATTAAATTTACTTCTAATTTTTGGGAACGATTTTTATTAAAACTTTCAATAAAATTTTTACTGAATTTTTGCCAATCTACTTTAGGATAGGCCACCACATGTGCATTCCAATTACCACTGGCGCTATTTAGTTTTGCTTGAATTTTAATATTGGAAAGACATGAGATTCTTTTCTCTAGTCGTGTAGAAAAAACTTTTATTTCTTTGCCAAAAGTTGTAGGAGTAGCTGCCTGCCCGTGAGTTCGCGCTAGCATTGGTAAATTTTTATATTTCGAAGCAAGTTTATTTAAGTTATTAATAATTTCTTTAATTTTGGGCTTTAATACCTGATCCAAAGAATCCACCAACATTAAAGCATAAGCAATATTATTTGTATCTTCTGAAGTTAGGGCAAAATGTACCCATTCAATACTTTCTTTCAGAGAAGTCTTACTGAGCTTTTCCTTTATAAAATATTCTACCGCTTTTACATCGTGATCGGTGGCTTTGATATTCTTATATCCTTTAGTTTCAATATCAGAAATTATCTGAGCATCTTCTAGAGATAAATCATATAAAGACCGTATTATTTTTTTCTCCTTGTCAGATAACTTTTTTAGTTTAATTTTTAGTCCTGAAAGTGCAATCAAATATTCCCCCTCCACTATTACTCTATAACGCATCAAACTTTTTTCACTGAAAAAAGGAGACAAAGGGAGTGTTGCTCTACTGTAACGTCCATCGATAGGTGAAATTGAATTTAGAGACATTTATATTTTTGATAAATTATTTGTAATGCGTTCTAAGGTTGATTGTGAAAAATCATGGTTAAAATCTTTACCTGTAATCGTCTCATAAATTTCAATATATCTACGAGAAAGTTCAGCTATGAGTTCTATGGGAGCCTCAGGAATCACTTTGTCTTTATATGGATCACAATGGTCTTTAAACCAGAGTCGTAAAAATTCTTTATCAAAATATTCTGGTTCTTCATTTTTATTAAATCTCTCTTCATAAGAATCAGCTTTCCAATATCGAGAAGAGTCCGGTGTATGTATCTCATCAATTAATATTAATTTTCCATTTTCATCCAACCCAAATTCATATTTTGTATCCACTAAAATCAATCCATGAGATTGAGCAATTTCCTGCCCTCTTTTAAATAAAGCCTTGGCGACTCTTTCTACTTCGTCTGTTATTTCTTTTGAAAGTAATCCTTCGGAAACTATTTCTGCTGGTGTAATAGGTCTATCATGTTCATCTGATTTTGTTGTCGGAGTAAAAACAGATTCTTCTAATTTTTGATTTTTTTTCATTCCTTCCGGTAAAACAAAATTCCCAAAATCTCGTTTCCCATCTTTGTAATGGGTCCAAAGTGATGTACCTGTAACGCCAGTGATATAACCACGCATTACGCATTCAATAGGAAGGGGTTGGCATTTTTTGGCTACAACTACGTTTGGATCGGGAGTACTTAAAACATGATTTTGTATTATATCTTTAGTTTGATCAAACCAAAATAAACTAATTTGATTTAAAACTTCACCCTTAAAAGGCACATACGCAATAATGCGGTCAAAAGAAGAATGTCTGTCAGTAGAAATAAGTGTAATACTATTAGGTTTAATATAAATGTCTCGTACCTTACCAACTTTTTTCTCTCCTAGATTACTAAAATTTGTCTCTATTAAAACATCTTTAATATGCTCTTTTATTTTTTGTAATTCCATAAATTTTTAAACTAAAATTACTTTTTTATGACCTTTAATAATTAAACCAATTTCAAATATTTTAAATTTTGGATAATTTATTAAAATTTTTTCGATTTTTTCTTTTTCTTCTTTAGGAACAATAAGGATTAATCCAATTCCCATATTGAAAGTGCGATACATGTCTTGTTCTCCCATATTCCCTATTTTTTGCATACATGAAAATATTGGAACTTCTGGCCAAGTATTTTTTTGTATTTTTATATCAAGATTTTCTGGTAGTACTCTTGGAATGTTTTCAATAAATCCTCCTCCAGTGATATGAGCAATACCGTGAATATCCACTCCTTGATCAAGCATTTCCAACACTGGTGTAGAATAATTTATATGAACCTTAAGCAATGCTTCACCGACAGTCTCTCCTAATTCATCTAATTTAGTACCTACATCTAATTTTGCTACCTCGAAAAATAATTTTCGGGCAAGAGAAAAACCATTGGTGTGTAATCCACTCGAAGGAAAACCTAAAACAATATCTCCTTCTTTTACTTTTTCTCCAGTGATAATTTTATTTTTTTCTACCACACCTGTAATACAACCCGCGATATCGTGTTCTCCTTTTGTATATGTACCTGGCATTTCTGCTGTCTCTCCTCCGATAAGCGAAACTCCATTTTCTCTACAAGCTTTTGACATACCAGAAACTATTGCTTCCATAACACTTGGATCCAATTTTTCATTAGCAACATAATCCAAAAATGTTAAAGACTTTGCTCCCATCGCCAAAAGGTCATCACAACAATGATTTACTATATCTTCTCCGACAGAATCATATTTATTCATCATCCGCGCGACAGAGAGTTTCGTCCCGACACCGTCAATACTTTGTACCAGCACAGGGTTTTTGTAAGATTTTAAAACTTCTCCAATATCATACAAACCACCAAAACTTCCAATACCTTCTAAAACGGCCTCAGTGTGCGTGCTAGCAACGAGACTCTTAATTCGACGAACTGTCTCGTTCCCTGCATCAATATTTACTCCTGCCTCACTATATAAATCTGACATTTTTATTTTGAATTCATATAATCCATTCCGACCTGTTTAAAAATACTATCATAATTATTTAAAATTATCTTTTTACCATTATCAAAACACACTATAAAATGAAAATAAACTTTTGGCAGTTCGGGTTTATTTTGATCTTGTAAGCGCACTTCCACGGTAAATGCACATGTTTCTGAAACTTTAAAATTTTCAACTTCATTGATATAAATACGTTTTGTTCTAATTATATCTTTTACTTCTTCAAATGTACTACCAAAAACAAAGTTGTCTTCAAATGATCCAGGTATCGTATGCCCAAGATTAATACCTAAATTAGGATCAGAATTGGTTGTCATTTCTCCAATTAATTTAATTTCATTTTTGAAAGAATTTAACGCAAATTTATAAAAATCAGAAAACTTCATTCCCACTTCTACATACTGTGCTATTGAAAGCAACACCCCATAACATTTTTTTATGTGTTTTTTAATTTCTTCATCATTGCCATTATAAATCGTAAAAGCAATATCCCCAATCATTCCTGTTTTACGATCAACAGGTGAAAGATAAATCATTCCTAGAGATTCTTTTTTAAAAAAAGAATCTTCTTTGGGCCAGTAGATAGGATTTCTTAAAGAATTAAAAAATAATCGTTTAAACGGTTTTTGTGCAAATAAAACACTAATTCCAGATGGAGGTGGATCATACCAACCTAAGGGAAATAATTCATTATGATTTTTAGTTTCAGCCAGAATTTTTTCTTTTAACTCAATTTCTGAAATATTATCAATATCCGTTAAGCATTTTAGAGCAATTTGCTCAGCTGTTTCCCTCGTTTGAATTATTGCGTCAATTAATTCTGACATAATTATATTAAATTTATCCTTGCAAATATTTCTTGTAGCCGATTTTTGATAATTTATCGTTTTTCTTTTTTATATCATCACTCATTTTTTCTTTGTAAGAAATAAGTTTTTTCTCAAGATTTTTATCAGAAGTAGCTAAAATTTGAGTTGCCAACAATCCAGCATTTTTAGCAGCATTTATGCCGACTGTCGCCACAGGTACCCCAGGAGGCATTTGAGAAGTAGAAAGAAGTGAATCAAGCCCATCTAAAGTCTTGGCTTTTATCGGCACGCCTATCACAGGCAATGTGGTGAGTGATGCGACGACTCCGGCTAAATGTGCTGCCCCACCTGCTCCGGCAATAATTACTTTCACTCCTCTAGCCTTAGTATTTATAATTAATTTATGCACTAAATCAGGACTTCTGTGTGCAGAAGCCACAGTCATTTCATAAGACACTCCAAAATCTTCTAAAACTTTAGCTGACTCAGACATCACTTCTAAATCAGAATCTGAACCCATAACTATCAAAACTTTAATATTTTTCATCCTTTTATATTAACAATTAATGTTTAAAATGTCTAAAACCAGTCATCACCATAGCCATATTATATTTATCTGCCATATCTATAGAAGCTTGGTCGTTCTTTGAACCTCCTGGATGAATGACAGCAGAAACACCCATCACTCCTCCCAACTCTACACAATCAGGAAATGGAAAAAAGGCTTCAGAGGCAAGTACAGAACCTTTAATGTCAAAACCAAAATTTTTCGCTTTTTCTATGGCTTGTTTTAAAGCATCAATACGTGAAGTCTGTCCACAACCCATAGAGATAAGTGTGCCATCTTTCACAAGAGCGATAGAATTTGATTTCAAATGTTTTACGGCTATTGCCGCTATAAGCAAATCATTTTTTTCTTTTTCTGTCGGCTCACGCTTGGTAACAACTTTCAAATCTTTTTCTTCTTCTGTTTGTGTATCTCTATCTTGAACGAGCAAACCATTAAAACAGGTTCGCATTTGTTTTCTAGGAAGAATTGGATTATACCATTTCAAAATTCTACAATTTTTTTTCTCTAAAAGTATCTTCAATGCTTCTTCTTCAAAATCTGGAGCAATTATAACTTCCACAAAAAGTTTCTGTTCTATGATAAGTTTTGCAACACCCTCAGTTATCTTTCTATTAGAAGCGAGTATTCCACCAAAAGCTGAAACAGGGTCTGCTTTGTAAGCAGCTTCATAAGCTTCTAAGAGATGTCCTTCTTCTCGCACTGCTAAACCACAAGCATTCATATGTTTCAAAATGACAAAAGCTGTCTCTTTAAAATCATAAACAGTTGCCACAGCAGCTTCAGTATCTATTAAATTATTATAAGAGAGTTCTTTACCTCCAAGTTGAGTAAAACTCTTTTCTAAATCTCCTACAAATTCTCCTCTCTGATGGGGATTTTCTCCATAACGCAAATGTACACCTTGGAAATATCCTCTTATCGCACTGTCATACATACTTGTAATTTCAAAAGCACTACCAGCAAATTTCTTTCTCTGTTCTAGGGTCGTTTCGTTTCCCATTTTTAATATTTCATAAAATTCTTTATATTGATTTTTAGAAGGAATAATAACCACATCATTATAATTTTTTGCAGCTGCTCTGATGAGAGCTACTCCACCTATATCTATCTTCTCTATTATTTCTTCTTCACTTGGACCTTGTTCAAGAGTTTCTTCAAATGGATATAGATCTACTATTACTAAATCAATATCTTGAATATTATATTTTTCTTTTTCTTTTTTATCATCTTCATTTTCTCGACGATTTAAGATACCACCAAAAATATGTGGTTCTAAAGTCTTCACCCTACCTCCTAAAATAGCTGGAAAATTTGTAATAGTTTCAACTTCGACGACAGGTATATCGAGTTTTCGAATAAAATCTGCCGTACCACCCGTCGAAATGATTTTTACATTCTGTTTAGAAAGAAGTTTTACTATCTCATCGAGACCATCCTTATTAAAAACTGAAATAAGTGCTGTTTGAATTTTCTTTTGCATATAATATTTTAATTAAATAATACTACCATAATAATACTAATGATTATATTATTCAAATTCTGTGGTAGCTGGAGGTTTAGGTGTCATATCAAAAAATACTCTTACAATATTTTTATGCTTAGTTAGAGCATTAGTAATTTCATTCACGACATCCTCCGGAAAATAATAACCTTTTGCTGTCATAAAATCTGCCGTCTGTACAGCACGAATAGCTAAAGAGTGTCCATACACTCTTTCATCTCCTTTTACTCCAACAGAATTTACGCCAAGGAGAGCTACGATAAGTTGAGAAATATCTTTATCAAGATTATGTTTCTTTAAAATATCATTCACCGTTTTGTCTGCTTCTCGTACTAGCTCAATATTTTCTTTTGATACAGGCACACCAACAACTCGCAAAAATAATCCTGGTCCTGGAAAAGGATTGCGTTCATAGATAGCTTTTGGAAGATTGAGTACGCGAGCAAGTTCTCGGACTTCGTATTTAAATAAATTTTTAAAAGGATGTAAATCTTTCACTTTCCATGAAAGACCGACATTGTGATGAGTTTTGATCATTGTCGATTGTCCCGCCTTTCCACTTTCAATAATATCTGTAGCTAGTGTCCCCTGCACGATAAACTCTGCGTTATATTTAGCTATTTGTTCTTCAAATATCTTTTTATAAAGAGTTCTAAATTTTGCGCGTTTTTCTTCTCCATCTATTGTCCCAGAAATATTTTTTATAAATTCCTCTTGAGCTGAAATTACCACTAAGTTTTTCACTTTGTTTTTTCCTAAAGCACTTTTAGTATTTTCTTTTAATTCTGCAAGTTCATTTTTTCTAAAACCTCCTGTATCTATAGCTACACAAATAAGCCTATCACCTAAAACAGGACTCAAAACTCTAGCTAAGGTAGTAGAATCTACTCCACCAGAAACACCTAAAATAACTTTCTTAATATTTTTATCCTTATTTACAATATCTAAAACTTCTTTTTGGATCTGTTCAACTAAATTTAGTGGGTTCCAATCTTTTTTACAACCAGATATATTTAAAAAGTTTTGTAATATTTTTTTACCTTCTTTTGTATCGATAACTTCGGGATGAAATTGTATTCCCATTACACGATTATCTTTATCGCTCATCGCAGCAATACCTGAAGAAGTGGCAATCGAATTAAAATTTTTAGGGAGTTTGATTACTGTATCTCCATGACTAGCCCAAACTTCTGTTGTTTCTTTTACTTTATTAAAAAGAGAATGTTTTGTATTTACTTTCACTAAAGATGGTCCGTATTCCCTGTGCCCTATTGGACGTTCTACTTTACCACCAAGTTTATGTGAAAGAAGTTGCATTCCATAACAAATACCTAAAATAAAATATTTTTTACCAGAAATATCAAGCACTTTTGGAATTTCCGGAGCACCTTCATTGTGGACACTATAATTACTACCTGAAAGAATAACCGCTTTTAGAGTATTATTTTTCAACCATTTTTCAACTTTCTTGGGTGGCAAAATTAAACTTCGAACGCCAAGTTCTCGAAGCGTCCTCCCTATAACCAGGGTATATTGCGATCCAAAATCTACGATAAGAATTTGTATACTATTCATAATATGCTATTATACACTATATAATTATGCCTTCAAAAAATACAGAAAATATAAAAGAAGGTCTCACCTATGATGATATTTTACTTGTGCCTCAATATTCAGAAGTTTTACCACGAGAGGTAGATACAACTTCATATCTAACTAAAAAAATTAAATTAAATATACCAATAATTTCAGCAGCCATGGATACTGTCACTGAAGCAAATATGGCTATAGCTATGGCGGAAATCGGTGGAATTGGTATCATTCACAAAAATATGAGTATAGAAAAACAGGCCGCTGAAGTTCGCAAAGTAAAGCGTTCTGAAAGTGGAATGATTTCTGATCCCATCACCCTAGAGGAAGATGCTTCATTAAAAGATGCCCTAAATATTATGAAGGAAAATAAAATTGGTGGTATTCCAATAGTTGATAAAAATATGCAACTAAAAGGAATACTTACTAATCGTGATTTGCGTTTTCAAAAAGATTTAGAATTACCTATTGGAAAAATAATGACCAAGACAAATTTAATAACTGGTAGTGTTGGTACAGATTTAAAAGAAGCAGAAAAAATATTAACAAAATATAAAGTGGAAAAGTTGCCAATCATTGATAAACAAAATAAACTTGTTGGCCTCATCACTTATAAAGACATTATGAAAGTAAAATCCCGTCCAAATTCCTGCAGAGATAATTTGGGACGATTGCGTGTAGGTGCAGCTATAGGCGTAACAAATGACACAATTGAAAGAACAAAAGCATTGGAACAAAACGGGGTTGATGTAGTGGTTATCGATACTGCTCATGGACATTCTAAAGGAGTAATTGAAATGTTAAAGAAAGTGAAAAAAGAATTCCCAAAATTAGAAGTCATTGTAGGAAATATTGTCACAAAAGAGGCAGCTTTAGATTTAATTAAAGCTGGAGCCGATGCATTAAAAGTAGGAATCGGTCCAGGATCAATTTGTACTACTCGTGTTGTATCTGGAGTAGGTTTCCCTCAATTTTCAGCAGTACATGAAATAGCAAAAGCTATAAAGAATTATGGAATACCCATCATTGCTGATGGCGGAATCAGACAAACTGGAGATATACCAAAAGCCATAGCAGCTGGAGCAGATTCTATTATGGCAGGATCTCTTTTTGCTGGAGTAGATGAATCTCCAGGTGAAACGATAATTTATGAAAGTAGAAAATATAAAACTTATCGTGGTATGGGTTCTATTGAAGCAATGGAACAAGGATCAAAAGACAGATATTTTCAAGATACAGAAAATGATATAAAGAAATTCGTACCTGAAGGGATAGTGGGAATGGTTTCTTATAAAGGTAAACTCTCTGATCTAGTTTACCAACTTGTCGGTGGGTTGCGAGCTGGTATGGGTTATTGTGGAGCTAAAGATATAAAAAATCTCCAAAAGAAAGCTCAGTTTGTTAGAATTACTCAATCTGGCATAAAGGAAAGTCATCCGCACGATGTCATTATCACAAAAGAAGCTCCTAATTATAGTAATTAAATAATTATGAAAAAAAATAAAAATAAAAAAGGGTTCGTAGATGTAGTTGTCGGTCTTCAATGGGGAGACGAAGGAAAAGGCAAAAACATAGACGAACTTCTTTCAAGTGGAATCTATTCTGGGGTTGCTCGTTTTCAAGGTGGAGCAAATGCTGGGCATACAATCCAAAAAGGAAATTTAACTTTTATCGGGCATATCGTACCATCTGGTTGTCTTCAAAAGAATGTGGAATTATATATAGGCAATGGTGTCGTGGTTGATGTCGTATCTTTAATCAAAGAAATCAATGAATTAAAAAAGTTAGGTTTTAATGTAATCCCCCGCCTTTATATTTCCAATCGTGCAAAATTAGTTTCGTATTTGCATCCATTTTTAGATAAAGCTGAAGAATTTTATAGAAATAGAGTCAGCACAAAAGTGGGAACAACCTCAAGAGGTATAGGTCCTGCTTATAGTGATGCTAAGGCTCGTAGGGGTCTTCAAATCGGTGATGTCTTATTGTCAGACTTTAAAGAAAAAGAGTCCAACCTTTCAAAATTTCATATGAATTTCTTAAATATGTATAAAGAAAAATATGGTTTTGAAATACCAGAAAAAGAAATCAAGGAAGCTAGAAGTAAATGGATTAATGCGATAAAACAATTAAAAAAATTACAGATTTGTGATTTATCTTTTTTGGTGCAAAAAAGATTAGCCGAAGGTAAAAATATTCTAGCTGAAGGAGCGCAAGCTATAATGCTCGATATTGATTTCGGAGATTATCCAAATGTTACTAGTTCAAATACTTTACCAGCTAATGTTTGTCTTGGTCTCGGAGTACCTCATACGACAATTAGAAATACTTATGGTGTTATTAAAGCTTATACCACCAAAGTCGGTGGCGGAAACTTCCCTGCTCGAATAGCTGATAAAAATATAGAAAAACTTTTTCAAGATGCCGGTCATGAATTTGGAGCAACAACAGGCAGACCACGAATGTGTGGCTGGCTTGATTTGTTTGCTATTCGTTATGCTATAGGCCTTTCAGGTGTAAATAAAATCTTCATTAATAAAGCTGATATTTGTTCCACAGATAAAATAAAAGTCGTCACTGGTTATAAAGAAAATAAAAAAATCTTAAAAGAATTCCCTCTTTATTTAAACCAAGTGACAAATGTTATTACAGAAGAAATTCCTGGTTGGGGAAATGCCAATTATGGAGTTAAGGACAAGAAAAAAGTCTCTCCTGAACTCGTTTCTTATTTAAAATATATAAAAAATAAACTCTCTGATTTAAATATTGAAATATTATCTGTCGGCACAGGGCCAGACAGAAAACACTTTTTTAATTGGGATTAAAAAAACTCCCCCTTCCTATATCTTTTCGATATTGCATACCTTCAAATGAAATTTTTAAAACAGCCCTATATGCAGTATCAAGTGCTTCTTCTAAACTTGCCCCAATAGCACTCACTCCCAATACTCGTCCACCATTAGTAATTAAATTATTATCCTCCATTTTTGTACCTGCGTGAAAAACAATTACATTTTTATCTTTTTCCGCTTCTTCTATGCCCATAATTATTTTCCCTTTTTCATAAACACCCGGATAGCCTTCTGAGGCAAGCATAATAGTGCAAGCAAAATTTGAATTCCATTTTATTTTTATTTCACTAAGCTTTTGGTCTATACAAGCATTTATAATTTCCAATAAATCTGTTTCTAACAATCTCATATATGTTTCTGTTTCTGGATCTCCAAATCGTGCATTGTATTCAAGAATTTTTGGACCATCGGGAGTCAACATAAGTCCTGGATATAAAATTCCAGAAAAAGTATTACCATCATCTTTCATGCCAGATAAGGTTTTAGCAACTATGTTTTTTTCTATATTATTTAAAAGTTCATCTGTGACAAAAGCCTGCCCGCCGACTTGGCGGGATAGTGGTGCAATTGTACCCATTCCTCCGGTATTTGGTCCTGTATTCCCTTCTCCAATTCGTTTATGATCTTGGGACGTTGGGAAAATAGAATAATTCTTGCCATCTGAAAATACATGGATTGAAATTTCTGGACCAGTTAAAAATTCTTCAATTACCACTTCTCGTCCTGCTTCACCAAAAGTTTTCTTCACTAAAATATCTTCTAGAGCTTTTTCTGCTTCTTCTTTTGTCTCCGCAATAATCACTCCTTTGCCTAATGCCAAGCCACTGACTTTTATCACAATAGGTAGGTTTTGAGTATTTAAGTATCCTTTTGCTTTTTCATAATCATCAAAAATTTTAAATTTAGCTGTCGGTAAATTATGACTCTGCATAAAATTCTTTGAAAAAGCTTTTGAGGATTCTAATTGTGCTGCAGCTTTAGTCGGTCCGAAAATTCTTAAACCTTCTTTTTGAAATTGATCTACAATACCTAAAGCAAGTGGGTCATCTGGAATGGCAAGAGTTAAATCTATTTTTTCTTTTTTTACAAAATCAAATAGATCCTTGATATCTGTGGCTTTTATAGGAACATTAACACCCAATTTTGCTGTTCCTGCATTTCCAGGTGCAAAATAAAGCCCACCACAAAGTGGCGACTGTTTGATCTTCCATCCAATAGCATGTTCTCTTCCCCCACTCCCAATTATTAAAATTTTCTGTTTGTTGTTTTCATTCATATTTTTTCTTCCCCTAAGCTGGGCTTCTGTCCCCCTAAGCCCAGCTTAGGGGAATTTAATAAACTTCCTGCTGATAACATTTCTCACAATATATTATTTCTGGTTTATCGACTGACCAAGATGATTTAATATCTTTACCACACTTGTCGCATTTACGATTATGAATTTCAATTGGGTTTAGAAGCCTACCACGAGCACGGTCACGACAAAGAAAACATTGATGTGGTACGGGTAAATTAAAACGACGATAGAAATCAATTTCCATTTGAATAAGTCTATAATTTTTACCGCATGTTTCGCATTTCAAAATTTCTTTTGTAATTTCATCTTTTACATCTCTTATGTGTTCCGGAATTTGTATGGTTGCATCTAGGTAGTCTCTTGGTTCAATATCACGCCAATTTAAACCTTCTTTTTGTGCTTCTTCTTTATTTAAAGGAAACCATTCCATAGCTGCTGATTCATTGTATACCCAAGGGGATATTTCACTTGGCATCATTTCACCATAGAAATATTTCTTACCAACCTTATCTACATAAGGAATTTCCATCATTTGTTTTTTTATTTTTTCTATAGTTTTTATATATTCTTCTTTTTCATATTTCTTATTTAGAATACAATATTCACCTTTTCTAATTCCTACACACCCAAACATATTATTGGATGAATGACATCCAAAACAAAATTCTAAATTACTTACACTATAATTCCAAACACTAAATTTTACATTATTAATATTTTCACCAACCCAGGTAGACTCATAAACAAGCTCAGCTTGTTCACCAAAAAGAGTATAATCATAACAATCTGCAACAGGTCCAGTTTTTAGAAATTGACAATATCTACAATCTTTGGCTTTTCGCACCATATAAGAATCATGAACATTCTTTGAATTATAAACATACTCACCAGTGGTATTATGACTATTTCTATTATTAAATTGTTTGCGTGGCTGTGTTAGTAAAAAAGCCATAGCTGATTTGCGGAATTCTTCTAAATTCTTTGTGCTACCTAAATCATATTTTTTAAATATTTCTTGAAACTCTTCTTTTCTATATTGTTTATTAAAAATACAATATTTCTTTTTATTAATATTTACACAACCTACACAGTCAGAACATCCAACGCAAGAACGACAAAACCACATATTCATAGAACCAACAACATCTTCACAAAAAAAAGTTTGATAGCTAGAATGAGTAATAATATTGCCGTATCCCATTTGGTCGTGACGAGTGTAAGAACAATCAATACAATCTTTAATATCACCTACGAGATTTACATATGCACAGTTTTCTCCATCTGTAATTCTAAAACATAAATAACAATCTTTGCACTGGCTAGCGGCATTACAGTAATCACTCCGAATCATTGATGAATGCTCAGAATAAAGAGCTGGTAAGGGCACATCTTTTATAAGTTCGCCAAACTGTTCTAAAAATGGTCGCGACCAATCAATATCTCTACCATATTCTAAAGGATTCCATTTATCACTCCACCAAATGTCTTGACGATAAATTTTATATGGCGAGTCCTTATGATGAGTAGTAATAATTTCTTCCCCAGTAAAATCACATTTTCTTTTATATAAAATTTGATATCCCTGCCAAGAAAGTCGGCGTTTAAGCCTACACTCCGGACAAAATGTCGGTGGAGGTACTTTTATTTTTTCATAAAAATTAAAATCCTCTGGTTCTATTGTGAAGTCTTTTTTGCAATTTTGACAATTTCTAATTTCTTGTTTGTATTCCATATATTAATTATAAACCTTATTTTAATGATTTTTTAACCCTGTGGATAACTTTGCTTATATAAAATAGTTATGCTATAATACTCATAGGTGTTTGGAGGGTTCGCCCTCTCACGGCATTAAGCTGTAGCCAAACACCCACAAAGCATCCGCCAACTGGCGGATTTTTTGTTTTCTAATCTTCTTCTGGATTACCATCATGAAGTATTCTAGTCATAGTTTCTTTATTCATACCCCAAAAAGGAATTATACTCCAAAAAATCTTTTTTCCTTCATCTATTTGTTTTACAATTATTTTTACTCTATTCCTTTTTATTACTGCAATAAATTCATAATAAGTAACATTTTTTAATACCTTTACCCATTTTTTATTTATTTTAATATATTCAAATCTTTTTGTTTCCCAAACTCCCTGAAGACTACTAGAAATTTTTAAAACTTCTGAGGCAAGATACATTAACTTGAATCTCATATATTGGTCTTGTTCATATCTCGCTTTTTCTCTTTGTTTAAATTTTAGATGTTCCAACCCTTGGGCATTAAAAGATATCTTTTCTTTAAAATAAGGACAATAAATTTCATTAAGTGATTTATATAATTCTTCACCTTTTTCTTTAACTTCTTTAAATTGTTGTTCTGTAAATTGAATCATTAATTTATTTTTATTTTTATAATTTGTCATCCTTATATACTCCAGTTTGTAAGGATGTTTATCCATTTGGATACATTTTTATTGCTATTTCTTTACATTCTTTTAAAATTTCTAATTCTTCCGGTAAAACAAGTGGCTTTTCTCTATTAAATTCTTTTGCTTTTCCTTCACTGACATCTTTT
>JAHFNS010000017.1 GCA_023267215.1 Candidatus Nomurabacteria bacterium | reverse complement strand
CTCTTCCTAAATTCAGGACGGACGTGATATACCGTACGCGGTGAGGATATTTAACTGCCTCACTGACCCGAAAGTATACAGTAGTCCGGATCCTGGAGGCGGGAAGGGAGAGTGGGGTTTCAAACTGAGTTCCAGTTTTGCTTTAACAGAGGGGTCTACAACTTCTTCAGGGAGTTGAAGGAGTCGAATGTAGGCACTCTGTTCCGGGATCTAAATATAAATTATTTTATATATCGGGATTTAGAACAAAACATTTGAGAATTTGAGAACTTGAAAAATGAAAACTTAAGCATTTGAGATATTGAGAAATGAGAGTGAGTGTATTGTATCATACATATCGTTTTCCAATTCTACCCAAAGTAAATGCAAATACCTTAGACCAATAATAAATGTAAATACTTTAAAACCTTTTAAGTAATAAAATTAATAGTTTAACTGTAAGTAATTTGAAAATTAGGTTGATCAGCCCTCACCTTTGAGAATGGAGATACAATTGCCAATCCAAATATAGTATATCTCCAAGTCTTATAAAACCCCAATTATAATATTATCCAAAAGCGCGTAAGACTTCATCTGATCTTAGCAATGTTAAACAATATTATTGGACACCCTTAAGACCTGTGCTAGGAAATGGTTTAGGATCCTATTTATGCCATTTTCCTCAATTTCGTATTTTTATTTTCCTAAGGTTGAATCTCCTCATGACCTCCAACTCCACCGTCCGAGAACGGGAGAGGTCCCCTGTCTATCCTTGAGCAATATAAGAATTGTATAAAAACATAACTATCAACAATAAGTAAATATTAATACTATATAAGTTAGTCATTATTTAGAAACGAAAATTTTAATTTACTTATTTATTGTTTTTAATCTATTTTCTTGTAGATGGAATTTAAATTTACTATTGGTTATAGACAATCTGGATTAGATAACATTGCAATTAAGGTGAAATATATACTTAAAGGTCGGCAGATAAATTTCTCAACTGTTATAAATGCAGTGAGTATCGACCTGATTGATGGTAATGATATCAAGAATCATTGGATTCTTTGGTTACTAGTTCCTGTCCACCACTCTTCCAGTCAATATTTTATTTTATTCCTGGAACGTTTTATTAAAACTGTCCTCATAACCGATTCTGTTTTATATTCAATTGGCGCTCTCGAGCTAATGAAATTTCAAAACAAAATCGAAGACCACGATCTTTCTGAGCAAGAGAAGGCAACCCTTGAAGATATAAGAAATCAAATGCTTTCAATGAACATCACTTTCATAGAACATGAAGATCTTTTCTTCGGTGGGACCTCTTCTCACGATGAATCGGAACTTGCCATGTTTAGATATAAGGACGACGACAAAACCTACGTAAGTGACGAAGAACTGGCCCAAGAGCTTGGACGCGAATACGTTCCTCCTCGCTCTCAACTTACGTACGAAAGCGATAGGCAAATTGCAAAGGAGCGGATTATCCAACGTCGGTGTAAGAACTGTGGAATTGAGATCACTAATAAAAGCGAGCCTACTTTAAGTATGATCATAAGATTTCGTCTTTGTAATTCAATGTTGCATAATATTTATAATTTTATTTTATAGTTCCATCATCTACTCGAGGAAAATCAAGCTCAGGCACATGCCAGCCAGTTTCTCAACAACGGATTAAACAATTACCACGCAAGTCTCCAATAAAAATGTCAGATGTCATTCGCCCGAAGCGACAGACCTTTGAGGAATGGCTGTTACAAGGTTCTAAGACAATTAGCAAGCCTAAAATTCAGCCGTTGATGTCGAGCACGATTGAGCCACCGAAGAATCTGACCTTTAACAAAGAGTTGTACAAGTTGTCCAAGTCGACAAGCAAGCCTAAGGAGGAGTCGATAAAAACCGAGCCACTCAAAATGGTAGAAGTAGTGACGGAGATCAAGGAGGAGGCCAAGGACTTTCTGAGTGATGAGGATCCGCCTACAAGGCCCATTACTCCTATTGACGATGGAGAAGAAATTGATGTGCCTCTGATTCCAAGTAACCAATTAGGATTGCTAAAGAAGCCGCCAGCAGGTACGCTTAATAATTTTGACTTTATAAAATTTCTTTACATATTCATTTATCTATTATTCTATAGTTCGAGAAGCGCCAAGCAGGCTGTCAACAACGCGACGAGGAAAGCGTGTGCATTTTGCAGACGATGATGAACGCCCGCCGAATCGCCTTGCCTTTGCACCGCCGCCCCAAAAGCGCTCGACCATTGCATTCAAACCACTCTGGGACTCTAAGTGATTTGTAGCACTCGAATTATGATTTAACAATTTAAATTTTGATGTTGTAGAATTTCACTTAGTACCGTATTTATATTTTTTAGTTTTTCATACTCTGTGTATTGCAACCATCTTGACATTTTGTGGCAACCTTGGAAATGATCTAGACAGATATCTCGTACTTAATTTAAGAATTCGCGAAATATTTTACAACATTTAAGCGTTTCCAGAAAGAGATCTGCACGATTTTTATTCACACTTTTAAATCAAATTATTACAGTTACATTTGTGCGTCCGCGGTCGCGGCTGATTATAATTACT
>JAHFNS010000016.1 GCA_023267215.1 Candidatus Nomurabacteria bacterium | reverse complement strand
ATGCATAATTAGTAAAATAATATGCATAATAATTTATTTATGCATAATTATAAGCAAATAAAGCATATATGCATAATACGCAAAAGTATACAATGACATAAATAATTTATGCATAATTATATGAAAAACATACATTAAACGCATAAATATATATTGAAATTCATAATATTTAATTTATTTATAATTATATAAAAATTAATTATTATATGCAAAATTAGTAAAATAATATGCATAATAATAAATTTATGTGTAAATATATACAAATTAAACATAATATGCCTTATAAGCATAATTATACGGAAAATAAATAATTTATGCATAATTATATAAAAATTAAGCATTATATGAATATTAAACATAATTTTACAATTAATAAAGAATTTATGCAGAAATGTATGTAAATCAAACAAAATACAAATAATTATATATTAATATGCATAATAATTAATTTATGCATAATCATTTGCAATTTAAATATTAATTTGCAAATTAAATAAAATTAATTTGCATAAATTATATTATTATAAACATAATAATTAATTGTTTATAATTATATGCAAATTAAGCCATATCTAGCATATTTATTTACAAAATAATTTTTGTATGCAACTTTGTTGCTCATCAATCAAAATTTGTCTAATAAACATGCTTAGTATCAAAATAGTTTGTTTATTCATTATTATATGCAAATTAAGCATAATATACATTAATAAAATAATTTTACGCATAATAATTAATTAATGCGTAAATATATACAAATTAAGCATAATTTTCCTTATCAACATAATTATACGAAAAATAAATTATTTATGCATATTTAAATTCAAATCAAGCCTGATATGCATAATTTGTTTACTATTATGAATAATAAGTAATTAATGCATACTCGTATGCAAATTAAGCATTTTTGGCATAAATAGTATTATAATAAAAATAATAATTAATTTATTCATATTTATATGCAAATTAAGCATTATATGCGTAATTTGTATACTATTATCAATTATAATTAATTTATGCAGTATCATATGCAAATTAAAAATAATTTGCTTAAATTGTATTATTTTACTCATAATAATCAATTTATAAATAATTATATGAAAATTAAACTAAATATGCATAATTAGCTATAATATACGCATAATAATTAAGTTAGGCATATTTTATTATAATCAAGCATAATATGCATAAAATATATAATTATCCTCAATATAATTAATTTATTAATATTTAATCTTAAATTAAGCATCATATGCATACTAGGCATAATTCTACGGAAAATAAATAATTTATGCATAATTATATGCAAATAAGGCATAATACGCATAAATATATATTTATATGCATAATTATATGAAAATTAATTATTATACACATAATTAAGTCAAATAAAATGCAAAATAATTAATTTATACGTAATTATACGCAAATTAAGCATATATGCATAATAATGCTTAAATGCTTATATGCATCAGTATACAAAAAAATAACAAAATTATGCATAATTATATGCAAATAAGGCATAATACGCATAAATATATATTTATATGGCTAATAATTAGTTTATAAATAATTATATGAAAATTAATTATTATATGCATAATTAGTAAAATAATATGCATAATAATTTATTTATGCATAATTATACGCAAATTAAGCATATATGCATAATACGCATAAGTATACAAAAAATAAATAATTT
Organism: Candidatus Nomurabacteria bacterium; assembly: GCA_023267215.1. Lineage (GTDB taxonomy): Bacteria > Patescibacteriota > Minisyncoccia > Phycocordibacterales > UBA9973 > UBA9973. Next base: position 973 of record JAHFNS010000016.1, on the reverse strand, counting down.
ATGCATAATTATATGTAAAACATACATTAAACGCATAAATATATATTGAAATTCATAATATTTAATTTATTCATAATTATATAAAAATTAATTATTATATGCAAAATTAGTAAAATAATATGCATAATAATAAATTCATGCGTAAATATATACAAATTAAGCATAATATGCCTTATAAGCATAATTATACGGAAAATAAATAATTTATGCATAATTATATAAAAATTAAGCATTATATGAATATTAAACATAATCTTACAATTAATAAAGAATTTATGCAGAAATGTATGCAAATCAAACAAAATACAAATAATTATATATTAATATGCATAATAATTAATTTATGTATAATCATTTGCAATTTAAAATTAATTTGCATAAATTATATTATTATAAACATAATAATTAATTGTTTATATTTATATGCAAATTAAGCATAATTTGCATAAATAATATTATTATAAGCATCATGATTAATTTTTATATATTTATATGCAAAATAAGCGTAATTGCCATATCTAGCATATTTATTTACAAAAGAATTTTTATATGCAACTTTGTTGCTAATCAATCAAAATTTGCCTAATAAACATACTTAGTATCACAGTAGTTTGTTTATTCATTATTATATGCAAATTAAGCATAATATGCATTAATAAAATAATTTTACGCATAATAATTAATTAATGCGTAATTATATGCAAACTGAGCATATATGCATAATAAGCATAAGTATACGATAAAATAAATAATTTATACAAAATTATATTAAAATCAAACTAAATACAAATAATTATATATTAATATGCATAATAATTAATTTATTCATAATTATATGAAAATTAATTATTAAATGCATAATTAGTAAAATAATATGCATAATAATTTATTTATGCATAATTATAAGCAAATAAAGCATATATGCATAATACGCAAAAGTATACAATGACATAAATAATTTATGCATAATTAT
>JAHFNS010000015.1 GCA_023267215.1 Candidatus Nomurabacteria bacterium | reverse complement strand
TTCCTATTTGAACTTCGTTTGAACAGCGAGGTATATGATCTTGAATAGTTCGTTCGTAGTTGAAATAAGCCAAACACCTTGTGCATATATATTTCTTGCGGTCAGTGCTATAAAAATAAAATTAGAAAACTGATAATAGTCTTGAATAAACTAATCAGAGAATTAGACGACTTACTTAGTTATATCGTGAAAAAGCCTTGATATAAACTTGATCCATGCGAATCTTCCTTCCCAATATATCAGATTTATTTCTTCCGGCTTGTATTTCTTGGAAATGTACAGCGAATGTCGTCTACGCCCAGAAGAATCCGCAAAAGTAAAGACGTTGATTCGAAGATTAAGTTGATCTTCAATTGCAGGGATATCTCCAATTTGTACGGGGTATTTTATTTGATCTAGCTTATGTTCCGAAAATCGTTGTTTTAATTTTAAAGAAATAAGAGATTTAAATCTATACTTCCATTCGCCGGGATGATAGAATAAAACGATTGCGTAGCCAAAGCTACACTGGTCGTTGTTTATAGGATTTAGAATCGCCCGTTTAGAGTGAATAAACATTGGCAAAAGCCTAAAGTCGCTTTCACCCTCATTTGATGAAGTAATCTTTTGTTTGGGTTGCTCCATTTTAATATAATATTTGAATATTAAAATTGAATATTTTTATTCTTCAAACATAACGATTTATACACCGGATACGATTACGGTAAAGGCTTACGGTGACAGTTTACGGTGATAATTTAAAGTGAGAGTTTACGGTGATGGTTTACGGTGACGGTTTACGGTGAAAAATTACGGAAGTTGCGGTGACCGTTTATTCATGAAATATAACCAATCAAATTCCTTTTTTATCACTTTGACTTCGAAATGATTTACAATGATGGTGACTACCCAAACTCCGTAAATTCAAGATGTTGTGGATTATGGCTAACACTGAACTTAAAATAGTACATTGAAACGTAATGATAAAAGTAAAGACGAGTCTAGTTTTCTAAAGTTTGTAATGCTTAGAGCAATCGCACTTGTTATTTAGTAAGCAATCAAAACAAAACAGATGTTTCGCCTTCTATCTAGACTGAAGAGCTAATTCCTTATTTTATTAGATGATATTTGATCAATAGGCTATAGAGCTATTTTCTCTGTCAAAATAAATAAGATTGTTTGCCCAAACCAGATATATAAGTTATGTTAAGATTGCATGAAAAAGTTGTTTGAAATTGCTTTTGGGAGATAGTGTTAAATAACAAATAAAAGAAGATGATGTCCGAAAGGTAAATAGATGCGGAACAGAAAACCTTTCGCTAGCTAGACTGATGAGATGGTTTCTCATTACAAAACAAAGACATAGTGTTTGTGGGATGCACTGATAAGTTGATTTCAGATTAAAACAAAGCATTTTAATACAACGCTCCAACAAGATAGTATCCACCAGCAAATCGGAAGAGCTGCTGATTGATAGCTCGTTAGAGTCGATATAATCAGCACTTAATAAAGTAGAGATTCTTAACTTATAATATGTGCCTAATTTAAAATCAGAACATGATAGCTGATCAATAGATTATGGAGCTGTTTTTTCCATGGCAGAAGAAAGAAGACTGTTTCATGTCAAGCGAGTCTTTAAAGCAGAGTTCTTACGTGAGAGAAACTTGTCTCCCTCGCTAGGAAGAGGGACTTGTGATGTGTCCATCAGTTACCCTAACAACTTAGTACCGAAAGGTACAAATCGGGTGCCCTTTAGGTATTCATAGAGGCACCTAGGTGCGCCCTTGATATTTCACACGTCTCCCTGAGGTTTTCATTTAAAATTGTGAAGATGGTGGTTGATCAAAACAGATAGGTATTCTGGTTATTCATCTATAATCATAACAGATGCTGTCCGATCAATTAGATTATAAGTTGGTCTCTGTATAAGATAGAGAAAATCTCATCGATTGATGCATTGAGATACACTCAGTTAGCAAAGCATAGGAGATAGTGCCTCGTTGCAAGGAGGTGAAATCAATCTGATTGCCCAATTGAAACTGTTTTGTCGGCCCCTAAAACGTGAGAAATTGTATCTAAAAACTGTAATAAACTGATTAGCTACTTTCGCATCTCCAAACAGAGGATCATGTGTCTGCCGTATAGACATAAGCTCGTTTGTGTTTACATAAAATGGGTTCATAAAACAATTCAGAGCTCGTGGCTGACCATGCCCTAAACATGAAAGATGGGTGCTGATAGCTAGAACGAGAAGCTGAATATACGTCTCAAAACAAATCTGATTGTCTTCTTGCCTGTCTATATAGCTGCTTTTTAATCTGAAAACATTGGAGATGGAGTGGATAGCTATAGTGAAGAATTGGTCTTTCAGCTTAAAGCTTTGGAGGTGCTTACCATTTAATAATCTGATAAGATTGTGCATTCTTAAAAACGAGTCTGTCCAATCATTCCAGCAAGAATCAGCTAGATAAATTAAGAAGATGGTGTCTGATAAATAGATAGATGCGATTTAATTGTCATTTAATTCAGAATAGATTGTTTCATACCGGAAATAAAAATAGGTGAAGAAAACAGATACTTCTAAAGATATTTGGATTCCATTTCGTTGGACCTTTGCGTATTCTATACCTTTTTAGATACTTATTTACAAAGATGTTCGATTTTCTAGGACTTTTTGGATACCGGTTAGGTAAATTGTTCTATTTCCTAGGACCATTTGGAAACCACTTAGGTAGATCATTCCAATAGCTAAAACTTTGTGGATTTATTTTTATGTGAATCATTCCACAACCTAAGTCTTTTTGGATATTTTTACTTAGAACATTCCACTTTCTAGGACTTTTTGGATTCCTGTTAGGTAAACTATTCTACTTCCTAGGACTTTTCGGATATCTTTTAGGCCGATCATTTGATTTCCTACTACTTCCTGGATTTCTTTATGGAGACCAATTCAGCTCCTAGAAAATTTGGATATCTGATAGGCAGATCAGTTCGCTTCTTATAACTTTTTTGGATAACTCTTAGGTAGACCATTCCAGCTCCTCGGACTTCTTTGATACTTTATAGGTAGATCTGTCCACCAAATAGGATTATTAGGATTCCTTTTCGGTAGAACATTCCACCTTCTAGGACTTTTTGGAGAACTTTTAGGTAGATCATTTCACCGTATAGAACTTGTTGGATAACTTTCAGGTACACCATTCCATTTGATAAAACTTTTTCTTATTTTCTAAGTAGTCAATTTCACCTTTTAGGACATTTTGGATATATTATAGGTAGATCATTTCACCTACTAGGACTTTTTGGAATACCTTTGGGTAGATTATTTTACCTCCTTCGACTTTTTGGATACTTTTTAGGTTGACCATTTTATCACAAATCGGACCCTCACGATATCTTGTAAGTAGAGCACAGCACCAGCTATAGACACTCGAGCACATACTAGGACCTCCGAGGTACACCTTAGTACAATAGAAGTAACAAATAGGTAACACATTGCACCACCTATGGACCATCGAGCAGCACCTAGTTTCTTGCGAGACACTCCCTCGCACCACCTAGTGATCCTCGAGGTGTCCCCTAGGGATCCTCTCGCACCAGCTAGGAGCCCTCGATGTACCACTAGCCCCATAGAGGGATCAACGAGGTACACTAGCTATCGCCTTAAGACCCACGAGGAACCCTCTTGAATCACCTAGGGATCATCGAGCTAGCCTTAGCACAACCTAAAAATTCACGAGTTTCTCCCTTGCACCACGTTTGGATCTTCGATGAAAGTTCTCAAACCACCTCAGAACCCTTAGGGGCCTGCGCGGTGGCCTTCACACCACCTAGGGATCCTCAAGGTTTTTCCTCACACCATCTATGGGTCCTCGGGGTCCTCCTCGCTCCACCTAGAGATCCTCGAGATACCTCTCTCACACCCTAGGTATTCTCAAGTTACCAACATGCACCACTTAAGGATCCTCGGGGGTACCCCCTAACACCCCCGAGATCTCAACTCGGTACCAACTTGCACCACCTAGGGATCCTCGAG
>JAHFNS010000014.1 GCA_023267215.1 Candidatus Nomurabacteria bacterium | reverse complement strand
CTTTTCACTTACAACACATATATTGTTCTTGCTTTTTATTGTACAGTAAACTTTTTCTGCTTTTATCTACTTTCACAACTAACTTATTTCTTTTGCCTTACTCAGACACACAATGATTGTCCCACTTTTACCCTTCACTCATATTTCAATTACGTATTTCGTCAAATTTTCAAACTACGCTCATCCCACTTTCAATCTACACTCACGCTACTTTGACACTCTTCTCATCGCACTTTTACATTACACTCACTAGTCATACTCACACTACTCTTGTCCTTATATCACATTACACTCATTTTACTTTCACCCTACAATCACTCTATTCTCATACATTGCCTCTTTCGCTTTCACTTTATTTTCTCACTAAATTCATTTCACTTTTACAATTCACACTCGGGTTGTAGCCTTGGATTCGATTTTTAAAGAGTTATCAAAAAATAAGCAAAGGACACAGGTTGTTAGACACGACGTCGTAGTGCGCTTTAGAATCTGTGTCATATTGAAAAATAGTCAAGGAGTCATGGAACATATCAGGAAAGAAACCTTTATGGACTATAGATATGGGCTAGAAAAGTGGCTCTAATTACAATCTCAGCAAGTGACTAGTCAAATATTCAAAACAGCTATAGACAATGAATCAGATCACGACCTCGACTGACAGGGGCTTTTATAAACGAATGAGCTCTAGACTTTGTCTTATAGTCGGGCTTGAGATTTCGACTTAAAGACGATTTCGGTTAAGGATTTGAAGTCTAAAAATAAATAAGCTCTGGTCTTCAAAACACAGGGAGAAAAAGACACTAGTCTTAAAACTATAGACAATGATTGAGTTATAGACTATGAATGAGCTCAAGACCTCGACTCAGAGGGGCTCTAGACAATAAATGAGCTATAGATTTTGATAGATAGGAAAAGGAAGACGCTGGTCTTAGAGCTTTAGACAATTATTAAGTTCTAGATAATGAATGAGCTCTAGATAATAAATGAGCTTCAAGCCTGGACTCACAGTGATGCTTTAGAACTCAATTCATAGGGCGATATAAGCTAAAAATTTGAAATTAAAAATATGAATGAGCTTGTAACCTCGACACGAACAGGAAGAAAGACTCTAATCTTAAAACTATAGACAAAGATTGAGATTTAGATAATGAATGAGCCGTAGTCTTCGACTCACATAAAGGCTTTTGACCTTGATTCACTAAGCGATATAGGCTAAAGATTGTAAGTCTAGAAATTGTATGAGCTCTAGATCTCGACTCACTAACTGCTATATGCTAAGCATTTGAAGTCAGGACAATGAATGAGGTTCAGATCTCAACTGAAAAAGTTTTCTAGACCTTTCATCATTGGAGAAGAAAAACTCTAGTCTTAGGGCTTTAAACAATGATAAGCTTTAGACATCGACTCACAGGGCACTCTACGCCTAAAACCAGTTGTCTGGACAATAAATAAGGTCTAGACCTGGACCCTGAGGTGGTATAAGCTTAAAATCTAAAGTTTTAAACAACAAATCATAGTAACACTTGCCTTAGGACTGAATAGATGCTCTTCACCTATGACTTGATTTCTAAACAATGGTGGTTTGAGGCTCAGGATTCACGAGGGATCTAAGCTTCAGAGTTCACAAAATACCAAGTTAGATGTGTAGATAATTGGACTCGCCTTCATCCATCATCAAAATCGATTTTGGAATTGATGTCTAATATCAATGCCAGCTTACCTTTCCACTCACATACAGATATTTGGAAAATGGAATGTATAAATAATCAATTTCATAGTTTTAGTCTGGTAATTTAATTTGCTTTTGGTCATGTAATATATTTTTCGGATAATTTCAATGAAAGTCTAGATAGTCCAGAAATTTTAACTAAAATCCTAATTAATTATACCCAGGCAGCGCAATGAATGCTAAGTGTTTTATTAAATATTGATTGTTAAAATATGAAATAAAATGAATTAAATTTGATACAACATCAAAACTAGAATTCATCTATCTGATTGATTCTAAGTTGCAGTCAGAAGTGTTCCACGTCTATGTTTTTCTTTTAATGCGGGCATCATCGGCTTTTAAAGAACTGCAGTCACGGTGTATTTTCCAGCGCTGAATCTTGAATCTTGACTAATTTGCACGGTGACGGCAAACTTTTCAGCTCTAAAATAAATATTCAAATAATATTATATTTGATAATGGTTTTAAAAATTTATATAACTGCACCTTTTTCCTCAGCATCAAGCCTTTTCAGATATTTTCGAATCCTGTCCAATGATGCTTTCCTAATTTCTTTAGAATACCCACCCGTGCTTCTTAGAGCGTCGATTAGGTTTCCAGACTCAACCTTTTTTGTTTGTTACAATACCATAGGTGTTGTTGGAGTGTCCGTTGCTCAGCGACATGTTTTAGACACTTTGTACAAAAATGTGTTTTTATTTCCATGTCGCCTGTAAAGAAACTCTTAGATATATTTTAATATTAGAACAACTCAAATATAAGCAACATACTTTGTAGTATCGAAAAAGAGTCTTGAAAAGTGTTTTATCCGAGCATATCGCCCGTCCCAAAATAGAAGATTGATTTTTTCATTGTAATAGCGTTTAGAAATATACAGCGCATATCGCTTATAACCAAAGGCATCATCAAATGAGAACAAATTTATCCTGAGTTTAAGCTTGTCTTCTAATTCAGGAATTTTATTCGGTAAAACTGGATATTTGAGTGAGTCCAACTTTCATTTGCTGGTTGGCCACGGTGAGAGTTCCAATCTGTCGGGTGATGAGCAAAGACAATTGCATGTCCGAATCTTTTTAAATCACGATTCTTTGGGTTTAAGACGGATCGAGTCGAGGCAATAAATGATGGTAGTCCTATTCAGTTCCTTGCGCCATATAAAAATATATTGAAAGACAAATATGATACAAATTATTATGTTTAATATAAGTCTTAATATATAAATTTGATAAATAATTTTTACAACTTTGATATTTATAGTGTCTGAAAAGTATGTTAGGACGGCACTTATCATGTGACCGTGTCTCCGTACGACCACATTACCGTTTCACCGTATTTCTCACCATATCACCAAGTGAACGTATCACCGTAAAACTATGTCTCCAGATCAGTGTCTCCGTGCCGCCAAATCACCAGTTGACCGTGTCGCCGTAAGACCTTATCGCCAAATGACTGTCTCTTTGCCGCCACGTCACCGTGTCACCGTGTCTCCGTTCCACCACATCACTAAATGTCCCTATCGCTGTACAATAATGTCTCCAAATCACAGTGTCTCTTTACCGCCACCACATCACCAAATGACCGTATCACCGTAAAACCATGTCTCCATATCACAGTGTCTCTTTTCCACCACGGCATCAGACAAGACTCTCCATGTGCCACCTTTCACATGGCATACTTTGCCATCGTACGACTCTCCTACCACGCAGCTGACAACTCGCCACCTGGCCACCATCACAGAGTGCCATTACACACCTATTACACTTTTCCACTATGCATGGTGTCCTACCATACCCTCACGCCACGACGCACCTGACATACCTTGCCACCATATGACCGTTTCATTACACCATTGACACAGTTGGCCATCATCACTCCGTGCCATCACGCACCTGGCACACCATTACACCAAACATCCGTGCCATCACATTCCTGACACACATTGCCACCATACGAGCGTGCCATTACAACCCTAACACACCGTGCCAGCACACCCTTTGCAACCATTTCTCGGTTTCACCACCATGTCCCGATCCGACCCGTAATACCATACGGTTTATCGGCTAGGCAATCATTGGCACTTTAGTGGTCCCTACCTACTGGTGACCATTAGTTCTAATCCAGACCCGCCACGAGGAGGCTGTCACCGAGGGTCCATCTAACCTACCTAGCGTACCTAACTCACTACGTACATCGTAAAATCAAGTTTCAATATTCAAGATTTATATTTTGGACATTGGTGAAATGGGAAAAGCAAAGGTAAGGCAAATGAGGTTATGATTTGTACTTGTTTTCCCAAATCAACTTCATGGTTTTGCGAATCATCACGGGTGAATACTTGCAAATGCAGAATATGAACATGAATGCCAACTCTGTATTTCCTAAGAAGAACAGTGATAGAGTCATAAGTGCTATGAGCTCCCGCCGAAATCCTATCATCACCGAGCTTTCGAGTGGAGCCCACACCACGTCGGCACCTACCGCGTCTCCAGCAAGTAAACGACCGCGCTTTGCCAGCTCATCCATCAACTCTTGGATGGTGATGCGCACGAGCGAAACGCTGTGCTCTGCAGCGAACGTCTGGAAATCAGCAAGAGTGCGTGTGATTTCTGGCATCACTATCTCCGTCTTCGGCTCTCTCAGCAACAGCGGCTGATCACCCTTCACTCCCGGTCGCAGTATCATCGGCTCC
>JAHFNS010000013.1 GCA_023267215.1 Candidatus Nomurabacteria bacterium | reverse complement strand
GACCCATCTGCTCGTTTCCGCCTGGTCCGCTAAATCGGAATGGCGGTGCAAGCCTGCAACGCGGCCAGAATCATCGAAGCACACGTCCGCACCGACCGCCCCTCTCCCTAAAACACAAGGGCAGCCTTTCTCAGTTTGATATAATATGATAATAATTAAATAAATCAGGTAGAATGAACTAACTTACAAATGCGTTAAATACTGTAATACTCGTATAATTGATTGAACGCGTACCACAGTATGCCAACGTGTCGCAAAATTACACACGTATGCAATACGTATAAATTTTACTTTTATATCATTCTGCTACAAAATACTGTACTACTTAAAAACTGGATGAATGAAATATAAATAACTTGCTTACTATTTAGGCTATAATTTGTTGGTTTCTTTAAATACACAAGTAAAAATTACAGTATCTCTTTACTTGTTAATGACTTATTTGTTAGATTGTTTACTAACAAATAAGTATAAAAATGGCTCATATTAACAATACAGCAGAGGAAATATGAAACTCGGGCACAGCACAAAATACAACTCGGGCAGTTCGAACCTGCGGTGCGAACTTCTAAATGAGACGTCTGAACCGCTTGTGCAGCAGCAAGGCCTGTGCATCGGCCCCGATTTGTTCCTTGCGTCTGCCCCTTGAGCCCGTGCCCTCACCCGACGCCGCAGTGCCCGCGTTCTCCCAGCCCGCCCGTCCCTTCGCGTCCTTCGTCCCGCGCGCCGCCTCGATGCACAAACCCTTGAATGGTCCATCTTTTATGTCGTCGGCTTCGAGTGGCGGATGGGGGCGCGCGTGGCCATGGTTAAGCACCGTGCGCATCATGTCATGATCGCTACGGCCTACCAAACTTTGGCTGAGCAACAGACAAAAAATTTAATTATGTTAAGTTATGCAAGTAAAACCCGACAGAGAAAAATAACATGCATGATTAATTTGTATTAATTCAATTAATTTATTAACTCGCAAACATGATTTTTTAAATTATCGAATTTATTATTGGGGTACTAACGTAATTCTTTATGTAACACGTAACTCATGGCAACAACGGAGGGGGGGACTGGTGGACTCTATACAGGACACAATAATGCGAAGTTAATACTGTACAGTGTACATTAGCATCGCATCAGACCGGCGGTAGTCGGCAATGTAAATGCGGTCGGCGTGGAAAAAGCGCAGCGCCTACTGGCCCGCGTGCTGCTTGCGTGCGCAGAAACGCGCCACCAACTTGTAATTCCCACCAAAAGCAAGGTCCATTTAATTAAATGCAGTATTAAATAATTTGCTTTCATACTGTATTTTTACTAAAAAGTAAAAGTTCGTGTAATAGAGTTAAGGCCGATTCATACTTTAACGTTTGACGCCTGATGCCTTGACGCCTGACGTTTGACGCCTGACTCCCGATTGGTTAAATTCATACTCTGTCATCAGTGCGTCATAACGAAAGTAAGAGGAATTCTGACGCATTTTATAAATTGTGCAGGATGTACTGTACTACACTCAACTACAACACAGTAAGCACCGTATAGCACTGTATCGAGTATCCATCTGAAATGCCGTTCAGCTCATGTCTACATCACTACATGCTACATCATGTGCATCCGCCACACTTTTGGTTTCGTCCGCGCTATCGAGTTCCCGCCAGCTGACGTGATACAGCAATGACTTATTTAAAAGGCCACGCGGGCGCGCAATACATTCCTCGCCCGCGTCCGCGCCAGCGCCCGCATATTGATAACTATGGAAAATTCCAAACTGAATTTGATTTTGCAAGCAAAATCATGCAAGTATTTTGCAAGCAGTATTAATGCCAGTATACTGTAAATAATGCCTATCCATTGGCATTGTACGCCCGTATACTTTGGCATTATCTTAGTGCCGCTTTGAGGAGGGAAGTGGCGGCGCAAGAGGCAGCGCGAAGAGCAGCGCGAAGAGGCAGCCATTGCGAGTAGTAATGAAAAAATGAACCCACCTTGTGGTGGGCAAACGAGCGCTCATTTCTTCATACAAGAATTTCACCTAATTGTTTAAAGAGACATTTATTTTTTTGTTTAACAGTCGAACATTATACTATTTTGTGTAACATATTATAAAGCTAAAATTTATTCATGAATTAAAGAACTTACTGTAATTTAAAATTAATTTTTTAACGGAGTATTGTAAATTCTTTGACATTGCAAAAGATATTTATTTAGTATTCTAGCAAAAGTTTAATTACTGCATTTATTTGAAATTTCAAATCGTATAATACAATATACAGTAATTGACTACATTTTGATATTAACTATATAAAATAACAAACAAATAACTGACTATAGCATATCGATAAATAAGCTTAAATTTTGTGCAAAATTAATCGAATTTGCTAACAAATCGAACTTTTACCAAATGAATCGAAAAATATATTCCTCATGAGTCAGGACTCATGGTAATTTCGTGTTTAGATTAATTAAAATATTGTATCGATTATATAAGTTTAGTTATTCATTCGACGGGAGCTCCAGTTTCTTAACTTGTTCCCAACGAAACTCAGGACGCCCGAAGTGGCCATACGCTGCAGTCTTCTGATATATTGGCTTCTTGAGATCCAGCTCCCTATTAGAATGTTGGGAAAAAATATAGTTAATTAAAGATTTTGGATAGAGACGAGATTAATTAACAAGTAAAATAATTACTTGATGATCTTTCCCGGACGAAAGTCGAAGTTCCGCGTCACTATGCGCTCGAGCACCTCGTCGTCCACATCACCCGTGCCGTAACTGTTCACGTTGACTGACAGCGGATGCGCGATGCCGATCGCGTACGACAGCTGAATGAGAACGCGACGGCACAGTCCGGCCTTCACGAGCGACTTGGCGGCCCAACGCGCCGCGTACGCGGCACTGCGATCGACTTTTGTGGGGTCTTTGCCGCTGAAGGCGCCGCCGCCGTGAGCGCCCCAGCCGCCGTACGTGTCGACAATGATCTTACGGCCAGTGAGCCCTGCGTCTCCCTGTGTAATGCATAAATTTTAAATCAAAATGCATAAGTTAAAATGATGTACAAAAGTTAGAGCGTCTTTAGTTTGCAATTCAATGCTTTACCATCGGCCCGCCAATAACGAACGCGCCGCTGGGGTTCAGATGGAACACTGTCTTATCGTCGAGCAGGTTTGACGGGATCACTTCTGGAATGAGCTTTGTTTTGAGGTCGTCGCGGATCTCCTGTTGAGTGGCCCCCGCGGCGTGTTGTGTGGACACGACCACTGTGTGCACGCGCTGTGGAATGCACACGCCGTTCACTTCTTTATAGTCGACCGTCACCTGAATAAAATACATCGTAAAATTTTAAAACCTTTAGAGTTTATTGGAGGATTCATTGTTGATAATAATCAGAGACAACAAATTAACTTAAAAATAAAATTGTTTGGATTGAGCCTAAATAGGTTTTATTTAGTTATTGGTTAGTAGTTAAGTCCATTTCAATCAAAAAATCACCAACTAAAAATTTGTTTTAACTAAATTAAGTTAAAAAAAATATTTTCATGGAAATTTTCAAGGCCGAAAAATAAATATTTTATATACGTTAAAAACGACCTTTTGAATAAATTTTAAGTTAATTTAACGTAAAACTAGTTTTAACTTTTCATTGTACATGTAAAATTTTATATATAATATATTAATATAAATAAACTTAATTAAAGTTCTTATGTAGCAAAGATAAAACTAACTTAAATTCTTTTCTCAACCTAAATTCATTTATTCCGACCTATTACCTTCCAAGAGAATTCAATCATTTGTTTATTTCATGCATAAATATAGAGAATAAAAATATTTTTTCGATATACGTGGGTCATCCAAAAAGTATCCGGATTCTTAAAAAATTTTGCTCTTTCGACGACAATCAGTTCTTTTTGAAATTTTGGCTCCCGCCGTTTTCGACTATGAGGATTCTAAATCCGAAAGTTGGCACAGTGCCAAGAAAATTCGAGAAGTCTTTTTGGACTACAAATCGCCCCCGCCACTTTTTTTTGTACAAAAATATTGTGATTTCATTTCGCGGAGCTTTTGTACAAATACAAAATTATTCAAACACTGTTAAGCGCGAGAATTTTTTGAAAAATTTTGCTTGAAAAATCCCGTTTTTACTTAATATGCATTGAAATTTTGTACGCTTCACAAACAAATGCTCTGCAATCAAATTTTGTAAAGCTCAGTTAAGTACCGCAAATTTTATTAACTTTGAACTTGCGCGATGTTGTTCTAATAGACGAAAGAATAAAAGATATAAGCAACGACGACAATTGACGAAGAATATATTATTGATTTGAACATTAACACAAAAACACATTTTTCAAATACTACAAAACAAATTTCTATAATCAAATTAAACAAGGCGCTCGCGAGTTTGAAAAATACAAATTAAAAAAATTCAATTTAAATGTTTTTCATTTTACACGAAACTAATCCTGAAACTTTGTGTATGACCCACGTATAATTATTAAGTTGCTATACGTGTATAATTATTAAGTTGCTATACGTGGGTCATCCAAAAAGTATCCGGATTCTTAAAAATTTTTGCTCTTCCGACAATCAGTTCTTTTTGAAATTTTGGCTCCCGCCGTTTTCGACTATGA
>JAHFNS010000006.1 GCA_023267215.1 Candidatus Nomurabacteria bacterium | reverse complement strand
GCGATATGGCAAAGTTATGTTCTCTTCTTTCTTAGAAAGAAGAGAAAGATGTGGGAAGCAGCGCAGGGGGAGAGGTGGTGGACGGAACTGACAGTTAAGGTGGGAGAGTTTTTGGTTGGTTATAAGGTCAATACCGTTTGTAGTTTAAAAAGAATACATGCTTTGGGAGCATGAGATACTTTGGTCGAACGGATTTTACTAGCCTTTTTATTAGGATTATTTTCAATGATAGCTGTAGCCTTTTTTACTTTAGTTGAGCGGAAATATTTTGGAATTGGACAAAGTCGAAAAGGGCCTGATAAAGTGAGTGTTCAAGGTCTTTTACAACCATTAGTGGATGTTTTAAAGCTTTTTAGTCATAAATTGCTTTGGGTCACTTCTTCTGATTTCCTAATTTTTTACTTATCTCCATTCTTAGTGGTAGTATTAATAGTGGTTCTTTGGGCGTTTTTCCCAATAGATTTGAGAGAAAATTCCCCCACTGTGTTATTTGGGGGAATTTTAATGGCTCTTTCACTGGTGGGCTTGGGATTAGTATTTACAGGATGAAGAAGAAGAAGTTCGTTTGGTTTAATTGGGAGTGTGCGCGGACTAGTTCAATTTGTTTCATATGAAATTGTTTATTCTTTTATTTGATTTACTTTATTTTGTCTTACAATGGGTTATTCCGGGAGAGAGTTAAAGTGAAATAGCAGTTATTTTTATTTGTTTTTTGGTGGGTTGGTCTTCTTGTTTTTTTTTATTATTATTCTTGCCGAAAGTCAACGAAATCCATTTGATTTTGCTGAAGGAGAAAGAGAGTTAGTTTCTGGCTTTAATACTGAGTTTTCTTCACTTTATTTTGCTCTTGTTTTTTTGGGGGAAAATGGCATTTTCATTTTAATAAGTGCCATTTTATGTGGTATCTCTACTATGTGAGCTGGTTGAATTGTATTTACTGTTGGAGTATTTGTTTTCGTTAGTTTAGGAGTTTTAATTCGAAGAATTATACCACGATTTCGATATGATTTACTCCAAAAACTGATGTGGAAAAGTATTCTTCCAATAAGAATACTTTTCTTTAGTTTAGTATTTGTTTTTGCGTGGGTTGGTAGTTTAAGTAGAACAGTGAATTGCAGATTCAAAAGTGTTTATACTCAACCTTTTGGCCTAGGAAAAACTCCTTTTGCTTTACAGGCAACTGTGCTTGTACACCACTAAGCCGACAACTAGTCTTACGGGGCTCTAAAGAGAGTGTTTTTTGGTTGGGGGTAGTTTTATATTCTTATTTTCAAGAAGGTTTATCATTAGGTATAATTAGTTTGGTGTGTTTTCATGATTTAGCCGTTGAGATTCAAGTTGCTTCTTTGTTGGTTGTTATTGCTATGGTTGGTTGTTTGCTTACACTAAAAGGATTTTGAAGTTTTGGTTTAGACAGACACAGAATTGAGTTCTTGTGAACTGTCATTCCGTTTATAATTATTATTGTATTTGCTGTACCGTCTTTGGTTTCTTTATACCTTATGGCTTCGTCTCCCTCCTATTTGAGTGGAACACCGAGAAAGTCACAGTTGAGAGAAGATAGTATTAAAGTAACTAAGGCTTTTTTCGATTTTTTTGCTACTTATAATCCTGAATGTAATAGGTTGGGGGTTCCGTTTCCTACCATAAAAGAAAGAAGAAGGGTCCCGGTTTTAGTTACTGGTCGTCAGTGATATTGGGATTACGGTACAGTCACTAAAGTTGGCTTAGACAGAAGTCTTAGTGGTCTCGTCTCGTCTCATATAATTAATACAAACGATGTATTTCATTTATTACAACTTGATCAGTGACTTTATCTTTCTTTAGGGGAATGTTATGTTTTTGCTGTTACATCGGGTGATGTGCTTCACTCTTTTGCCATCCCAACCTTGGGAATTAAGATTGATGCAGTTCCGGGTAAGGATAATAGTGTATTTTGTTCACCTATTATTCCAGGTTTATTTTTTGGAAATTGTTCTGAAATTTGTGGTGTTAATCATTCTGTAATACCAATTGGAATTGTGGTTGATAGTTCCGTTCTCAGAGGGAATACTCCAGAATTTTGATCGTTGTTTTCGTGCTCTGTGGACTTTTTAAAAGATAGTTTAATGAAAGCTTTAAAGTGTGTCGGATTTAGTCTGATTGTTAATCAGACGTTGTACACAGTACCCGATACTAGTTCTCGAAGGAGAGTTTCAGCAAGTAGCATATTTAGTGCAACTCATTTACGCTGAGAAGGAGAAGATTTCCTTGCTGTTAGACTATAATATATATTTTTTCCTTTTGTATCAGGATTGATCAATAGACAGACAATAAAATCTCACGAAGTCCAAGGACCTAAACTCAAAGAAAAAAGTATTGAAAGTGACCAGTGAACGGTTTTCAAGATTTGAGTTTAGAGGAAATATTCCATCGCATTGGTCTATATCTTGTTTTAGCTTATTTTATTGAGGTTTCGCTCAATTTTTAGCTTTGCGGGTTTTTTGATTTATGAATTTTTATTACAGTTATTGAATTCGTTTTTTCACTATTTTAAATAATTTTGCAAGGAATATAGTTAATAACATTAATTTTTTTTTCTATGATTGAATAAGTAGCGCACAGACAAAAAAAGAATGAATTCGACAAATTTCAGGCGAACTGTTTAACAAAAACATTTTCTTTAGTAGAGTTAAAGGTAAATCTGCACCATGGTAGTCTAAATAGCGGCATTAACGTGAGTGTCCAAAGGTAGCGTTATAAAATTCCCCTTAATTAGTGGCTGGTATGAAGGGGAAAATTGCTTGGGAGTGTATTTTTTTTAAGAGTAAATTTGGTTTGTTGGTAAGAAGATCAACAAAAAACCTAGGACGAGAAGACTTTGGAAGCTTAATTTAAAAAATTTATTTGGGGAAATTTGAATCGAAAATAAGACAGTAGAGAACAGAGTCTATATGTGAAAAGCTACTCCAAAGTTAACAGAAAGCTCTTTTATTAAGTTCATATTTGTTTTTTGGTTGTTTACCTCGATGTTGGATTATCTATAAAACCGTTCGTAGCTAGCGGTATTATTTCACTGTTCGTGGATTTTATGGGTACATGATTTGAGTTCAGATCGTAGCAATACAGGTCAGTTTCTATCCAGGTAGAAGGCTATTTTAGTATGAGAAGAATTTTTGGTCTGTTGGGGTCTTAGTTAAATTATAATCTCGGGTTGTCATCCCGAAGTTGGTATTCCAGTCCCCTTTCCTCATGTAATAGATTTTAATTGATTATTTTTTGGATTGATTTTAAATTTTGTTATTTTTTTCGTGTCTGCTTGAAAGAAGTCTGTATGAAGTGTGTTTGATAGAAGAACTAGTGAAAATAATTTGTCTAATTGAATGTGATAAGTGATGGTTTGAGTTAGTATAGTAACTGGTAGCGGGGGGTTGGGTTTATTGGCGGCTCCCTTGGTCGTTTTTTTTTTACCGTGAAAAAGGGTGTTTTTTTTGGTTGATTCATCTAATTTTTTGTTTTTTCTTCTAAGAATGATGATTACGGCTAGGATTTGGGTGTGAGGGAAGAGTTTTTTGTTTCTTGTGGTTCTTCTTAGATCTAGCGTTTGTTTTCTTATGGGGGATATTTTGTCGTTTTTTGTAGTATTTGAGGTAATTGTTTTTCCAATAGCAATATATATTGCTATTGGAAAAACAGGTGAGCGAACTTCAGCAATTTTGTTTTTCATTTTGTACACTTTGTGTACCTCCATTCCATTTTTTGTCGGATTGTTGTGGAGTTTCTCTTCTGGAGTTATCGGGAGGTTTACGTTGTGAGTTGACTATTCCGTTAGGTGATTATTTGTAGTTATGATTTTTATGTTTATAGTTAAGTTTCCGGTATTTATAATACACGGTTGATTGCCGCGGGCTCATGTTGAAGCACCCACTTTGGGTTCAGTGTTGTTGGCTAGTATTTTGTTAAAATTGGGGTCTTACGGTTTGTTGCGATTATTGGTTTTTTGTTTTATAAAATTTGCTCAGTTTACGTTTGCCTTTAGTATTTTTGGGGCTTTTATTGCTGGAGTGGTTTGTTTTTTACAAAGGGATTGTAAGGCTTTTATTGCTATGTCGAGGGTTTCTCATATGAGAGCTCTTTGGGGTGGAATGGTTGGTTCGCGTGGATTAATAACCGATCCGGCAGTTTTTGTTTCTGTTTCTCATGGTTTTGTAGCTGGTTGTCTTTTTTTTTGTATTGGTCATTTGTACGAGAGTCGTGCGTCACGGTCTATTTTAGTTTTACGTGAGGGTTGGTCATTGTCAACTCTTTTAATAAGAGTTTGGGTGCTTGTTTGTTTTATGAATGCTGGACTTCCTCCTACCCTTAGTTTTTTTGGCGAGGTGTCTGTTTTTCAGATGGTATGTTCTGGAGTTGTTGTGATGAGGTTGGTACTAGTATTAAGTGGAATTTTTGGAGGAATTTTTTCTTTTAGATTGTTTGATTGAACTTCTTTTCAAAAAGAAAACAAACAAGGGGCTTTGTTTACGGAAATGTGACTTTTATGTGTTATATTTAGACTAAGTATTTGAAATATTACTTTAATTTTTTGATCTTAGAAGAGAATTCGCCAGCTTTGAAAGCTGGCTTTCCAATTTATTGGGCTCTTCTAGCCGGTTGAAATAACTTCTCAGGATTACAAATCCAGTATTTTATATAAACTAAACCGACTTAGACAGTATTGTATATGCTTTTTCTTTTTTTGCTAGTTTTAATTTTTTCGATATGATTATTAGAAATTCGTCTCCTCCTATTCCTCATTCTGGTAGAGTTCTCAGTGTTCCTAGGAACACTGAGAACTCTACCAGAATGAGGAATAGGAGGAGAAGCCGTAGTCATTTTTATTTTTAGTGGTTGTGTGTTGAGTTTGCTTCTTTTAATTGTGTCTAGTTCTGCTCGAAAGTTTGGTCTTTATTCTAATGAGGTTTAACGAATGTAAACTATACAGGTTGCTGGGCTCATACCCCAGAAGAATATTTTTATCGTTCGTGTATCTTGAAATTATTTTTTAGCTAGAGAAAAAGAGAGTTTCGTTCCGGTTATACTTTCTTCTTGAATTTTGTTGTCGGTTCCTTCGTTATTTTTGAGATTGGGAGAGGGGGGATCACTTCCTTTCCTTTTGAGTAGGTTTGGGCTTGTTTCTGTTATAATGTATTGAGTTTTAATAATTATTAAGGAGGCTGGGGTTGGTTCAATAACGTCTGGGTTAAAAAGAGTTATTCGATTCTCTTTTATTTTGTTTATTGGCTCTGAAGTGGCTTTTTTTGCTTCGTTTTTTTGGGGTTTTTATACATTCTCTTTTATTCCGACTTTGGAAATTGGTGGAACTTGACCACAGGAGAGAGTGTGCGTTATTGATGGTTTTGGTGTACCTCTATTAAATACTGTGATTCTATTAAGATCTGGTGTTAGTGTGACATGGGCACATAAAGCTCTGTTACACGCTCAGAGTGGATTTTTTCCTCTTTTAACCACGTTGTTGTTGGGAATGGTATTTTTGGTGATTCAGATTTCTGAGTATGTTTCTGCTTCTTTTTCAATTGCTGATGGTGTTTATGGTTCTGTTTTTTTTCTTTTAACTGGTTTCCACGGTTTCCATGTTCTTGTTGGTTGTGTAATGCTTGCTTTTTCTTTCGGGCGAGTTCATTCTTTTTCTAAGGTAAGACATGTTGGGTTTGAATGTGCTGCTTGGTATTGACATTTTGTAGATGTTGTTTGACTATTTTTATTTTCTTTTATTTATCTTTGAAGGCAAGGAATTTTCTCTCATTTATCCGAATTAATCGGGGCACTTTGATAAAGTGGTTAAGCCTTATGGCAGATGAGTTATAAAGCTGGTGTGTTAGCATTGTGGATTTTCGTTCCATAGGTCCGTTATGGGCTTTATAGCTTTAAGGCATATTTTTTAGAAATTTAGTTTGACATTTAATATTGATTAGTCAGTGAAGTCGACGGTGACTTGGTTCTGTTAATCATAAAGATATTGGTACTCTCTATCTATTATTTGGAATGTATGCTGGGCTTGTTGGTGGTGGTATGTCAGTTCTTATTCGGCTTCAACTTTCTGGTCCGGGTAATAATTTTTTGGTGGATCATATTTATAACGTTATAATTACTGGACACGGGTTGGTAATAATTTTTTGATTTATTATGCCTGTTTTAATTGGCGGTTTTGGTAATTGATTAATTCCTCTTTACTGTGGTACTAAAGATATGGCTTTCCCTCGCTTGAATAATTTGTCTTTTTGAATGACCTTGGTTTCATTCGTACTTGTGGCACTTTCTCTTTTTTTAGAGGGTGTTGGAACTGGTTGAACTGTTTATCCACCTCTTTCCCTCCGAGGCTTTAGAAATAGTTTTTCTGCGGATTTTGGAATTCTTTCTCTTCATGTGTCTGGTGCTGCTTCAATTATGGGTTCGATTAATTTTATTACTACTGTGTTTCGTTGTCGTGCAAAATCTATTCCATTGAGGCAGGTTTCCTTGTATTTATGAGCGTTATTAACGACTGCTGTGATGTTGGTTTTGTCTTTGCCTGTTTTGGCTGGTGGACTAACTATGCTTCTTTGTGACCGAAATTTTAATACAAATTTCTTTGTGACCGAAAACGGCGGTGATGTAATTCTTTGACAACATTTATTTTGGTTTTTTGGTCATCCGGAGGTTTATATTATTATTCTTCCAGGTTTTGGATTGGTTTCGGCTATTTTAATTCAATGTACTAGAAAAAGCGGAGCGTTTGGACATACAGCAATGGTTTTTGCTATTTTGTGTATTGGATTTATTGGGTTTGTCGTTTGGGCTCACCATATGTATACTGTGGGGATGGATGTTGATACTCGGGCTTATTTCACTGCAGCAACTATAGTTATTGCGGTCCCCACAGGAGTAAAGATTTTTTCTTGATTAGCTACAATGTATGGAATGAATTGGAAGATTAATCCTTCAATTGTTTGGGTAGTTGGTTTCTTATATTTGTTTACAATTGGTGGTTTAACGGGATTAGTGTTGGCTTCTGCTTCTATTGATACTGCCTTACACGATACATATTATGTCGTTGCTCATTTTCATTATGTACTTTCTTTGGGTGCGGTTTTTACTGCCTTTCTAGGATTTGTACATTTTTTTCCTGCTTTTACTGGTTTTTCTCTTAAACCTAGCTTAACCTACGCTCATTTTTGGTTAATGTTTGTTGGTGTAAATCTAACTTTTTTTCCTCAGCACTTTTTAGGTGTAAGTGGAATACCACGTCGTGTATTTGATTATACGGTTGGTATGAGACTTTATAATTCTATGAGCTCTTTGGGGAGAGTTATTTCACTTTTTTCTGTTGTTGTTTTTGCTTATATGGTTTGGGAGAGTTTAATGAGTGAACGAGCTGTGGTTTTTTCCATTAGTGCTGGTGCTGCTCCTGTTTTAAGTTCTAGATCTCCGTTGGATTTTCATACATTTATAGAAGGTCCTTCTGTTGTTCGATAGTAATAGTAGTTTAATGAAAACGTTCTCCTGTGGAGAGAAATATTCCTTTGGACTATTACTTTCTTGTTTGGGTTTTTATTTTGTTTTTATTTTTTATAGTTGTTGGTGTTGTTGAGCCTTTAGTTTGGTCTAATTTGTTGGATTTGTCTCTTTGATTTACGTTGAAACTAGAAATAAATTTTTTTGCTGTTGTATTCTTGCTTTCTCTTTCTATTATTACAGTTACTGTGGGCTGATTTGGAGAGTTATATATTGGTGTTGATAGTCAAAAGCCTATTTTTTGGTTGACCTTATTGGGATTTGTAATCGGTATGGGTATTTTGATTATGAGGAGGGACTTTTTGATGCTTATTGTTGGTTGGGAAGTTCTCGGCATTACTTCGTATTTACTTGTAGCTGGTTATTTGTCTTCTTTGTCGAGAAATGGTGCGATGAAGACAGTTTTGTTTAACCGAATTGGAGATGTTTTTTTTGTGTTAGCTTTTAGTTTGTTGTCTGTCAAAGGGAGTTGGGTTTTTTTTGTGTTAGTTGTATTATTTGCAATTTGTAAGTCTGCCCAATTTCCGTTTTCTGCGTGATTGCCAGCAGCTATGGCTGCTCCTACGCCGGTTTCTGCTCTTGTTCATTCATCTACTTTGGTTACAGCGGGTTTGTGAATTTTGTTAAAATTAGAGGTAGGTGGATTGGTTTTGTTATTGTTGGGGAGTGGAACTATACTAATTGGAGCTTTGTGTGCTTTGAGTGAAAGTGATTTAAAAAAGGTAGTAGCTTTTTCTACTCTTTCTCAGTTGGGTTTGTTAATAATGGCTATTGCATCTTTTTCTTTTCAGACTGGTTTTTTTCATTTAATCACTCATGCTTTTTTTAAGTCAATGTTATTTATTAGTGTTGGGTATTCTATTATAGTCAGTTCTCATAATCAACAAGGAGCTTATATGGGGACTAGGAGATTAGGTATTCTACTTATGGCGTGAGTTAGACTTTTAAGGATGAGGGGGTGTTTATTCTTTGCTGGCTTTTTTTCTAAGCATGCTGTTCTTGGCCAAGCGCAGGTGGTTGGAGAGCCTTTGATATTTTCAATTATTCTGGTTGTTGGAAGTATTATAACATGTTTATATAGTGCTCGGTTGGCCAGTTCGTTGTTAAAACTAAATAAGATTAGAATCCTTAATCCAACACAATTTACTCTAATAACTTGTTGTTTGTTGGGCGGTGGTTTTGTAACTAAGTTATTGCCTTTTGAAATTCAATTTACTTCTTGGGCTTCTGGTTTTCTCTCCTTTCTTTTTTTGGTGTGGGGATGTTGGGCATGAGTACTTTTTGGTGAATTGGAGGTTGTTTCGAGAATTTTTTTTTCATCTTTTGTTTTTACTAAAGGTAGATTTTTTTCCGTTGTTCCTAGATTATTAGATGAAAAAATTTTTTCAACGCGTGAATTTCTTGTTGGATTAATTGATGCAGATAGAGCGAAACTAGTAAGGGTGTTTTTTTTGGTTTTGGGATTTTGCTTGTTTTTGCTTTAATTGTCGTAGTTTAAACAGAATGTCCGATTTGCACTCGGAAGGTGTGTTTCCGATAATGAGAATTTTATATGATTGAATTACGGTTTAAAAGATTTATTGTGTCCTGTTAGTATTTCTTATTATTGAAGTTTTGGCTTTGTTTTGGGTATGTTGATGGTTGTTCAAATTGTTACAGGTTTTGTCGTTAGAATGTTTTTCTCTGCAAGGGATGCTTTTTATTCAGTTTTTTATTTCACCCGTGAAACTCTTACGGGTGAAAGTTTTCGTTTTTTACACGCTAATGGGGTTTCCGGCATTTTTTTGGCGATGTATTTACATGTGTTTCGGGGTGTTAGTTTTTCCAGGTTTTTTCTTCTCCCTGTATGGTTTTCTGGATTGATTTTGTTTTTGCTGTTAATTATTATTTCTTTTTTGGGTTATAGTTTACCGTGAGCCCAGATAAGGTTTTGAGCAGCTACTGTTATTACTAATTTAGTAACTTCTATTCCTGAGGTGGGTAGAAAGATTGTTCTAGTTTTGTGGGGGGATTTTTCTGTTAGATTTTTAACATTGAATCGATTTTATAGTCTTCATTTTCTTCTACCATTTGTTGTTTTAGCTCTTATGGTGGTTCATATTTTATTATTACATCTAATTCACACAAAGGGGCCTATTCAAGTGAAAGGGGATTCAACTGTTTTTTTTCCTGGTTTTTGAGTAAAAGATATTTGGCTATTTCTTGTTATGATTTTTTTGGTATTTTTCCTCAGAATTTATAGTCCTGTTTGATTAATGGAAAGGGATATGTTCTTGGAATCAAATCCGATGAGTGCGCCGGAACATATTGTTCCAGAGTGATACTTTTTACCTTTTTATGCCGTCTTGCGTGGTGTTCCTTCTAAACTAGGTGGTGTTGTGGCTATGTTGGGGGTGTTTGTGTGTTTAATTTTAATTTCGTTTTCTAGAGTGAAGAGTAATCCTTTGACTAAGACAATTTTGTCTACGATCTTTTTTTTGTGAATTCTTTTGTTTTGAGTAGGGGGATTGCCGGTTGTTTTTCCTTTTGATACACTTGGTAAGGTAAGAGTACTTTTGTTTTTTATTTGTTTCATTCCAGCTCTACTTTATTAACTTTTTGATGAGTCAGTCTTAGAGTAAGACTTTTAAGTTAAATTATGGAATTAATTTTTATTCTTGTGTTGGTTACGGGGTTTAGTAGTGGGTTAGTTTATTTGTTTCTTTTGTGTACTGTTTGTAGGGTTTTTTTGCTTTCTATTTTTAGAGGGATTTTTGAGAGATGATTTGTTGTATTAATTTCATATTTGTTTTTTGGTGGAATTATGTGTGTACTAGCTTACTTCTCTTCGTTTAGATTTTCCTCTCTTCGGTTTTCAAATTTCCGCTTGCTGAGGATTCTGTTATTGATCTGTAGGAGAACCGTTTTGACGTCAAAACGGTTCTCCTACAGATCAATAACAGAATCGGGATTTAGATGGGTGGGTTTGGAATTCTTGGCTTTTTTCAGGTGTTTTATGCTTCTTGTGGTAATGTTTTCTGTTTTAAGAGTAAATAAAGAAGGTTGAGGTGGTGTACGAGTTTTCTCACTTTAGTTTAAAGGAGGTGTTTTTTTGCATGGGTGTTTTTGGTACGCCGGGAGTGAGTTTTCACCCTTTAAGTGTTCGGTTAAATGTGTTGATTTGGTCTGATTGTTAATCAGACGTTGTTTAATTACGCAGCATTAACAGCAGTTGTTGTTCCATTTGTGTGTTTTAGTTTAATTACTATTATGTGAGTTGTGATATCTGGTTTAGCCGTTTTAGCTAGTAAAATAAGTAGAAAGGGTAATCGGGAGACTTTATCTGGGTTTGAATGTGGTTTTGATTCAAAACACTTTGGACGAACTTCTTTTTCTATTAATTTTTGCATTTTTCTTATTCTCTTTTTGGTTTTTGATATTGAGCTGGTGTTTTTTTTTCATCTACCCATATTAATAGTTCAAGAGAGGAGGTTTATAATTTGTTTGTTTTTAGTGGTTGGGGGTTTTATTTTTGGTGGTTTTCTCTATGAAGAGAGAAATATGGCTTGAATTTAACTGAGTTGAATGCGTCGGATTTCTAATCCGATTTTGGTTTTTACCCAACTCATTATTTTTAGTGTTTTTATTGGGATTAACTAGATTGGTTTTTCTGGAAAAGTTGTGGGTTTGAGTTTTGACTGAGTTAATTTTTGCCATTATATTGACTGAGTTAATAAAGCGAAGTGAATCTTTGTCACCTATTGTGTTGTTTATTATAGTTGAAGTTAGGCTTTCTTTGTCTCTTCTTGGTGGTTTTTTTTTGGAAAGAAAAAGATTGATTTTGTTGTTTTGTGTGGGTAAATTGGGTGTTATTCCTCTATGGTTTTGAGTATTTCGGCTTTTCCAAGGGTTGGATTTTCGCTCAATGTTCAGTATTATGACTGTTTACAAAATTATTCCTCTGATAATGGTTTGTTTACTAATTAGTAATGGATTAGCTGCTGGAGTGGTTTGTTTTAACAGATTAGTAATTTTTTATTTGTTTTCTGGGGTTGTTCTTTTGAGTAATTCATTGGGTGTTTTAGTTGTGTTTTCTACTGGGTGATTATTAGCTGCTGGTGTAAGAAGAAGTTTATCAATAGTTGTGTTTTTTGGTTTTTATTTAATTATACTAGTTGGTCTTTTATTTTCTGAAAGGGAAGGAGGGGATTTAATAATGTTGTTATTTTACAGGGGTCTCCCTCCGTTGGGTTCTTTTTTTGGTAAGCTTTTTGTATTAGCTAGGAGGAGGAGAGGTTGGGGGTTAGTATTTCTTCCGTTGTTTTCTGGTTTAATAGTTATTATGGGATGGGTTTTTTTTAGAGTTTTATCAAACAAGGGGATGAAACTCATCTTCGTCTTATTTTTGTTATTGGGGGTGTTTGTGTGTTGCTGAAGCTTTGCTGAAGCGCTGACCTTTTAAGTCAGAGAATCACTTTGACGGCAACAGAGGAGGAAATTCACCTTGAGCTTTGAAGGCTCACATTCTATTAAACTACTCCCCTTTTTCTGTAGAAAGCTTTGCTGAAGCATAACACTGAAAATGTTAAGAAGATCTTTTTCTCTGCAGGACTATTTTATTCCAGTAGAACTAGAACTAGGAAAAGGTTAAATGGATATCTCCAATAACAATAACTGCTTTTTTTTGTGAAGAGGCTTTCCTAGAGAAATAGAAAAGTATGGTGCCAGCTGCTGCGGTTATTCCAACAATTGTATTATGTTTTTTTCTGATTAGATAATTCTTTTGTGTGAAAACAGTAAAAGATTTGTGTTTTTTGGCGAACTAAAAGCTGGATTCGGAACCCAGTTATTTGTCTTTGTAGAAGGCTTTTGTTAAAGGAATTGGGGGGTTTACAAACTCAAGCTGAGAAGTATGCACAATAATTTGATATGCCTCGTTATGTCTCACTGTGACTGGTTAAGTTTGTGTATTGCCGAGTATAATCCCATCTTAGATGGGATTTTTCTAAAGAAAAATTCGAATTTTTCTTTAGAAAAATCCCAGGTCAAAATGTAGCTTATGTCACAAGATAGTTGTTTGCTGCCGTAGTATGTCTGCTCTCATTTCAAGAAGGGAGTAATTGTATTAGCTAGTATTTTCTTTTAAAAAGAAAAGAAAGAGATTTTGTAAATACCACACATTGCCAGTCGCCCCCGTCGGAAGGTGGGGTAAGTCTAAACAAAGTAGATACAGCGGAAGCTGCTTCTTAACGATAGTGATAGTTAGAATTATACTTCAATTTTCAGCCAAATGAGAGATTTTGGTTATTCTCGGTTTATTTTTTCTTTTACCTGTGTTTTTTATGAGAGTTTTTTCTTCTTCTTGGAAAAGAACACTTGTACTTTACAAGGAGTTGGGACTAAAAAGAAATATTTCTAGTATTTCGGTTCTTGTTGGCACTCTTTTTTGTTTGTTATTAATTATTAATTTTAGTGGTCTTATTCCATTTTCATTTGCCAGTAGAAGGCAAGGATGGTTTAGAATCATTTTCAGGACAAGATTTTTTGTCGTAAGAATTGTTGCTTTTTTTTTACGCGGAAAAGTAGCATTTGTTACTCACTTGGTACCTACTGGTTCTCCAGTAGGACTTGGTTTGATTTTGTTTTGAATGGAAATTATTTCTACTTTGATCCGTCCACTAACTCTTGTTTTACGGCTTTGTGCAAATATGACAGCTGGACATGTTATATTAGGACTTATTTCTAGTTTTTTTGTACAATCTTTATTTTTTCCTACTAGACTTACAATTATTTTGTTTGTTTGTGGTGTGGTGTTCTTTTTATTCGAAGGATTTGTAGCGTTTATTCAAAGGTTAGTTTTTTCGTTATTGTTAATTAGCTATCTTGATGAAGCTAATTAGCTACTATAGCATATTTAGTGTAGTAGATTTAAGTTCTACTGGTCGGGTTTCCTGTGGTAGCTCAACAATTTAAAGTGACAGTTTGACTTTCACGTTTTCTTTCTTCTCTCGAGCCTTTACAATTAGTTTCCATTTCAAGGATTTTTGAATAAAA
>JAHFNS010000012.1 GCA_023267215.1 Candidatus Nomurabacteria bacterium | reverse complement strand
CACCCCCACCCCCTGCATATAATGTATAGGCATGTATAGTATAGGCATGCATATACATATAAGGTAGAAACATCTATATGTGTATAGGAATGTATGTAAAACCCTCAAAGCATATTCATACAAATGTACTTTAGTGACTTTGTGTAATAAAACCCTCAAAACAAAATTTCCTCGAATAAAACACCCTCAAAACCCTAAAAACAGTCGTCCCGGGAGTAATTTGGGTCCCTGAGTCCGAAAATGACCATAATAATTAATAAAAATGCTTAATTACTAATTAATTATGCTAATTAGGCTTAATTATTCATAGTCGAATTTTTGACTTTTTTCGATCGTCTCGGGGGTTTTCCCACCCCCTGAATCCGAAAATGACATTAATAATTTAGAAAAATGCTTAATTACTAATTAATTATGCTAATTAGTCTTAATTAGACATAGTTAAATTTTTGACTTTGTTCGATTGTCCCGGGGGTTTTCTCACCTTCTGAGTCCGAATCTGAAATCAGATTTTTACTCCGACCTTCACCTGAAGTACTGAAGTTAAAGTTGAAGACACCCTGTAGACCACCTAAAATATTGATATTATATGAAAGCTCTCACCGAGCTGAGCAACTGTGCTAGGATGTGTGCCAAGGGATTAGGATTATGATGATACGTACTATCACAATAAACATGCCAATCATATAGGATTACGCATGTATGTAATAGGATTAAGATGTGTGCTAAAGGATTAGGATTAGGATGTTTGACAATATAACAATAGACCTGTAAATCTTATTAATTAGAATCACGTGACTGTTACGCAATGACGTAATGTAAATATGTTTATTTGTGCGTGCGTATTACCTGACGTTACGTAATATTGCGCAATCAGTATGGTTGCCAATTAGTGCGAAATTATAAACAATCACCAAGGCCAGTGCGAAATTAGAAACACTGCCGCCATCTTAATGACGTCATAGTAAATGTCATTGGCTGATATATACTAAAATCTGATTGGCTGATAAATACTGTAATTTGATTGGATAGTTTTTATATTGTAAGACGCTATTATGGTCATACTGCAATTGCCTATATTTGTATTCTAGTTCTTACCCAGAAGAAATTTTAAAATTCTGGCTCAATCGAGAACCGGCACCTGCCAAATCTGGCTCATCCAGAAATTCTAGCTAACCCAGAAATTCTAGCTCAAACTCTGGCTAATCCAAAAATTATAGCTCAAACTCTGGCTCATCCAGAAATTCTAGCTCATCCAGAAATTCTAGCTCATCCAGAAATACTAGCTCATCAAGAAATACTAGCTCATCAAGAAATACTAGCTCAAACTCTGGCTCATTCAAAAACTCTAGCACTAACTCTGGTTCAATCAGTTATTGTAGCTCAAACTCTTAGTCATTCAAAAACTCTAGCTCAAACTCTGGCTCATTCAATAATTGTAGCTCAAACTCTTGGTCAACCAACAACTCTAGCTCAAACTCTGGCTCATTCAAAAACTCTAGCTCAAACTCTGGCTCATTCAGTAATTGTAGCTCAAACTCAAGCTCATTCAGAAATTGTAGCTCAAACTCAAGCTCAATCAGAAATTGTAGCTCAAACTCTGGCTCATCCAACAACTCTAGCTCAAACTCTGGCTCATTCAAAAACTCTAGCTCAAACTCTGGCTCATTCAGTAATTGTAGCTCAAACTCAAGCTCATTCAGAAATTGTAGCTCAAACTCAAGCTCAATCAGAAATTGTAGCTCAAACTCTGGCTCATCCACAAATTCTAGCTCAAACTCTTGCTTATCCAAAAACTCTAGCCCATCCACTAATTCGAGCTCAAACTGGCTCATCCAAAAACTCTAGCTCAAACTCTGGCTCATTCAGAAATTTTAGCTCAAACTTTGGCTTATCTACAAATTTTAGCTCAAACTTTGGCTCATCCAAAACCTAAGAAATTCCAGCTCAAACTCTGGCTCATCCAAAAACTCTAGCTCAAACTTTGGCTTAGCCATAAATCCTAGTTTTGGCTTTAATAGCAATGTAATTTTTTAAAGATGACTTATCAAATGTAATTTTTTAAAGATGACTTATTACATAATGTTACGTAATATTGCGCAATCATTATGGCTGTTCATCAGTGTGAAATTAGAAACAATCACCAAGGCCTGTGAGAAATTAAATACACGGCCGCCATTTTAATGACGTCATCAACATTGCTGCTTTTTAATGATCATGTTATGATATAAATTAAAACAACACTACAGTGATATATATTTGCAATATAATTTCTCGATTCAATTATTAAAGATGGCTGATGTGCCTAATATAATTCCGAAAGACGTAGATGCTTTGTTGGAAAGTGAGCTACAGATGATCACTCAAAACAACGACGCGCTCATACTTGCGAATCAGCAGCTGACCACACAGCTCAATGATAATACCAAGCTACTCGAAACAAAGGAGCAGGAAGTACAGCAACTGCGCCGGGAGCTCCAAGCTTGTAAAGGTGAAAAAGTGCATGCGGAGCGTTTAGTGAAGGAGTCCAATGCTTTTAGCGGCTTGGAGCCTTTCCCACAGTTTTTAACTAATAAGAAAGCAATTATCAGGATCAAAAACAACGACAAGCGCTGCTTTGGATACGCGGCCCTCTACTTTCTTGAACGCGAGAAACTTCCAAAAAAGAATTGCGAGCGAGTGAAGAGTTACACAAATGAAATGTTTCAACGCCATGATCTCGACACTCTCCCGTACCCAATAAGTCCACAAGATGTCTTTCTGTATGAGGATCAGCTTCAAATGAACATCAATGTGTTTTCATTATTGGATGACGCAGGCCGCGATTTTCATCGCCTGGTAATTAGCCACAAAAACTACGAGCGTGTGGCCAATTTTTTCTATTGGAAGGGACACTATGCGCCGATCACAAACATCTCACGTTTGTTCTCTGATTTAACAAAACATGATAATGAAAAGCACTTTTGTCTACAATGCCTCAATCACTTTACATCTAAAGAAGTTCTCGCTAAACATAAAGAGCTCTGCAAGGAACCCCCAATCAAAATACAGCTTAATCAAGGTATTATACTATATCTTAATGAAATTTATTTACATTGTATTTTCTTAAATTCTATGTTATAGCTTCAACATCTGAAGATTCTCGCGACATTGAGGACCACAAATCTATGTTTAATCGCGATATGATCTTTGCCGAAACCAAACCACCGGAAAAGAAACAACGCCTTGACGTCGATGATGAAGATAAATATTTTGATTGCCAAAATTGAACGTCCCACAAATCACCTCGACTTTGCGGCTTCACCGCCAAAGCGCCCATCCATTGCATTCGAACCTTTTTGGACTCGATATAATTTGATGCACTCGAATTATGATTTAACATTTGAATGCTCATGTTTATCATTTTTCTTATTTTAATAATATCGATTTTGAAATTTTTTAATACTATCTGTGTTATAATCTGTTTGAAATTTTATGAGACATTGTGCGTCTTGCTTAAATTATAATGAGATGAAAAATCTTCAAAACCATTCTGGCGATAAATAATTTGTCGAGAAAGTAAAGATAAAGATTTTGCAACCTTCGTGAAGAAAATATATAGTATCTGAAATTCATTATTGAGAGCTTACTTGAATTAATTCCTAGAATAACATCTTAATGTGAATGATTGAAAAGTAAATTTACGTAAATATATTCGATATATTGAGCTATTTTGAACAACTATATTAAGAGACAGTGAGGTAGTGGTGTAGATTTAATAAAGGTAGCTAGAATGAAAACAGGTAGGACAAGAAATATTATTTACTAAGGCAACAAAGACATATAATATGACCATATTTGTTTGAGCAAAGACGATGCACTTATTTATTCGCGACAGACTAGATTGAGATCTATATGAATGACGAGATGCACTCGGCGCTTGAGAAATACAAGGTCCGTTTCATCGGCCAGGCAAAGCACTAGGCGTACGAGGCACGCTATACGCAAAGCAGTATAGGTGTCCTGCGAGCCAAATGCAGCCTGGTGACTTCGACTTGCTCAAAAGTGCATTTCTTGATACAACTGCAAAACCTCATGGATACCTAGGCCTAAACCATTACCCAAAACCTGATAACAACAAACGGGGCCCTTGAAAACACTTTTAAGTTGCTTCCACCAACATTTTGAGCTTTCGACTAAATTGCAAAATTTAATTGAGAAAAATCTTTTTATTTGTACGCAACAAGAAAGTGTCCTTTTTATTATTTTCACAATAGTGAGAATATCTCACGAATTTATAAAAATAAACAGTATGAAATTAATATTGTTCTTGCTTTGTTACTTCGTTGTTTAGCATATGTCATGCATCTATTCTTATTTCAAGTCTAGATAAAAGTCAATATGGCTGAGACAAGATCTTACAGAAATTCCGATCACATGATGCTTTTAATTTCTGATACTTTAAAAAGTGAGCGAACCAGAAATTGTATCTCATCATTGTTTAAGTGAGTGAAAGGAGTTAGATGAGCGTGTAAGGGAGTAAGTAGGGTGAGTGTGATAAAGAAGTAATGAGTGAGGAGTGAGTCATGTGGGTGGGTGAGTCTAACGACTAACTCTCACATCGTGAATTGTTTTTAAGCATCGAAGATACACTTGTTTGATACACATCTTAATGAGAGACACCCGAGAAACATCCAATTTAATATCTTGATAAATAATGATATTTTCTTAGAAAATATATTCAGGTTTTGGATGTGATGCACTCAATCCTCAT
>JAHFNS010000005.1 GCA_023267215.1 Candidatus Nomurabacteria bacterium | reverse complement strand
CCCCCCCCCCCCCCCACGCTGACCCCCATATCTCTCTCTTTGAAAATGAAGGCTCGAGAGAAGAAAGAAATATTTTGACCGTTCACAGCCAAAAGAGGGTTTTAAAGTGTTGAGTACGGTTGTACAACGTTTGATTAACAATCAAACTAATTTCAACACAACGCAATCTAGCAAGATAATTTTTTTTAAAAAAACCAAAAGAATTGTTCAAAG
The DNA here is from genome assembly GCA_023267215.1 of Candidatus Nomurabacteria bacterium. GTDB lineage: Bacteria > Patescibacteriota > Minisyncoccia > Phycocordibacterales > UBA9973 > UBA9973. Next base: position 14,126 of record JAHFNS010000005.1, on the reverse strand, counting down.
ACAACTCTGCCTGTGATTTATCTACACTTAAGAGAGCATTGTCCACAACAATACCAATAGGTATAACCGAATGATTTACACCGCAAATCTCCGAACAGTTGCCAAAAAACAAACCTGGAATAATAGGAGCACAAAAAACGCTATTATCTTTCCCAGGAACAGCATCAATCTTAATTCCTAAAGTGGGAATTGCAAAAGAATGAAGAACGTCCCCCGAGGTAACAGCAAACACATATCTCTCTCTTAAAGAGAGATAAAGTCATTGATCTAGTTGAAGAAGGTGAAAAACGTCCTTGGTACCAATCATATGAGACGAAACTAGGCCAGAAAGACTGACACCAGCATTAACCTTAGAAGAAGTACCGTAATCTCAGTATCACTGACGTCCCGTAACCAAAACAGTCGATCTTCTAGTTTCCTTAACCTCGTAAGCAGACCCAGCTTCCTCATAATCAGGATTCCAATTACTAAAATAATCAAAAAAAACCCCCGCCACTCGCTCTGTGTCTAATTGCAACGGAGTCTTTGCTTGTGTTCCCCCCAAATAGGAAGGAGAAGAAGCTAGTAAATACAACGAAACCAAAGAAGGAACAGCAAACACAATAATAATCATAAACGGAATAATTGTTCACAAAAACTCAATACGGTGTCTGTCCAAACCAAAACTCCAAAATCCTTTCAGAGTCAAAAGACAAGCCACCATAGCCAAAACAACCAACAGAGACGAAACCTGAATCTCAACAGCTAAATCATGAAAACAAACTAGACTAATTATCCCCAACGATAAACCCTCTTGAAAATAAGAATATAAAACTACCCCCAACGATAAAACACTCTCTTCAAAGTCCCTTTGGAGTCGTTGTAGGCTTAGTGGTGTAAAGCATAGTTGCCTGTAAAGCAAAAGGAGTATTTCCTAAGCCAAAAAAGGTTGAGTAAAAACACTTTTGAATCTGCAATTCACTGTTCTACTTAAACTACCAACCCAAAAACAAACAAACACCAATCCAAAAAACAATATACCCAAAGGAAGAATTGTCTTTCACATCAACTTTTGAAGTAAATCATATCGAAACCGAGGTATAATACTCCGAACAACAACCCCCAACCTCACCAAGAAGAAAACACCAATAGTGAAAACAATTCAACCAGCTCACATAGTTCCAATTCCACACAAAATAGAACTCATCAAAATAAAAATCCCATTTTCCCCCAAAAACACAAGAGCAAAATACAAAGACGAAAACTCTGTATTAAACCCGGACACCAACTCACTCTCTCCCTCAGCGAAATCAAAAGGATTTCGCTGACTCTCAGCCAAAATCACAATAAAAAAAAACCCAAACACCAAACCCCCAAAAAGAAGATACAAATAATCTCTGTTATATTTCAACTCCCTACCAGAATAACCAAGACTCAAACAAAACAAAACAAACCAAATAAAGGAATAAACAATCTCATAAGACACAAACTGTACAAGTCCTCGAACACTTCCAATTAAGCCAAACGAACTACTTCTACTTCAACCTGTAAAAACCAACCCCAACCCGACCAGAGAGAGAGCTATTAACACCCCTCCAAATAACACAACAGGAGAATTTTCTTCTAAATCCATTGGAAAAAAAGCCCACAAAACAACCATTAACACAACTGAAAGAAAAGGTGACAAATAGAAAATAAAAAAATCAGAGGAAGAAATCCAAAGAAGTTTGTGGCTAAAAAGCTTTAAAACATCCACTAACGGCTGCAGAAGCCCTTGCACCCTCACTTTATCAGGCCCTTTTCGACTTTGTCCAATTCCAAAGTACTTTCGCTCCACCAAAGTAAAAAAAGCGACTGCTATCATTGAAAATAACCCCAATAAAAAAGCTAAAAGAATCCGTTCGACACAAGTACCTCATACTCCCAAAGCATGTATTCTAATAAACTACAAACGGCCAACCTGATTCTTCCCCCACGCTGATCCCCATATCTTTCTCTTTGAAAATGAAGGCTCGAGAGAAGAAAGAAATATTAAAGCTACCACGGATTAACCCGACCAGTAGATCCTAAATCTACTACACTAAATATGCTATGGTAGCCAACGCTAAAGATCCAATACTCCCCAAAGACTGGTACCAATCAAAAGATCTAACTAAAGACAGAATCAGAAATTTACCCAAAAATTTCTCTAAACTCAAGTTATATTCATCTCCTCGTACAAAAACCCCCCAAAAATAAAAATCCCCACCAACAACAATAAGATAAAAACCTTTCCAACTTCTTGAACCAACACTATAGGTAGATGAAAAAAAAAAACCAACTCAATATCAAAAACCAAAAAGAGAATTAGAAAAATACAGAAATTAATCGAAAAAGAAGTACGCCCGAAATGTTTAGAATCAAAGCCACACTCATACCCAGACAATGTTTCTCGATTTCACTTTCTTCACATCTTCCTAGCAAAAAGTGCTAAACCAGACATCACAACCCACATAATTACAATAATACTAAAACAAACAAACGTAAAAAAAACTAGTGTTTATATAAGACAAAGGCTCCGACTGATCTAAAATCAGAAATTTTTAAAACTCCAAATATTTCCAAAATAAAATAAAACCAGTTAAAATAAATTAGAGAGAGAAAATACGAACCCCACCTCACCCTTCTTTGTTCACTGCCAACACTGAAAACATAACTACCAAAAGCATAACACACCTAAAAAATGATAATAGCTCTATGTTTACCCATCTAAAACCAGACTCGGTCATTGTGTTGTAGCAGAATCGTTTCGAAACCAGAACGATTCTGCTACAACACAAAAGCACAACCCCCAATACACTAAAATTAGAAAACCGGAGAGAAGAAAACCTAAAAGAAGAGAAATAAGCTAACACACACATAATCCCCCCAAAAAATAAATATGAAACTAAAACAACAAACCAACCCTCAAAGATTCCACTCAAAACAGAAAGCACCATCACACTACACATTATACACAACAAAAAAAGATAAACGAGCCCACTACTAAAACCAGCAATCATCACAAATAAGACAAGAAACTCTAGCCCCAACCTTCAAAGACCTCACTTCTGAGACTGCCTACAAAAAGTTGGTAAATTAATGCAGGAATAAAACAAACAAAAAACAGGAACACTGTAATCTTTCCTAATCTATCAAACGGAAAAACAACAGGTAACCCCCCCACCCAAAACAGAAGAATTCATAAAAAGAAAAGCACAGCCAAAATACCCTTTGTGAGAGGATTTCTTTTTACGCTTGAAAAAGAAATCAAAAACAAACAAACAAACACCCCTAATATAGCTACAACCCCTCCCAATTTGGAAGGAACACCACGCAACACAGCATAAAAAGGCAGAAAATATCACTCCGGTACAATATGTTCCGGAGCCCTTATAGGATTAGACTCCAAAAATATATCCCTCTCCATTAACCAAACAGGTAAATAAAAACCCAAAAACACTACTAAAAACATTATCACAAGAAACAATCAAATATCCTTTACTCAAAAACCAGGAAAAAAAACAGTAGAATCACCTTTTACTTGAATGGGACCTTTTGTGTGAATTAAATGTAACAATAAAATATGAACTACTATAAGGGCTAAAACAACAAACGGTAAAAGAAAATGGAGACTGTAAAATCGGTTCAACGTCAAAAAGCTAACAGAAAAATCTCCCCATAAAGCCAAAACAATCTTACTACCAATCTGAGGAATAGAAGTTACCAAATTGGTAATTACCGTTGCCGCCCAGAACCTTATCTGAGCCCAAGGTAATCTGTAACCAAGAAACGAAATAATAATCAACAACAAGAACAAAATCAAACCAGAAAACCACACAGGGAGTAGGAAAAACCTAGAAAAACTAACCCCTCGAAATACGTGTAAATACATCGCCAAAAAAATCCCAGAAACCCCATTGGCGTGCATAAAACGGAAACTCTCACCGGTGAGAGTTTCACGAGTGAAATAGAAAACAGAATAAAAAGCATCTCCAGCTGAAAAAAATATTCTAACCACAAATCCGGTAACAATTTGAACTACTATCAACATCCCCAACACAAAACCAAAACTTCAATAATAAGAAATCCTGACCGGACACAACAAATCCTTTAAACCATAATTCAACCACATAAAATTAACATTATCGGAAATTTCACCACTCGAGTGCAAATCGAACATTCTGTTTAAACTACGACAATTAAAGTAACAACAACAAACCAGCTACAAGTCCGAATACCAACCCAACAAACTTTGCCCTATCGGCTTCAACCGCTGACAACATAACCCCTCGAACAGAAAAAACTTTCTCGTCTAACAAACTAGGAGCAACAGAAAACCCCCCCCCATTCCCAAAAACAAACGACGAAAAAAAAATTCTAGCAATTGCTTCATTCTCAGTCAAGATCACTCACCTCCATCAACCTCACACCAAGAAAAGGAACGAGAAAAAACCAGAAGCTCAAGAATTGAATTGTAAATCAAAAAACAACAACTTTGAAATAAACCCCCCCCCTACCAAAACACAACCCAACAAACCAACCTGAACAGGAGAAACAACCCCCAACTTATTTAACTTCAGCAAAGAACTGGCCAACCGAACCCTGTACAAACAAGTTATGATCCTACCTACCACCAGAATAACTGTAAATATTACGGGCCCAACAACAGTCTGGGCTTGCCCTAGAACAGCATGTTTAGAAAAGAACCCCCCAAAAAATAAACACCCTCTCATTCTTAAAAGACTAGTTCAGGCCACAGTTAAAATCCCAAGACTACTAGACCCCATATGTAACCCCTGTTGATTGTGAGACCTCACCAAAATAGAATAACCAATTCTGATAAACAACATAGACTTAAAAAAAGCATGAGTAATTAAATGAAAAAAACCATTCTGAAAAGAGAAAGAAGAAATAGCCATTATAAGCAGACCCAATTGAGACAAAGTAGAAAAAGCTACTACCTTTTTCAGATCCCTCTCATTCAATGCACACAAAGCCCCCACCAACATTGTCGCCCTACCCAACAACAAGAGCACCAAACCCCCTACCTCCAACTTTAGCAAAACCCACAAACCAGCAGTCACCAAAGTAGATGAATGAACAAGGGCTGAGACCGGAGTCGGCGCCGCTATAGCTGCTGGTAGTCACGCAGAAAACGGGAACTGCGCAGACTTACAAATTGCAAACATCACAACCAGTAAAAAAAAGATTCATCTCGACTTAACTATTACCAACCCCACAGCTAGAACAAAAAAAACATCCCCAACTCGATTGAACAACACAGTCTTCATCGCTCCATTACTAGCCAACGAAGAGAGATAGCCTGCCACAAGAAGATAAGACGTAATTCCCAACACCTCCCAACCTACGATCAACATTAAAAAGTCTCCGGAGCCAATTAAGACTCTTATACCAGCCACAAACCCTAAAAAAGTTAACCAAAAAACAGGTTTTTGGTTATCCCCCCCCACATAAAGCTCACCAAATCAACCAACTGTTGCAGTAATAACAGCAAGTGAAACGAGAAAAATGACGGAAAAAACCCCCATCTCTAATTTCAAACAAAAACAATAAAGAATGTCTATTATTTGCAGCCAAATAAAAGGCTCGAACACCCCCAACAACACTAAAACAAACACCAAAATACCAACTCACACTAGTAAGTAACAATCCAAAGGAATCTTTCTCTCCACAGGAGAACATTTTTCTTAAACTACTATTACTTGTTAACTGTATCACTCCCTCACCAAATACTTCCCTACAATTAATTCACTACCTCCTCTATTAGGTTATATCATCCAAATAGCTCTTCTTCCTATACTTAACATAAATATCCTCCAATACCACCCCTGGTCCTCCTCTTCCCCCACGCTGATCCCCATATCTTTCTCTTCTTTCTTTTAAAGAAAGTCGAGGTAAAACATGCCTAAAGCAACCCTTCTAAAATATTCCTGATAGGAAAACCCTAGAAGAAGGGCTGAAAGCGAAGGCTCGAGAGAAGAAAGAAATATTTTGACCGTTCACAGCCAAAAGAGGGTTTTAAAGTGAAAACCCCCAACCTCACCAAGATAAAAACCTTTCCAACACTATAGGTAGATGAAAAAACCAAATAGAAGATTGGGGTTTCTACGAAGGGCCCAAAACTAAGGTCCCACGCATCTTTTAGGAAAGGAAACACAGTTTTAAAGGGTGAAAACTCACTCTAGACGTACCAAAAACATCTGTGCACACATACACCTCCTTTAATAAGAAGTGAGGAAACCCTCCTTCCGGGCCGAAACCGAATATACTAATATACTACCACTTCACTAATCGACGAAAAACACCTCCTGTTTGGAAAACAGTCATACTAATTATACTAGCCGATTTACCCACTCTAACGAACAACGGAAGGACCCTCCATAAAAGTGTGAAAATCGAGGGGTGAAACAGAATTAAGAACAGGAGCACTTCCAGCTCCTACAGAAAAAATTACAGCTCGCTCCCTCATCAAACCCTCTCAAACCATGTAAGCAAACACAACCACAGAAAAAAGAGAAATAATACTTCCAAGAGAGCTTAAAGAGTTATATAAACTCATTCCAACTGTGTAATCAAAAACTCGCCGCGGCATCCCCCTTATACCTAAAAAATGCTGGGGGAAAAAAGTTAAGTTTACCCCAACAAATATTAATCAAAAATGTGTATATATTAGACTAGGTTTTAACCTGTACCCCGTGAATGTTGGAAAAAAGTGAATAAACCCCAAAAACGCTGTAAAAACTGCACCCAAAGAAAGAACATAATGAAAATGAGCGACAACATAATAAGTATCATGCAAAGCAGTATCAATCGAAGCCGAAGCCAACACTAACCCAGTTAGTCCACCTACAGTAAATAGGTATAAAAAACCAACCACCCAAACAATAGAAGGATTAATTTTTCAACTCATCCCATACATTGTTGCCAACCAAGAAAAAATTTTTACCCCAGTAGGAACTGCAATCACTATTGTAGCAGCTGTGAAATAGGCCCGAGTATCAACATCCATCCCAACAGTGTACATATGATGTGCTCACACAACAAATCCAATAAAACCAATACAGAGAATAGCAAAAACTATTGCAGTGTGTCCAAATGCCCCCCTCTTTCCAGTGCATTGAACCAAAATAGCCGAAACCAAACCAAAACCGGGAAGAATAATAATATAAACCTCAGGATGTCCAAAAAATCAAAAAAGATGCTGCCAAAGAATAACATCCCCCCCGTTTTCGGTTACAAAAAAATTTGTATTAAAATTCCGATCACAAAGCAACATAGTCAAACCCCCAGCTAAGACTGGTAGTGATAAAACTAACATAACAGCTGTAGTTAACAAAGCCCACAAGTACAACGAAACCTGACTCAACGGAATAGACTTTGCACGACAACGAAATACTGTCGTAATGAAATTAATTGAGCCCATAATAGAAGCCGCACCAGAAACATGTAAAGACAAGATACCAAAATCAGCAGAAAACCTGTTTCTAAAACCTCGTAGTGATAGTGGAGGATAAACAGTTCACCCCGTTCCAACCCCCTCCAAAAAAAGAGAGAGAGCAATAAATACAAAAGAAACCAAAGTCATTCAAAAAGATAAATTATTTAATCGAGGAAAAGCCATGTCTTTTGTCCCACAATAAAGAGGAATCAATCAATTCCCAAACCCCCCAATCAACACAGGCATAATAAATCAAAAAATCATAACTAATCCGTGTCCTGTAATCATCACATTATAAATATGATCGACCAAAAAATTATTCCCAGGACCTGAAAGTTGAAGTCGAATTAAAACCGACATACCTCCCCCCACCAAACCGGCATAAATTCCAAATAATAAATACAAAGTTCCAATATCTTTATGGTTCACAGAACCAAGCCATCGTCGCCCCCACTGGCTAATTAATAATAAATGTCAAGCTAAAAAACTAAACGCCTTGCGGCTATAAAGCCCAAACGGACCGGTGGAACGAAAATCCACAATGCTAAAACACCAGCTTTATAACTCATTTGCAATAAGCTTAACCACTTTATCAAAGTGCCCCGATTAATTCGGATAAATGAGAGAAAATACCCTGCCTTCAAAGATACACAAAAGAAAACAAAAACAATCAAACAACATCTACAAAGTGTCAATATCAAGCAGCACACTCGAACCCAACATGTCTTCTTTTAGAAAACGAGTGTGCCCGCCCCAAGGAGAAACCCAACATAAGACAACCAACAAGAACGTGAAAACCGTGAAAACCAGTTAAAAGAAAAAAAACTCTTCCATAAACCCCATCGGCGATAGAAAAAGAAGCAGAAGCATACTCAGAAATCTGAACAACCAAAAAAACCCCCCCCAAAACAAGAGTCACCCTCAAAGGAACTACCCTACTCTCAGAATGAAGAAGAGCTTTATGAGCTCACGTTACCCTTACCCCAGATCTCAACAAAATTACGGTATTTAACAAAGGAACACCGAAGCCGTCAATTACACACACACTCTCTTGTGGCCAAGCTCTCCCGATCTCCAAAGTAGGAATAAAAGAAAAAGTATAGAACCCCCAAAAAAAGGAAGCAAAAAAAGCAACCTCTGAAAGAATAAACAAGATAAAAGAAAAACGAATAACTCCCTTCAGACCCCAAGTCATAGAGCCTCTCCCGGCCTCCTTAATTACCATTAAAACCCAATAAACTATGACCGAAATGAGACCTAACCTTCCCACTCAAAAGGAAAAAGACCCCCCCTCTCCCAACCTAACAAATAAAGAAGGAACTGACAAAAGAATCCAAGATGATAACAAAACAGGGACAAAACTCTCCTTTTCACTAGCTAAAAAATAATTTCAAGACACACGAACGATAAAAAATATTCTTTTGGGGTATGAGCCCAACAACCTGTATAGTTTACATTCGTTAAACCTCGTTCGAATAAAGACCAAACTTTCGAGCCGAGCTGGATACAATCAACAAAAGAAGACTTAGCACACAACCCCTGATAATAAAAATAACCACAGCTTCTCCTCCTATTCCTCATTCTGGTAGAGTTCTCAGTATTCCTAGGAATACTGAGAACTCTACCAGAATGAGGAATAGGAGGAGACGAATGTCTATCAACCACATAGAAACAATCAAAACAAAAACAAAAACAAACAACAACTGAAACATTGTCTAAGTCGGTTTAGTTTATTTAAAATTTGGGATTTGTAATCCCGAGAAGTTCTTCAACCGGCTAGAAGAGCCCAAAAACTTGGAAAATTAGCTTTCAAAGCTAACAAATTCTCTTCTAAAATCAAAAAATCAAGAAAAAATTTCAAACGCTTAACACTACCATCACCAACCCCAACCACACCTCAAAAACCAAAGAACCTTGTTTACCGTCTTTTTGGAATGAAGTTCAATCAAAGAGACTGAAAGAAAAAACCCCCCCCACAATTCCCCTAACAAGTAACACAACTCTCAAACCAACAACACCAGAACAAACCAACTGGAAAACCGAGACCTCTCCAAAAAATCTTACTGTAGGAGGAAAACCAGCATTCATGAAACAAACAAGTACTCAAAGTACTATAAGCAAAGTAGACAAAGATCACCCTTCTCGTAGAATCAAAATAGATCGAGAAGCCCGACTCTCGTACAGATGTCCAACAAAGAAAAAAAGACAACCAGCCACAAACCCGTGAGAGACGGACACAAGAACAGCCGGATCTAGTAGAGAACCCCGAGAACCGATTATCCCAACCCAAAGAGTACTTATATGAGAAACACTAGACATAGCAATAAAAGCTTTACAGTCTGTTTGCAAAAAACACACAATACCCGCAACTAAAGCCCCCATCAAACTAAAAGACAAGGTAAACTTAGTAAAACTATTAAAAAATAACACAAGCAAACGCAATAATCCATATGAACCTAATTTTAATAAAATTCTAGCCAGAAGCACCGAACCTAGTGTAGGAGCTTCAACGTGTGCGCGAGGTAACCAACCGTGAAACAAAAAAACCGGGAACTTGACCATAAACATAAAGATTATAACAACAAACAATCACCTTGCCGAACAACCCGTCCACAAATCAAATCCTCCCACCAAACCAGAAGAAAAATTTCACACTAGTCCCACAAAAAAAGGAATAGACGTACACAAAGTGTATAAAATAAAGAATAAAATTGCAGAAGTTCGCTCACCTGTTTTTCCAATAGAAATATATAATGCTATTGGAAAAACAATCACCTCAAAAACAACAAAAAAAGAAAGAACCCCCCCCAAAATAAAACAAACTCTAGACCTTAGAAGAACTACAAGAAACAAAAAATTCTTCCCCCAAACCCAAATTCTAGCAACAATAACTACTCTCAAAAGAAAGAAAAAAAAATTGAAAGAGTCGACTATACAAAAGAGACTCTTTCAAGGCAAAAAAAACAAAAGTATAGGGGTTATCAACAACCCAACTCCCCCTCTTCCAGCAATCAAACTTATCCAAACCACCACTTATCACCCCCACCCCGAACTACTTGTCTCTGCTGTTCTAACTTCGCAAACATTAAAAACTGACTTTTTTCAAGCCAAAGAAAAAAAGATAAAAAAATTTAACACCAACCCCAACCACACCCAATTAAAATCCATTACATGAGGAAAGGGGGCTGGAAACCCAACTTCGGGATGACAACCCGAGATTATAATTTAACTAAACCCCCAAGAGACTAAAAATTCTTCTCATACTAAAATAGTCCACTACCTGGATAGAAACTGACCTGTATTGCTACGATCTGAACTCAAATCATGTGCCCATATAATCCACGAACAGTGAAAAAATATCGCCAGCTACGAACGACTTTATAGACAATCCAACATCGAGGTAAACAACCCAAAAACAAATTTGCACTTAATAAAAGAGCTTTCTGTTAACTTTGGAGTAGCTTTTCACATATAGACTCTGTTCACTACTGTCTTATTTTTGATTCAAATTTCCCCAAATAAACTTTTAATATTAAGCTTCCAAAGTCTTCTCGTCCTAGGAAAAGCGTTGGTCTTCTTACCAACAAACCAAATTCATTTTCGAGAGAAACACACTCCCAAGCAATTTTCCCCTTCATACCAGCCACTAATTAAGGGGAATTTTATAACGCTACCTTTGGACACTCACGTTAATGCCGCTATTTAGAACTCCATGGTGCAGATTTACCTTCAACTCCACTAAAGAAAATGTTTTTGTTAAACAGTTCGCCTGAGAATTGTCGAATTCGTTCTCTCTTTTTTATCCACTACTAATTTAATTATAGAAAAAAAAATTGGTGTTTTCAGCTAACACTCCTTGCAAAATAATCTAACAAAGTGAAAAAACGAATAAAATAACCGTAATAAAAAAGTTTTTTTAAACTAACAAGCAAAACAACAAATCGAGCGAAACCCCGAAAAAGTTAACTGAAACAAGATATAGACCAATGCGACGGAATATTTCCTCTAAATCCAACTTTGAAAGGCCGTTCGCTGACCATTTTAACAACTTTAATAGTTGGATTTAAGTCCTTGGACTTCGTGAAATCTAATTTAACTTCAATCAATTAATCCTGATACAAAAGGAAAAAATATATATCTTTACAACACAGCAAGGAAGACTCTCCTTCTCAGCGTAAATGAGTTGCACTAAATATGCTACTTGCTGAAGCAACCTATCACCACTTTGGTAAAAATAAAACAAAGCTACCACGGGCTACCCCGACCAGTAGAACTTAAATCTACTACACTAAATATGCTATGGTAGCTAATTAGCTTCCTCTAAGTAGCTAATTAACAATAAAGAAAAAACCAATCTTTGAATAAAAGCCACAAACCCCTCAAATAGAAAAAACACAACCCCACAACCTAAAAGAACCAAAGTTAATCCCGTCGGAAGAAACAATGACTGAACAAAAAACCTAGAAATTAAACCCAACATAACGTGTCCAGCAGTTATATTTGCACATAACCGTAACACCAAAGTCAAAGGTCGAATTATTGTAGAAATAATTTCCATTCAAAACAACACCAACCCCAATCCAACTGGAGAACCTGTTGGTACCAAATGAGTAACAAAAGCCACCTTCCCTCGCAGAAAGAAAACAATTAAACTTACCAAAAAAAACCCAACACTAAACACAATACTAAACCACCCCTGCCTTCTACTAGCAAAAGAAAACGGAATCAACCCACTAAAATTAATAACCAACAATAAACAAAAGAGAGTTCCAATCAAAGTAGAAACTCCTGAAATATTTCTCTTTAAACCAAATTCACCACTAAAAGTCAAAGTCCTTTTCCAAGAAGAAGAAAAAACCCCCATAAATAATACAGGAAGAAGAGCAAACAAACAAATAATAACCAAAATTTCTCACTTAGCAGAAAATTGAAGCATAACACTTACTATCACTATCGTTAAGAAGCAGCTTCCGCTGTCTCTACTTTGTTTAGACTTACCCCACCTTCCGACGGGGGCGACTGGCAATGTGTGGTATTTACAAAATCTCTTTCTCTTCTTTGTAAAAGAAGATACTAGCTAATACTATTCCCCCTTCACTTTAAACGGGGCTAAATCTCTACAGCAGCAAACAACTATCCTATAACATTTGCTACATTTTGACCTGGGATTCTTTCAATAGTGCGGATGATTTCATCCGCACTATTGAAAGAATCCCATCTTAGATGGGATTATACTCGGCAATACACAAACTAAACAAGTTATAGCGAAACACAACGAGGCGTATCAAATTATTGTGCATACTTCTCAGCTTGAGCTTGTAAACCCCCCAATTCCTTTAACAAAAGCCTTCTCTGAAGGCAAATAACTGGGTCCCGAATCCAGCTTTTAGTTCGCCAACGATCTTAAATCTAACTCAGCTTTCACACTCAAAATTAAAAAAACAAAAGAGCTTATAGTATAATTGTTGGAATAACCGCAGCAGCTGGCACCATACTTCTCTATTATTCTAGAAAAACCTTTTCATTTACAAAGAACAGTTATTATTATTGGAATAACCCATTTAACCCTTTTCTAGTCCTAATTCTACCGGAATAAAATAGTCCTGCAGAGAAAAAATCTTCTTAACATTTTCAGTGTTATGCTTCAGCAAAGCTTTCTACAGACGAAGGGGAGTAGTTTAATAGAATATGAGCCTTCAAAGCTCAAGGTGAATTTCCTCCTCTGTCGCCGTCAAAATGATTCTCTGGTTTAAAAGGCCAGCGCTTCAGCAAAGCTTCAGCAACAAACAAACACCCCCAACAACACTAATAAAAAAGCCATAAGTTTTGATCCCTTTTTGGAAAATGCTCTAAAAAAAACCCAAACAGTAATAATCATCAAACCAGCAAAAAGAGGAACAAACACCAACCCCAACCTTCTCCCTGCGCTGATTATAACAAACAACTTACCAAAAAAAGAGCCCAAAGGAGGAAGACCGGAGTAGAACAGCACCATAACCAAATCCCCCCCACCCACTTCAGAAAATAACAAAAATCCCAACATGATCATATAAAATAAAAAAAACACAACCACAGCAAAATTCCTCCCCCCACCAGCAACCAAAAGTCAACCAGTTGAAAACACGACTAACACTCCAAGAGAATTTCTTAAAAAAATAGAACCAGAAAAAAGATACAAAATAACTAACCTGTTAAAACAAACCAACAACATAACTAACACACCTCTAATACACAAACAAAGCATTATTAAAGGAATGATTTTATAAATAGTTATAATACTAAACATAGACCGAGCATCCAGCCTGTTAAAAAACCGAAATACTCAAAATCATAAAGGAAAAACCCCCAACTTCCCAACACAAAACAATAAAACTATCCTTTTCCTTTCAAGGATGAAAGCTCCCAACAAAGAAATAGAAAGACTAACCTCAACCAAAATAAACAGAACAATAGGTGACAAAGATTCTCTTCGTTTTATCAACTCTGTGAGTATAACAGCAAAAATCAACTCTGTCAAAATCCAAACCCAAAATTTCTCTAAAAAAACCAACCTTATTGATCCAAGTAAAAAAATCAGAATAAATGAGTTGGGCTAACGCCTAAACCGGATTAGAAATCCGATGTGTGCAACTCAAAACTACACGCACCCCTCCCCCCCCCACGCTGA
>JAHFNS010000011.1 GCA_023267215.1 Candidatus Nomurabacteria bacterium | reverse complement strand
GGGAGCGACGAGGAATGGGCTACTGAGCCTGATATCACACTTCAAAAGAAAGTGTGTATTAAAGGTATCCTTCGAATATTTTGATTATATAAATGTCTTTCTAATATACTTGTTATATTATTCAATAGCGGAGACTCTTGACGATTTGCAAACCATTACAAGCGAGACGAAACCAACACTCTACCGTAAATAGACAAGACATTGACCGCGTTGTCGATAGGCCCAATAACGAAGATAAAGAATTAACTTCCTTAAAACATTTATTTTTCTTTTGTATTATTCATTTCATTCTCATTATATTAAGTATATTCACTCAGTAGTTTAGAACATTTATTACATAATTCATATTTCAGTTTGATTTAATTTCAATAAACTAAAACTAATAATTGAAGTGAACAACTCGAGTAGCAATACAAAATATTTACAGACTAGAATAGATCAATGTAAATAAGAAATAAAGAAAGTAAAAGCACGGTCAGAATATATTATTATATGTAGTAGTAATAGATGATAAATCTTCAACTGCGTTTTGGCGTTGAAGAATTCGTCGAGTGAGAACAGAGGTAGGTGGAGGTTGAGAAAGTGCTACGCTCATGAACATATCATAGTTGATTTTTCCTCTATCTTCAAAAGTTTCAATGTATGAATTAGTTCTAAGAAAAACATCTTTATGCGAGTGATTGGGTGGCGAATTGTTGTGATAATATTTAAACAAAGAAGGAATTGAACGCTGAGATTTAATTACATTGCAATCATGAGTCAGAACTGACACATTGTACAATGATTTACATATTGCGCAATACAACAAATGAAAAGGGCAATTAATAGAGTGAGTAATTACAGTTTCCACATTATTGATAAATCGACAGCCTTGTGCAGGACATAAGATACTACGGTAAGGACATTCAAACATCTCATGATGGTGGATTTTTTCTAATGGATAGGACTTTCCGCATCCTGTGTAAGAGCAAATAAACTTTACCCTTTTGAACATTCTCATTGAAATAGAGTTTGGACGTTTTTTCTTCTCCACTTGATATGAATAGATTTCATTTATACAGCAAGATTGCTTGCAAATTGGACAAGGAAACATCTTATCAAACATAACTTTATGTCTCCGATATTCGCTGAGACATGGAAGACATGTGAGGTGTCCGCATTTGAAGAACAATGGATATCTTGGAACTAATAAGCAATGAGGGCAAACTTGTTTAAGTTCTTTGTCATTTTGCTCAAGTACAACTTGATCATCATTAAAAGCAATTGTATAACCCGGATTGAGAAAATTGTAATCTACTTCCGATTGAATCCATTCTGTGATGCGCTGAATGTTGTGAGGTGAGAGATCCATATAAAACTAAATTAAATTGATAATAATAGAAAAGCAATAAAATTATAGTCACAAGACTGACGAGCGGTTATTAGTCGTTTTAATGTAACATATAATATGCAAAGTCCAAAACATTTAGAAAAAATATAATTATAATAATATTTATTAAATGGATTAGTGGTGTCTTAATTAAAAATAGAATCAAATAAATTAAAAATAATGTCAATAACCAAATATAAAGCGGATGCATATTAATTTTAAATAGTCTAATACAGCTTTGAACTATTGGTTCGATTTTTGTCTGATAACAATGTTTAAGGTTATTAAGCAAAACAAGTGACTTTCCGGCAAACCGTGCATCAGGAGGAGCATTAGGCGACAAGGCGCACCTGGCTGCGCACCTGGCGACCAGGCAAATCATTCGACGCACCTGGAGACTTGGAGCAACCTGCCATGAAATTTGTCATGGTGGAATTTCCATAAGTTATTTGGTTTTTCCATCCGCCATTGGGCCATGCATTTTGTAACTAAAAATAGACATGACTCAGTCTTGGAATTTCCATAACTACCATGGCTTTTCCATTTTCATGTTTCAAATTATTACGCCATCCATAATAAGTCCGGCGCTATATCAAGTGACACGCGGTGCACACTATTTATTAAACTGATTGTAATTTAAATTTTATCCATGATTTTTAAATTTACAAAATGTCTAACTATAACTCCGTCGTGCAAAGCATAAAGTGTTACGAATTTAACAAAAATTCATTGTGGCTAAGTGTAGTACACAACAAACTGTGGAACAGGTATTCGTTAGACATAACGCGCAAGTTCAGCTACACCAAAGACGGTGAAACCAAAGAAGGATCTTGCAGCACCTATTTGAATTTAATCGCCGCAAAAGCTCTCGTCGACCAACTTCCACTCGCGTATCAATTAGCCAAGAAACTTCAGGACAACCAAGGTGTGGAAATTTATAATATATTTTATCTAATCTATAAAATCTGTTATACATTTCTACACAGGTCAACCGCAAGTGACCGCGAAGGACTCGGCAGATGGAGTGCTCGGGGACCTTACCGCAGCCGGCGCCACCGCAGCCTGGAAGATCGCCAACGTTGTGCTGGGTGGATGCGGACTCACTCACGCTGGAGCAGATCTGCAAGGATTTGGGAATCTCGGAGACGGAGCTGGACCCCTGTATGCCTCAAACTCCGGTCCAGTTTCCAACGGACGTCTTGCAAACGCCGGAGTCGCGACCACGCAAAGTTGCGACTTGCCCAAAGAAAACGCGGATCAAGTCAAAGAAGGCGACCGTCAAACCGATCATCGGACGAATAAACGCGCCAAGGTTGCCAAATGGACGGTATCAGAAGCTGCAGTCGCCCGCGCTACTGGAAAGCTCAAGCGCGTGTCCAAGTCCGACGACGTGCTCAACGGCCGTCGCCGCGACGTGGACGAACGCACCCGACGCGACCTCGACGAGTCTGACTACGAGTAGTCCTAGCACCACTCCTTCATCCTCTGATCTGGCCTCATTGATTTACTCTACTTTTATTCTTGATCATTTAAAGTCTAACTCGAACCTTGAATTAAATCTTCACAAGAATCTTTTTCGTAAATTCTTTTACCCACAACTCATTTCTTTTCTCGACAACGCATTGTCCGCCCAGCCGCATTCATATAAATCACTTGACTCGATTATTTCCTCTGCGCTTCGTTTCCTTGGATTTTAATAAATTTTAATTTAAAATGGATTTGTCTAATAGTCAGCTTGACCTCGGTTTAGATTTAGATTACGATAAAGAGGAGCAGGAAAAAACTGAATTTCAGAAACGCTTGAAAGTATATAAACTCAAATATGCTAAAAGATTTAAAATTATCAAATATAGTTCATTTATATTACAATCGGTAAATGTTTTAATTCTTTGGTCATTTCTATATTGGGACTTTGTTTCTAAATTGACTTCCAAAAACACAGACTCTACAAAAAGTATATAATCTCGCAATGTCAAAGACGATTGATACCGCCTTATTAGGAATTTTTTTATTAATAATTGCTAATTTTCTATTACTTTGTCTAATTTCATTATCAACACCTGTCGCTAATTTTTTAATTACTCTAAGTAAAGAATTTAATAATGGGTATTTCAGCTCGTCGATATCGGGCGGACCGCCAGGATATATTGGATAAAGTGAAAACCAATGCACAGGACCGCCAAATAGTATATAATCTTTCGGAGTCGACGAGGACTGAATTCGCCTCAATGGGAATTTTTGTATTAATAATCGTTAATTTTATATTACTTTGGCTATTTCCATTATCGACGATATACGCCAATTTTTTAATTGCTCTAAGACAAGAAAATAATAATGGACATCCCGGATGGTCGTATACGGGCGGACCGCCTGGACATTGAGTTTAACCAGGCTCCACTTACCACAAACGAGCCACAACGTGTTAAACTATATAATATGGCCACGTTGCCTCAAAAGATCCAACTTTGGCTCATTGTTTGTCTCTCCCTCGGATCCCTAATAACTAATTTGACATCCATTGCATCATCCTTTCACCTACTCCCCATCTCAAATTCAACTTGCCAATGTCCGCCAAAGCTCTAAGTAAAATATATCACGATCCCAAGGACCCAGGTTCCCTTGGTGGTGTTGAGCGGCTACTGCGGCGCGCCAGGCATCTCCATGTCCCAGGTGTCACGCGAAAAACGGTCCAGGAATACCTAAAAAGCGAGCAGGCCTATACGCTGCACAAGCCGGCGCGCCGTCGGTTCATCAGGAACCACACCTATGTGGCGGGGATCGATGCTCAGTGGCAGGCCGACCTGGCCGATATGCAGGGTATCGCCAGGCAAAACGGCGGAATGAGGTACCTTCTTACCGTGATTGATGTATTTTCCAAGTTCGCCTGGGCGGTGCCGGTCCACACTAAAGACGCCAAGGCAATTACGGCTGCTTTCGGGCAGGTGCTCACAATTGCGAACCCACGCCACCCTAAGCGCCTACAGACCGACAAGGGCAAGGAATTCTTCAACTCAAACTTCCAGACCCTGATGAAACGCCACGGTATTCAGCACTTTGCCAGTGAAAGCGAGCAAAAGGCGGCCGTGGTAGAGCGATTCAACCGCACCATCAAAACCAGGATATGGACATATTTGTCGGACCGCGGCACCGTGCGCTGGGTGGATGTCATCCAGGACTTGGTTGACGCCTACAACAACTCGCGCCACCGCTCCATCGGCATGGCTCCGGCCGATGTCGAAAAAAAGGATGAGAACCGTCTTTGGGTGCGCCTGTTCGGAGACGGAAACACTTACCTTAAACCTCAAATTCCGCAAAGAGCCATGGTGCGGGTTAGCAGCCACAAGACAATTTTTGATAAGGGCTACATGCCAAACTGGACCAAGGAGAACTTTACAGTAAGTAAGGCGGTGCTACCTAGAAAAGGGACAAAGCGCCGCGTATATAAGTTGGTGGACTACAACGATGAAGATGTGAAAGGCAGCTGGTATCCAGAGGAGCTACAGGAAATTTCAGACAACCAGTACCGCATCGAAAAAGTCTTGCGGAGGCGCACTCTACCTAACGGCACAAAAGAAATATTTGTTCGGTGGGAAGGTTGGCCAGAAAAATACAACTCGTGGATAACGGAAACAGACAAGTACGATGTCGTCTCTGAGTGATGAGTTCCAGGTGTTGCTACCAAGCAATGTAAAAGGCAATCCAAGAAACAAACCAAACTTATATGAGACGGAACTTGCAAAGCCACTGGATCTACCTGGCGAATGGGATGTGGCTTTAATAAACATCTCGTATCCCCATAATTGGACAAACTTGGACAAGTCTTATCAATTTTTTCTTT
>JAHFNS010000010.1 GCA_023267215.1 Candidatus Nomurabacteria bacterium | reverse complement strand
TGAGATACGCCTGAGGATAGAGAGTAGGAGAAATTCGTTCCGTGAGCTTATTTTAGTGCATAGTGAAGGAAAATTTGGTTGTTGGACAAACTAAAAATTTAAAAGAGTAATTAGAATACATGTATTTCATGAACGAAAAATTCGATAATGTCTGGTATCTGATAATGCAGATTGAGTAATTGTATATCAACTAGTCTAATTTAATATACACAATCAGTTACAACAAATGTTTGCCTCAATCTTGCTAACCAGCTTGTATTTTAAACTTTAAATTTACGATATACTCGAATGTCATATTTGTGTTTAGAAAAGGCTGTGAGATAACAAATATAGAATAATTCCGTCTAAAATCCATTGCCAATCTTCTTTACACATCATCTTTATATGATACGCCACATGGGAGCACTACCCTATTGATTATCATTACTTAAATTCGATAGCTAATTATTTACTTAGATTGATGCTTAGTCATTGATATAACTATACCACATCCTATTTAATTTATTTGTTAAATCGTAACATTCAAAATTTTGTTTAGTAATTACATGTGTAAATGATAGGTGTTCTGAAAATGTTTTAAACAATGATGTTTAATTAGACATGAAAATAAAACTTGAATAGAAGATATAATTACAAATGTTGAGGAAACGAAGTGAACATGAATAAATTAGCGAATGAATAGTCAAAATAAAATAATTCAACACACAATTACTTAATTTATTCGAATGAAAATTGTTAGTTGAAATAGCTTTAAAAAATTAAACAATACTTTAGTTATTCACTGAGTAGCATGAGTAGAAGAAGGTAATGATACTGGTTCACTTAAATTATCATCGGTTTGGATAGTAACATTGTTCTTTGTAGCATTTAACTCTGCTTCAAAGAGTTTCGAATATTTAATAGTTTTGTGTGCAAGACGCCGCCTAATTTCCTTAGAATACCCCCCAAACGACTTCAGTGAGTCAATCAAATTTCCTTCTTGGACGATGTTAGAGCACTTATCGGAATGCTGCTTGAGAAAACGCTCGTGATTGAAATGAGTAAGGCAGCGGGTGCAGAAGTAAGTTTTGCGGTCGATGCTACAAATAAATTACTAACAATTAAGTAATTTAATTCTATATACAAAGTTAAAAAATATATACTTTCTAACATCTGAAAAGAGCCTTGAGAAATGTTTGATCAATGCATAACGGTTTTCCCAATAGATCAAATTTACTTCTTCAGGTTTAATCCTTTTTGATATATAAAGCGAATGACGTTTCAAACCAGCTGCATCATCAAAGGTGAATAAATTGATTCGTATATTGAGTTGATCCTCAATAGCAGGTATTTCCTCAGGCAAGGCTGGATATTTTATTTTATTCAATCCATGTTTCTCGAAATTACCATCCAAATGGGGTTTAGATTTATACAATTTCCAATCATTTGGATGATAAGCGAACATAATAGCATATCCAAAACTGCGATGATCATTGTTTTTGGGGTTTAATATTGCGCGTTTTGAAATTAAAAACTTTGGCAATAATCGAAAATCGCTTTCAGAAAGAACAGACATTTTCGATAAGAATAAATTATTTTGGATAAAGTAATTAGTTGATTTTGTTTCAGTCAATCAGATCATTCCGAGTTTTTATCTGTTTAGATATTAACGTCATCGCGTGGGAGTGATTGACAGGCCTGTTTACAACGATTGTGGTAAAATGAGATAGCAACGTTAATCTGAATTACACTTATTTACTGCTGATTCACCTGTAACGTTGCAATAGATTAGTTCTATCCGGTTAGACATCCATGTTATAAGTGGGCTGATTAACCAGTAATGACGTATTTCTAATCAATGACTACGTTGGTTTGAACTACACAAGTATTTACTTAAATGTTGATGACTCATCTGCCTCTTTTTAATATATTTTGTCGATCTGGTTAGTAATCTGTATTGGTTGATTTATTAAATTATGACTTACCTCTCAAGTGAAATTATAGACAAAAAATGAAAAAATGCAAGTATTAATGAAAAAATTGAATATTAAATCAAACTACCAAAAAGCGTCTCAAAAGTAATTATAATTCTGTGTCAATTAGTCATAACAAAATATTGGACCAAACTGGTGACATTAATTTGTTTCAACGAATGTCATTCGGAAATATACTCAATACGTAACTGAACCTGCTATAAGCATAATTACGTGATCACTTAGGTAGTGCTTAATAGTTGCTCTACTGGCGCTTAATATAGGTTATTGTATACCGTTATCCAAACACATTTTCTTATTTTTAAGTGTTAAATTATCATTAATCTAGAAATTTTGCCTAATACTTAATCTGATACGAAATGTTACACATAACACGTAATATAATGTATACATTTGTATTTGATTTTCAATTCTTAAGTAAAACACAATCGAGTAAAATATGAATGACTAACCTACAGTAAATCACGAATATAAAGAAAAACCCAAATGTTAAATTAAACAATGTTAAGAATAAGTTAGTATTTATAATCTATTGAGTAAATATTTGAGTGCTTGTCTGGAATAACAAAAGATGAGCGCAAATGCATGCTCACGAACAACTGATATGAAAGCGAGAAGGGCGAGAGCGCGCATATGAGTCGAATTAATATCGTAAAAAGTTGGAATATGCGGGATCACGAACTGCTGTTCCTTTTGCGTCACGTTCCCCTGCATCAAGAAGCGACGGCGTAGCTCCAGATAGCGAATCATCACATACTTTTGCAGCTTCGTAGCGGCTGGTTGATTCTTGCTCAAACAATGTCTGAATTGATAGTCAAGTTGCTGCAATAATAGTAGAGTGAAGGTGAGAGCAGAGTAATTGATGTAAACTGTTTAATCTCCTGAGCTACAGGACCTTCGAATGTGTAAGGCTTCACAAAAAATTAAAACTTTAGTCGTAGGGGAGGGGAAAGTGCATTTGGGATTAGAGCAATATTTTCTATAAAGTGATTTGTATCTAATGGAGCCAGAGTTGAGCCCAATAAAATGACGGCATGGTCGATTCGTTGGCGGTGTGCAAGGGTTTCATCTTTCAACATAATAAACATTAAGGAGAGAATTGATATGATCAGCAATTGGTGCATTGGTCGCGTTTGGTGTTTTTATGTGCGACCATATGCTAGCTGATTGACTAGTTAATTAAGATCAGGAAAGGGATATTCATGAAATTCATCGAATGTATTTGAACGCGGTGTTTTCGGTCGTGTCATTGGCTCGTGTGTACATTGATCCAAACATTCAAGTACAATAATAGGAGCCTGGACAAAAGCAGTCTGAATCACCTGTTCAATGAGATTATTTACCGATGCGCGCTACATCAATTGTCAAAATTTCAATTTTGGTTTTTGAAGCTTAGACAATAATGCTTGATTATCTATCACGGCTTGCGAATGAACTGCGATAATTCAGCTTGACGCTCCTTTGCCTTATGTTTCAGCTGTTCTAGCAGGCGCTTGTACTCCATCTCCATCTGAGTGAGTAGATGGGTTTTGCTTTCGAGCTATATTTTAAGATTGTCGAACTCCGCCCCAGCCTCTTCAGGAAGAGATTGAATACACTCCGACAAATGATTTACGGCCATTTACTTGATTTGCGAACTTCGAGCTCGTTGTCTGCATATTTGATTCGTAGTTCACTGTGGTCTCTACCGAGGCGATTGATCTCATCATTAAGAGAACGTTCGAACCGACCACGTCTCAATGGGAGCCTACTCGAGCCTAAAAGTTCTGTTCTTGTTTGGGACAATTTGGGCTGAGTTTTAACTTTTGATTGTTCAACAAAGTTAAATAATTATTAAAAAATAGAATTAAAGCATTGTAATAAAATGTTAGTTACTAAGATACATTTTCAAGGATAAAATCGATAAGCCAATTAAAATTAGAATTAAGATTAATGAAAACTCATAGAATGTAAAAGAAATTAATAAGTAAATTAGCGAAAATCAAAATCATAAACAAAGTAAATTAGTGATAATATTGAATCTTAAATATTATGATCATGAAGTGCCCTAAAGGAAATGATATTATTAATTTATTAAAGTACCCATTGAGATAAGTAACTCCAATGCACCCACAAGGTGCCCCTAGGTATTTCCTAGGTATCACTACGTATCCCCTAGGTACTATCTTTGGATTCCCTTATAAAACAATTAGTACCCTTACGTATCCCTATAGATACAACCTTATGTATTTCTTAGGTAGGTTCCCCCTTACATACCTTATGTAGTTAAATATTACATAATTCAGATAGGTATCCCGTCCATACCTCAGTTAGAAATCCAGCTACCTAAAGTGTGTACTTACCTAAATTATATAGCCACCTACCTAAAGTATGGACATAGTCTCTGTTCAAATAATTTGATGTAATTAGTCAATGTTAAATGGTGTTTATGTTAAAAAGTAAGCTCGTAGCTATATTTATTATTGCTAGCTATTGTATTATTTTTAAATCATCAATATAAAATCATTCATAAATATTCTGCACGGTGGGTACAATCAGACTATGCTGTGAGATATGAGTGCAAGTTTCTTGTGGAGTAATACAAGCTTGGAGTGGATCAGTTTGTGCCCTTGTTTATTTTTTGTTAGTTAGTTCTATACTATGGAATAACTTACTGATACCTCTAGGTACACCCCCTTAAGCACCCTCTTAGGAGACCCCTGAGTACCTTATTAGAATCCCTTAAATACCTACTAACCTCCCGCTAGGTTCCCCTAAGTAACACCTAGCTATTAGCTCGGGATTCTCCTATGAAACAAGTAGGTAACCTTACGTATTCCTATAGATACCATCTTAAGTATTTTTTAAGGTATGTTAGCCTTACCTATCTTATGTAGTAACATATTACATAACTCAGTTAGGTATCCACAACATATCTCAGGTATGTACCCAAAGTATATAATTACAGCTTGACATAGTCTCTGTTCAAACAATTTTATGTAAATAATCTATGATAATTAATAAGTATATGTTAAATCGTCAGCTCCTAGATATAGTATTAACACAATTGTATTTGTTTTTTAAATCATCAATATAAAATGATATTCATAAAAATTCTACACAGTGGGTACAATACCACTATGCAGTGAATTATGAGTGAAAGTGAAACAACAAATACAACGAAATGCTTTAAATAGATGTAACAGGTACTGCTGTTTGAAAATAGTTAGTCTAATCACTTATATTTTGAAATTATTCAACCCGATCAAGGCGGCGAGGGAGGTGGCGACAGCATTATAGTTGATGTAGAGGCCATCACTTGTGCCAGGCGAGCGCGAGCGACAGCGATCCGAGCTTCACGAGCGG
>JAHFNS010000009.1 GCA_023267215.1 Candidatus Nomurabacteria bacterium | reverse complement strand
GCGCGCAATCACACACATGTCAGTCACAATCTGCTGGATTTCCAATTTCCCACGCATTCCTCTGCCATTACACTGACGCTATTTATTGTCCCCATAGTGGGGCTGGAACCAGTACGCTCCTTTACTACTGCCGTATTCAGGCATTTTTAGTTATATTCTTTATTCCTGGTTTCCTTTAAAGTCCACTTTGTATTAGAAAAAAATGAAGTGTCATTTACGATTTCCGGCAGTATTATAAAGTACTACAAACAATATACAACACTCTAGTACAATATACTGTAGTCAGTGTAGTTTATAGTGTATACTAGAGATGGCAACGGGCCGGGCCGTCCGCGGGCCGGGCCGGGCCGGGCCTGAAAATCCAGGTCCGCGGGCCTTACGGGCCGAAACGGGCCTAATGATTTTTTATTTAAGAGTCCTCTGTGCATTGTGTCGCTGGATAATAACAAGGAAATTATGTATGTGTTGTGTATTGACCAAATGTACATGAGACGGTATAACAGTTTGTGCTTATGATTTATGGACGCGCTACGACTGAAATTTCCACGTACGCTGTCAACGGGTTATCAAAATCCAATTAGCATTATTATCTCTTTACTCTGTAGTCTGTACTAGTCGGTACCTGTACGAATGGTGTGTTGCTGTGTATGTGTGTACGTGGACTACAGTCAAAACTAAGTTATACTCGTATATTCTCTAATCTACTTTAAACTAAGTTATATACGATACAAGTCAGTAGTGGCGTCGCCAGGAAGGGGGGGGGGAACAGGGAGAACGTTCCCCCCAAACCAGGAAAATTCGAAAAGAATGGGGAACAGCCCGCGCCGCAGCTAACAGTGAGCCTTGATAGCAACGGAAAATTCAAATTTTTGTTGATTTTTTAAAAATTTTATTAAAATTTTCTAAAACTTCATATTTTTCTTTAAAACAACTTTCAAAATTGTAATAAAATTTTCGAAACTTTTTCAAATTTTTACAATTTTTTCTCAAAACAGTAACATTTCTTATTTATTCTAAATGTTTTTGATATTTCACAAAAAAAATTTTAAAAAATTTTTCTGAATTTTTCTCAAAATTTTCTTAAATTTTAATAAAAAAAATTTTTTAAAGTTTCTAATATTTTTCTCAAATTTTTTGAAAAATTTTCTCAAATTTTGTAAAAACGTTTTTAATTTTATTTAAAATTATTTAAAAGTTTTGAAAATTTTTTAAATTGTTTATGCAAATTTTATATAAAATTTCAAAAGTCTCCGTTGATTAATTTTTTGCTGAATGCCCCCCCACGAACCGAAATCCTCGCGACGCTCCTGCAAGTCAATAAGTACTAAGTAGTTAGTAGTCTTAGTTTAGAACATTGAACTTAATAGATTTTCGCGGACCCAAACGGGCCTAAAATAAAAAATTGTATTACGGGCCGGGCCGGGCATGGAAAAGGAACTACGGGTCGGGCCGAACCGAAAAATAGTCGTTTTGCCATCTCTAGTGTATACCCTTAGTACACGTACTGTACTGGTACATACTCGTATACCGAGATACTGGTTTTCCGAGATGCGATTAATTGAAAGATATAACACATTATGAAAGTTTCAATTTACAAAAAGAGATTAGAGAGCTCAGCATCATTTGCAGCAGACATCTCGTGCAGTGATGGCTCAGCAGTGAGCGGCCTCACGCGAGGATCAAAGACCCAGTGGGGTAAGACTCGCCTATAGAGCGGGAGGAACACCACATCATCGGCTCGAAGTGGCTTGTCGAACACGCACTTCACGAGGCCGTGCGTCCCGAGTGATTCGCAGATGTGTCCGCGCCGCCCATTTCGCGTCACCAACTCCACCAGTCGAAACCAATCAGCGTCCTCTGGAGTCAAATAGATAAGCAGTACGAATTGCGAACACTAGAATGTATAGTTCCTAAATATATATTGTCACGAGATATAGGGCAAACCAGGATATAAGAAGAGGTATATGAGAACGGCGAGGCGCTTGTAGATGCGGTATGAGTAGCCTGAGAGAAGCACTCGTTTGATGACCATTCGGTTCGGGTTCACCGAGAGAAGGCTTCCAGTCGCGATGGCCACCCGAAGAACCCGCAGGCGGCCGAAACACGAGAGCAGTACTCGGCGGGTAGGCGATCGGGGCGTACATGCTGGCCACAACGTGACCGTCGGGGCGCAAAAACCTTTCATACTATACGGATGATCAATAAATCAAGATATTGATATCAAGAGGATTTTTACAATCATTTATAAAAAATGTACTTTAGTAGAATTAATAACAGTAGGGAGTTAGTGAGTTGAAGTGACGAGCTGTACTGAATACTAGTACGTATCACAACTAGTAATTCGTAGCATCCATATACTCAAAGAAGCATACAATGGCATTAGGCTGAGCATGAAGTTCAGAGGCGATGATAGTCGTTGCAGACTGTGCTCTGTGTCTAGTGACTCCTGGCGTTGTGGATTGGCAATCTATTAATTTCATTTATGGCTTACAAGAGAAAGTCTATCACATAAAAAACATAATGAAAAACAATCCAGAACAGTTTGAACAAAAACAGAAAGTTTTCACAGCACAGCACTGTAGATGCGTACTTGTATAGGCTCACATTATCATTCTCTTGCCTCATTTATCGATAGTTAATTAATAATCAGGCTATAATTGACACATAGAGTGGCGGAAATTTAGATCAAACAATTTGTAATTAGGAAATTTGTTAAGAACTGTTATTAACTTAAGAATTTGTGCATGATCAAGCAAACATTATCATTAGAGCAAATATAAAAATTTAACGGTACATGTACTAAGGTTGAAAAAATAACAACGATGTTCGTACATTGTTTGCATATTTTCAAATTATTCATTTAAGGATTGTACAATGGTTAATTTAATCAGCATCAGCCAATTTCATCAGCAATTTAATCAGTACAATGGTTAATTTAATCGCAATGGGTGAGCCTCGCTATAAAACTTTTGATTAAGCTATTTCAAAGCAATACAGAATAGGTGACAAAATAAATAAATTTAAGATAGAAGTTCAGTCAAATTATTGATCGACAAACGTTTAATCAAACTTATTATAGCGAAGCTATAATTATTATTGCTATTGCTTCAAGCTTGGCACCGTTAAATTTTTATATTAGCTCTAATTTTTGTTTGGTTGTACATGCATAATTTGTTAAGTTAATAACAATTCTCAAAAAATTTCCTAAATACAAATTGAGAAAGACTGAACCAGACTGTACATATTAAAATAACAGTTCAAATTTCTCAATTCGTCGGACAGTGTTCCTCAAAAGTAATACTGACTCAAAAGATGACCAATTGGATAGCAGAATCAGCATACGTCAGATCCCGTGCCAGAGCAGTTCATCGCAACATTACTTGCGGAGGCACGTTTCGTGCGCGGAACGGCTTGCGGGTCAGCGACGAGCTCAATGCGCTCCAGCTCGTAGTCGCCTCGCCCGAAGCCCACCAGGTGCACCAGACGCTGCGCGTTGAGGCGCGAGCGGCACTCAGGTAGCCGTATATACGCAGTGCCGCGATCTTCCGCGCCCACTGGCAAGTCGCTCTTCGGCGAATGTAAAGCCTATAAAGCGAGACACAATTACAACATTATAGTACTCGTATATTAATCTGAAGTAATAATACTGTAACTCCAAGTAAAATTCATAAAACTGGAACAAAGAAATGTTACCTAAAACCTACCTTATTGTGAACACCAAACTCGAAATCTTCGGCGAGCAGATGTGGTCGCACGTCGCGGAAGACAATCTGCTTGGCGTTCACCATATGGTGCAGCAATAGCGACGCTAAACATCATGTTATACATGTACTCGTAGTCGTAATACTACCTACTTGACAACACAACAGGCTAACAGCACGACGATCGACTGGTCAGTGATTCTGTTCTCACACACCATCCTGTTCAGAGTCAATGGCGAAGAGTCGGTGCTCTCGCCCGAAGCGCGCTTCGAGCGTGAGTTTGGCCGCGCTCCGAGTGCGTTCTGCGTCCTTATGTGCGTAACCGCTGCGTAACCCGCAGATGGCGTGGAAACTGGTAGGAAGACCTTAGACCTGGAAAATGCAAACATCGAATAAACACATCAAATGGTTCATTGGTGGTACTAGTAACATTCCAGCATCCAGGTATAAGTTACACTCACCACTACTACACAGTAAAATTAATAATTAACCCTGAAAGAATAGTGCCGAGAGAACTGTGTGCGCGTCGTCCGAAATCAGAGGCGCCGCCGCATCGTGCGTGCCGTGTAGAAACTGAACGACGTGCACTACTTTAGACAGGTCGAGAGTTGTCATCAGGTGCGGCAACATGTCCGTACGAGACGCGTCGGATTCCTCTCCCTCTCCAGCTGAGTTTTCTATGGGGTTACGCGGGCGCACAACGGTCTTCAAAGGCTTGACAAGTGTGATGCGGCGGTTGAGGCGCGTGAGTGCGAAATGCGCAAACGTGCACAGGTGTGACTGTGCACTTGTTCGATCTGAGCTTCCGGACTGAGCAATTCCACATCCTCATTGGCGCCAGAAGTGAACCTCACGACGAGCTAATAAAAAAGAAAGATGCAAGAGTGATTGATTGATATATAGTGAAAAGTTTGAGATAAGTTCTTTAAAAGTGTATATCCGACAAGCCTGGTGAGAAAATCAGATATTGGATTCGATTTATCCAATAGTCACTCGGGTGTGTCATCAGATAATTGAACATATTAGAAACCACAACCAAAAACAAACAATTATTAAAGGGGCATCACTAGTATTAAGTGATCTCTTCTCGGAAAGAATCTGCTCGCGTTTAGCTGACCAGACTTGCTTGAGCTGTAGAGATATACAAATTTACAAAAATCTAAATTATTAATAATCTTTTCACTAGTGACAAACATCAAACATCTAGTAAACAAATATATCAAAATTTAAAATTTGATTGAAATATATAAGCCATACTTGATTTCGTCGCTTTGCCTTGTACAAATCCTTCCGACGAGACTTTGTAAGCTCCTTGATATCAAGAGAAGTTCTACCTGTAAGAAAAAGTAAGAGATAAAAAACAGTAAGAGTATTTCAAAAATTTTAGAAAATGTCCAAATTAAGCAATAAAATATCAGAATCGTCGGACTTAAGTCTGCCTCATAATCAAAATATGCTAAATATGTCATCATTATGAAAGAATTAATAAATGCAAACAGTCACGGCAGCCGTTCATATACACACCTCTAAACTCTCGATCTAATTGGCCTTTAGTGCGATGACGACCTGTCGGCGAAAGTGCAGTTTCCGGGTGTAAAATACTTCCCGTTGTCTGATCGAACTAAAATTAGTGTAGTCCTACGTAATCGAGGTTGCTGATTCCGAATCTAATTTTGGTTTGCACAAAAAAGCTTTAGTTTCGGAGATATTGCTATTTATTAGATTAGAAGTGACAAGCTTTTTGCTATTTCTTCGAATAAGATAATATATATCTTCAATTAAAAGACTTTTGTTGCACTACTATTCGAAGAAATAATAAAATGTATGTCACTCTTATTTAAATAAAATGCACATATCTCCGAAACTAAAGCGTTTTCGTGCAAACTAAAAACAGATTCGGAATCAACGACCTCGATTTTATCTATAACCTTAATTTTAGTTCGATCAGACAACGGGAAGTATTTTACACCCGGAAACTGCACTTTCCCCGACCTGTCTTATGCTCTTTATTTGGTTGCTTAAGTTAACCACTTCGATGAGAATAAGGAATTTTAAAATCTACCTAGCTTAATACTAAAAAGAGAATTTTTTCTACAATATAAAAATGCTCTCACTAAGCACCTTGATAAGGAGAAATATGTTTAACGAACTTAAATTGCTTAAAAATTAGGAATTCTCAAAAAAATTCACAACATACATTGCATTACCTAGAATTAATTTAATATAATTAATAATGACGATTGCTCAAAATATAATTAAAATTATAATTCCATAGCTAAAATTTACTAATATGTTATTAAGTTAGGTAGTCAATCAGTCAGTCAGAGTTAGGCATATATAAGCTAGGTTACTTTGAATTTTTTTCCACAGTTAAACTTGA
>JAHFNS010000008.1 GCA_023267215.1 Candidatus Nomurabacteria bacterium | reverse complement strand
ACACTGCAGAGCATCAACCGCTGAATGATCTCGAAATAACCGCGATAAACAATCTCGTTGCAGCTGCTCATACATTTACTCATGAGGAATTGATTGGTCTAATTGATCGCTTACAAACGGCCATTCAGCTACGAATGAACAATGCACACCCACCTATGCAGCAGCCGGCACCTGTATCCCCTTCGCATCAACCGGCACCGTTGAATCCTTTACCATTAAGTCCCGGCCAAGCAAGCCCGCCCCTAATTCCAAATGCGCAAATCCCACCGCAAATCCCACTGCATATGCTTGATTTACTTGCGAATCAACCAATTTTATTTCAACGGTCAATTATAGTAGAAGGCCCAGTTGCTCGTGGCGATGCGCCAATACGCATAAATCGTCCAATTCGCAACATCGACCTTCCTGCTTTTGGACATCCCAATGATCATGCCCATCAATTAATACAACAGCACGGCTTGTCACTACACCAAATATCGATCGACCTTGCACTACGTCGTATGTTCTTGATAAATGTTGATTTGCCGCCTGAGGACATTCAATATTTGCTAAATAATATACCTCCTGCATACAATTCAAACTCCCCGTACTTACTCGCTCTCACTGCTCTCGCGCTTGCTTCATATACAAACGAGCAAACTTTAGCACTTCTGTTTTGCTTTTCTCGCCTAAGTCGTCGTGCGTGTAGAAATTTAATTGATCGTGCTTGAAGTTTACGGTTTATTCATTTACTTTTTTTTACATATTTTAATTCTCGCAAGCGAGATAAACTCTAAAGTTTCTAGTTTTATTCATTTACTTTTTTACATATTTTAATTCTCGCAATCGAGATAAACTCTAAAGTTTCTAGTTTTATTCATTTACTTTTTTATATGTGTTAGTTCTCGCAAGCGAGATAAACTCTAAAGTTTCTAGTTTTATTCATTTACTTTATTACATGTGTAAGTTCTCGCAGTGAGATAAACTCTGAAGTTCATCATATAATTGCATATTGTGTCCTTGTCTGTTAATCATTTCCTTGTAGGTTTTGCTAGTTATATTAACTTTGTCATTTTTCACACATATTTCACTGCATAGTGTGAGTTTAGACATTATGCAGAAACACGTTTTTGTTTTAAAGCTATTATTACGAAGCCTATTAGATAAAATGTTGGCCTAATAACTAAAGGAATGAACTTATCGAATATTAGCAAACAGCATCATAATATTTTTGGGATATACTGTACTCAAGTTGTCATAAAGTTACTTCAACCTTATTTCGTTAAATCAAATGTATAATAATAGACATTGTCTTAAACTTTGCAGATTTAAAAGAGGGTCGGTTGTAAAAATTATTTACAGCAAACAGACTCAGCTTGTCGAGCTTTACAAAATTGAGTTTGGACTCAACTTTTTATCGCGTTTTTCTTTTGAGTTTTCTAAATAGCGGTGACACATGATCACATAATTTTCATTTGATCGATGTCTCATGCAGGGTGTGGCTACGAGAACATGACAATACTATTTAAAGCTGTGACGTGTAATGGTGGGGGCATTGGGGTGGGGTATGGAGGAGACTTGGGGAAGGGGGGATTGAGGGGGGTACTGTACCCTCCCCCCCCCGTCATCGTTATTTTTAGAGTACGTACAATTACTCAAATAAGCGATGACTCATGATCAAGTGATCGCCGTGTGATCGATAACTCATGCAGGGTGTGACTACGAGTACGTGACCTTTCTATAAATAGCGATGACTCATAATCACTTGATTGCCACGTGATTCACTTTTGTAATCTTTACTCGACTGTATATTACATATGGTACATATCACATGTGTAGTTCGTTCCACCTATGTACTACACTACGCTTTCTCCTTTAAAGGATCAAACTAAATTTGAATTCGATTAAAAAATTAACATTTCAATTCGATATTATTAATTGTTAAAAATTATTATGTCGCAGCAGCAGCCAGACTTTGATCCATGGACCAACTCGGATCAAAATTTATGGGGTGGCGGGAATGCGCTCGCCGTTGCCCTAGCCCGAGCCGACGTTCTCGCCCGTGCGCGCATTCCTCGAAGAAGCGATTTCGGCTCCAACGACACCAGTTCGCCCATGTCTTATCGAAGTCGCCCGCTCTCGACTTGCAAAAAGAATGGCGACTACTTCAACGGTGACTTTGACGCCACTGCCTTCACCGTGAATATCAATAATATTTTGATTAAGTGACTTTGTCTTGTGTTTGAAAACCCAAACGGTCCTCTTCAGGACCACACTTTTAATGCATATTTTCTTTAATTTATTTTTACTTTACTATATTTTTTACTTTACTATACTTCATTCAACGAGTAGAAGGTACAATGAGAATAGCAATGAGTCACTTAATGTGACATAATGATGACTTACCCACGGTCACAGCGACTCATGCAGGATGTGGCTTAAGAAAATGTAGCCTTACTTGTAAATAGATTCACAAAACCATGAAATGATAGCAACGTGATTGACTTAAACGTGAAAATCGAGAATACTACACAAAGATAGATTAGCAGAAATCTACCCAAAAATTACACCTTTAAGCCAGTCTTATTTGATGAATTGGTTTGAGGTAAAGTTGGTTTTTAGGTCAAGATATTCAATATTGCATCTGGACCCAGGCTTCCATCGTGTTCCACAGTTTATTCATATGCGAATGCCTCACTAGTAAAAGTCGGGCGAGTGCAGCCTCTGCTCGACGACTCGTTGTACCTGGTCCATCAGTACCTGGCGGTCGCGAGTGAGGCCGAGTCGTGGATAAAGAAGAAGCCTATATTGAGCTTTACAGAATAGGGCATCCTCATTAAGTCCGGGCTGCTAGATGAGACTCAAACACTCGAATAAGTTTTATCACTATAACTATAAGATACCTCCACACCCATCTCTACACTACCTTGCTTACTTCCTACATCTTGCTGATTACTCCTCGCAAAGGTCCATACTCCGCTCATAACCTTCCCCCACACAAACTAATGTATTACTATCTTAATCACGAAGTTGTGGCTCAGGACAAATATATCATGTAATCATCGAATGCGACAACTCATTAATTTTATTTTCAATTAATCACCAGGTGACTTCTTAGATCATTTGGATGCTGCACCTTTGAGCTCATTAGATCAGGTGAGAGACCTGCATTTTAATCCAAAGCATTCACTAGGTGACACTTCAGAAGATCCCTATATCCTCTCTAGTTGGACAACTAGGTAAAATTTCTTATGTCCAGCCTATACCCGACTCATCATTTAATTTTATGTATTTGACACTACCTACTTTCCATTTATTAGAATACCTGTTCACAGACTACATAACGAGCGTGACCTGTCGGATTGTGACAGACATGAAGATAAGTAATTTTAATGAAAACACTTTATATGACATCTGCAAGACCCAGGCTTCTAGACGACTGAGGCCATGAGCTGAACAAATGGACTCCTGGAGACCTTAAACCTGTTTTTTATAGATATACCAGACACTTTTTGGACGATGACTTAAGTGAGTGCATCTCAAGCCGATAATTCATCACCATAAAGACTTTGACTGTACTTAGAGTTTCACTTGCGTAACAATCCATTCTAACTTTATTAATTTTAACTCAATCCATTTTAATAAAATTCTACATTTTTTAAAATATTTCACTATCCAGACTATGGTATTTTCGAGTAAAACCTGGTGAATGGTTGATTGTTATGGACTTAGACTCATCCAGTATTCCTACATCCGATAGACCCTTAACTAAAAATATTGAGAATCCTAAAATCAAAAAATGTTGTGTACTCATACAATTCATAAATTTGACATTGTGATGCACATATCCACAAGAACATGAAAAATCAGACTATTCCCGCGCTCACTTACTCCTCTTTATAATGAATTATTTTTTATTCGACTTTAGAATTGCGCATTATTGTGAAATGACATTTCGGAAAACCCATGAAATTAGTCATGGATATTTTTAGCAACAAACAATATGGTAAAATTTTGTGAGCGAACTG
Source organism: Candidatus Nomurabacteria bacterium (assembly GCA_023267215.1). Lineage (GTDB taxonomy): Bacteria > Patescibacteriota > Minisyncoccia > Phycocordibacterales > UBA9973 > UBA9973. The sequence continues at coordinate 2,077 of JAHFNS010000008.1, read as the reverse complement.
AGATATGGTAACTTTGTGTGACAGGTGTGCGGTGGCATGGCGGTACGATGGCGGCACGGTGGTGGCAGGTGGCACGGTGACATGCTGTCATGAAGTGCCATATGTGTTTGTATGGTGTGACAGGTGCATGGGTGTTCCAGGTGGGTTGTCGTATGGAACTACACTGATGAGATATGCCACGTGCTTGGGTGTACAGAGGCATGGTGGTATGGAGTGGCATGTGTTTCGTGTGCCAGGTACGAAAGTGTACGAAAGTATGGTTGGATGGTGTTCGAGGTGGGTGGTCGTATGGAAGTTCACTGGTGAGGATCGTCAAGTGCATGGTGACGTGGCGGCAAAAATGCACGGTGGCACGGTCAACTGGTGACGTGGCGGTATAGAGTCTCGGTTACCAGGTGCGTGGCAGTAAAAACACGTTGCCTGTTAAGTGCTCTCCTAATGCTTATATCATTTAACAGTCACTATTATAACTTAAATTTGAACAATAATTATTCAAATTTTTATTGGAACTAAAAAATTAAACTCAATAATAAATTTCTCTTATCAAAATAATTTCACATGGCGCAAGGCAGTGAATCGGATTATCGACTTTTACCATCATTCATTACCTCAACTCGTTCAGTCTTGAACCCAAGAAATCGAGATTTAAAAAGCTTTGGACATGCAATCATCTTTGCTCATCACCCAACTGATTGGAGCTTTCACCGTGGGCAACCAGCAAAGGAATCACGATTTCACCAACATAGCCTCAACTCGATCAAATATCCAGTTTTGCCGAATGATATTCTTACATTAGAGGAGCGACTTCGATTAAGAATCAATTTATTTTCTTTTGAGGACGCTTTAGGCTATAAGCGATTTGCAATGTATATTTCTAAAAAGTCATTCAATATGGAAATCAATCTATTATTTTGGGATGGACGTTATGCTTGGATCAAGCATTTTTCCCGTCTATTTTGCGATACTACCAAGTAATACTATTGTATTATTTGAGTTTGTCATATTTTACTAATTATCTTACTACAATCCTTATAGTAAATCACTGAAAAAGCATTTTTGCACAAGGTGCCTCAAACATTTTACGGAGCAGAGGTCACTTGAACAACACGCATGGTACTGTAAAAACGAGGTTGAGCCTGGAAATCTAATCGATGCCCTACGAGATACTGGTGGGTATTCCAAAGAAGTTAGGAAAGCAACAATTAAGAGAATGCGACGATACTTGCAAAAACTTGAAAATGAAGATGAAGAAGGTGCGACCATATGAACATTAAATACCATCATCAAATATACTATAATTTGAATATTTAGTATAGAACTTGCAAGTGAGACGTCACCGTCTAAACTGCTAAAGATTCAAGATGAAGAAAGTAAAATCGATAAAGAGAATGAGACTGAAGAGGACTCAAAGCCGATGTAACCAGTATTGAAAGAAAAGACGTGGAAGACCAAGGACTCCAACTTGGAATGACACAAATAGAAAAATTTAGAAATTTTGATGTTTTATTTAAATCATTTTATTTAATATTTCTACAATTGACTTTGTATAAATCACATTACATTCATTGCGCTGCATGGTTATAATTTATTAGAATCTGAATTATATTACTCGACTCTTTCGACTTCATTGCAATTATGCAAAAAAAAACAAATATTACATGACATAGAGATAATGTAATGACCAAATTGAATCTATGAAATAAATTATTTATATAATTTGATTCTCCAAATATCCGGATGTTATGGAATGCCAGACCAACATAGATATGAGACATGAGTCCCTAAACCAATTTTGATTATTGATATGTAAGTCCACTTATCATCTCATCAAGCGTAGTGTTTCTTAAACTCTAATGCCTAAATCACCTTGAATCCTTAGCCAAAACAACTTCAATTCATTGTTTAGAGATCAAGTGTTAGGTGTAAAGTGGATTGAGTCCGGTCCTGAGCCAAGAACTACTTAAATTTGTAGTCTAAATATCAAGTTCTAAACTTATACTCCTAAGAGTCTAGGTCTAGACTACAATCATTGTCCAAACTTCAAGTCCTATGCCTATGGCCCTCCTGTTAGTCGAGG
>JAHFNS010000007.1 GCA_023267215.1 Candidatus Nomurabacteria bacterium | reverse complement strand
TTAAGCAAAAGAAAAAGCCTATAGAAAAATCAGAACATGAAGATAAAGAAGCCAAATCTCAATCATGGAAAACTAAAGGCTTATCAGATGCTCAGATAGGCAAGATAGCATGTAATCTTAAAGCATTTGTTGATGCTAATAGTGGGAAAATAGCAAAAAACGACCATAGGGATTATGCAGAAATATTTAATGACTGGAAACTTTTACTTAAAGACCCTAATATTTTAAATACTTTCAATAAAGTTAAAGAATTCTTAGAGCGATAGTAAGTATTACAATTTAAATACTGTTTAAAGGTGCTTTTTAGCCTTGTAGGTGAGTTTAAATTATCTTTAACTAAAAACCCCTAGCTTATACTTTTACTAGGGCTTAGAATTGATTTTATGAGTTTTTATAATGAAAAATTGGATATAATAATGTCATCGAAATCATCATATAAATGCTACACCTCTGGTGTTCCAGTATCCTTGTGACCGAGGTCTAGTTCTTTTCTAGCTAAGTCAGCAAGTATTTGGTATTTGATTCTAAATTCTTCAAGAGTTTCATCTTTCAATTCTTCAAGATCAAGTAGTGCATTGTGAGCACCATCGGTAACACGTATAAGTTCATCAAGTTTTACCTGAATAGCATTTGTATCTCGATTTTGAGTATTTTGTATGAGAAAAACCATAAGAAAAGTTATAATTGTTGTGCCTGTATTGATTACTAATTGCCATGTATCACTGAAATGGAAAATCGGTCCAGTGATTATCCATAAAGCAATAACTCCAACAGCAGCATTAAATACTCTTGGTCTACCGCAGAAATGAGATGCGTTTCGTGCAAATTTTGAGTATTTTGATGTGTTTTTCATAGTTTTTCTTAAGTGCATAATATTATTATTGTATCATTCCAATTTTTTTATATATACATTAAAAAAAAGTGAAAAATCTAACTACCTAAACCAAAATCCATAGACTTATTCTTTTCTAATTTTTTACTTTCAAGATTTTTCAAAAATTGTTGTTGTTGTGGATAATTCATTTTTTGCATAAGTAAATCATCATTCCAATCTTTAGTTTTAGGTTTCATTCTTTCAGCAGAATAACCTAAATTTCTGCTCATATTATCGCCTGCTTTATCATTATCATAAGCAGCAATAATTTTAAAACCTTTATCTTTAAAATTTGTAGCTAATTCCATAATCTGAAAATTTGAATTTCCAGAAGTAGAAATGATTTTTCCATTAAAATTTAAATCTCTTAAACTCATTGCATCAATAGCAGACTCAACAAAAGCTACTTGTTTATCTTGGTTTTTACTTTCAATTTCAAAAGCTAATTTTTTACCTCTGACACCATGAAAAGATTTATCAGTAGTGCCTCTTAAAACTACACCCTGCTTATTTTCTAAAACAAAAACAGCATTTTTATACTGATCTGCATAAAGTTTTTTCGAGCTGTACATTTCATTAACTATATTCTCTGATAAACCTCTAGTTTTAGTTAAATATTCTTTAACATGTTGCCAGTTCTGTTCTTCAAATTTAGGCATAGTAAAAGATTTATGTACAGAAGTAGCGATTGTTTCAATTTTTGGTTTAAGATTTGCAAGAGTTTCAGAAAGAACTGCCCCAGTTCCAAATTCATTAGATAACCAATTTACAGAATTTTTATAATCAGATTGCTCAATCATAATAACTAAATCAATTGCTCCAATTCCACCTTTAGCTAAATCATGAGCATAAAATTTATTATCAGTAACCGTAATACGTCCTGCAGGTGTTTTCCAATTTTTTTTATCCTTTTTATCTTTGACACACTCTAATCGCTCTAAAACCCTCTCTAATGGAATTTCTCGCAATTGGATAGAGGTTTCCCTCATCTCAACTAACTTTTGCTCTCTAAGGCGATTTTTTGAGGCTTCTAAGTCATATTGTTTGGCTTTCGCTTCTATAGATTTTTGTTGAGATATTTTTTCTTGTTCTTTTTTATGGTGTAAATCTTGTTGTATCTTTTTTTGACGTGTATATTCTGTTTCAAAACCAAAAGTTTGAACTATAATTTGTTTTTTTGTAGGCTCAGCAACATAAGGAATATAGGTAGTAATTTCAGGCACTGGCTGTTGAATTCTTGAATAATATTCTTTAATTGTTATATGCTTAGCTTTGCTTCCTTCAATTCCTCGTTCTAAACCAAAGGGGTTCCCGCAAGTTTCTGCAAATTCTGTTTGTAATTGAGATAATTTTTCTCTGCCATCTAAAAATTCAGAACAGTTTAACCGTCCTTTTTTATCAATCGGAATAACATAAGCACAAATATGCGGGCTAGTTTCATCGTATTGACGTGTAACTGCTAAAACATTTTCGAAACCATGTTTATTTTTTAACCAATCTTCTGCTTTATCAAAGTAATTTTCAATTTGTTCTTTTGTTGAATTTTGAAAGAATTCAGGACTTGCACCTATAAAATATTCTATTGCTAGTACTGCATTTTTTCTTATGGTTGGAACTGTTTCTAATCTTTTTTTAGCTTCTTTAAGCAACTCTTTTGATGATTGACAACCATTTGTAGAATTATTTTTAGTCAGATTACTATCTGCATTTAAAGTTTCTTTTTCTCTAAAATTATGACGTGCAGAACCCGAAATGTTGCTCATTTGTTTTAATTTAGCAGTTCTTAAAATAGCATAATTTATCATTTTTATATCAGAAAAATAACATAAAACATATTAAGAATTTTTAGATATTTTGTCAATTATAGTCAAAGTCTCTATTTCATTTGAAAAATCACAAAAAAACATGTAAAACAAATAATGGATAAAATAATAAAATTATCCGAAAATAGATGAGCATTTGTAAAAAAGTATTATAAAAAATCTGCAGAACAATATAAATTTGAAAAAGATGAAGGAAATGAAAATGCCAGAGATTAGCCGTTTTTTAGGAATTATTATAAGAATGTATATAAAAGACCATATGCCATCACATTTTCACGCAGAATATGGGGAATATGAAATTACTGTTGAAATAGAAACAGGAGTAGTTACGGGTAAGTTTCCTAGAAGAGCTTTATCATCTGTACTAGAATGGTATTTAATACATAAAGATGAATTATCAAATAATTGGGAATTAGCTACAAATAAAAAACCTTTATCAAAAATACAACCATTGGAGTAAAAAATGTTTTTACATGTAATTGAAGCAAAGTACGTTAATTCATATCGAGTATGGTTAGAATTTAATGATAAAACAAAAGGTATCATAGATTTAAAAAATGAATTAGATGGCGAAATATTTGAACCTTTAAAAGACATAGATTATTTTAAAAGTTTTAAACTAGAAGGTCATACTTTAAATTGGGATAATGGGGCAGATTTTGCACCTGAATTTTTAAAATCTATCGTCAAAAATAAAAATATTACAGTTCAAAATCATAAAATGGAAAAACATTTTGAAGAATTTGAAGAGTAAAAATTCTTAAAATCGATTTTAAGGCATTATAAAAAATTATAATGGATATTTAGATGTATTGTTGATTTAAATTCAGCCATAAGGCTAAAAAGCACCTTTAAACGGTATTTAAATTACATTGCGTTCTATTTTTCTAATAGTTCTTTAATTTTATTAAAAGTATTTACATTATTTGGATCTTTAAGTAAAATTTTCCAACTATTGAATATTGATGCATAATCTCTATGGTCATTTTTTGCTATTTGAGCTGTGTTGGCATCAACAAATGCCTTAAGATTACATGCTATTTTAGCTATTTGTGCTTCTGATAAGCCCTTGCTTTTCCATGATGAATACTTGGCTTCCTTATCTTTTTTATCCTCTACAGACATTTTCTTTTGCTTAAATGTAAAAGTAAACGCTACGATAGAACGCCCTTTTTTATGTTGTTCATAACTTAATATTATGTCTGTATGCTCATTTATTTGCGTAATGGCCAGGTCTAAAATACGTCTTTTAAAGGCTTCCATCGTTTTATATTCGTTTGGTTCTAAACCTAAACGACTTTTTAAATCATCTATACTAATCATCATTAGCTTACCAGTAGAACGCCATTGCATTAAAATTTCATATAAACGATTAGCATAAGCACTATGTAAGTTTGCAATTTGTTGTAATTCATATTCAGTATATTTACTTTCAAGCTCTGTAATTAATGGAATAACTGCAGGGGCAAAGATTAATTTTACACAACCATCATCAGGAACATAACGCACTTCACTAACCCAGCGACTAAAAATATGTTCAATTTTCCCTTTATTATTAACAAAACATGTACTAAATTTTCGTTCAAATAAATTTTTACATGCATCTTGTAATGCTTGATAGGCAGTATTTCTATGCACATTAAATTGCTGAGCATAGTCATATGCATAAACTTCTAAATGGTCGCTTGGTGTTATCCCCTTACCACTTTTTCGAGCCTCAACAATTGATAATAAGATTAAACGGTGTTCACACAATTCTAACCTATAACTAGCTTCAACTAATACATTATCTTTTCGTATTTTTGGTACAACTTCTTTCATATTAATAACAATAAAATTTATGTTGTTATAACAACATTATCATATTTTTGTTGCTATACGCAAGGTAAACGTTGTTATATTGCAAGGTAAACGTTGTTATATTGCAAGGTAAACGTTGTTATATTGCAAGGTAAACGTTGTTATATTTATCTCAAAACCCGCATGAATAAAAGATGTAGAATAGGCTAAAAACTAAAAACTAAAAATATAAAAATAAGAGAAAAAGCAAAAAAAAAGCGATTTTGGAAAAAAAAGATTTGAAGAAGAAAAAGTCAAAGAGTACTCACTACGGAATTTATGGCTGTGCCAAAATTCCCCGTTCGTACTCAAGAAAAAACATCTAAAAAATATTATAATTCTGTATTGCCTTTTACGGAAAAAAAAAGAATAATCAATTTTTTTAACTTGGAATTAATTATGCCCAAAACCAAAAGAGAACTTTTAAAAAATCCTACTAAACTATACTGTTCACCTTGCAAAAATATGGTTAAAGTAAATGGCGAACAAATAATAGAAAATTCTAATTTAAAGAGTTATCAAGGTACTTGTGGTCATTATTTTGCATTTAACAATAACGGTGTAGGTAGCTTAGGAATATTTAATGATCGACCATCTTTAAAAGATGTAAATGATATAATAGATAAACTTTTTAAATAACTTATCTAAATCAATTTTAAGCCCTAGTAAAAACAAAAAATGAACTAGGGTAAGGGGGTATATTCCATTCAATTTAAATTCAACCAAGGGGCTTTTTAGCCCCTTTAAACCAATATTTTCTTTTCCTTAATAGTCTACTTTCTCTGATTTTGAAAAACTCTTTAAAAAACAACAAAAAAATAGATGCTAAAGCATACAAAAATTTTACTAGAAAGATATAAGAAGGGAAAATATTATGTTATATTGTACTAATCATGATGACTTGTTATTTACTCATCATCCAATAGAATATCCTTGTGAAGGAAATAAAGTAAGATTCTGTAGAATTACCTGTCTTGGAGGAAGATTGCACTGATTATCCTAATAAATTTATTATTACATCCTCAGAAATCCGTTTGCAAAAAGTTTAAATACCGTTTAAAGGTGCTTTTTAGCCCCATGTATGAATTTAAATTGAGTATACCTACCTTATGAACTTAAAATTGATTTAAAGTGTTTTTCAAAAAGCCTCTTTTTTATATTCTTCATAATGCACATCACAATAACCTAGTTTAACACCTTGAGACGCATTAACATAAACATTTTTGCATTGAGATTTATTATCGGTTGTTCCGTTTCCAAATTCTTTTTCACCTTCGGTTCCGGGAATTTTAGTAACTCCAAGTATAACCTTACATTGATATGATGGTTGCGATGGCATTATTATCTCCAATTTTTCATTATAAAAATGCTTTTTATATTAATACTTTTTTTTCGTAATAGCAAATAGAGATTTTTACTATTTTCTATAATTTTATATTCAGGGTACGAACGGGGAATTTTGGCACAGCCATAAATTCCGTAGTGAGTACTCTTTGATTTTTTATTTGTCTTAATATTTTTACTAAAAAAAGATTTTTTTCTTATTTTTATATTTTTAATATTTTAGAGTTTTAGGCGCTCGTACATCCTTTATTCATGCGGGTTTTGAGATAGATAAAACTAGGTTTACCTTGCAATAAGTACAGGTTTACCTTGCAATAAGTACAGGTTTACCTTGCAATAAGTACAGGTTTACCTTGCATAAGTACAGTTAATAAAATACACTGTACTTATATAATAAATATATACAAAATTCAATATATGAAAAAAGACTTAATAGTTAAAGATAATTCTCTGATTAATGCTAGCTATAATTTAGACCTTGTAGAACAAAGATTGATACTTCTTGCCATAATTGAAGCAAGAGAAAATAATACTTCTACTGATAATGATTTAACTATTCATGTTGATAGCTATATTAATCATTTCAATGTCCATAGAAATACAGCATATCAAGCCTTAAGAGATGCTTGCAAAAACTTGTTTGAACGTAAATTTAGTTATCAAAAATTGACACCAAAAGGAAATGTTGAAAATGTAACCAGTCGTTGGGTACAAAGAGTATCATATGTTGAAAATGAAGCAATTGTACGAATTAAATTCTCATCAGATGTTATACCTCTTATTACTAATCTTGAGAAACATTTTACTAGCTATGCATTGGAACAAGTGAGTAAGTTAACTAGCATTTATGCCATACGCTTATATGAATTACTAGTTGCATGGCGTAGCATAGGAAAAATGCCAATGATTAAATTAGAAGAATTTCGTAAAAAAATGGGGCTTTTGAATAATGAGTATAAGCGTATGGGGCAATTTAAAGAGTTTGTTTTAGATATTGCTATTAAGCAAATTAATGAACATACCGACATTATTGTTGAATATAACCAACATAAACAAGGAAGAACAATTACAGGCTTCACATTCACATTTAAGCAAAAGAAAAAGCCTATAGAAAAATCAGAACATGAAGATAAAGAAGCCAAATCTCAATCATGGAAAACTAAAGGCTTATCAGATGCTCAGATAGGCAAGATAGCATGTAATCTTA
>JAHFNS010000021.1 GCA_023267215.1 Candidatus Nomurabacteria bacterium | reverse complement strand
ATAGTCGAAAACGGCGGGAGCCAAAATTTCAAAAAGAACTGATTGTCGGAAGAGCAAAAATTTTTAAGAATCCGGATACTTTTTGGATGACCCACGTATAGCAACTTAATAATTATACGTGGGTCATACACAAAGTTTCAGGATTAGTTTCGTGTAAAATGAAAAACATTTAAATTGAATTGTTTTAATTTGTATTTTTCAAACTCGCGAGCGCCTTGTTTAATATGATTATAGAAATTTGTTTTGTAGTATTTGAAAAATGTGTTTTTGTGTTAATGTTCAAATCAATAATATATTCTTCGTCAATTGTCGTCGTTGCTTATATCTTTTATTCTTTCGTCTATTAGAACAACATCGCGCAAGTTCAAAGTTAATAAAATTTGCGGTACTTAACTGAGCTTTACAAAATTTGATTGCAGAGCATTTGTTTGTGAAGCGTACAAAATTTCAATGCATATTAAGTAAAAACGGGATTTTTCAAGCAAAATTTTTCAAAAAATTCTCGCGCTTAACAGTGTTTGAATAATTTTGTATTTGTACAAAAGCTCCGCGAAATGAAATCACAATATTTTTGTACAAAAACAAGTGGCGGGGGCGATTTGTAGTCCAAAAAGACTTCTCGAATTTTCTTGGCGCTGTGCCAACTTTCGGATTTAGAATCCTCATAGTCGAAAACGGCGGGAGCCAAAATTTCAAAAAGAACTGATTGTCGGAAGAGCAAAAATTTTTAAGAATCCGGATACTTTTTGGATGACCCACGTACTTAAGAAAAAATGTTGCGCATTGAGTATTTACTGTATGAAGCCTAAGCTTTAGTTTAGAAAAGCTAACTATTTCAGCAATTTTTAACCATATTTTGTCTCATAGTTTTGTAAAGTGCAACAGCTATAGTTTAAACAAATTACTATCAATGCATCATCTAGATAAACGACCATTTGGGTGCCACCCGGGAACCCAGAGAAAGGTTCCCCCATGAAATTGAAAAGTAACGGAATTTTGTTATAAACGCAAGGTTACGGGGAACATTTTTTAAAGTGGCTCCGACTGACATCTTTAATGATTTTCCTAAGCAATTTTCACAACCCGCCTAAGCAGACGACCTTTAGATAAAAGTTTTTATATAAAATATCTCTTAATAATGCGCTTATAATATAAGCATAATAATAATAATACGATACAATAGATACAAATAATCATTAGGTATATCATAACTAAATATTTATTTATCATCTTTATTCTTCACTGGACCCATTAGTACTCGTATATAAATGTAAAGTCTCAATTTGACAGTTATATTATATCTGCAAATTTAAAAATTACATTCTAAAGCCATATACTCTGCAATGATAAATCTTTCCGATCCACAATGATATCCCAGCATCTAGTTTTAAATTTGATTTTGATTTTGTGCACAATAGGTAAGGAAATTTAAATACGACATTTTATTCCCATTCAAATGTAATTTGAAACTAAATATTTATAAACTATTTTGGTGCTGATCAATACGTTTTATATAATTTTGATTATCAGCTGGTTATTCAAATGCACTTACATTTAAATGAATTAATATAATGTTAGGATTCGTTACCAGTCAGCTATGCACTGGACCAGACCAATTCGAATGCAGACATGCAAACGGGACCTTTGAGAAATGCATTGAAGGATACCAGGTTTGCGACACGGTGGTGGACTGTCTTGCATCTGAAGGCCTTGATGAGGCCAAATGTGGTCAATGTGAGTTCAGTGGCACGTTCGAGGACTGCAAGCTTCTGCACAAACCTTCTTCGCCAATATCAGTATGATTTAACCGTCTCTAAACTGATACTCTTCGGTATTTTATTTGATTACATACGTTTCATCAAATTGCGTATTTCATGATTGAAAATATTGCTTTCTACATACTCGTAAAAATATTTCACGAATTTATTGATTTAAATCAAATTGCATGAAAGTCGATCTCGTGGAGGGCGAACAGCACGGAACGTTATGCAGAACTAATCCTGTCGCCCTTAGCGTATTCCGGA